>NZ_KB912059.1:344755-435962 GCF_000383695.1 Thioalkalivibrio sp. ALJ15
TTGTCCGGCAGCGTGGTGGAGCCCACCTTGCGGGTGAAGTCGATGTGCTCCAGCACCCCGGCCAGGCTGGGGTTGTGCTCTTCCAGCCCGGCCAGCGCCTTGTTCAGTTCGTTGCCCACGCCCTGGTGGGCCTCGTTCAGCAGGTACTCCCAGCGCGCCTTGGGTGGCACGTAGAAGTCCGACTTGTACCAGCTGGGCATCTCGACGAGCTTGGCGATCTCTTCCTCGCTCTTGCCGCTGGCGCGCAGGTTGTCGCGCACCTCTTCCCGCCGCTGTTCGAACACGTCCGAGCAGCGCTTCAGGAACAGCATGCCGAAGATGTACTCCTTGAACTCCGAGGCGTCCATGCGCCCCCGGAGGATGTCCGCCGCCGCGAACAGGTGGCGCTCAAGCTGGTTCAGGGTCAGGATCATGGAGGGAATCGGTCCTTCGATCGGGTCAGGTGAGGAGACAGTTTAGGCGCTCGCTGCGACGACAGCCGTCGCGCGCGCCGCGCCCCATGCTATCGAGCCCCGAACCAGCCCGCCACGACGAAGCATCCCCAGCCGGTTAGCGGCAAAGTCGCAGCCCCACTCCTTGCGGAACATCCTTGCCTCCGCAGTGCATGAACAAAGAGGACTGGCATCATGACCGCACCGATCGAACTGTACCTGGACCCATTTTCGGACATGGGAGAACTCGGCCCATCCAATCTGCGCTTCACACATGCTCCCTGCCACGATCACATGCGGGTCCATGCCCATCCACTCACTCGAGGCTACCAACTGCGATGTCCAAAATGCGGTCAGTGCATTGACCTCTCTGACGCGATGCTGGACGAGGCCGAGAGAGCGGCGATACTGCGGCTTCCTGGCCCGGTTCGCCCCAGTCCCTCAGTACAAGACCCTGACGTTTTTCTCACCTTGCGCGACGAAACCTGAACGGAAAAGAAAGTGAAGGGCCATCACTCCGTCAGAAACGCTCAGGCAAATGCAAACGCCTTGCAATTAGTCACTTAGATGCAAACGAAACGGTTTCCCTTCTCTGTGTACCCAAACCTGTACCACAGGGGGCCGACTACAACCACGTCGGCGTTGCCCAGGCATCACCCTATTCAGGCATCGCCGTGGGCAACCGATCGAAGGTTCTGATGAACCCCTCACCAAATTGGCACGACCTTCTTGGAAACGTCGGTTGATTGCAGCGCTGAGTAGGATCCCCTCGCGTCGATCAACAGCACCGGATGACCATCGACAATATCGAGCCGTGAGTTATAAGAGTACATCGCGAAATGCTGATTGCCCGCTCTCCAGTTCAGTTTCCAAGCGTCGTCGTCCAACGCCCCTTCTTAACACTTCTAAACATCGACGTCGCCCCCCAAGATCCCCGAGGTACGCAGATCAAATCGGTTGTGCTCGAGCTTCAACAATCCATCGTTAACTCAGCCGTCTAGACGATCCTCGATTGAATGAAACAACCGAGACCCTATGAGTGCACCAATCACAATGGCACCAACCTGCAACAAAAATAATGCCATCTGCCCTATCAGAGACCTGTCTTCCTCCAGCATTGGATATGACAACAACGCCAAAATCAACGAAAAGGTAATCACCACTGACATAAACCCCGTCGAAACAATCTTAACATCTATCCCCCTCACTAATCTTGGCGTTATGTAAGTCGCTAAAAAACCTCCAAAAGCTGGAGATGCCACGAATGAAAAAAAAGCTGTTATTAGAAGGAGTATTCCGCTGGATTCTCTAGCGTGCGCCCCAACGTATATAACACCATACAGCAGAGTATGAAGAAGAACCCACCCAAACAAGAAGAATAGAATAGAAACGAAAATCGCGAGTACCGTTTTCAAATCTTATTCACCATCAATTGCCGCACCAATTCCAACTAGGGCCATCGCCGACAGGCCGCCACCATAAACAAGCAGGACAGGAAACCAATTCGAGTTCGCAATCGCCTCATACCAAGGAGCAAAAGCTAATGTAAGAGGAAATAGAAAGAACGCAATCATGCCACCAATAAAACCCAAATTATCGACCACAATGCCCAGCGAGACGAAGAACCCCCATAGTCCCGCCACCATCATTATTATAAATCCAGGAACTTTGAATATAATGCCCATTTTGCTCTCCCTTTTCGTTAACTCCATACGTCTTCAACTAATAACCTAGCACAGCGTTTCTCGTTTGCTGAGATTGAAACACTAGTTCCCAGAGCGGTCCGATCAAGGTCTATCAACCGACCGCCGATCCCTCCATCCTGGGGGGTTATAGTGCAACAACCGCGAAGGCCCGAAACGGGGTGGGCCGTCTATTCTGGCTTCGATTCTTCGGACAATCTGGCCTCTCCCTCGATAGTCTTAAGGCCCGAGCGACCAGCATCCAGCACGATTTGTTGCAGCCCTTCCACTGACAGCTCGTTGGGGGCCTCTCGTCCAGTTCCTCGGGTCTGTGTACACGAATCTGTACTACAGGGGGCGGACTCTAACGGTGTCAGCGGTGCCCAGGCATCACCCTATTCAAGGATCGCCGTGGTCAACCGGTCGAACCTTTGGACGAACCCCTCATCGGATTGGCACGACCTTCTTGGAACCCTCGGTTGGATGAAGTGCCGAGTAAGCCGATCTCGCTTCGATTAACAGCACCGGTTGTCCGTCGACGGTGTCGAGCCGCGAGTTGTCCGAGTAGATCTCGCAATGCCGATCGCCCGATCTCCAGCTGAGTTTCGGTTGCATCCCGTCCGGTCCCCGCCCTTTCGTATGGTTCGACATCGCGCGGTACACCCCCAGCAGACAGAATTGCGACTTCGGATATCTTTGGACACTCCACTCAAAAGAGGCTAGTCCATGATACGAGGCGCAGTCGAGCCAATTGTGCTCGCTGCGGCCTGCATGGAGCCGCTCTGTAGACCCAGGACGTCTCGCTGGGTGCCTACTTCGATGGCTTGATCAATCCAGCATCGTCTTCAACTGGACGGTTCACGCGAGTCGAAACGGGGTAATGGATGAACGCATCCGGACTCAGTCGGACGGTCGCGGCTCGGATGGCGTCCCGTTCTGTCAGTTCGGGATCGAGCCAATCCCAGCGACACTCGGCATCCAGTACCAGCGGCTTGCGATCGTGAATGTGCGCCAGCCGCTCCGATGCGGGTTCGGTGATGATCGCGCAACAGGCGCCGCCATCGCTTGTTGGCTCCCATATGCCCGCCATCATCAGGATATCCTGTGGTGCATCCTCGCCCAGGGTGATGTAGTAGGGCTGCTTGCCATCGTCGGTCTTGCGCCACTCATACCAACCATCAGCCAGCACAATGCAGCGTCGATGGGCGATTGCGGAACGAAAGTACGGACTGCTGGCGACCTTTTCGGCGCGGGCGTTGATCGGGCGAGGACCGTCCTGCACCGGCTTCGGCCTGAAGCCCCAGAACATCGGCTGGAAGGCGGCGGGTGTATCATCTCCCGCACGGAACGCTTCAAGGTCCGTTCCGGGTGCGACGTTGTACCGAGGTGTGTCGAACGCCTCGTCGACCGGCACCTGGAAGTACCGCATCGCCAGTTCGCTGGTCGCGCTGTAGCGCGTCATCCGTCCGCACATGACGCAGGATCCTCGTGCCAGGGAGTGTAGAGGACCGGCCGGCCAGGCACTCGACCGAAAATGATCTCCGACGGAAGAGTTCTTTCGGGGTTCCTTGACGGACGATCACGCTTGACGTTTCCCACCTGTTCAGCAAAATTGTGCGCAGTGGAGGCCTGTCCCCCACTACCCTGCGGGGTGAAGGCTGGTCGAGTCGTTGTCGGGACGTTCACCAGACAGGCCGCTCCGCGGGGTCATCCCGGCATCACTCTCTTGGCCGCAAAGGACGAAAGTTGGTGCATCTCCTCGTCAATCTTTCACGGCCTTCCGTATTTCGTTCAGCGCGCGTTCGATCTGCTCCGGGGTTTCCAGCGGGTAGCCTGCCTTTCGCGCAGCATTGATGAGCATCATCCGCGCTTGAGTGGCTCGGATCACGGCACGCCGCGTAGGCTCGTCCATCTTATCGAGCTTCGCCTGCATGCGGGCCTTGATGGCTTCTCGCCTCGATTGGTTCATGAGTAGTTCTCCGCATGCCGCCCCGCCGTCGCGGGCTAGTCCGGGTTGAGCAGCCTCGCGTGTTCGCGCAATAGACGGGCGAGCGCACGCTGCTGCTGCCGCTGGCCCCCACGATAGGCGTTCCGGGAGGCTTGCGCACGCCCTTCAGGTGTCCTTGGGCCGGTCGATCGCTCCCACGGCTTCCACCGCCGGATCGCCTGTGCCTGTCGAGCCCGTCGTTCTGGTGTCCAGCCGTTGGCCATGAGTATCGTCCTCCAATAGTTCGTTTTGCTCATTTTGAATTTTTTCGGGAGCCGATTCGTTCGGTGACGTTGTGTGGTTGATCTGCTGGTTCTGGGCCACGTTCGCTTGCCGGGCAAACACGTGCGACTTGGGTGATTGCAGCGCCTCCAGGGCCTGAAGGGTACTTCGTGACTGATTCTGGGCGCGAAGGGCAAGCCGCAGCAGCCGATCATAGTTATCTACATGCGTCTGATTCGCTGCACGCTCGATCAGCCTTACGAAGAGCTGTTCTAGAGTGCGGGCTTGGTTCCACAACATCTCTTCCTGGGCTTGGGTCCCGCCGTTGGCCTGCATCTGCTGGACGTGTCGGTCGAGCGCCTCGTGTAGATCCGATACCTCAATCTTCGCCGGAATACCTTTTCCCTCCAACGCCTTGATGGCCCGAGCCTGGCTCAAACCTGATGTCAGCAGCACCTCGGCCATCTCACGGCCTTCGAGTTCATCCGAGTCATTCTTCGCCATGGTCTGCCTCTCTGGGGCTGCGTTCTGGTTTCAATCGATGCTGATGGCGCCGTTCGCTCATGAAGTGCCGATAGAGCCGCCGCTCGTCTGGCAGCACTGCGTCCGTTTTCCAGCGGCCGACGACGCTTCTGGCGAATGCCGCTAGCTCCTCGTATTCGAGCGTGCCAGCGGCTCGATCCCTGTGATCCTCTGGCGACAGCAGGGCCGCCAAGATGGCTGGGTCCATGCCAACGGCTTCAGCGGCTTGCTGCAGCGAGTCGGGATGTACTTTTTCTGCAGAAGGGGCCTGTTCGGCACTGACAAAACTGCCAGAAGCCCCTTTTGTCGGTTCTGTCAGTACGCGATGAGCGTGTTTCTGGATTTGACGCAGACTGGCGAGTCGGTCGGCATAGCTCATTGCGCACCCTCCAGTACCGCCGGATGGACGTGCCAGAGGGTCTTTCTCCGGCCCCCTGTCTCTACTTCTTCGTACCGAACACGCCCGAGGTCCTCTAGGTACTCAAGGCAACGCGATAGGTTTTCTCGATCCAGTGCACGCCAGCCCTTTCGGTGGACTTCGCGTGCCGTGAAGGGTGTCTGGAGGTCACCGCGGCACAGGCGCCGCTCGAGCTCATGGGCCGCGCCCAATTCAGGGTTGCGTGCAGCCCCATACACGCGGCGCGCATGCGCTTCCAGGAACTCGCACCACGCGATGCCGGCGGTGACGCTCTCCATGTCGACAGGGCCGATGCGAGCGCTGGCGAGGTGGTACAGCAGGGCCAGGCTCGGGACCAGGCTGCGAAACTTGGCCAAGTGCGAGATGAAGGCATCCGGCTCGGTCGAATCCGGATCTCGCAGCCGGTGCTCAAGCTTTGAACGCCAATCGTCGAACACCCCCTGTGCATCTGCATCGAAACGTAGGGCCGGGATATCCGACGCGGCATCAGCACCCAGGGCGGTGGCGTCGATGTCGTCCAGGCGCGCGAACAGCTCGAATGCGGCCTGCTTGGCTTCGCGGTTGGGGTAACGATCCACGTTCTTCCAGTCACGGCCCATGTCGGGCCATACGCACAGTTGAATGCGCTGCATCAGACCATCATCACCCACGCCACCACGCAGGGCGGCCCGCAGATAGTCCTCCAGCGGTCCCGGCTGGATGCCGCCGATCAGCGAGACCGTAGCGGCCTCGATCTCGATGGTGCCCCGGCCTATACGGTCGTAGGTGTAACGGCCCGTCCCAGACCAGGCTTCCAGATAGAAGGCCCGCGCGGACTCGTGACCCTCTTTGTCGAGCCCACGCAGCCAGCCGACAAGCTCGTCGCGAGCCACCAGCACGCCGCGTGGGTTATCCCGAAGAAGCTCGCCCAACTTTTCGACGGTCGTGTCTTGCGTCGTATAGCGGCGTCTCACTGGTGCCTCGGGCTCTTCCATAGCCGCCAAGGCGTGCATGCGAGCGGCATCCATGTCCCGTTTCTTGGTGGCTGCCTCGATCTGTTTCTTCGCGGCCTTGCTCGCGGCCTCAGCCAGAAGTTTGTCCGCCTGGTACTCGTGCGCTGCGTGCTCGTAGGATTCCCGCGCCTCACTCTCGAGCTGATGCAAGGGTCGCAGGGCCTCGGTCATAGCGGGTGACTTCATCACGCCAGGCCGCCCGACGATCGCACCCCATACATTCGGTACGACCAACCAATCGTCGTGCCGCTTGGGATGGATACCGATCTGCCGACCGACCACGGACCCGAGCGCGGTCATGGCGACCACGGCGGGATAGTCCATCGGGCACTGCACCCGCTCGGCAATGTCCTGAATCCACGGCCGGAGCGCCACCGGCAGCAGCTCGGGTGCAAACTTCGGTGCCGGTGGCATTGGCGGCGGTAGAGACTCGGGATCGGGCCACGTGTGTGCGGGTTGCGGTGCTTCGGCTTGCTCGATTGCCGCTACGATAGGGTTGCCGTTCATGCGCCACCCCCCTCAGCCAACAGGGCCGCCAGGTCGTTGTAGTCGTTACCCTCGGCACCCGGCGGGAACTCGGGAATCGCCAGGCGGGCTCCGGCCGCGATGGCAGCGGCACGCGCTTTGGCCGCGCCCACTTCGTCTGCGTCCCCGCAGATGATAATGTCCGCATCCGGCCACCGATTGCGTACGGTCACCGCGACCGGCTCCATGTTCCCAGCATCGATCGCAGCCAGCACCCGCGCAGTCCGGTCGGCTTCGGCCAGCGTACAGGCGGTGGCGAAGCCTTCGGCTATCAAGGTCGGGCTGCCGTTGCCGAGTTCGACGGGGATGCAGCATCCGCGCTTCCGACCACCAGGCAGCAGTCGCTTGCGACCGTCCGGGCCGATCGTTTGCAGGCTGGTGATCCCGCTGGTGGCCGGGTCGATTACCGGCAGCACCAGGCGCTCGCTTTGCTGGCGGGCGTGGTGTGGCTGCACACCCTTGGCGACCAGGTACGCATGATCGGGATCAGCGGGCCGGGCCGCGCGCCACTCCCGGCGGGCGCGTTCTGCGGTGCGGGCTTGGCGTTTGCGGGTCTCTGCGTCGCGTCGCCGACGTGCATCGTCCATGCGCTGCCGCAAGGCCTTGCGATCGGCGGGGCTCATGTTGTCACGCGACCGGGCGCACCAGGTGAACGTCTCGCCTTGCCGCCACGAGCCGTAGCGGGCAGCCGGAATTCCGTCCAAGTGGATCACGGCCCAGCCGTTGCGGGTGCCGGCCTTGTCTCCGTCTACTCGGTAGCGGACCAGCGAACCATCGGCGCGCAGATCCTCCGGGTTATACGGCGCCACGCCATCGCGGGCCATCGCGGCGAGGATCTCTCGGGTCGGATCGCTGCTATACTCGGTATCGAGCGCACCCCTGTGCTCACCCCCTACGTCCTGCGCCGCCCCCCTGCGGCTCGGGGCGTTTCTATTACGGGTATCCATATCAGGACACCTCGCGCACTGGCTCGACCCGCTGTTGCTCGAGCCAAGCGTCCAAATCGGTGCGGCGGTAAAGCACGCGGCGGCCCGCTTTGACCCAGGGCGGCCCCTTTCGCATGTTCCGCCAGCGGGCCAAAGTGCGGGTGGTTACTTGAAGGTAGTCCGATGTCTGCTTAGGTGTCAGGTTCGGATGTGTCGTCATGCTCTTGGCCTCTCGTGTCAACGCGAGGCCATGGTTATGCGGGAAAGCGCCTTAAAATAGCTGGAATGGTTTTACCCCTTAACGTGGAAATGGGTTAAGCAAGAGCTAGAAATCGCCTCACCATGCGGAAAAAACGCTGGAACCCTTTACTTCCGTGGCCGGCCTACACGAGCCCAATCCGGTCGGATAATGCTGGCTGCGGACTCCGCGAGTCGGGCACTCATTCCCTGACCTTTCAACCAGTCCACAATCTCGTCATTGGACGGATGTGTCTTCGGTGCTTCGGGCTCGGCAGTGGACCAGAACTCGCGACTGGCTCGGAGGAGGATGCGCATGCTCTCCGTGTACACGGCATCGCCTGGACCCGGATTCGCAGGCAGTTCGCCGGCATGGGCGCCAATGCGATAAAGTTTCTCGAACCGGTCCCGCTCCACCCGCGTCACAAGAAGCATGTTCTTGGTCACGTAATCCACGGGTGCCTGGCCGTCAGGCCATACCGGGCGCTGCTCGCCCCCCTCGTACCACATTGGCTGCGTATCTGCTGTCTTTATGAACGTATAGCTGCACCTGTGCTCCTCACGTTGCTCCTCATCGAATATAAAAAAATCAGCCGCTGTGGTGTATTTTTGATCCGGGTCGAAGAGCTCGCGCGGCCTCACGCCACCAGTACGATTTAGATGCGCGATGTCACAGGCTTGAATCCCAAAAAGTCCTGCGACCGGAGCGCTCAGTTCGTGATCCCGGAGCGTCGAATCCTCGCCCTTGGCCTTCGTATAAATGGTCCGCTCCATGCCGGTGACCTGATGAAAATTGGCGCAAACGCGCAACATTTCGACCTCCGCGTAATGCGTGAGCAGATCGACGGAGCACCCCCACCGCTCAGCTATCTCGTCCAGCGAAAACCAATCTTTTTCGGGCAGCCCCGCGCTCACCATGTTCTGTTGCCCCATGTTGGCACTCCAGTTATCAGCTGTTCGCCTGGAACGTGATCACGTTGTCGGCTCCGCTCTCACCGCTAGCAATGCGCAGCAGGCGCCGCTCCCAAGCACGTAGCGCGGCGCCCTTTTCCGTGTCGTATCTGTGACGGTCGTACACGGCCACGATCCCCTGCCGAACGTGTCCTATAACGGCTTCTGCAACCGGCTCAGGGATCCCCTCGGCTGCCAACCGAGTTCGGCAGGTTCTGCGCAGGTCGTGCGGCGTCCAATGACCCCAAGTCTCGGCATTCTTGTTACCGAGTTTGGCGCGAAAACGGGCCACCGCGCGCCCCAAGGCGGGCGTCGTGATTGGCGCTCCGGGGCGTGCCTCGAACACGTGCCCCGTCGGCTTTTTCTTCCTTCGCCCCGCGAGACGTTCAAGCTCTACTCTGGCTTGTTCCAGGATATCTAGTGCCATATCGGACAGCGGAACGGTATGCGACGTCTCGGTCTTGCCGCGACGGGAGGGCGGGATAGTCCATAACGCGCCGTCGATTTCATCCCAGCGCATTCCGGCCACTTCCCCCGGCCTTTGTCCCGTCACGAGGATCAGGCGCAACGCGAGATTGGTCAGGCGGTGCATATCGGTCGAGCTGTTCCAGAATGCCTGTATCTCAGCATCATCCAATATCCGCGCTCGCTGGCGAGGAGTCATGGCCTTCGAGACCTTTCGCGGGCGGATCGTGGCAACAGGGTTCGCCTCGATCACCTCGCGATCTTCAGCCCAGGCGAACAGCCCTTTCAGGTGGGTCAGCAATAGCGCAGCGGTACGCGGGTGTTCCTCCGCCACCCCTTCAACCAGTTCGATGACGTCGCGCCGTCGGACTGCCTTGATCTTCGTGCTACCCAGCACCGGTAGCGCGTAGGTTTCCAGTGTACGGCGCACAGCGGGGCCGGACTTCAGCTTGCTGATATGCGCGCGGTCGTACCGTCCCAGCACCTCGCGCAAGGTGGGCTCCTGCCGCTCAGTGCGCCGCTTTTCCAGAATATCGGCACCGGTGTCGATCTCTTGTCGGAAGTCCCGCGCCTGTTTGCGTGCGGCGGCCAGCGACCAGGTTCCCCACGGGCCGATGGTAAGGCGTCGCGCCTTCCCATCCTTGGACGTGTACCGAAGGATGAAAGACTTGCTTCCCTTCGGCGTGATTCGCAGCCCGAAGCCTCGGGGTGCGTCTCGGTGATCGTCGTACATGAAGCGCTGACCCTTCTCGGGCGGTTGCGCTGCGTTAATGCTTTTCTCGGTTAGCGTCGCCACTCTTTTTGCCCGCCGTGTACCACATATGTACCAGTCTAGATGGGTATATAGTGGCATTCAATGTCACTTCCCGGCACGCCAATAGCGTTCGTAAGTATCTGTTATACAATGCTCGTGTTTGAAAATAGTCAGGTGGTACATGAACTTGCGTGTACCAGCTGGATGCGCCTGTTAATCACTAGGTCGGCGGTTCGAGCCCGTCCCGGGGAGCCAGATAAAGAGAAAGGGCCAGGTCTGCGCTGCAGCCTGGCCCTTTTTTATGCAGCCTTGGTCCCGTTCAGTCCGGCTCGTGTTCGATGGGGTCCAGCGACTGCAGATAGGCCGCGATTGCCCGGCGGTCGTCACTGGTCAGGTAGGACGTTCCGTGCTCGATCACGTCGGCCATGCTGCTCCCGGCAAAATCGCCGTCACGGGTGATGCCCATCTCCAGGTAGCGGGCGATATGACGCACGCCCCATCGGCCGATGCCGGTTTCCCGGTCCGGCGTGATATTCGGTGCGACGTCGCCATCCGGCATGCGCGCCCCTGCCCCGAGACGCTCGAGGTCCAGCCCGCCCGTCCGGGTGCGCGGGGTATGGCATTCCATGCAGTGCCCCAGGGCCTGAGTCAGATAGGCGCCACGGTTCCACTCCTCGGACTCGTCAGGATTTGCCTCGAACTCGCCGGGCTCGAAGTGCAACCACTTCCATACACTGAGTGATGGCCGAAAGCGCACGAACCAGTCCAGATCGTGCGGGGTATTCTCGCGGGCGACGGGCTCGACCTCGGACTGCAGATAGGCCCATAACGCCTCCACGTCCTGGTCCGTCATCTTCGTATATGCGGTGTACGGAAATGCCGGGTAGTAATGGGTCCCGTTCGGGCTGCGCCCTTCCCTCAGGGCCTTCTTGAAGTCGCCCTCCGACCAGCCGCCGATGCCGTGCTCTTCGTCCGGGGTGATGTTCGGGCCGTAGAACACGCCGAACGGGCTTTCGATCGGCCGACCACCGGCCAGGAAGTCGCCCTCCTCCGCGGTGTGACAGGTCACACACCCGCCGGCGCGCAAGACGTATTCACCGTAGGCAATACGTTCGTCCTCTCCGGCCTGGGGGTCCTCTTCACCGATTTCCACCTCCGCCTGTGCGACGGAACCCCATGTAAAGGCCGCAATGGCCAGGGCCGGCAGCCAGGCGGCCGGCCCTGTGCGCCTTGTGGTCACCACCACCGATCAGTCGCGGCGGAAGTCGTCGTGGCAGGCCTGGCAGGATTGCCCCAGATTACGGAAGCGAATCGGGAGTTCGTCGTCTTCACCGGCTTCAACCGCGGCATGCAATGCCTCGGCCGCATCCTTGGTGTCCTGAGAAAGCTCCTGGAACCGGTCCCAGTCGTCCCAGATCTCCTCTTTGGCATCGGTATCGGGGAAGTCACTGCCTTCCGGGAACAGTGCCGGGATGTCCGCGGTGAGATCCACCAGATGCCTGGTGTGCATCTCGAGGTTGTCGCCGAACTCGGCGCCGTCGACAACGACTGCGGCGATAGACCCGACGTTGCCGCCGATGGACCGCATCACGCCCTGACGGTAATCAATGGTTGCCTCGTGCTCGTCAAAGGCATGCACGGAATGCACAGCGCCCAAGCCCAGCGCGAGGGTTCCGGCAACGGAAGCCGCAGTCAGAAAACGAAGGGGTTTTTTCATGGGTTGTCCTCCCTGTTCAAGGAACATCGAAAGTGCCGCGCGACCGCTGCGGCCTGCCAAATACAGCCTTCAATATAGATGTCCAGGTGGCGTGCGCGCCATCCGCGTCTTCACGTCCCGCTCACGCCGGCCTCTCGACATTGACCCCATAAACTAACGGGTGTTCCCCGAGACATCCTTCGCGCCTGTCGCGATACAATCCGGCTTCCATCTATCCCCCTGGATTCCGATGCCTGCCACCGATGAACTGGCCCTGCGCCAGGCGATTATCGACACCGCGCTCGAGACCAATCGCCGTGGCCTGAACCAGGGCACCTCGGGCAACGTCAGCGCGCGTCTGGGCGACGGCATGCTGATTACCCCGTCCGGCGTGCCCTATGAAGCCCTGCGTCCGGAGGACCTGGTCTCCGTCGATGCACAGGGACGCTGGCCGGATCACCAGAAGCCTTCCAGCGAGTGGCATTTTCATCGGGCGATCCTCAAGGCGCGCCCGGAGTTGAACGCCGTGGTGCATGTCCACTCGATCTATGCCAGCGTGGTCGCGATTCAGGGTCGTGATATCCCCGCCCTGCACTATATGGTTGCGGCGGCCGGGGGCAATTCGATCCGTTGTGCCCCCTATGCCACGTTCGGCACGGAGCAGCTGTCAGGCAACGCGGTGGAGGCCTTGCACGATCGACTCGCGTGCCTGCTGGCCAACCACGGCATGATTGCGACGGGGCCGGATCTCGCGCGGGCCTTGTGGCTGACCCAAGAGGTCGAACTGCTCGCGCAGCAGTATGTGCTGAGCCTGCAAATTGGCGGCCCGCAGCTGCTCGGCGATGATGAAATGGCGCGCGTGCTGGAAAAATTCCGAGACTACGGGCCGTCCCGGCGCGCGCAGGACAGCTGAACTACAACCCGCCCAGCGGGCTCGCGGACTCCGGGGCGCCCATCGGCGCAAATTCGTTCAGGTGGTGCGTCTGCTGATAGTGCGCCAGGGCCCAGGCGACCGACGGAAATGCGAGCTCCCCGGGCAGATCATTGAAGTCGAACAGCGCGACCTCTTCCGATTCCGGTCCGGGAGCGACATCGTCGCCCAGCAGCTCGGCACGGTAGATCATCTGCACCTGACCGATATGCGGCAGACTGTAGACCGCGAGCAGGCGATCGATACGCAGCCGGGCGCGCGCCTCCTCCCAGGCCTCTCGCTCGGCGCCCTGCTCGGTCGACTCGCCGAGCTCCATGTATCCTGCGGGCAGCGTCCAGTGACCCTTGCGCGGCTCGATCGCCCGGCGGCACAACAGGACCCGCTCTCCCCATGTGGCGACGACGCCCACCACAATCCGCGGGTTCTCGTAGTCCACGAAGCCACAGTGACTGCAGATCTTGCGTTCGCGGTCATCATTTTCGGGCACGGCCCGGTGAAATTCGGGGCGGGGGATGCTGACGTCACGGGACATGGTATACGTTCGCTTTGCGGGTTCAGGACCACGCGCCGGAACGCGAGACCCGGGCGATGGTCTTTTCTGAGAGACACTGTCAATGCAGCGCAATTAATGCACCAAACGCCGCCAGGGGGCAGCGATGACACAGGGAACACGCTTCACCGTGGGTGAACTGGTCCACCATACCAAGTTCGGCTACCGCGGTGTGATCGTCGAGGTCGACCCGGTCTACTCCGGCTCGGACGAATGGTACGAAACCGTGGCCAGGAGCCGCCCCCCCAAGGACCGGCCGTGGTACCACGTGCTGGTGGACGGGTACTCGCACAGCACGTATGTGGCCGAACGCCACCTGGAACCCGACACCTCCGGCCAGCAGATCGACCATCCGGCACTGGGCCAGTTCTTCGATCACTTCCTCAATGGGCGCTACTGCCGGGGAAGCAATTCTCGCACCCACTAGTCCGCCCTCTCCCGGGCCGGACAACGGACAGGACGACTCGATGACCCAGGACAATCGACGCAGCCGCGTCGTCACCGAAGGGCCACGCCGCACCCCCAACCGCGCCATGCTCAGGGCCGTGGGCTTCGGTGACGACGACTTCCAGCGCCCCATCGTTGGCATTGCCAACGCCCACAGCACCATCACTCCCTGCAACATGGGGATCGGGGCACTGGCCGAACGTGCGGAATCGGCCGTACGAGCCTCGGGCGGCATGCCGCAGACCTTCGGCACCATCACCATCTCTGACGGCATTTCGATGGGCACCCCGGGCATGAAGTACTCCCTGGTGTCGCGCGAGGTGATCGCCGACGCGATCGAGACGGTCGTCAACGGCCAGAGTCTGGACGGGCTGCTGGCCACCGGCGGCTGCGACAAGAACATGCCCGGCGCCATGATGGCGATCGCCCGGCTTAACGTGCCCGCGATCTTCGTCTACGGAGGCACGATCAAGCCGGGACGCTACAAGGACCAGGACCTGACGATCGTCAGTGCGTTCGAGGCCGTCGGACAGCATGGGGCGGGAAAGCTGTCGGATGAAGACCTGGCCGGCGTGGAGCGCAATGCCTGCCCGGGAGCCGGCTCCTGTGGCGGCATGTTCACAGCCAATACCATGTCCAGCGCCTTCGAGGCGATGGGCATGAGTCTGCCGGGCTCGTCGACCCAGGCGGCCGAGGACCCGGAAAAGGCCGACTCCGCCGCCCGTTCCGCCGAGGTCCTCCTGGAGGCGATCCATGCCGACCGCAAGCCGCGCGACATCCTCACGCGCGAGGCCTTCGAGAACGCCCTGGCCGTGGTTATGGCCGTCGGGGGATCGACCAATGCCGTGCTCCACCTGCTCGCCATTGCCCACTGTGCCAACGTGCCGTTAGCTCTGGATGACGTAGAACGGATCCGCCGGAAAACCCCGGTACTGTGCGATCTGAAGCCCTCCGGTCGACACGTGACCACGGAATTCCATGCGGTGGGGGGCACACCGCAGGTCATGAAGATCCTGCTGAACGCCGGTCTTCTGCACAGGCACTGCCTGACCATTACCGGCCAGACCCTAAGCGAGGTCCTCGCAGACATCCCTGATGCACCACCATCGAACCAGACCATCATCCGCCCGCTGGATGCCCCCCTGTACCCGCAGGGGCACCTGGCGATCCTGAAGGGCAATCTGGCGCCGGAAGGCAGCGTGGCCAAGATCACCGGGCTCAAGTCCACTTCGATTCGCGGGCCCGCGCGCGTATTCGAATCCGAGGAGGAATGCCTGGACGCCATCCTGGCGGGCGGGATTCAGGCTGGCGACGTCATCGTGGTTCGTCATGAGGGCCCCCGCGGCGGGCCCGGTATGCGCGAGATGCTCGCCCCCACGGCAGCGATCATCGGCGCGGGTCTCGGCGACTCCGTTGCGTTGATTACCGACGGACGCTTCTCCGGAGGCACCTACGGTCTCGTCGTCGGACATGTCGCTCCCGAGGCGGCGCAAGGTGGGCCCATTGCCCTGGTGCGCGAGGGCGACATCATCGAGGTCGATGCCGACCGTAATCGTCTCGCGCTCGAGGTACCAGAGGACGAACTGGCGCGTCGCCGCAGTGCCTGGCAGGCACCCCCGCCGCGCTTTGATCGAGGTGTGCTCGGGAAGTACAGCCGTCAGGTCGGATCCGCCAGTCGCGGCGCGGTCACCGACGACTTTCGCTGATCCCGGCCCCGATGACGCACCCGGACCCGCGCCACCCCGATTTCAGCATGATGCCACCGGTGATCGGCTTTTTGCTGATCACCAACGTGGCGCTCTTTCTTGCCCTGCCCTGGCTGGGCGACTGGCTGATGACCCATTTCGCCCTGTGGCCCATCGGAACGCCATCGATGATCCTGCAGGACGGGCAATGGCTACGTGTGCCGGACTTCCAGCTCTGGCAGCTGTTGACCTACGGGTTCCTGCACGGAGGCCTCGTTCACCTCTCGGTGAACATGTTTGCCGTCTGGATGCTGGGAGTGCAGATCGAGAACGCCTGGGGCTCCAGGACCTTCGCCCTGTACTTCCTCATCTGCGTGATCGGCGCAGGGCTGGTACAGCTTATGGTCACCGCCTATGGCGACAATGGGATGGTCTATCCCACTGTTGGGGCATCCGGCGGCGTGTTCGGGGTCTTGCTGGCGTTCGGGATGATGTTCCCCAACCAGCGGCTTTATCTGTTCTTCCTGCCGATCCCCATCAAGGCAAAGTACTTCGTCATCGCCTACGGCGCCCTGGAACTCTACCTGGGGATCTCGGGCACCCTCGCCGGTATTGCGCATTTCGCGCATCTGGGCGGGATGGCGTTCGGCTTCCTCGCCATCCAGTACTGGCGCGGAAGGCTTCCGATACGTCCGCGTCAGCGGAGGTTCTGGTGGTGAGGCTTCAGGAGGTGCTGGCGCGGGATTTCAGATAGGCGCCAAAGTCGTCCTTCAGCTCCGGGTGCATCAGCGCGAACTCCACAGTCGCCTCCAGATAACCCAGCTTGCTTCCACAGTCGAAGCGGCGACCTTCGAAATTAAGGGCAGTTACACGCTCTTCCTGAAGTAACTTGGCAATTGCGTCGGTCAGCTGGATTTCGCCCCCAGCACCGGGCTCCTGCTCGGCCAACAGCTCGAAGATGCGCGGGGTCAGGATATAGCGGCCCACGACCGCGACATTGGAGGGTGCGTCCGCCGGCTGCGGCTTCTCCACAATCCCGCGTACGTCCCAGGTGCGCGGGCCCGTTTGCACCGGATCAATGATGCCGTACTGATGGGTGCGGTCCGCCGGCACCTCTTCCACGCCCAGCACGCTGCATCCATGCTGGTTAAAGGCCTCGACCATCTGCTTCGTGGCACCGCCCTGCTCTTCTTCGATCAGGTCATCGGCCAGGATCACCGCAAAGGGCTCGTTGCGTACCACCGGCCGCGCGCAGGCTACCGCATGTCCCAGACCCAGTGCCTCGGCCTGACGCACGTACACACAGGTCACGTTGGACGGCACGATATTGCGCACCTTCTCCAGCATCTCCGTCTTGCCGCGCTCTTCCAGCTCCGTTTCAAGCTCGTAGGCCTTGTCGAAGTGATCGGGGATGGAACGCTTGTTGCGACCGGTCACGAACACCAGGGTCTCGATACCCGCACGCACGGCCTCCTCGGCCGCGTACTGAATAAGCGGCTTGTCGACAATGGGGAGCATCTCTTTGGGGTTGGCCTTGGTGGCCGGAAGAAAGCGGGTGCCCATGCCCGCGACAGGAAAAACAGCGGTACGGATCGGTGGCGTATTCGGGTTCATCCTGACTCCAGGTGGGAAAAGACGACGGGGATCGGCCCCGTCGTCCTCGATCGGGCTACTCGACCTCGATACGGTCGAGATTCATCTCCACCGTGCGCTCGCCGACGCCGGATACGTCCGTCAGCGCCTGCACCGAGGCAAACGGACCGTGGGCCTCGCGATGCTCGACGATCGCCTCGGCCTTGACCTGGCCGATGTTGTCCAGCGTCGCGAGTTCATCCGCCGATGCCGAGTTCACATTCACCGGCGTCTGCCCGCCTGATGCCGTAACCAGCGCCAGCGGCAGCACGCACAAGGCGGCGAAGAACCAGCATTTCACACAGTAGATGGCATTTTTCATGTTAACTGCTCCATGTTGAGTGATAACCGGCGCAACCCTTGCGCCAAGGTCATCCTAACGGGATCAGCGGCTCTGGAAAACCCTCTCCAGGCGATGTGCGAAATCGGTCGCAGCGGCCGCCGGATCGACCGCCCGGGTAATGGGTCGCCCCACCACAATGGCGCTGGCACCGGCCTTGATCGCGTTCTCCGGTGTCATCACCCTGCGCTGATCGTCTCCTTCGGCCTCCGGAAGCCGGATTCCGGGGGTCACCAGCATCGGGCCAGAGCCCAGCTCCTCACGCAGCAGGCTTGCCTCCTGCGCAGAACACACCAGCCCCTCCAGCCCAGCCCGCGCGATGGCCAGATTGCCCAGCAGGCGCACCTGGGCCTCCGGGCTGCGCTGAACGCCAATCTCGCGCAGCGTGTGTGCGTCGCTGGAGGTCAGAACCGTAACCGCCAGAACGGCGGTGTGATCATTGACCTCGCGGACCGCTTCGTGCGCCGCCTGCATCATCTGCAAGCCACCACTGGCGTGCACATTTACCAGCCATACGCCGGTTCGCGCCGCTGCCCTGCAGGCGGCGGCCACTGTGTTGGGGATATCGTGAAACTTGAGATCGAGGAATACCCGAAAGCCGAGATCGTGCAGTCTGCCCAATAAATCGGGCCCGGCCACGACAAACAACTCGAACCCGACCTTCAGGGCGCACAATGACGGATCGAGACGCTGCGCCAGCTGGATGGCACCGTCGGCATCGGCAAAGTCGAGTGCCACGATCAGACGCGGGGCTGGGGACTGAACGACTGCTCGCATGGCTCTTCCTGATTAAATGGGTTTCAGCGCGTCCCTTCGCGGACCAGCGCATCTTCAGCCTCCTCGGTAGAGGCATCGAGTTCAAAATCCAGCCCCCGCAGGGTATCCCATCGGCGACAGCTCGGACATTGCCAGACGTGCGCTCGACCCTGGTAGCCACAGTTCATGCACTGGTACAGATGCTGGCTTCCGAGCTGATCCGAAAGCGCTTTCTCGAACGCGGCGAACTCCACACTGTATTCCTGCACCGCGGGGAGAATCTTCATCCAGCGCACGGCCTCGAGCAAGCCCGATGTCGGCACCGGGCGTTGCGAAAGGATCATCCCGAGTTCGGAGAGTGCGGCATCCAGCCGCCCGGTGCGACGGTACAACCGCATCAGTGCGATCCGCGCCACGGTGATACCGCGGCTGTTCGCCAGATCTTCCAGGGTTTGCTCCAGCTGCCCCAGGCGGTTCTCACCTGGCAGTGCCTGGTGCAACCGCTCGAGGCGCGGCACGACCAGGGGTGCCAGCGGTGGCGTACGGGCCACGGCCTCACGGCCGCATGCAATCGCATCGGCGATGCGGTCTTCGCGTTCCGCGATCTCGGACTTGATCAGCAGCGCGCGCGACAGCCCAGGGACCAGCCCCTCTGCTTGTGCCGCTCGCTCGGCGGAGGTTGAGCGGTCACCTTGCTCCAGCGCAATAGTCGCCAACTCACAGTGATAATGCGCGATTCGAAGATGTTCATTCGGCACGTTATGCGCTTTCAGTCGTGTGCCGACCTCGATCGCGCGCTCCCATTCACGCTGGGTTTCATAGACATGCTGCAGGCCCTTCAGCGCCTGCACCGCCTGATGCGGCGAGTCCGCAAGCTCGCGGAAGACCGCCTCGGCCCGATCGAGAACGCCGGCTAGCAGAAAGTCCTGCCCGAGCTCGTTCAGCGCCTGGGCCCGCTGCTCGTCCTTCAGAGAAGGACGCGCCACCAGGTTCTGATGGATCCGGATCGCCCGATCGACCTCGCCTCGACGCCGGAACAGGCGTCCAAGAATCACATGGGTCTCAAAGGTTTCGTGGTCGACCTCCACCATCTCGATGAAGGCCTGCAAGGCATCATCGGTACGGTCGTCCAGCAGATATCGGACGCCCTCAAGGTAACGGTGAAGGGAAGGTTCCTGGTCCCCTGGGTCTTCCGGGTGGACGCGACGGGCTACCCACCAGCCGCTTGCCGCCGCCACGGGCAGCAAGAGCCAGAACCAGTCGTTGATCACGTGACGCTCCCGGACTCGGACAGCGACCCCAGCTTTCGGGCCGGGCCACAGGGCCGAGCGAACGCTGCGAGGCATACCCGTTTCCACACCCTGCAACATGACCCACGAGAAGGGCCTGGCCAACCAATCTTGTTACATCGGGTGATCAATAAACGAGCGTTCACGGGAGAGGAAACGAGCCATCCCAACCATATGGTCGATCGATTCTCGGACGTAGCGGAAGACATGGCGCGTCGTTTGTGCCTCAAGGCTAGCCTTCACCGGCTGCACTGTGCGCGTGGGCGAAATGGACTCCAGCGCGGGCATGCACAGTGATCCGCATTGCACTAATAAAAATCCCGCATCGGGGCCGTTCGCATCTGCTCGACCTCGGTCTTCAATGCGCGATTCTCCGCGCGCAGGTCCGCCACCTTCTGGTTCAGTCGGCGGATACGGAGAAGCAGAATGGCGGCCGTGACGACCACACCCACGAGCGCGGAAATGCCCAGCAGGACTACCAGGGGCGCTTGCACGTCTACCCATGGCAGGCTCAGGGTGACCTGGCCCTCGTTGAACACCACAAGAATACCGATCGCCGAAGAGATCAGGATCAGCAAGGCAAACGCGACTGCGTTGCGGACCTGCTGGCGCCGTCGATCGGACATGCCGATTACTCGTCGACAACCGCGGGGCTATTGACCCGCTCGCGCAGTTCCTTGCCGGGTTTGAAATGCGGGACATGCTTGCCCGGCAGTGCCACCCCTTCCCCGGTCTTGGGATTGCGTCCAAGACGCGGCGGGCGGAAATGCAGGGAGAAGCTGCCGAAGCCACGAATCTCGACTCGCTGACCATGCGCCAGGGCCTGACTCATCCGTTCCAGCAACGCCTTCACGCACATCTCGACATCCCGTGCGGGCAGGTGAGGCGATTTCTGGGCGAGGCTTTCGATCAATTCCGATTTGGTCATCTGACGCTCGTCACAGACAGAAGAAAGAGATCCGCAGTGTGCGGATAAAAAACAGTCCACGGCATCCGTACGGACACCGTGGACTTTATTGTGACGGACTTAGTCGTTCTTGCCCATCTGTTCCTTCAGCAGATCGCCAAGGGAGGTCGTCGCACTACCGCTCGCGGAGTAGTCGGAGACCATCTCGGCCTCTTCGGCGCGGTCCTTGGCCTTGATCGACAGGCTGATCGCACGGGTCTTCTTGTCCACACCCATGAACTTGGCCTCGACCTCTTCGCCAACGTTCAGCACGGTCCGCGCATCTTCCACACGGTCCTGGGAGATATCGGCCGCACGCAGGATGCCGTCGATACCGTCAGCCAGCTCGATCACGGCCGCCTTGGCGTCCACTTCCTTGACCGTACCCTTCACGATGCTGCCCTTGGTGTGCTCGGCCACGAAGTTGGAGAACGGATCGCGGTCCAGCTGCTTCAGACCCAGGGAGATACGCTCGCGCTCCGGATCCACCGACAGCACCACGGCCTCGACTTCGTCGCCCTTCTTGAAGTTGCGGATCGCCTCTTCACCGGCCTCGTGCCAGGACAGGTCGGACAGGTGGATCAGGCCGTCGATGCCGCCATCCAGACCGACGAACACACCGAAGTCGGTGATCGACTTGATCTGGCCACGGACCTTCTCGCCACGATTGTGGTTGGCGGCGAAGTCGTCCCACGGGTTGGACTGGCACTGCTTCATGCCCAGCGAGATGCGGCGGCGCTCTTCGTCCAGGTCCAGGATCATCACCTCGACCTCGTCGCCGATGGCCACGACCTTGCCCGGATTGACGTTCTTGTTGGTCCAGTCCATCTCGGACACGTGCACCAGGCCTTCCACGCCGTCTTCGATTTCCACGAAGCAGCCGTAGTCGGTAATGTTGGTGACCTTGCCGAAGATGCGGGTGCCGGTCGGGTAACGGCGGGTGATGTTCTCCCACGGATCCTCGCCCAGCTGCTTCAGGCCCAGCGAGACGCGCATGCGTTCGCGGTCGAACTTCAGCACCTTGACTTCGACTTCCTGGCCGATCTCGACCACGTCGGAGGGGTGCTTCACGCGCTTCCAGGCCATGTCGGTGATATGCAGCAGGCCGTCGATGCCGCCCAGATCCAGGAACGCACCGTAGTCGGTCAGGTTCTTCACGATGCCCTTCACGACCGCGCCTTCCTGCAGGTTCTTCAGCAGTTCTTCGCGCTCGGCGCTGTATTCCTGCTCGACCACGGCGCGGCGCGATACGACCACGTTATTGCGGCGGCGATCCAGCTTGATGAGCTTGAATTCCAGTTCCTTGCCTTCCAGGTACGCGGTATCGCGCACCGGACGTACATCCACGAGTGAACCGGGCAGGAACGCACGGATGTCTCCCAGCTCGACGGTGTACCCGCCCTTGACCTTGCCGGAGATCTTGCCGGTGACGTACTGCTCTTCTTCCATCGCACCTTCAAGACGATCCCAGGCCTTGGCCCGCTTGGCCTTCTCGCGCGACATGCGCGTCTCGCCGAAACCGTCTTCGGGGGTTTCGAGGGCCACTTCGACGACATCGCCGACCTTGACCTCGAGCTCGCCCTCGTCGTTCATGAACTGCTCGGTGGGGATGACCCCCTCGGACTTCAGGCCGGCATTGACCACGACCACATCCGGGGTGACCTCAATGACGGTGGCACTGAGGATGGCACCCGGCTGCATCTGGGTGTAGGCCATGCTCTCTTCGAGCAGTTGCGCGAAACTTTCACTCATGGATTTAAAAACCTGTGATTAAACAAACTCTTGAAGAAACTTCCTACAAGAGGGTTTGAACGTTAATGTACCCGCTTCGAGGCTATCCCTCGATTCGGGGGCTTTGTTCCGGGAGTACGTCCCGGAGGCGCTCCAGGATCATGTCCACCACGCTGACGATGTCGAGTTCCGTGGTATCCAGCACCCAGGCATCTTCGGCGGGCTTGAGGGGAGCCACGCTACGCTCGCGGTCACGGCGGTCGCGCGCCTCCATCTCATCCTGAAGGGCGGAAAGATTAGCACTAAGTCCTTGTTCCTTCAACTGCATGTAACGCCTGCGCGCCCGCTCCTCCGCCGAGGCCGTCAGGAAGATCTTGAGGTCCGCATCCGGGAACACCACGGTGCCCATGTCGCGCCCGTCCGCGACCAGCCCCGGGGCCTGAGCAAACCATCGCTGGCGATCGAGCAATGCCTCGCGTACAGCGGGCAGCGCGGCGACCTGCGAGGCATCGGAACCCGCCTGTTCGGTGCGCAGGAGCACGTCCACCGGCTGGCCCTCAAGCAGGGTCGTTACCCTTGCCGCATCGCCGTCGATCTCGAAGCTGACGTCCAGTGCGCCGGCCAGGCGTTCGAGTCCTTCGATATCGGTCAGCTCCACCCCATGCTGGCGCGCCGCAAGGCCCAGCAGTCGGTACAGGGCCCCACTGTCGAGCAGGTGCCAGCCCATCGCCGCGGCGACGCGCATGCACACCGTCCCCTTTCCGGCACCACCCGGGCCGTCAATGGCGAGCACCGGGATCGCCGCCGTCATGCCGCCTCCAGCGACAGACCGGCATTACGGGCAAGGTCCACGAAACCCGGGAACGATGTCGCCACATTGGCGCAGTCACGAATGCGAATCGGGCCACTGGCCCGCAGCCCGGCCATCGCGAACGACATCGCGATACGGTGGTCGCCATGGCTGTCGATCTCTCCGCCGGCGAAACCCTCGCCGCCCAGAATGCGAATACCATCGCGCTGCACCGAGCACTGCACACCCAGCGCCTGAAGCCCATCGGCCATCACCTGAATGCGATCGCTCTCCTTGACCCGCAGTTCTTCCGCGCCCGTCAGGACCGTCTCGCCCTCGGCGCAGGCCGCGGCGACAAAGATGGCCGGGAATTCGTCGATCGCCAGCGGCACCAGCTCGGTCGGGATTTCGATCCCCTTCAGGCGCGTGGCATGTACCTCGATGTCGGCCACCGGCTCGCCGCCGGCTTCGCGTTCGTTCTCCACGCGGATATCCGCGCCCATCAGGCGCAGGATGTCGATCACACCGGTCCGGGTCGGATTGATGCCGACGTGTTCCAGGCGCATCTGCGAGCCCGTCGCGATGCTGGCGCCCACCAGGAAGAACGCGGCCGAGGAAATGTCCGCCGGGACATCCACCGAACTGGCCTGCAGGCGCCCGCCACCGGTCACACAGGCCTTGGGACCATCCCGGGTAACGACGCAGCCGAAGCCATTCAGCATCCGCTCGGTGTGGTCCCGGGTGGGCGCGGGCTCGGTCACACAGGTTTTCCCGTCTGCCCACAATCCCGCGAGCAGGATCGCGGACTTGACCTGTGCGCTGGCCACCTGCAGCACATGATCGGTGCCCCGCAGGGGTGCGCCGCCACGGATGCGCAAAGGCGGCGTACCGGCCTCACTGGTCTCGATCTGTGCACCCATGAGCGCCAGGGGCTCGGTGACCCGGCGCATGGGGCGACGCGTCAGGGATTCATCGCCGATGAGCTCGCTATCGAACGACTGCCCGGCGAGCACCCCGCAGAGCAGCCGCATGGCGGTCCCCGAGTTACCCATGTCCAGCGGGCGATCCGGGGCCTGCAGGCCCTGCAGGCCCCGGCCCTGGATCACGACCTCGCCTGGCCCTTTGCGCTCGATCGGCACACCCATCGCGCGAAAGGCCTCCAGCGTCGCCAGGCAATCGGCCCCTTCGAGAAAGCCGGTGACACGCGTCTCGCCCTCGGCCAGCGCACCCAGCATGATCGAGCGATGGGAAATGGATTTGTCGCCCGGCACACGGGCGACACCGGAGAGCGTGCCCCCCGGCTGTACGGTAAAGGTGTTCATCTGTCAGGTATCCAGTTGTGCATCCGCCGGGTCACAAAAACGATCCCGGGTTTCCTTTGCGTGCCGAAAGCGCGTCTCGATCGCGGGCCCGTCCGCCGATTCGATCATCCCGCGTAACTGCTCCAGGTCACCCTGGTAGCGTTCGATCACCTCGAGGATGGCCGTGCGGTTGGCCAGGCAGATATCGCGCCAGACCACCGGGTCCGACGAGGCAATGCGGGTGAAATCGCGAAAGCCGCCCGCCGCATAATGAAAGATCTCGTCGCGCTCGCTCATGTCCGACAGTGACGCCACCAGCGTGTAGGCCAGCACGTGAGGCAGATGGCTCGTCGCCGCGAGCACCCGGTCGTGGTGGGCGGGTGTCATGAATTCCACCCGCGCACCAGTCGCCTGCCACATCTGTGCAATGCGATCGCTGGCCATCGGGTTGGTCGCATCCGCCGGGGTCAGGATCACCAGCCGGTCCCGAAAGAGGCTGGGGAATGCCGCCGCCACCCCGCTCTTCTCGGTCCCGGCAATGGGGTGACCGGGCACAAACTGGCGCGGCGTGGTGCCAAAGCCCTCGGTCACCGCGTCGATCACGGCCTGCTTGCTCGAGCCGACGTCCGTCAACGGGCTGTCGTCCGGCCAGCAGCCGGCCAGGTCGCGTGCCAGCGGGCCCATTGCCCCCAGCGGCACTGCCAGTACGCCGATATCCGCCCCTTCCGCGGCCTCCGCCACCGAGGTCGTCCAGCGGTCGATCACGCCCAGACGCTCGGCCTCGCGCAGGTTGTCCGCATTGCGCGAACAGCCCACGATCTCGCGTACCGCTCCCGCCTCGCGCAAGGCGAGCGCGAGCGAGCCACCAATCAGGCCAACCCCAAAGATGACCAGCCGCTCGATCATGCCAGGGCTCGATCCAGTGCCTGCAGGAAGCGTTCGTTGTCCTCGGCCGTGGAGACCGTCACCCGCAGATGCCCGGGCAGCCCGTAGTTCTCCACGGGGCGCGTAATCACGCCTTCGTGTTGCAGCGCCTCGTACACCGGCCCCGCATCACGCCCGGTGTCGAAGGTGATGAAGTTGCCTACAGACGGGATCGCGCGCAGCCCCCGCTCGCGCAGCCCCTCGCCCAGCTGCAGCAGGCCCTCGCGATTGACGCGCACCGAACGTTCGATATGGGCGGAGTCCCCCAGCGCGGCGAGGCCCGCAGCCTGTGCCACGGCATTAACATTGAACGGCTGGCGCACGCGATTGAGCAGTTCCGCGACCGCGGGTGAGCTGATGGAGTACCCCAGGCGCAGGCCGGCAAGGCCCTGAATCTTGGAAAACGTGCGGGTCACGATCAGATTCGGGTAGCGCGCGACCCACTGGGTGGTGTCGGGATAGTCTTCCTGTTCAACGTATTCCGCATACGCCTCGTCGATCACCACCAGCGTGGTGGCCGGCATCGCCGCCACAAAGGCCTCGAGCGCCGCGCGCCCGACCCAGGTCCCGGTCGGGTTGTTCGGATTGGCCACGAACACCACCCGCACGGCGTCATCCACGGCTTTCTCCATCGCCGCCAGATCATGCCCGTAGGGCTGTTCCAGGTCGGTCGCAGGCAGCGCTTCGACCACCCGTGCCTCGGCCCCCACCGCCTGGGTAACCAGCGGATATACCGCAAAGGCATGAGCCGAAAAAACCGAGGTACGACCGGGCGCCAGCCACGCCCGCGCAATCAGCTCCAGGATCTCGTTGGACCCATTGCCGAGGGTAATGGCATCCGGATCGACACCATGCCGAGTGGCTAGCGCGGCCTTGAGTTCGAAGCCTGCCCCATCGGGATAGATGTGGGCCTCGCTCATCGCCGCGCGCGCGGCCTCCACCGCCTGGGGCGAGGGCCCCAGCGGATTCTCGTTGGAGGCCATCTTGATCGCCTGCTGAATACCCAGCTCCCGCTCGAGCGCCGCGATCGGCTTGCCGGGCTGATAGGGCGTCAGGCCCCGAACGCCATCCACGACAAGCGCGGCGGCATCAAAGCCACCCGGGTTCATATCGGACGCGGGGTTGCGTGAAGCCATGGAATGTCTCGGTTAGGTAGCGGCCTGGGGGTAGCTCCCCAGCACCTTGACGGTATCGGCGGTCTGGCGCAGCTGTTCCAGACAATCCTGGATTGCCGGATCCTTCTGGTGGCCCACCAGATCCAGGAAAAACACATAGGTCCACTGGGTGCAGCGCGAGGGCCGCGACTCGATCCGGGTCAGGCTGATGCCGGCCTCTGCGATCGGCTTGAGCAGTGCATACAGCGACCCTGGCCGGTTCGCGGTACTAAGCATGATTGAAGTCCGGTCCGCACCACTCGGCTCGGTGGACGCGGTGCCAATAATCAGGAAGCGCGTGGTGTTGTCCGCGCGATCCTCGACATGCTGCACCCGCAGTGGAACACCATAGTGCTCGGCGGCCACGCGGCTGGCGATCGCCGCGCTTTCCGGATCTTTCGCCGCGACCTCCGCCGCCCGCGCGTTGGAGGACACCGCCTCGCGCTCCGCGTGTGGGAGGTGGGTGTCCAGCCACTGCCGACACTGGGCCAGTGCCTGGGCGTGCGCGCGGACACGGCGAACCTGGCTCAGGTCTTCGGCCTGCGCCAGAAGATGATGATGGATCGGCGTCACGACCTCGCCGCAGATCTGCAGCGGCGAATCGAGGAAACAGTCCACGGTATGCGTGACCACGCCCTCGGAGCTGTTCTCGATCGGCACTACACCGAACTGCGCCCGCCCGGCTTCCACCGCGCCAAACACCTGATCGATCGAGGTCAGCGGGGTGGTCTCCACCGCATGACCAAAGTGCTTGCGTGCCGCCAGGTGGGTAAACGTACCCTCGGGGCCCAGATAGGCGACCGTCAGCGGGTGCTCGAGCGCCAGACACTCGGACATGATCTCCCGGAACAGCCGGACCACGGCCTCGCCGGACAAGGGCCCGGGATTTTCCTCGCGCACGCGCCGCAGGATCTCGGCCTCGCGCTCCGGCCGGTAGAAGACCGGATTCGGCTCGAAGTCGCGCTTGACCCGCGCGACCGCCTCGGCGCAGCGTGCACGCTCGCTGAGAAGCTCCAGCAACTGCCCGTCCAGCGCGTCGATGCGGTTGCGCAAGGACCCGAGGTCTTCCGGCCCCGTAGCGGCTTTCGGCGATGGCCCCTTCTTCGTCACGATCTACAGCACCCGTGCGCGCAGCACGCCATCAATCTGCAGCAACGCATCCAGCGTAGACGGGTCGGGCTTGCCGTCCACGTCCAAAAGCGTATACGCGAGATCCCCACGGGAATCGTTCATCAGGTGCAGGATGTTCAGGTTGGATTCGCCCAGGACATGCGAGATGCGCGCCACGCGATCCGGGAGATTGCGGTTGACCACCGCGATGCGGGTGTCGCCCTTGCGGTCCAGCACCAGGGTCGGCAGGTTCACCGAATTGACCACATTGCCGTTCTCGAGATAGTCGCGCAGCTCGTCGGCGATCATCACCGCGCAGTTCTCTTCCGACTCGGTCGTCGAAGCCCCCAGGTGCGGCAGCGTGATGACCCGCGGGTGGCCCAGCATGTTGGGCACCGGGAAGTCGGTAATGTAGGCGTGCAGCCGCTCGGCATCGAGCCCTTCGCGCACGGCCTCGTCATCGACGATGCCCTCGCGCGCCAGGTTCAGCACCATCGCGCCTGGATTCATACCAGCCAGCCCCTTGGCATTGACGATATGGCGAGTGTTCTCGGTCAGCGGTACATGTACCGTCACCGCGTCGGCACCCTCCAGGGCAGCTTCCACGGAGCGCGCCCGCTCGATGTCCGAATCGAGGCGCCAGGCATTCTCGACCGTGACCTTGGGGTCGAAACCCACGACTTCCATGCCGAGGGCCTTGGCCGCATTGGCCACGCCGACACCGATGGCGCCCAGTCCCAGCACGGCGAGCTTGCGCCCGGGCAGTTCGAAGCCCGTGAACCGCTTCTTGCCGTGTTCGACCGCGGCCATGAAGTCGTCCTTGCTCGGGTCCAGCTCCTGCACATAGCCGGCCGCCGGGAGCAGATTGCGCGCGCCCAGCAGCAGGCCGGCGATCACCAGCTCCTTGACCGCATTGGCGTTGGCCCCGGGCGCGTTGAATACCGCAACCCCACGGTCCGACAGCGCCGTGACCGGGATATTGTTCACCCCGCTGCCAGCCCGCCCGACGGCCAGCACGGACTCCGGGATATCGACATCGTGCAGATTAAACGAGCGCAGCATCAGCGCGTCGGGCTGATTGATGTCCGAGGCGACCTCGTAACGGTCCCGCGGGAAGCGATCCAGCCCGCGTATGGCGATATTGTTGTAGGTCTGTATGCGGTACATCCGGGTCCTCCGTGATCGGTTACCCCAGGGGGACACGCTCAGGCGTGGCGGTTCTCGAAGTCCGCCATGAACTCGATCAGCGCGTCCACAGCACTCTCCGGCACGGCGTTGTAGATGCTAGCGCGCATACCGCCCACCGAACGATGCCCTTTCAGCGACGACAGCCCGGCGGCATCGGCCTCGTTCAGGAACGTACCATCCAGCGAGTCGTCCGCGAGGATAAACGGCACGTTCATCCACGAACGCGCATCCGGCTCGACCGGGTTGCGATAAAACGCCGAGTTATCCACGAAATGATAGAGTTTCTCGGCCTTGCGCTGGTTGATCTCGGCCATCTTGTCCAGCCCGCCCTGCTCCAGAAGCCACTCGAAGACCAGTCCCGCCAAGTACCAGCCGAAGGTCGGCGGCGTGTTGTACATGGAGTCGTTTTTCGCCTGCAGCGTCCAGTCGACCACCGCCGGCAGATTCGGATTCGACTCTTTGTCCAGCAGGTCATTGCGAACAATCACCACGGTCAGCCCGGCGGGCCCGATGTTCTTCTGCGCGCCCGCGTAGATCACGCCAAATTTCGACACGTCGATCGGGCGCGAGAGGATGGTGGAGGACATGTCCGCCACCAGCGGCTTGCCCCCGACATCCGGGACCTCGTGAAACTCCACGCCACCGATCGTCTCGTTCGGGGTGTAGTGCACGTAGGCGGCATTCGGGTCCAGATTCCAGCTGTCGCGCGCCGGGATCGAGGCGTAGCCACTGGCCTGCGAGCTGGCGACGATATTCACCGGCCCGAACTTCTGGGCTTCCTTGATCGCCTTGCCCGACCAGGCCCCGGTGTCGATGTAGTCCATCGGTTTTCCGCCCGAGTGCAGGTTCATTGGGATCGCCGCAAACTGGCCGGTCGCCCCACCCTGCAGGAACAGCACACTGTAGTTGTCCGGAATGTTCATCAGCTTGCGCAGGTCTTGCTCCGCCTTCTCGGCAACCTGCATGAACGGCTTGCCGCGATGGCTCATCTCCATAACCGACATCCCGGCGCCATGGAAATCGATCAGTTCTTCGCGTGCCCGTTCCAGGACCGCCTGCGGCAGCGCAGCCGGCCCCGCACTGAAGTTATGCACTCGGCTCATTCCGGATCTCCGTTGTCCATGGTGTTCTGCGTGGATTCGTCGTCCTCGCTGTCGCTGTCGTCGTCCAGGTCTTCATCCTCGCCCTGCAGCTTTTCGACCCGGGCCAGTTCCACCAGGCGCTCGCCCTCGTCCAGGCGGATCAGCCGCACACCCTGCGTATTGCGCCCGATCAGCGGGATCTGGTCCACCGGTGTACGCACCAGCGTACCGCCCGTGGTGATCAGCATCGCCTCGTCGTCTTCCAGCACGCGCGCGGCCCCGACCAGTGGCCCGTTGCGCCCCTCGGTTTGGATCCCGATCACGCCCTGGCCGCCACGACGGTGGACCGGGAATTCGTCGAAGCGAGTCCGCTTGCCGTAGCCGTTCTCGGTGGCCAGCAAGGCGGCACCCTCGGCGACATTGAGCAGCGCAATCACGCGATGATCCGATTCCATGCGCACGCCGCGCACACCGCAGGCGGTACGGCCCATCGGCCGCACGTCGTTCTCGGAGAAGCGCACTGCCTTGCCGGCCGTGGTAACGAGCATTACGTCCATCTGGCCATCGGTAAGCGAAACGTCCACCAGGTAATCGTCGTCGCGCAGATCCACCGCGATGATCCCGGTCGAGCGGCGGCGCGAGAAGTCGGTCAGCGGGGTCTTCTTGACCGTTCCGCGCGCGGTCACCATGAACACATAGTGGTCCGGGTCGTACTCGCGCACCGGCAGGATGGCGTTGATTCGCTCGTCCGCTTCCAGCGGCAGCAGATTCACGATCGGCTTGCCACGCGAGGCGCGCGAACCCTGTGGCAGTTCATAGACTTTCAGCCAGTAGACCCGCCCGCGGCTGGAGAAACACAGCACCGTGTCGTGCGTGTTCGCGACCAGCAACCGGTCGACAAAGTCCTCTTCCTTGAAGCTCGCGGCCGCCTTGCCGCGACCGCCTCGGCGTTGCGCGCGGTAGTCGGCCACCGGCTGGTACTTCACATAGCCGGCGTGGGAGAGCGTCACCACGACGTCTTCCTCGCCGATCAGGTCTTCCAGGGTGAGGTTCGCCTGGCGCTCGCGGATCTCGCTACGGCGTTCGTCGCCGAACTGCTCGGCCACGGCCAGCAGTTCGTTGCGGATCTCCTGCTGCAGGCGCTCACCCGAGCCGAGGATGTCGAGCAGGTCCTCGATCAGGTCCAGCAACTCGCGGTATTCGTCGAGGATCTTGTCCTGTTCCAGCCCGGTCAGGCGGTGCAGGCGCAGATCCAGAATCGCCTGCGCCTGGGCCTCGGACAGGCGATAGCCGTCGTCGCCCACGCCGTAGTCCGCTGCCAGATCCTCCGGACGCGAGGCGCTGGCCCCGGCCCGGTCGAGCATGTCGCTGACCACGCCCAGCGGCCAGCTGCGCGCCAGCAGGCCGGCCTTGGCCTCGGCCGGGTTGGGGGCGGCACGGATCAGTTCGATCACCGGGTCGATGTTGGCCAGCGCGATCGCCAGGCCTTCCAGGATATGGGCGCGCTCGCGCGCCTTGCGCAGGTCGAAGATCGTGCGGCGGGTAACCACCTCGCGGCGATGCCGCAGAAAGGACTCCAGCACCTGACGCAGATCCAGCACCTTCGGCTGGCCGTCAACCAGGGCGACGATGTTGATGCCGAAGACGTTCTGCATCTGCGTGTGCATGTACAGGTGGTTCAGGACCACCTCGGCCATCTCGCCGCGCTTGAGCTCGATGACCAGGCGCATGCCGTCCTTGTCCGACTCGTCGCGCAGCTCCGAGATGCCGTCGATGCGCTTTTCCTTGACCAGCTCGGCGATCTTCTCGGTCAGGCGGGCCTTGTTCACCTGGTACGGGAGTTCGGTGACGACGATCGCCTCGCGCTGTCCGCCCTCCAGCGGCTCGACATGCGAGCGCGCCCGGATCAGCACCCGGCCACGACCAGTGCGATAGGCCTCGCGCACGCCTTCCACGCCGTTGATGATCCCGGCCGTCGGGAAATCGGGGCCCGGCACGTGCTCCATCAGACCTTCGATGGAGATCTCCGGGTCATCAATCAGCGCCACACAGGCGTTGATCACCTCGCGCAGGTTGTGCGGCGGGATGTTGGTCGCCATCCCCACCGCGATCCCGGCGGAGCCGTTGACCAGCAGGTTGGGAAACTTGCTCGGCAGTACCGCCGGCTCCGTCTCGGAGCCGTCGTAGTTGTCGATGAAGTCGACGGTTTCCTTGTCGATATCGGCCAGCAGCTCGGCCGCGATGCGCGCCATGCGCACCTCGGTATAACGCATGGCGGCCGGGGAATCACCGTCAATGGAGCCGAAGTTGCCCTGCCCGTCGGCCAGCATGTAGCGCATCGAGAACGGCTGCGCCATGCGCACGATGGCGTCGTAGACGGCGGAGTCACCATGCGGGTGGTATTTACCGATCACGTCACCGACCACGCGCGCCGACTTCTTGTACGGCTTGTTGTAGTCGTTGCCCAGCTCGCGCATCGCGTAGAGCACGCGGCGATGGACCGGCTTGAGGCCGTCACGGACATCGGGGAGGGCCCGGCCCACGATTACGCTCATCGCGTAATCGAGGTAGGACTGCTGCATCTCGTCTTCGAGATTGACCGGGAAGATTTCCTTGGCAAATTCAGCCATCGAGGGTTACGCCGTCCGTCTGAACAAGCTCGCGATCATACCACAGGGGTAACCACTGGGACCTAGCAAATGGGCCTGAAATCGCCCCTCCGTAGCTCTCAGCCGGGGTGCACCACTGTGAAACACCGTGATCCGGCGCTGTCAGCCCTCCACAACAGGCTCTCCAGCGACGGCTTTCCGCCGCAGGGCGGCCAGTTTGTCCCGATCCGGCGCCTCGACCACACCGTGCTCGGTCACGATCGCGTCGACCAGGTGCGCCGGCGTGACGTCGAACGCCGGGTTGTAGGCCCGGGCGCCGTCCGCGGCCACGCGCTTCCCGGCGAGCGCCAAAACCTCGTCTTCGGCGCGCTGCTCGATCGGGATACCCTCCCCGTCCGGCATGTCGAAGTCGATGGTCGACAACGGGGCCGCGACCATAAAGCGCACGCCGTGGGCACGGGCCAGGAGGGCCAGCCCATAGGTGCCGATCTTGTTCGCCACATCGCCGTTCGCCGCAATGCGGTCGGAACCCACGATCACCCAGCCGACGCGTCCGGAACGCAGCAGACTGGCGGCCGCCCCTTCGCACAGCAGCTGTACCGGGATACCGTCATGCACGAGTTCCCAGGCGGTCAGCCGGCTCCCCTGGAGCCACGGGCGTGTCTCGTCGGCAAAGACCTCGGTCACCCGACCCTCGTCCCAGGCCGCGCGAATCACCCCCAGGGCCGTGCCATAGCCCCCGGTGGCCAGCGAACCCGTATTGCAGTGGGTCAGCACCGCATGTCCCGGCTCAATCAAGGAAGCCCCGTGCCGCCCCATGCGACGGTTGCCCGCGATGTCGTCGTCCAGCATCTGCCGGGCCGCGGTCGTAGCCGCCTCAATGGCGGCCTCCGGATCCGGGGCGCCATCGACCTCCCGGGCCATGCGGTCCAGTGCCCAGAACAGATTCACCGCCGTGGGCCGCGAGGCCCGCAGGCGATCCATGTCCGCGGCCACGCGCTCGCGCCAGTCGTCCCGCCCCCGGGCTTTCTGGCAGGCCAGCACGACCCCGAACGCGGCCGTGATCCCGATGGCGGGCGCACCGCGCACGACCATGTCGCGTATCGCGGTCGCCACCTCGCCGGCATCGGTGTAGCACTGGCGCACGGCCTCGCCCGGCAACAGGCGCTGGTCGAGCAGATAGAGGTTGCCGTCTTCAAAGCGAATCGGGCGGATCGTGTCGGAGCGGTGTTCGGTCATGGCGTTATTCTATCAGGGCTCATTTCGGTCAGGGCTTATTGGATGCCAGAATCGCAGCCGCGGACGGCCTGTCGCCGGAGCGCTGTCGAGTTGGGTACTGCTCGTGACCAGCGCCCCGCTGCGCCCAGTCTCGTACAGGGGAATACCGCTTAGCTCCAGCCGTTTCCGTGCCTCGTCGGGCAAACCGGCACCCTCGGCAGTCGTCGCAGCCCAAACCTGACCGGGCGGGAATTGCGCCAGCCAGTCGTCCTGCAGGGCGCGCGGGTTGGAAGTCCTCGGCGCTACCAGCAAGTCAACCGCAAATCCTGCGGTGCCCCGACGCATCACGGCCTCGCCGAGACCATCCAGCCCGCCCATGACCAGCAGGGTCGCGTCCGCCCCCTCCACCTTCAGCACACAGGACGCGGACGAGTCGTCATTCCAGCCCGGCGGCGGATGGAGTACCTCGAAGCGCACACCGTCCCAGTTCCACTGATCCCCCTTTTCGCAACGTTCGTCAGTGCCATGGCTCACCGGGGTGCGCCGCAGCGTGCGCCTCACCGAGATCTGTTCCCGGACTGCCGCCACGCCGCCGGCGTGCCCGGCATGCTCGTGCGTCACCATCAGCGTGCCCAGGGAGCGGATGCCGCCCGCCCGCAAGGCCGGCACCACAATCCGGTCACCCGCGCTGAAGCCGCCCTCCCGGCCCGGACCCGCATCAATTAACAGCGCGTGTCGTCGGGTCTCGACGATGGTGGCCTGCCCGGCGCCAACGTCCAGGACCTGAACGCGCCACTGCCCGGCCGCAAAGTCCGGGCGCAACGGCGCGACCAGGGCGATCGCAGCCACTGCAATCCAGGGCGCCAATCGCCGGGCGAGCGGCTGCAAGGCCAGGAAAACAGCCACCCCGCCCAGCAGGGACGCGGCCACCGGCACATGGCGCTGGTCCACCAGGACAGGGATCCCTGCCAGTGCCTCGAGCGTCATCACCAGCAGTGCCAACAGGCCATCCGCAATGCCTAACAACAAGCCACCTGCGGCCGGCCACCCCCACGCGAGCAAGGCACCGACCAGCAACAACGGCAAGATCAATAGCGTCACCATCGGCACCGCGACCAGGTTGGCCACGGGTGCGACCCAGGAGCCCAGCTGGAACCAGGCCAGACTGAGCGGCAGCATCGCAATCGCCAGCACGACCTGGATGCGCAGGCCTTCGCGCCAGCCGGTCGTCCCGACCCGACCCTGCAACAGCAGCAGGATCACGGCCACCGCGCCGAACGAGAACCAGAACCCCGGGGCCAGCACGCTCGGTGGGTGCACAATCAGCACCATGGCCGCGGCAAGGGCCAGGGCGCGCCAGGCAACACCCTCGCGACGCGACAGCACCGCAAGCGTGAGCGCAATCAGCATCAGCAAAGCCCTTTGGGTCGGGATGCTGAAACCGGCGAGTACCGCATAGCCCGTGGCGGCCACCAGCCCGACCACACCCATGAACAGCCAGCGCCGCAGCCGTCTTATAACGGCCACCCCGGACCACAACCATCCGGCAATGCCGCCGGCAAACCCCGCCACCAGGGCCACATGCAACCCGGAAATCGCCATCAGGTGATTCGTCCCGGTGTGTAGAAAGGCCTGCCATTCACTCTCGGTCATGGCCTGACGATTGCCGATGACCAGCGCCTGCACCAGGCCCGGGTGACGCAAATCCGGTGCCGCGCGCTCCAGACGTGCCTGCATTGCGGCCCGAAGGCGGTGCATGACCACGCGGCCCCTGGCCCCCTCGTGCACGCCTGCCAGTGGGGTAACGGAACGCGCAACGGCGCTGCCGTGCATCCCCTCGCGGTAGAACCAGCCTGCGGCATCGAATCCCCCGGGGTTGCGGGGGCCGTCGACACCACGCAATCGCAAGTCCAGCCGCAGCGAATCACCCACCTGTATCGCCGGCCGCGCGGGGAAGGTGCTCACCCACAACTCGCGGCCTTCAAGCTCCAGCCCCGGGCTGCCCTGCTCGATCTCCGACACCCCAACCCGGAACCGGCTGCGCCGCTCCCCGTGCTCCGGCAAACTGACCACCTGTGCCCGCACCGAGACCTCGACTCCCGACCACTCGGGACCCACGACCTTGCCCGACCAGTCCGTCGCATGCGGGAGTGCCAGCCACACGCCCGCGAGCAACCCCAGCGAGGCTGCTGGCAACCACGTGAAAGGAGAACCTCGCCGAGCCGCCTGGACCCAGCCAAGTGCGACCAGCGCGCCAGCGACAGGCAGGAACACTCTCAATGGACCTTCGAGCAAGACAGGCAGGACGGGGAGCTGGTGCAACCCCCACACACCGGCGATCAGACCCAGCACCGCGACCATCATGGCGCACGGTCCCGTCCAGGAAGAGTTGGAATCCTCTCCCCAGGGCCCAGTCCTAGCAGGTAGGATGCACGCCCAGGATTGGGCCTGCGAGAGTCCGACAGATACCCACAGACATGGCGAAGCACATCATCAGAAGGCTGTTCCCCGGCATGGAGGGCGTGCGCGGCCATCGCGCACTCTCCCCACTGGGGCCGCGCCTGCGGTCTCCGGATCTGTGGCATCTGAACCGCCGCTCCGTGGCTGGTGCGTTTGCCGTTGGGCTGTTCGTGACCTTCCTGCCTATCCCTATGCAGATGCTGGTCGCCGCGATTGTCGCGCTGATTGTGCGCGTCAACCTGCCCATCTCGGTGATCCTGGTCTGGATCTCCAACCCGATCACCATGCCTCCCATGTTGTATATGGCCTATACCGTCGGCCGCAAGCTGCTGGGTGAGCCGCCCCGCGATGTGCATCTCGACTGGAGTTGGGAATGGTTCAGTACCGAGCTGCTGACCATCTGGCAGCCGCTACTGCTCGGCAGCCTGCTCTTCGCGACGCTGGCCAGCCTCTCCGGATATCTGCTGGTGCGTGTGCTGTGGCGCGTGAATGTCGTACAGCGCCTGCGGACCCGTCGCGCGTTGCGGCGGTTGCGTCAGGAGCGGGAAAGGGAAAAAGCGGAAAAAGACGATTCGGGCCGGTAGCCGACGCACGCCAAGGGCTGACCGCAACTTCGCAAGGCTTTACCCAGCGCTCCCGAGCGGACGGATCAGTCGTCGGCCAGCTGGCCGTGGAAGTGCTCGCGCTCCAGGTGCCCCTTGACCAGCTGTACCGACCGATCCAGCTCGCGCGCGAGGGTGATGTCATGCGTCACCAGTGCCAGCGCGGTGCCGGTCGAACGGTTCATCTCGCGCAGCAGCGCGAACACATGCTGGGCGCGCTCCTGATCCAGATTCCCGGTGGGCTCGTCGGCCAGAATCGCGGACGGCCGCGTCACCAGCGCCCGCGCGATCGCCACGCGCTGGCGCTCGCCCCCCGACAGCTCGGCCGGCTTGTGCGCACCACGGTGCCCGAGGTCGACCTGCCCGAGCCAGTGCTCTGCCTCCTGGCGCGACCGACGGCTGGAGGTCCCCCGGATCAGCAGAGGCAGCGCGACATTCTCGACCGCCGTCAGCTCCGGCAGCAGGTGATGGAACTGGTAGACGAACCCGAGGTGCTGGTTGCGCATTCGCCCCCGGCGCGCCTCGCCCATGCGCGACCACTCCTGCCCCAGCAGCCGAACCTCGCCCGCCGTGGGGCGATCCAGTCCCCCGAGCAGATGCAGCAGCGTACTCTTGCCGGAACCCGAGGCACCGATGATCGCCGTCTGGTCGCCCCGCTCCAGGCGAAAATCGACGCCCTGCAGCACGGCCACGTCCAGCTTGCCATCGCGGAAGCGCCGCTCGACCCCCACGGCCTCCAGTACAGGCACAGTCTCAGTCATGGCGCAGGGCCTCCGCCGGCTGTGTACGGGCCGCCCGCCAGGCCGGGAACAGCGTCGCCACGACGGTCAGCAAGAACGCAATCCCGCCCACCCGAAAGACATCGGATGCTTTCAGTTCCGACGGCAAGTCACTGATGTAGTAGACATCGGCCGCGAGAAACTCGATACCCATCGCGCGTTCGATAAAGGGCACCACGACATCGATATTGAGCGCCAGCGCGACACCGGCGACCGAGCCGAGCAGGATGCCGATCGCGCCGATCACCACCCCCTGGACCACGAACACCAGCATGACCCCCGAGGGGGACAGCCCAAGGGTTCGCAGTATCGCGATATCCCCCTGCTTGTCGGTCACCAGCATGATCAGCGTGGAAACGATATTGAAGGCCGCTACCGCGACGATCAGGGACAGGATGATGAACATCACCATCTTCTCGATCTGGATCGCGCGAAACAGGTTCGCGTGCTGGCGCGTCCAGTCGGACACCCGGAACAGCCCGTCAAGCTGACTGGCCACCTCGCGCGAGACCACACCCGCCCGCATCATGTCCGTCAGGCGCAGGCGCAGGCCGGTGACGCTCTCGCCGGTCTGGAAGACCGCCTGGGCGTCCTGCAGATGAATAAACGCAGTCCCGCGGTCGTACTCGTACATCCCGACCTCGAAGATCCCCGCCACCTCAAATCGTCGCATGCGCGGCATTACACCCGCTGGCGACACCGAGGCCTGTGGCGCCATCAGGATCAGAGAATCGCCTACCCTCACGCGCAGTTCCGCTGCCAGCTCGCGCCCCAGCACAATGCGGTAGGCACCGGGTTCGAGCTGCCCGAGCCGGCCCTGAGTCATGTGCTCGCCGATCCGCGCCACGCGCTCCTCGGCCCCCGGGTCCACCCCGCGGATCAGCGCACCGGAGATGTTCCCGGTGGCACTGAGCATCGCCTCGCCCTGGACATACGGAGCGACCGCCAGTACTCGCTCGTCGATCGTCTCGACCTGCTCCTTCAGCGACTCCCAGTTGCGCAAGCCACCATTCACGTCCTGGATGGTCGCATGCGACGCCATGCCCAGGATGCGATCGCGCAGCTCGCGTTCGAAGCCGTTCATGACCGAGAGCACGGTAATCAGCGCCATCACACCCAGCACCAGGCCGAGGATCGAGACGACCGAGATAAAGGAGATGAAGTGGTTACGCCGTTTGGCGCGCGTATAGCGCAGACCAATGGAGAGCGGGAGCGGGCGGAACATCGAGAAATCATGCCAGAGTTACACGGGCGCGCCTATCCCCGATGGCACAGACTTTCACGATGGGAGGCACAGCCAACAGGATGACGCTACCATGTGGTTTATCGTCCGCGAGCCATCGGAGATTTGTCTCATGCAAGGGAATCATGCAAAGCCAACGCTTACCCGTCCGCGCGGCCTGCTCGCCGTCGCTGCCGCGGCGGTCCTGGTCATGACCACGGCACTGACCCCATTGACCGTCAACGAGGCGCAGGCCGAGATCCTGCGGGGCACAAGCGGAGACTTCGAAGTGCAAACCCGTGAGGGGCTGCCAGCCCGTGGCCAGAGCCAGTCCGGGGTGCGCAGTCGTCATGGCGAGCCCAGCCAGCGCCATCCCACGGTCGGTGATCCGCCGATCACCCGCTGGGACTACAGCGATTTCTCTGTCGTGTTCGAGGGCGAATACGTGCTGCACAGCATCGTGCACGGCGAACAGACCCCGCGTCGGCCGTGACGGGCGGCGCATCTTCCCCCCATACCCGGCGTCTACCAGCAGAGTGGGAACCGCAGGCCGGTGTTCAGCTCACCTGGCCGCATAGCGGTACCGACTGGGCCGGAGAACTCGACCGGGTCCACCCTGTCTTTGCCACCCTCGCGGCTGCGATCAGCCGTTTCGAGCCGGTGGTGATCGTCGCCCGCGACCCGGAACACATCGAAGAGATCTCCGGATTTCTGGTCGAGGCCGCCATCCGCAACGACCGTCTGTGGTTCGCGCTGGCCGACTCCGACGACACCTGGGCCCGCGACCATGGCCCGATTACCGTACTGGAAGGGCCGCAGCCCCGCCTGCTCGACTTCACCTTCAACGGCTGGGGCGGCAAATTCCCTGCAGAGCATGACAACGCGATCACCACTGCCCTGGCCCAGCAGGGCGTCTTCGGCCCCAACGTGCCGGAGCCCATCGCAATGGTGCTGGAAGGCGGCAGCCTCGAGTCCGACGGCGACGGCACCCTCCTGACAACTGCCCAATGCCTGCTGCAGCCCACACGCAACCCGGACCTGGACAAGGCCACGATCGAGCGCCGCCTGCACGAGCATCTGGGCGCACAACGGGTCCTGTGGCTGGAACATGGTCACCTCGAAGGGGACGACACCGACAGCCACATCGACACCCTCGCCCGCTTCTGCAGCCCGGACACGATCGCCTATGTCCAGTGCGACGACCCCGATGATCCGCACCACGGCGAACTGGCGGCCATGGAGGAGGAGCTGCGCTCGCTGCGCCAGGCCTCCGGCGCGCCCTACCGGCTGATTCCCCTGCCCTGGCCTCGCCCGCAGCGCGGCCCCGATGGCCAGCGCCTGCCGGCGACCTACGCAAACTTCCTGATCCTCAACGATGCCGTCCTGATGCCGGCCTACGACGACCCCGCCGATGCCATCGCGCTCGATCGCCTGACCGAGGCCTTTCCGGGGCGCGAAATCGTGGAAATCGACTGCCGGGCCATCATCCGTCAGGGTGGCAGCCTGCACTGCCTGACCATGCAATACCCCAAGGGCGCCCTTGGCATCCCGGAAGACTGATCTGTGATGACGACCGATACCCTTCCCGTGGCCCTGATCCAGCACCGCGATGCCGGGAGCGTCGAGGCCAACCTGGACGCGACCGCCCAGGCCGTAGCCGATGCCGCGGCGGGCGGGGCTCGCCTGGTCGTGCTGGCCGAGCTGCACACCGGCCCCTACTTCTGCCAGACCGAAGACCCGGAGGTCTTCGACCGCGCCGAGCCCATCCCCGGCCCGTCCACCACGCGCCTGGGACAGATCGCCCGCGACAACAGCGTAGTGCTCGTGACCTCGCTGTTCGAGCGGCGCGCAGCCGGCGTTTACCACAACACCGCAATCGTCTTCGAGGCCGATGGCCGCCCGGCGGGTCTGTACCGCAAGATGCATATCCCGGACGACCCCGGCTATTACGAGAAGTACTACTTCACCCCCGGTGACACCGGCTTCGTCCCGATCGACACCTCGGTAGGGCGGCTGGGCGTGCTGGTCTGCTGGGACCAGTGGTATCCGGAGGCCGCGCGCATCATGGCCCTGTCCGGGGCCCAGTGCCTGATCTACCCGACCGCCATAGGCTGGGACCCGCGCGACGAGGCGGAAGAGCAGACGCGCCAGCGCGAGGCCTGGATCACCGTCCAGCGTGGCCATGCGGTCGCGAACAACCTGCCGGTCCTTGCCTGCAACCGGACCGGGCACGAAGCTGATCCGTCTGAAAGCAGCCCCGGGGCGCAGTTCTGGGGCACCAGCTTCGTTGCGGGCCCGCAGGGCGAGTTCCTGGCGAAGGCGGGCGAGGATCAGCCCGAGATCCTCCGCGCCACCCTGGACCTGGGCCGCACCGAGGCGGTTCGCCGCATGTGGCCCTTCCTGCGCGACCGTCGCATCGACGCCTACAGCCCGATTCTCAAGCGCTACATCGACCGCGCGGACTGACCAATTCAGCATCTTCCCGACGGGGTTCCCGCCGCGACCGGGATCGAATCCGTATAATGCCGGCCCGTTTCCCGGATCGTCGACACTGCATGTCCGAACAGCCGCGCAACCCGCTACAACCCGGTCGCTTTCCCGGCGACGGCTTCGAGATCTGGTCGGGGCTCAATGCCTCGGCCGCTCCCCTGGCACTCGCCCGCGCCGCCGCATCGGCCGAATGGCCGCTGCTGGTCGTCGTCGAGTCGAACGAGGCCGCTGACCGCTGGCAGGAGGAGTGGGACTTCTTTGGTGCCGGGCTCGACCTGCCGGTCATGCGCCTGCCCGACTGGGAGACCCTGCCGTTCGATGTCTTCTCGCCGCACGAGGACATCATCTCCGAGCGGCTGCGCACGCTGTATCACCTCCCCTCGCTGGAGCGCGGGATCATCCTGATCCCGGTCTCCACGCTGATGCAGCGCCTGCCCCCGCGCGACTGGCTGACCACCCAGGGCCTCTCCCTGCGCAATGCCCAGCGCCTGGACCGCATGCAGTTGCGGGAACGGCTGACGGAGGCCGGCTACAGCGCGGTCAACCAGGTCATCAGCCACGGCGAGTTTGCGGCACGCGGGGAGATCCTGGATCTGTTCCCGATGGGCGCCGAGGAGCCGGTGCGCATCGAGTTTCTCGACGACGAGATCGATTCCCTGCGCCATTTCGACCCGGAGACCCAGCGCTCCACGGAAAAGGTCGAGCGCGTCGAGATCCTGCCCAGCCACGAGTTTCCGCTGAACGAGGATTCCATCCGCGCGTTCCGCACCCGCTACCGCGAGCAGTTCAGTGGCGATCCCAGTCGCCACCCGATCTACCGGGACATCAGCGAAGGCCTGGTTCCCCCGGGCATCGAAGCCTACCTGCCCCTGTTCTTCGAGGGCATGGACAGCGTATTCGACTACGCCCCTCAGGCTCGCGTCGTGCAGGCCGGCAATATCGCCGACGCCGCGCAGGAGTATGCCCGCGAGATCGCCGACCGCTTCGAGCAACTGAGCCACCAGGTGGAACGCCCCCTGCTGCCACCGGAGCGCCTCTATCTCGACGAGTCGGCCCTGAACGAGGCGCTGCGCGCCCGCGCCGGTATTGCCCTGGGCGGCGAGCCGCCGCAGCCGCTACCGGCAGACCGAGGCAGGACCGTGCCCTTCACCTGCGACGCCCTCCCCGAACTGGGAATGGAACACGGCAAGGATTCCCCCGCCGAACGCCTGAAGCGCTTTGTCGGGGAACAGGAGCGGGTCCTGCTCACCGCCGAGTCCGCCGGCCGGCGCGAGGCCCTGCTCACACTGCTGCGCGAACAGGATGTGCCGCACCACGCCGTCGATGACTGGGAGGCCTTCCTGGGGGGCGAGCCCGGCCTCAGCGTGACAGTCGGTGCGCTGAGCGAAGGGTTCCGACTGCCGGACGGGATCGTGCTCGTGCCGGAGTCCGCCATCCTCGGCGAACGCGCGCGGCAATCCCGCCGGCGCAACCGCCCCACCCGCGATGCCGATGCCGTCATCCAGAACCTCAGCGACCTGACAGTCGGGGCCCCGGTCGTCCACGAAGAACAGGGCGTGGGCCGCTACCTGGGCCTCCAGACGCTGGATTTCAGTGGCCAGCCGTCAGAGTTCCTGACACTGGAGTACGCCGATGGCGCCAAGCTCTATGTCCCGGTCTCCTCGCTGCACCTGATCAGCCGCTATACCGGAGCCGATGCAGAACACGCCCCACTCCACCGCCTGGGCAGCGAGCAGTGGAACCGCGCCCGCCGCAAGGCCGCCGAGAAGGCGCGCGATGTCGCCGCCGAGCTGCTGGAGGTCCACGCTCGGCGCGCCGCCAAGCAGGGGACGGCGTTTGCGACCGAGACCCCCGAGTATCACGCCTTTGCGGCTGCCTTCCCGTTCGAGGAAACCGCCGATCAGCTCCAGGCAATCGACGCGGTACTGACCGACATGGCTGACACGCGGCCGATGGACCGCGTGATCTGCGGCGATGTCGGCTTCGGCAAGACCGAGGTCGCGATGCGCGCCGCATTCGTCGCCGTGCAGAACAATCGCCAGGTGGCCGTGCTGGTCCCGACCACCCTGCTCGCCCAGCAGCACCATCAGAACTTCAGCGACCGCTTCGCCGACTGGCCCGTCCGCATCGAGTCCCTGTCGCGCTTTCGCAGTGCCAAGCAGCAGGCCGCCGTGCTGGAAGGGCTGAAGGAAGGCAAGGTCGATATCGTGATCGGCACGCACAAGCTGCTGCAGTCGAACCTGGACTTCTCCAACCTCGGGCTCGTGATCGTGGACGAGGAACAACGCTTTGGCGTGCGCCACAAGGAGGCGCTGAAGAGACTGCGCGCCGAGGTCGACATGCTGACCATGACCGCAACCCCGATCCCGCGCACGCTGAACATGGCCCTGTCCGGGCTGCGCGACCTCTCGGTGATCACCACCCCGCCGCGCGAACGCCTGGCAATCAAGACCTTCGTCAACGAGTGGAACGACGCGATCATCCAGGAGGCCTGCCTGCGCGAGATTCGCCGCGGTGGCCAGGTGTACTTCGTGCACAACGAGGTCAACACCATCGAACGCATGGCGGAACAGATTCGTGCGCTGCTGCCGGGCGCCCGCATCGGTATCGCCCACGGCCAGATGCGCGAACGCGAACTCGAACAGGTGATGCTCGACTTCTACCATCGGCGCTACAACATCCTGGTCTGCTCCACCATCATCGAGACCGGCATCGATGTACCCACCGCAAATACGATCGTGATGAATCGCGCGGACAAGCTGGGCCTCGCCCAGATGCACCAGCTGCGCGGCCGCGTCGGGCGCTCCCACCACCGGGCCTACGCCTACCTGGTCACGCCGCCGGAAAAAGCCATGTCGGCCGACGCGCGCAAGCGCCTGGAGGCGATCGCCTCGCTGGAGGATCTCGGCGTGGGCTTCACGCTCGCCAGCCACGACCTCGAGATCCGGGGCGCTGGCGAGTTGCTGGGTGACGAGCAAAGCGGCCAGATCCAGGAAGTCGGCTTCTCGATGTACAACGACCTGCTCAACCGCGCGGTCAACGCCCTGCGCTCCGGCAAGATGCCCGAACTGGAGACCCCGGAGACCCCCGGAACGGAGGTCGAGCTGGGGCTGCCCGCCCTGCTCCCGGATGCCTACGTGCCGGATGTGCACACACGCCTGATCCTCTACAAGCGCGTCAGCAGCGCCGAGAACAGCGATGCACTGCGCGAACTGGAGGTGGAACTGGTGGATCGTTTCGGCCTGCTGCCCGATCCGGCGAAGGCCCTGTTCGAGGCGGCCCGCCTGCGGCTCAAGCTGACGCCGCTGGGGATCCGCAAACTGGAACTGGGCCCGGCCGGCGGACGCTTCGTTTTTGGACCCAATCCCGAAATCGATATCGCCGCCCTGATCGAACTGGTGCAATCCGACCCGAATGCCTACAAACTGGATGGCCAGAAGGCTTTCCGCTTTTATGCCGAAATGGAGACTCTGGAGGCTCGCTCTCAGGCCGTCCAGCGTCTGATCCATACCATCAGCCCGAAACAACAGGCCGCCTGAATGCCCGCCAACACCAATCGCCCCGACCCGAACCGCCGCAGGCTCGTCAGCAGCCTCGCCCTCCTGCCACTACTCGGGCTTGGGACAACGGCCACCGCCCAGGTCGGCCGCCGCTACCGCATCGAGCTGGTCATCTTCGAGCACACGACCGCGGAGAGCCGGCGCCTGCAGGAGGAGATCGCCTCCGTGCGCGAACCCAACCTGGCAGGATCCGAACTGGGTGGGCGCATCTATCAGGATTCTCGGCGCGGCTTCGAGTTGCAACGGGCGGCCAGTCGGGTCGAAGACTCCGGCACCGGGCGTGTGATCGCGCGTCTGGCCTGGGATCAGCTGGGCCGCGATCATAGCGCCACCCCCTGGCTCAAGGTGCAGCAGGGCCGCCGTCTTGGGGCGCGTCAGGCTGTGTTTGGCGATTCCACCACCGCAGCGCAGCCGATCGTAGTGGACGAAGACCGCTACGAACTGGAGGGCCGGCTACGGGTATGGGTCGGGCGTTTCCTCCACCTGGAGACCGACCTCATCTATCACATCGACCGTGACGGGGCCGAACCGCTCGGGGTGGCCGTGCGCGGCCACCAGCGCATGAACTCCGGCAGCCAGCTCTTCTACCTGGACCACCCGGTCGTCGGGATCATCGCCCGCGTGACGCGGCTGGACAGCTAGTCCGGACGGAAACAGGCGTCACCCCGCCTGTTTTGCCGGCTCAGCGCCAGTTGGGCTTGGTCTCCATCGCCAGCCAGCTCTGCAGCGCCGACATGCCCAGGTCCTCGAACAGAAGCTGCAGGGCGCTGCGGCGCGGCTTGAAGGTCACCATTTTCTCGACACCAATCACGTCGCGTGCGACCGACTGATCCGTCCCCAGACCATCGATAAGGCCCAGATCCACCGCGCGTTGACCGGTCCAGATCAGGCCGTCGAACAGCTCCTCGTTTTCGGCCAGACGATCTCCCCGCCCCTGGCGGACCACATCGACGAACTGCTGGTGCAGCCCGTCCATCAGGTCATGGATATGGCTCACGTGACCCTCGTCGAGCGGCAGAAACGGATCCAGCAGGGCCTTGTTCTCCCCGGAGGTGAACAGCCGCCGTTCGACACCAATGTTCTCCAGCAGATCCACCACGCCAAAGCTGTCCAGGCGCACCCCGATCGAACCGACCATGCTGGCCTGGCTGGCGTAAATCTCGTCGGCCGCCACGGCGATGTAGTAGGCGGCCGAGGCCCCGATATCGGTGACGACCGCATAGACCGGGATGTCCTCGTGCTCGTCCTTCAGCCGCAGGATCTCGTCATGGATCGCGGCGGCCTGCACCGGACTCCCGCCCCCACTGTTGATGCGCAGCATCACGGCGCGAGTGCCATCCGCCTCGAACGCCCGTTTCAGGGTCTTGTTGAGCTCTTCCGCGTTGGCCCGAGCACTCGACGCGATCAGTCCGTCGACCTCGACAACGGCCACGTGCTCTTCGGGCTCGCGGTCGTCCTCGAACCAGGCGGTCAAGCCCATATCGCCGCCCCGCACCAGAACCAGCAGGGCGAACAGATAGATGAACAGCAGCAGCTTGAAGAAGATTCCCCAGCGCCGGGCACGCCGCTGTTCCACCACCTGGGCCTGGACCAGACGCTCCAGCGTCTCGCGCTCCCAGCCCGGCTTGTTCTCGTTCGACCAACCCATCGTTTGTCCTCAGTCCTCGGGAAGCGGCTCCGACTGCCGCAGGAGATCCAGCAGTTCCTTCAGGTCGCGGGCCACGGCCAGCGGGCGCTCAGCGCTCAGCCGGCGGTGATCGTGGACCCCATGTGTCACGGCCAGCGACGGGACGCCGGCTGCGCGAGCCATCTGCAGATCATAAACGCTATCACCGACCATCCGTGCCCGGGAACGTTCCACCCCGCAGCGCGCCATCACATGTTCCAGCATCACCGGACTGGGTTTCGACGGATGCTCGTCCCCGCAGGCCGTCGCGACAAAACGTCCCATGAGGCCGGCGGCTTCCAGGGCCTGGTCCAGCCCCGCCCGCGACTTGCCGGTCGCAACGCCCAGCAGCACGCCGCGTTCGTCAAGCCAGTCGAGCAAGGGCTCGACATGCGCGAACAGGGGCGTCTCTGGCGCATCGGTGGCGCCCAGATAGCACTGGCGATAGGTGGTGGCGAACGCCCCCACGAACGCAGAGTCGGCGCCCGGGAACAGTCTCTCTACCGCGGCCTCCACGCCCAGGCCAATAATATCGCGCAGCTCGCTTTCCGCGGGCGTCTCGCGCCCCAGGGCCGCACAGGCCCGCTGCAGGCAGTGAACAATCCGGCGTGGCGAATCCATCAGCGTCCCGTCCCAGTCGAATACGACCAGGCGCAAGGCATCCCCCTCCGGTGGCAGCAGTGTGCTCATCCGGACGCTTCGGGGCTTGCGAGCGCATCGAGGATCGACTGCAGCTCGTCCGGCAGCGGCGCGGAGTACACATGCGACTCGCTGGCCGAATCCTCGTACTGCAGGGCCTGGGCGTGCAGAAACAGGCGTTTCAGGCCTGCCCCGCGCAGTACCCGGTTTGCATCGGGCAATCCGTAGTCGTGATCGCCGCCAACGGGATGGCCAATCGCCTGGCCATGTACGCGGATTTGGTGGGTCCGTCCGGTACCGATCCGTACCTCGGCCAACTGAAAGGATCCAAAACGTTCCAGCGGCACGAACTGGCTGATCGCCGAGCGGGCACTCTCGGGGTCGGCATCCTCCCCCGCACGCATGCGGCGTTTCCCGTCCTGACCCCGACTGGAGGCAATCGGTTCGTCGCACACAATGGGCTGATCGTTGGGGAACGCCCCCACCAGCAGCGCCAGATAGCGCTTCTCCACACGCCCCTCGCGCAGCGCCGCGTGGAAGTCCTGCAATCCCGCGCGAGTCTTGGCCAGCAGCAGGCAGCCGCTGGTCTCGCGATCCAGCCGATGCCCCAGCTCCAGCTCGCAACCGGGACGCAGCTGGCGCATCGCCTCGATGATCCCGAAGGCCAGGCCGCTGCCGCCATGCACCGCAAGGCCCGAGGGCTTGTCGAGGACCAGGACCTGGTCGTCTTCATGCAAGATGGAGCGGCGCAGTCGGTCCAGGACCCCCGGGGGGATGTCCCGCTCGACGGCCTCGGGCCGGTCCAGGTCCGGCACGCGCACCTCCGAGCCGACACTCAGCCGCTGGGTCACCTTGGCACGGCGCCCATCGACCCGGATCGCCCCCTTGCGCACCAGGCGGTAGATCAGACTTTTGGGAACTCCCTTGAGCTCGCGCAGGAGGAAGTTATCCAGGCGCTGGCCATCCCCGCGCTCGGTGACCGAGAGCGTACGAGGCCCAGAGGGAGATTGCGGCTGACGGGGACGTGCTTTCATCGGGCGCGATCCTACCTCAGGCGCGCCATCCTAACCATGTACCCTGGCATTTCCGCGACGAAAAAACTTGCCCAATCGGGGGGTTATGCCCTACATTGGCGCACGGTACCTGCTGGCGGATATTGCGCCCGGGCGCCTCGAATTACCCGCCGATCTGGTCCTGCACAGTGCGACTACATGCGACCAGACGGCCATCGCCCAAAAGCGAACCTGTGACACTATTTCTTCTAACCCAGTCCTGTCTCCCCGGCCCCGCATCCCGCGGACGGCTGGTCCCGTGGCTATTGGTGAACACCTGGCTGGCGCGTTGGATTCCTCTTCGCGCCGCCATGGCGGGCATGCGTCTCGAAACGTCGACGTGCCGCCTCCGTTCCGCACCACACGGCCCCGGGCTTGTGACCGACGTACAGGACGACCGACCGAGTCCATTGCATGAAACGCATCCTGATCAATGCCACGCAGCCCGAAGAGCTGCGCGTGGCCATGGTCGACGGCCAGCGGCTGTACGACCTCGATATCGAACTGCCCTCGCGCGAGCGCAAGAAGGCCAACATCTACAAGGCCAAGATCACCCGCGTCGAGCCAAGCCTCGAAGCCGCGTTTGTTAATTTCGGCGCCGAGCGCCACGGCTTTCTCCCGTTCAAGGAGATCGCCCCCTCCGCGGTTGGCGCGCCGGCCGACAGCGACAAGCCCATCCGCGAGCTGCTAAAGGAAGGGACCCAGCTTCTCGTCCAGGTGGAGAAGGAAGAACGAGGCAACAAGGGTGCCGCGCTGACCACCTATATCAGCCTGGCCGGGCGCTACCTGGTCCTGATGCCGAACAATCCCAAGGCCGGTGGCGTCTCGCGACGCATTGAGGGCGAAGATCGCGCGGAACTGCGCGAGGCCCTGTCCGGCCTGACCATGCCCGATGGCATGGGCGTGATCGCCCGCACCGCCGGCGTAGGCCGCAGCACCGAAGAACTGCAATGGGACCTCGACTACATGACGGCCCTTTGGTCGGCCGTGACCGAGGCGGCGGAAAAGGCCAACGCCCCGGCGCTGATCCACCAGGAAAGCAACGTGATCATCCGCGCCCTGCGCGATCACATGCGCAATGACGTCGGCGAGGTGATCATCGACGACGAAGCCGTCTATCAGCAGGCGGAGGACTTCGTCCGACTGGTGATGCCGAACAGCCAGCGCAAGCTGAAGAAGTACGACGACCCCGTCCCGCTGTTCAACCGCTATCAGATCGAAAGTCAGATCGAGAGCGCCTTCGATCGCGACGTGCAGCTCCCCTCCGGCGGCGCCCTGGTCATCGACCATACCGAGGCCCTGATCTCCATCGACGTGAACTCCGCCCGCTCCACCAAGGGTGGCGATATCGAGGAGACCGCCTTCCACACCAATCTGGAAGCCGCTGAAGAGGTGGCGCGCCAGCTGCGCGTGCGAGATCTGGGCGGCCTGATCGTGATCGATTTCATCGACATGAGCGCCAACAAGCATCAGCGAGAAGTGGAAAACCGTCTCCGCGAAGCGCTCGAGCTCGATCGCGCGCGGGTCCAGGTGGGCCGCATCAGTCGCTTTGGGCTGCTGGAGATGTCGCGCCAGCGCCTGCGTTCGTCGCTCGGCGAGTCCAGCCAGATCACCTGCCCCCGCTGCCAGGGGCATGGCCAGGTGCGCAGCGTCGAGTCGCTAGCCCTGTCGATCCTGCGCCTGATCGAAGAAGAGGCGATGAAAGACCGCACCGGCCTCGTCCTGGCGCAGGTCCCGGTCGATGTCGGCACCTTCCTGCTGAACGAAAAACGTTCATCGATCAACGAGATCGAGGCACGCCATCGGGTCGATATCAGTATCGTCCCGAACCCGCAGTACCTGACACCGAAGTTCGAGGTCCAGCGCGTGCGCGGCGACGAACGCGAAGAGGTCGTCAGTGGCCGCGGATCGCACGAACTCGTGGAGTCCGTCGAAGAGGATGTCGACCCGCACGGCGAACGCCGCGGCAAAGTGGAGAAGCCCCTGGTCCAGGGTGTGAAGGTCAAGGCCCCGGCCCCGATGGCCGAGTCGCCCGCCCCTCAAACGCCCAGCGAGCCGGTGCAGCAACCCGGGTTCTTTACCCGCATCTGGTCCTCCCTGTTCCCCAATGCGGCCCGGACCCCGGAGCCTGAAGCAGAAGAGCAAGAGAAAGACGAGGGGCGCAAGCGCGGCAAAGGCGGGCAGCAGCGAGCCAGCCGCGGTAATGGAAGCAACCGTGGGGGCGGCTCCAACCGGCGCCGTGGCGCACGAGACGACGGCGGTGACAAGCGTGATGCAGCGAAGCCGTCAGGTAACGGCAAAGGCGAGCCCCGTCAGGACGCCAGCAGCGCCGGTAGTGAAGACGGCGGCAAAGGCGGCCGATCGCGACGGCGTGGTAGCGCCAGTGGTGGCGCCGGCACCAAGGCTCGCGAAACCGAACCCAAGGCCGCCAAACCGAAGGCGGAAGGGGGCGAGGCAGCCGCAACATCCGAGGAACCGGCATCGCCTTCCGGGAACGGCCCGTCCACTTCCGACGACGATAGCGGCAAGGGCCGTGCCCGTTCGCGCCGCTCGCGCCGGGGCGGGCGCCGTCGTGGCGGCCGCGGCCGCTCCGGAAGCGGTGACGACAGCTCGGGTAATGAAAACGCCGAGAACCAGGATGCCGGTACTTCGAAGGAAGGTGACAAGTCCGCCTCCTCGCCCCAGGACAGCGAGACCACCAAGAAGCCAGCCGTGCAGGACTCGGGCAAGGGCGACAGCCAGCCACCCAGCGGCGAGTCCAAACCGGCCGCTAGGGAAAAATCAGCCGAGAAGGACTCCGGCCAGGAAACCGGTGGCAAAAGCGAAAAGGCGCCTGAAGACAAAGGTGCGGTAAGCGACAAGCCTCAGGCCCAGGAGAAGCCAACCCGCGAGCCTGGCAAGGCGGAAAAAGGGTCGGAAGAGGCGCCCAAGGCTGCCTCCGGCACACGTCGGGCAAAGGGAAGCGCTCAATCGTCCAAAACGGATGACGCGAAGGACAAGGGTGATTCTGGATCGCACACCGAGAATCGCCCTTCCGAAGCCGCCAAAACGGATGACAGCTCCGCATCGAAGCCGTCTCGTGGCAAGAAAAGCGATGCCAAGCCCGCGCCCGAGAAGGCCGCACCCGCCGAGGCCAGCGGTTCTGCCCGGTCGGAGCCGGCCTCGGCACCCCCGACCGACAAGCCGGCCAGCAAGCCGGAACCGGCGGCTGAGTCTTCGAGCAGCCCGGACGACAAGCCGCGCGATTGAGCTGGAAACCGGCCGATAACGTTTATCGCGTTATCGGCCGGTGGGAGAACGCCCCGGCCGCCTGACCGGGGTCTTCAGGAGACGCGCTCCAGCGCGTGTTCCCGGCAGATGTGGTCCAGCAGGCCGTCGCTGGCGGCCTCGACGAGATCCATCACATGAACGAAGCCATCCGGCCCGCCATAGTACGGGTCCGGTACTTCGCGCTCGGGATGGTCCTGGGCGAACTCCAGGAAACGGTGCAACCGCGCGCGGGCGCCATTCGGCTGGATCTGCTGGGCATTGCGATAGTTCGCCTCGTCCATCGTCAGGATGTAGTCGAACGTCTCGAAGTCGTCCGCCTCCAGCTGCCGCGCCCGCAACTGCTCGAGATCGTAGCCCCGGCGGCTCGCCTCCTCGCGGGCGCGCGGGTCCGGCCGTGCCCCAACGTGATAACCCGCCGTACCCGCCGAATCCACCTCGATGGCGGACTCCAGACCATGGGCGCGCACGCGTGCCTGGAAGACACCGTGAGCCATGGGCGAGCGGCAGATATTGCCCAGACAAACCATCAGCACTCGAATCTTTTGCATGCCTTCTTTTGTGTTCGCGAAATGAACACACAGCATAGCAAAGCCCCGCTCCGATGCCCGCCCGTAGGCGCGGCGGACACGGTGTGCGATGCTGTTGGCATGCCTGCTGTGCGGGCAGCCGCTTCCCAAGCGACTCGGAGCACCGATGCCCGACTTTACCGGCCCTCGCCCAACCGGATTGCCCGCAGGCGGCCTTGATCGGGTAGCCCCGCGAGCGAGCGCGATGCCGACGCTTGAGACCGGCACCCGGCTACAGGTCCAGATCGTCGGGCAACTGGCCGAACGGGGAGTTCAACTGCGCCCGCTGACGTCGTCCGGCGCGCAAAGCGTGGACACCCGCGCGCCCATCTTCAATGCCCAGCTGGCGACTCCACTACCCAACGCCCTGCTACGCGGCAACCAGTCCGGTCCACGCATCGCCCTCGCCGAGGTGACCCGCACAGAGCCGCGCCTGGAGGTGAGGCTGCTACCCCTGCCCTCTGGCACCACCCTGGCGACCGGTTCGCCCTCGCCCCCGGCGCCGACTTCACCATCGAATCCGTCGGTCGGCCAGCACGACGCCACGCAGTGGCTGTTGCGCGAGTTGCGCCACCAGATACCGGGGGCGCGAGGCCTGGCCGGTGGCATGCAAACGATTCAGAACACGCTGGCCACGGCCATAGCAGCCGGCGCGCCACCCACAGCGAGCGAAGCCCGACTGCTGCCGGCGATGAACCGCCTGATCGAACTGACACCTCCTGCCGTTCGCCTGACCAGCCCCGATAGCCTGAATCGCCATATCCAGCAGTCCGGCCTGTGGCTGGAGGCCATGCTCGCTCAGGGGGGTCGAACCAATACCTCTGCCACGGCCGCTCAGGATCTCAAGGCCCAGCTGCTGCGCGTCGCCGAACACCTGCGCCAATCGGCCGAGACCCGTTCCCCTCTGCCAACCCCCGCGGCTGCGACGCCGGCCCCACCCGCGCCCACCACGGCGGGCCTGCCTCCCACGGGGGCGCTGGCCGGGCTCATCGAAGGGATGCTGAAGCGCATTACCACGCTGCAACTGCATTCACTGCAGCCCAGCACGCAGGGAGACGACGAGTCGCACCCCCGCTGGTTCTTCGAGCTACCCTTTCGCAGCCCGCAAGGGCTTCACTCGCTGGCCGGCCAGTTACAGCACGAGGCTGGCCGCCCCCCCGAACGCGCCGAGGGATGGACTCTTGTGCTGGATCTCGATTTGCAGGCCCTCGGCCCTACCCGTGTCGCCCTTGCGCTGCGCGATGACCGGGTATCCGTTCATTTCACCGCAGAACGCCCGGAAACCGCCCAACGCCTGCGCGCCGGCACGCCGGAACTCCATCAGCGCCTGGCCGGGCGGGACTTGACCGTCGGATCGCTCTCGGTGCGAGAAGGTCAGGTGGAGCCACAGGATCCGGCGAGCCTTACCTTGCGTGACGGGCTGCTGGACGAGCGCGCCTGAAGGCTTGAGATGAGCAAGCGACGCCCCCCTCACGATCACGACGAGCCGTACGTCGCCCCCCGCGGCCCCCGCCGGCAGCAAGCGGTGGCACTGGAATGGGATCGGCAACGAGCGCCGCGGATCACCGCGAGCGGCAGTGGTGTCACCGCCGAGCAGATCCTGCGAATCGCCGAGGAACACGGGATTCCCCTGCACCAGGACCCGGGCCTGACCGAGGCGCTCGCACAGGTACCGCTGGGCGAAGAGGTCCCGGAGAGTCTTTATGTCGCGGTGGCCGAGGTCCTTGCGTATGTATTTGTGCTTGCGGGCATCACACCCGAGGACCGCGAACAGGGATACCGCCGCGACGATTCAACATCGGGCGAGTGAAGACACAAGCAGTAGCAGGGACTAACGACGACCCGCAGAGCCGGGGGCGTGCAGACTGTACAGGAGGTCCAGCTCGGTGGTGGTCAGGCCGCACATCCGGCGGACTTCTTCGCGCTCACGGCCCTGCCGAATAAGCTCGATCGCCTGCTGATAGGCGCCATCATCGGCGTCACGGGCCCGCAGCTCGCTTTGCTGGTCGTTGAGGCGCTCCAGTGCGCGCTGCACCGCGGATTGCGCCTGGCTGTGGTTGACCACCCCCTGGGAGATGACCTTCATCGCACCCTGCAGCGCCATCACCGAGGTCGCCTGACGCTGGTAGTCCTGGCGCAACGTCGCGAGCTGGCGCCGCAGGGTTAACACAAGCGAGACGGACAGCACTGCAACGACGGTCGCCACCAGGGCGATTGCCGCGACAATCCAAACCAGAATGCCTTCCCCCATCGACCCAATACTCCCAGCGACTCAGACTCGATTGTCGCGTGAAATGCACTGATACACCACCCGGGGCCGACTGGAGGGGTCCGTCAGGCGTAATCGTCGATCAAGCCCTTACGGGGGCGCTGGCGTCGGTCGCGCGGGGAACGCTGTTGCGCAGGCTTTACGGCCGGACGCAGCACGGGGTCCCGGTCGTGGTCATCACTGAGCGTCCGCCCGGGCACGGTCGTATGGACCGGGCGAACCGTGGAGTTCGTGGTCGGCGGCTGCACGGGGCGAACCGTACGATCCGGCTGCAGTTCATCCACCATCGCCCCACCTCCCCTCCGCATGCCGCGTTTCGGAGCCACTCTCAGGTTTGATCCTCTCCAATACGCGGCGGTTCCAGTTCGCCGAATGCCCCGCGGTTTCTACAGCTCCCGCAACTGGGCCCATTCCTCGTCAGACAGGAGCTTGTTCAGGTCGACCAGGATCGTGAGCCCCTGCTCCGTGCTCGTCACCCCCTGGATGAACCGCGAACTGTCGTCATTTCCGACTTCCGGCGCGGGCTCGACCGAATCCAGCGAGATCCGCACGACCTCCGAGACCGAGTCCACCAGGATGCCGACATTCTGGTTGTCGACATCGATGATCACGATGCGCGAGGCCTCGTCCGGCTCGCGGTCCTCCAGGCCCATACGGCGGCGCGCGTCGATCACGGTCACGACGTTGCCCCGCAGGTTGATAATGCCAAGGATATAGTCCGGCACACCGGGAACAGGCGCGATCTCGGTGACCTTCAGCACCTCCTGCACCTGCAGGACGTCAATCGCGTAGGTCTCCTCCGCGAGACTGAACGTCACATACGGGGCCGTATCGGCCTTGGCCATCGCTTCTACGTCTTGTGCGCTGCTCATGTCGTCCTCGTCGCTCGCGGACCCTGTTGCGGGCCCGGTGTTCGGTTCCTGAATACGTTATCGGCCGCGCTCGTCCCGGCTTGAGTCCGGAGTACCGCCCATTTCCCAGCTGCCCTGGTCCAGGGTCCGGTCGAGGGCCTCCAGGTCCAGCAGGGTGGCCATCTGTTCCCGCTCCACCCCGGCCAGCCAGGGCAGGCGCTTGCGGTGACTGCGCCAGCGCAGATTCTGAGGGTCGATCACGCGGGTCCCCTGAATCGAGCGGCAGGCCAACGCGAAGCGCGAACCGGCCAGGAACACGACATGGCGGGCTGTCTCCGGCTCATATTCCCGATCCTCGGGGGTCACCACGGCCGCGAGATCAATCAACTGCACTCGCCCCTGTTTGGTATCCGCCAGACCCAGATACCAGACGGAGTGGTTGGGCGTGGGGCGCACATCCAGATCCCCAAGCGGCGCAACGCCGCCGAGCGAGGCCAGCGGCGCCAGCAGGGTCAGATTCCCGGCCTCCAGCACCAGGGCGGAGAATCGCTCGGACGGACGCGGATACTCGTCACTCTCGACAATCGTGCGCGGAGGCACGGGGGGCGCGACCGCTTCGGCCACCACGGGGACCTCTGGTTCGTCTAACGGCTCCGGTTCAGCGGGCGCCGGTCTCGGTTCGAGGATATCCGGGCGCAGCAGGTGCGCCGGGGCGATCGGCGCCGGTTCGTCCAGCAGGCTGCCAAAATAGTCATGCAGGGCTTCAGGTTCGGCCTTGAGTGCCAGGTTGTCATCACGCGAACGGTTCATCCCTTCTGCCTCCGGGTCCGGGCATGAGGCTGCGAAAGCTGCCCGCCAATCGCCTCCAGCAAGTCCGAGTACGCCAGTACGCCCCGGGCGTCCGGAATCATGAAGCACAGCGGCTGGCCTGCGCTCGACGCATCGCGAAACTTCGTATCGACCGGGATCACGCCGGGCCAGACCTCATCGCCATAAAGGCGGCGCAGCTCGGCCAACGCCTCGTGCGCGGCACGCGTGCGTCGATCGAACAGGGTGGGAATGATCCGGTACTGCAACTCGGCCTTGCGCGACTTCTGGACCATTTTCAGGGTATTGATCATGCGTTCCAGGCCCTTGAGGGCAAGGAACTCGGTCTGCACCGGGACCAGCAGCTCGTCACAGGCCGCCAGGGCATTGACCATCAACACGCCCAGCATGGGCGGGCAGTCCATCAGCACGTAGTCGTACTGGTCGGCGACCTGCTCCAGCGCCTGGCGCAGCACCAGGCCCATCCCGCTGCGCGTACCAAGCTGACGGTCGAGTGTGGCCAGTGCCGTACTGGCCGTCAGCAGGTCCAGCCCCGGGAACCGGGTCTCGCGGATCAACCCCCGCGGATCAGGACGCTTCCCCTCTGCGCACTGGCTGAACAGCTCGTACACACCGCGGGTGGCGGTCTCCGGGTCGTGGCCGAAATAGGCCGTCAGCGAGCCATGGGGGTCGACGTCGACCATCAGGACGCGCTGTTCCGGACCCGACAACAGGCCACTCAGGGTGACTGTGGTCGTGGTCTTGCCCACCCCGCCCTTCTGGTTGGCCACCGCCCAGATCTTCACTCGGTATCCCCCTCGTCCCCATCCATCGTTGGTGCACCCGGCGCGAGCGGAAGGTCTTCGCGCAATTGCTCGGGTTCCTGCGCCCCGTCTTCGCGCGGGCGCGCGCCGGGCAGGACCACGATGGCCACCCGCCGGTTTTCCGCCCGTCCTTGCTCGGTATCATTGCTCGCGACCGGACGATGCTCACCATATCCCAGGGCCACCAGATTCTTCGGCTCGATGCCCGCGTCTTCAAACACGCTCACCACGGCCGCGGCACGCCCCGAAGAAAGCTCCCAGTTGGAAGGATAGACCGCCGTCTGGATCGGGACATTGTCCGTATGGCCCTCCACGTGCACCCGCGACACCCGCGGCGCGAGGATCGCCCCGACCTCGTCCAGCAGGGCCCGGGCCTCGGGATTCAACGTAGCCGAACCGCTCCCGAACAACAGCCGACTGGTGATCTCGATTTCCAGCCAGTACGCCTCGCGGCTTACCCGGAGATCACCCTCCTCGATCAAGGGGGCCATCGCCATTTCCAGCTCGTCGGCGACCTCGGCCAGTGCCTCCAGGAACTCCTGCAGCTCGTCATCCGTACCCGCATCGTCCAGTAGCCCGGATAAGGCCATGTCGATGGGTGCTACACCGTCGTCAACGATGCCGGGCTGCACATCAATCGGAACCAGCGCGCGCATCTCGTCCAGGGACTGCTCACGCGACACCGTCGGTTCTCCCACCTGGATCGGATCGGTCTGCGCCGGTGCCCGGAAGGCGTCCACCAGCGACTCCGACAGCACACGATACTTGCCGTCATCCACCGAGGAGATCGCGTACATCACCACGAAAAACGCCAGCAGCAGCGTGACCAGGTCGCCATAGGGGATGGCCCAGGCCTCGTGATTCTCCGCTTCTTCTGGGCGTTTGCGCCGGGCCATCGCGACCTCACTCGTGGATGAAGCCGCTAAGCTTGCTTTCAATGTTGCGGGGGTTTTCGCCCTCGGCGATGGAGATCAGCCCCTCCATCAGCATCAACTGGTGCTGCGAGCGTTTCTGGATGATTGATTTCAGCTTGTTCGCCACCGGCAGGAACAACAGATTCGCCGACGCAATCCCGTAGATCGTGGCGACAAAGGCCGCGGCAATCCCCGCTCCCAGCTTGCTGGGGTCAGCCAGGTTCTGCATGACCGCCATCAGACCCATCACCGCGCCGACAATGCCAAGCGTCGGGGCGTACACCCCCATGCTCTCGAATACCTTGGCCCCCTGGGTATCAAAATGCTCGCGGTTGTCCAGATCCGCCTCGAGGATCTGGCGGATGGTCTGCGGCTCGGAGCCATCCACCAGCAACTGCAGCCCCTTGCGCGCGAATTCGTCGGTCTCCTCGTCGGCCAGCGTCTCCAGACCCAGCAGCCCTTCCTTGCGTGCCACGTTGGACCACTCCACGATGCGAGCCAGCATCGCCTCGTTGTCGATCCGCGGCGGCTTGAACGCCCAGGGCAGAATGCGCATCCCGTGAAGAAACACCGCCATGCGCGCCTGCACGAGGGTTGCCCCCAGCGTCCCCAGGACCACGATCACAAACGCGGCCGCGTTCCAGAGTGCGCCCAGACCACTCCCCTTCGCGATACTCCCCCCGAGCACCGCGACGAGCCCCAGGGTGATCCCGATGAGGCTCAGGATATCCATCTAGCAGAACCCCTTGACCAGTGCCGGACCCACATCCGGCAACGGATACACCTGATCCACGAGCCCGGCCTCTGCGACTGCAGCCGGCATCCCATACACCACCGAGGTGGCCGCGTCCTGTGCCCAGACCTGCGCCCCGGCGGTCTTCAAAGCCCGCGCACCTTCGCGGCCATCTGCGCCCATCCCGGTTAGCACCACGGCGAGCACCTGCCCGCGCAAGGCCTCGACCGCCGAGCTGAACGCGGCATCCACGCTGGGCTTGTAGATCGTGCCCAACGGGCTCTCGGTCACGCGCACCGTTGTCTGGCTGCCGCGCTCCAGCGTGGTTTGCAGACCGCCGGGGGCCAACAGGGCCACCCCAGGGCGCATGACATCGCCATCCTGTGCCTGCTTGACCCGAATTTGGCACATGGCGTCCAGGCGCTCCGCGAAGGCCGGCGTAAAGCTCGCAGGCATGTGCTGAATCAGCAAGATCGGCTGTGGGAAGTTCGCCGGCAGGGCCTTGAGCACTTCCTGCAAGGCCACCGGCCCCCCGGTGGACGTCCCGATCAGCACCGCGCGGACCTGCCGCAGCGGCACGGCGGGCCGACTGACCGGCGGGGCCTGTCGCTGTACCTCGGCCGCCTTGCGGTCGGACTCTTCACGACGCGCAGAAGGGCGGGCCTCGACCGCTGGTCGCACGCTCCCTGGCTGGCTGACCGAACGGGCCCGGCTGCGCGAAAGGCTGCGCACCCGCCGGCGCAGCAGCATGCGCGCGCTGTCCTCATCGGACGCGATGTCGCTGAAGCGCTTCGGCAGAAAGTCCACCGCCCCTGCCTCAAGCGCATCCAGGGTCGCCTGGGCCCCCTCGGTGGTCAGACTCGAGAACATCAGTACCGGCCGGGGGTTCTCGGCCATGATCCGGCGCACCGCGGTGATGCCGTCCATCACGGGCATCTCGATATCCATGGTCACGACATCCGGGTCCAGTTCCTTGACCTTGCGAATCGCCTCCTCGCCGTTCTCCGCGCTGCCGACGACCTCGATCCCCGCGTCGGCGTCCAGAATTTCACTAATGCGGCGGCGGAAAAACCCGGAGTCATCCACCACCAGTACCTTAACCGGCATCCTTAGCCCTCGATTGTTTGCGCAGGCCGCCGGGTGCGGCCCGCCGACGGGATCTTGTGCGTCAACAAACCCACGAGATCGGCGACATCCAGGATCAGCGCAATCCCTCCATCACCCGTGATGGTCGCGCCTGCCAGGCCCTTCACGCCCTGCAGGTTCTGCCCCAGTGGCTTGATGACCACCTCTTCCTGCCCCACCAGATCATCGACGACCAGCCCTACCTTGCGATCCGCGGTATGCACCACGACCACATGCGATTCCGGTTTGGCTTCGGGGATGAACCCCGGCTTCAACCACCGCTTGAGATAGTGAACCGGAAGCGCCTGATTTCTTACGACAATGACCTCCTGATCATCCACGTAATGGGTCTTGGTCAGATCCAGGTCCAGGATCTCCGAGACAGACGCCAGCGGGATCGCGAATCGCCGCCCGTCGAGGATGACCATCAATGCAGGGAGGATCGCCAGGGTCAGCGGCAGCTTCACCCGCAGCGTGGTCCCGACACCGATCTCGGAATCGATCTCGATGGTGCCGTTGAGCTGCGAGATCTTCGTCTTGACGACGTCCATCCCCACCCCGCGACCGGACACATCCGAGATCTCGGTCTTGGTGGAGAACCCGGCCATGAAGATGACGTTGAAGGCCTCGCGATCGGTCATCCGCTCGGCCATCGCGGGTTCCATCAGACCCTTCTCGACGACCTTGCGCCGCAGGGCCTGCGGATCCATGCCACCCCCATCGTCCTTGATCAGCAAGGCGATGTGATCGCCTTCCTGCGCCGCGCCGAGCACCACCGTACCCTTGCGCGGTTTGCCGGCCTTCTCGCGCACCTCCGGAGTCTCGATCCCATGATCCACGGCGTTGCGCACCAGATGCACCAGCGGATCGGACAGGGCCTCGACCAGGTTCTTGTCGAGGTCGGTGTCCTCGCCGAAGATCTCCAGCTCGATCTCCTTGCCCAGGCTGCGCGACAGATCGCGGATCACGCGCGGGAAGCGATTGAAGACCTTGTTCACCGGTTGCATGCGGGTCTTCATCACCGACGTCTGAAGATCCGACGTGACCAGCGCCAGCGAACTAATGGCCTTGCCCAGCTCGTCATCCACGTGCTGGGTTCGCAACATGCTCAGGCGGTTGCGCACGAGCACCAGCTCCCCGACCAGATTCATAATCTCGTCGAGACGTTCGGTGTTCACACGGACCGAGGCCTCGCCCTGAGGGGCCTGCCGGGCGCCGGCCGCCCCGGCCGCAGGCGAAGACGCCTGTGGCTTGGCTTCGGGAGCCGGCGGTTCCTGTGTCGCGCCAGCGGCTTCGGGCTCCACGCTCGGCTCTTCATGCGGGGACGACTCAGTCACAGCGGGTGCCGGCGCTGCAGTGGCAGGAGGCCCATGACCTCGTGCCTGCAACTCGTCCAGCAGGTTCTCGAACTCATCGTCGGAAATCAGGTCCTCGCCGTCGTCCCCTGGCCCGGCTGCATCCGAATCGGTGTCGGGCAACCCGGCGTCCTCAGTCGACGGCGTAGCGGAGTCCTGGGCCGCCTGCGGCGAACCATCGCCGTGCAGCGAATCCAGCAGGGCCTCGAACTCGTCATCGGTAATCTCGTCATCGGCACCGACCAGCCCCGACTCATCCCCTCCAGCCTTCGCAGTGGCTTCCACCTCGGCGGGGGGTGCCGGTTCCGGCTCCGGTTCGGGGGGCACGTCTGGCGTCGCGATTGCGGCGGGTTCGGAATTGCCGGCCACGTCTTCATTCTTGGCCATCCGCCGCAGGTCTTCGACGAGATCGGCCTCCGCGGGCGTCGGATCGACCCCGGAGCGGAGGTCGCCAAACATCACGTTCAACGTATCGAGGACCCGCAGCATGGTATCCATCAGGTGACCGTCGACCTGACGTTCCCCATTGCGCAGGAGATTAAACACATCCTCTGCGTGATGGCAGACGGTCACCAGCGGATCCAGGCTCAGAAAGCCCGCGCCACCCTTGATCGTGTGAAAGCTGCGGAATACCGCGTTCAACAGATCCCGGTCATCGGGATGCTGTTCCAGGTCGATCAGCTGCTCGTTGAGTCCTTCGAGCAGTTCCCCGGCCTCGATCAGGAAGTCCTGAAGGATTTCGTCGTTGGGGTCGATGGCCATTCGGTCTCTCCGTTCCGGTGAGGCTTGCCGTTGAGGGGTGGGCGCCGGGAAGCCGCCGATTCAGGGATCAGCGGGCTACCTAGAAGCCCAGGCTGGACAACAGATCGTCCACCTCGTCCTGTCCTTGAACGACATCCTGGCCGGAATCTTGAGTCTTCGGCACTGCTGGCCCGTGTCCACGCCGATCGCCCTCACGCCGCTCGGCATCGTCATCCAGCGTCTTCTCCGCAGCCTCGACCGTCTCCATACGCCCGCTGGACAGCCGAATCAGCGTGACCAGGTTCTCCTCCAGGTCGGTCACGAGCTGAATCACGCGCCGGATCACCTGCCCGGTAATATCCTGGTAGCTCTGCGCCATCAGAACCTCCGACAGCAGGCGGCGCAGCTCTTCGGTATCGTCGTTGGCCTGAGCAAAAAACTCGTCCAGCTCACGAGCGAATTCCCGGAACTCGTCGACCGAGAGTTGCCGATTGCGAAAACGGGTCCACTTCGCCGTCAGTTGGCCGGCCTGCTGGCTGAACGATTCGGCAATGGGGAGACTCGTCTCGATCGCGGTCAGGGTCTCGTGCGCGGCCTTCTCGGTCATCGTGACCACATAATTGAGACGCTCGCGGGCATCCGGGATCTCGGCCTGGGTCAACTCGACCAGCCGCGAATCCCCCCGGAAGCTTTGCAAGGCCTCGTGCAGGTCGCGCGTAAGCTTTCCGAGCTCGTCGAAGAGTTCCCGGTCGTAGGGGCGCGCCAGATCCTGGATCAACGCGCGCGCGGCCACCTCATCCCCTGCCTCCAGAACCTGCACGAGCTCCCGCGCGCGAGCGATTTGCTGCTCACTGATCGATTGTTCTTGGTCTGTCATCCAAAGCCCCTTGCTCGCTCCCCATCCCGAACGTGATGACCGGGATCGATCCCCCGGCCATCCATTTGTCTGGACTAGGGGACTTCGACACCGAATCCCAAACTAGCCTTGGGATTCAATGCGTTCGAATATTTTGTCGATCTTTTCCTTGAGGGTTTCCGCAGTAAAGGGCTTCACCACGTAGCCGTTCACGCCCGCCTCGGCCGCCTCGACGATCTGATCCCGCTTGGCCTCCGCCGTCACCATCAGCACCGGCATCGTCTTCAGCTTCTCGTCGGCACGAACCGCCCGCAGCAGGTCGATGCCCGGCATATTGGGCATGTTCCAGTCGGTAATCAGAAAATCGAAGTCGCCGTTCTGGAGCATCGGCAATGCCGTGCTGCCGTCATCGGCCTCTTGGGTGTTGTTGAAGCCAAGATCACGCAACAGGTTCTTGATGATCCGTCGCATCGTGGAGAAGTCGTCCACGATGAGAATTTTCATTCCCTTGTCCACAGGTCACTCCGGGATAAATGATTCATATGAGTACTAGAGCTTGGCCTTCAGAATAACTGCAAAGCCTCGCCGTCTTCGAGCCAGGAGCCCAGGCGCGCGCGCAGTCGGATAACGGCCTGACTGCGGATCTGGCTGACGCGCGACTCGGTCACCCCGAGTACCGCGCCAATCTCGCGCAGGTTGAGCTCCTCGATGTAATAAAGCGACAACACCAGACGTTCGCGTTCGGGCAAATCGCCGAGCGCGGCGGCCAGCTCCTCGCGAAACTCCCCGGCCTCGATCGTGCGCGAGGGCGAGGCCTCCTGCCCCTCGATCACCCGGTCCGCATCACCATCGGTGCCGCCCAGATCATCCAGCGCGAACAGATGGGCGCCGGCATGGTCCTGCAGCATCGAGTAGTACTCGTCGATCGGGACCTCGAGTTCCTCGGCCACCTCGACCCCGCGCGCCGCACGTCCCTCCCTGGCCTCGACCGTCTGGATCGCCTCGGCGATCTTGCGGCTGTTGCGGTGCACCGATCTCGGGGTCCAGTCACTGCGGCGTAACTCGTCGATCATCGCGCCACGGATGCGAATCCCGGCGTAGGTCGCAAACGTCGCGCCCTGCCCGCCCTCGAATTGCCGCGCGGCCTCCAGCAGGCCAATCATGCCGGCCTGGATCAGGTCATCGACCTGGACCGAGGAAGGGAGGCGAGCCATCAGATGGTGCGCGATGCGGTGCACCAGCTCGATATGTTCCGCGACGCGCTGCTCGTGGCCGGCTGCGGCCACGTTCTCGTATCCGTGGAGGCGATTACGCGTCGCCATCATGCGCTCTGCAGCATCCGTTCGACGAAAAACCCGACACCACCATCGGCACCACGGGCCACCGGCCAGCGGTCGACCGCACGGGCGAGTTCGGTAAAGGCCTTGGCCGCCGGGCTGCCCGGATATTGCTGCACGACCGGTGCCCGTTTCTGGACGGCCTTGCGCAGATGCTCGTCCATCGGGATGTAACCGGCGAGATCCAGGATGACTTCCGGCAGGTAGTTGTCGCAAACCGTGGTGAGTTTCTGCAACAAGCGCTCGGCGCCCGCGCGGTCCTGGACCATGTTCGTGACCAGCCGGAAACGCCGCATGCCATGATCGCGATGCAGCACCTTGATCAAGGCATAGGCATCGGTGATGGACGCCGGCTCGTCGCAGACGACAACCAGGGTCTCCTGGACCGCCCGGCAGAAGGTCGTGACGGATTCCTGCAGGCCCGCTGCCGTATCCACCACCAGCACATCCAGCGGCTTGGAATAGGCGCTGAATGCCTGGATCAAACCGTTGTGCTCGAGCTGCGTGAGATTCGCCATCGCCGCGATCCCCGAGGCCGACGGGATGACCTTGATCCCCTCCGGGCCCTCGATCAGCACATCCTGGAGGTCGTTCACCTGTCCGGTCACCAGGTCATGCAGGGTGCGCTCGGGTCGCAGTCCGAGCAGCACATCGGCATTGGCCAGCCCCAGGTCGGCATCAAACAGCATGACCTCGCGGCCCAGCCGCGCGAGCGCCACGGACAGGTTGACCGACACATTGGTCTTGCCGACGCCGCCCTTGCCGGAGGCAACCGCAATGACCTTCAACGGCTGATTAGTGCGTGGCATAGCGTCCTTTCCCCACCGGATGGATCATCTCCAGAACGCCCGCATCCTGAGTACGGCGCGGCGACGGCGCATTGCGGCCGGCATTCGAGAACTCCGCCAGGCTTGCATCGGTCCATCGTTCATCGCGGGAGGATCGACGCGCGGGGCCGCGCTCTTCGCCGAGCGCCCGCCGGGTCAGATCGCCCGTCTCGACCCGGTGGAAGTCTTCGGCAATCCGCTGTCCATCGCTGACAAACGTGAGCCCAAGGTGTTGATCGAGCAATACCGACAACGTCTCCCCCAACTGTTCGGCTTCGTCGAGTTTGGTCAGCACCAGCGCCGATGGCTCCGTCTTCCGGAACGCATCCAGCACCCTTCGCAGCGCCGCCGCCTGAGTGGTCGCGGAGACGACCAGCCAGCTCTCGCGCCGGACATGGTCCGGCCAGCCGGCAAATAGCGACTCGTCGCCCACCGCGGAAGGTGCCTGCCCGGCGGTGTCGACCAGAATCAGATGCCCATCCTCTGCTCGCGCGGTCATGTCGCGCAACTCGCGCGGGCTCTGCAGCACCCGCAATGACACGCCCGCCATCTGCGCGAACGCCTGCAGCTGGCGCGTGGCCCCAATGCGCTGGGTGTCCAGTGTGACCAGCGTAACCGAATCCGCACCCATACGACGGATTTGACGCAAGGCAATGCGTGCGAGTGTAGTGGTCTTGCCCACCCCCGTAGGCCCCACCAGGGCCAGCACGCCACCTTCATCCAGGATGTCCGGATGGCGGGTCGCGATCGCCCCGGAAAGGCGTGCGCGCAGCCGCTCCCAGGCCTGCTCCACCGTGCTGTCGTCGAGAATACTCCCGGCGAGACTGCGCGCCAGTGACTCGCTGAACCCACGGTCCATCAGACGCGCCTTGCACTCCGCCGCCAGCGGATGCCGCGCCGCCCACTGTGCGGCCTCGTTGTCGCTGTGCTGGCGGGTGAGCAGGCTGCGCAGATCCCGCAGCTCCTGGCGCATCGCGGCGAGCTCGGGGTCCGCGGGCCAGGCCGAGCCCGAGCCCGGGCTCGGACGCGAGGCGGATGCCGGCGCCTCACGCGGGGCATGGACCGCGTTCACCGCAGCCTGCTGCTCGCGCTCCGAGACCCCCGCATCGCCATCTTCCAGCGCCGCGACAACCTCCAGCCAACCATCGACACGGCGGCTCGACAGGATCACGGCATCCTCACCCTGCTGTTCACGCACTTGCCGCATCGCATCGCGCATGTCGCGTGCCCGGTACCGTCTCACATTCATCGCTGTTCTCCCGCTCCGCTCAAGGAAAACACTGATCAGTGTTTCCCTCTCGTATCCGATCGCTACTGTTCGTCTCAGGCACCTGTGGGCGTTGCCTGCCGGGCCGAGTCTTCCTGGCCCACCGTGGCCACCACGCGGATCCGCCGGTTATCGGGGATCTCGGTAAAGGCCAGCACCGCCAGGCTGCGCACGGCTCCGCGGAGCCACCCGGCAATCCAGGAGCGGATCTCCGGGGCCACCACCAGGATGGCCGGCTGCCCGCTGGCTTCCTGGCGCTGGGCCGCCTCGGACACCGACCGCTGCAGGCGTTCCGCCAGGCCCGGTTCCAGCCCCACGGTCTCGCCATTACTGCCCTGAAGAGACTTATGCAAGAGCTGTTCCAACGACGGGTCGAGCGCGATCAATGGCAGCTCATCGTCCGGTCCCACAAGGTCCTGCACGATCGAGCGCGACAGCGAGACACGCACGGCCGCAGTCAAAACGCCGGGATCCTGACTCTTCACGCCCTCCTCTGCCAGGGTTTCGGCGATCGTGCGCAGGTCGCGGATCGAGACCTGCTCGGCCAGCAGGTTCTGCAGCACCTTCAGGATTACCGACAGCGAGAGTGTCTTCGGCACCAGATTCTCGACCAGCTTCGGCGAATGCCGTGCCAGCTGGTCCAGCAGATGCTGGGCCTCTTCGTGACCAATCAGGCGATGGGCGTTCTCGCGGAAGACCTGCGACAGATGCGTGGCGATCACGGTGGAACAGTCGACCACGGTGTAGCCGGCGCCCTGCGCCTGATCGCGATCCGCCGGATCGATCCACAAGGCGTCCAGATTGAAGGTCGGATCCTTGGTCGGCGTGCCCGGGACGGTGCCGAACACCTCGCCCGGATTGATCGCCAGCTCGCGATCGGGGAAGACCTCGGCCTCCGCCACCGTGACACCCAGCAGGGAGATGCGATAGGCATTCGGACTCAGTTCCAGGTTGTCGCGGATATGGACCGGTTGCAGCAGGAACCCCAGCTCCTGGGAGAGCTTGCGGCGCACACCCTTGATCCGCCCCATCAGCTGACCGTCCTGGGTGCGATCCACCAGCGGGATCAGACGATAGCCGACTTCCAGGGAGACGAGGTCGATCGGCGGCACGTCGTCCCAGGTGAGATCGCGATTTTCCGGACTGGTGTCCGCCGCTTCGTCAGGCACGCGCTCCACCTCCACGGCCTGCTCGCGCTCGCGCCGCTGCATCAGGTAGGCCGAGCCAATGGCCAGCGAGGCGAGACCCAGGAACACGGCATTGGGCATACCCGGCACCAGCCCCAGCGCGGCGATCACGCCACCTGCCACGTACAGCACGCGCGGGTTGGAGAACATCTGCCCGAACACCTGCTGGCCCATGTCCTGGGTGCTGGAGACACGGGTCACGATGATCGCGGTGGCCGAGGACAGCACCAGCGACGGGATCTGCGCGACCAGACCATCGCCAATGGTCAGCAGCACGTAGTTCGTCGCGGCGTCGCCCATCGACATGCCGTGCTGCAGCGTGCCGATAGTCAGGCCGCCAATGATGTTCACGAACAGGATGAGAATCCCGGCGATTGCGTCCCCGCGCACGAACTTCGAGGCACCGTCCATCGAGCCGTAGAAGTCCGCCTCGCTGGCGATCTCCTCGCGGCGCTTGCGCGCCTCTTCCTGGGTCAGAATTCCGGCATTCAGGTCGGCGTCGATCGCCATCTGCTTGCCCGGCATGGAATCCAGGGTGAACCGGGCGCTGACCTCGGAGACACGCCCCGCGCCCTTGGTCACCACCACGAAGTTGATGATGATCAGGATGGCGAACACCACCAGACCGACGGTGTAGTTGCCGCCCACGACGAAATCGCCAAAGGCCTGGATGACCTGGCCCGCGGCGTCAGTGCCGGTATGCCCCTCCAGCAGGATCACGCGCGTGGAGGCCACGTTCAGCGCCAGGCGCAGCAATGTGGCGACCAGCAGCACCGTCGGGAAAACGGCGAACTCCAGCGGTCGCGGCGTGTAGACCGCGACCATGATCACGACCAGCGACAGCGCAATGTTGAAGGTGAACAGGACGTCCAGGGCGATGGGCGGCAGCGGCAGCACCATCATCGAGAGCATCGCGATCAGCAGGATCGGCGCCCCCAGGCCCCACTTGCCGACAGTCCCCAGGCGGTCGAAGAAGGCCATTAGCGGTTCCTCCGACGGCCGCGCGGCTGCTGCGGATCGAGATAGTCTTCCGGCACCGGCAGGTCATCCGGCATCGCGACGTCTGCATCCGCGCGCTTCAGCTGATAGACGTAGGCGAGGATGCGCGCGACTGCGACGAACAGCCCGTTCGGGATCTCCTGGTTCAGGTCCGTGGTGAAGTAGATTGCACGCGCCACCCGGGGTGCCTCGACGCGAATGATTTTGTGTTCGTCCGCGACCGCGCGGATCGACGCCGCGACCTCGTCCACGCCCTTCGCCACGAGCTTCGGCGCAGCCATGCGCGAGGCCTCGTAGGTAATCGCTACCGCGTAGTGGGTCGGGTTGGTGATGACCACGTCGGCCTTCGGGACTTCCTCCATCATCCGGCGCTGCGCCATCTCCTGCTGCAGCTGCCGGATCTTCTGCTTGACCTCCGGCTTGCCGTCGGTCTCCTTGTACTCGTCCTTCAGCTCCTGGCGCGTCATGCGCAGCTGCTTCTGGTGGTTCCACATCTGAAACGGCGCGTCGATCGCGGCCACCAGGATCAGTGCGGCCGAGACCGCCACGAACGTCCCCAGCGCCAGCTGCGCCGCGTGCGCGATCGCTTGCTCAAGGGGCTCGTAGCCGAGCATCAGCAGGCGATCCGAAAAGGCCCACAACACCGACATCGCGACACCCGCGATGAGAACGAACTTGGCGAAGGTCTTGCCAAACTCCATCAAACCCTGCCACGAAAAAATGCGCTTGAGACCCTTGAGCGGGTTCAGCTTGGAGGCCTTGGGTTTCGCCGCCTGCCAGGAGAAGTTGGCGCCGCCGATCAGGATGGGCGCCAGTACCGCCGCGACCATCAGCACGCCAAAAAGCGGCAGCAGCGTGCGCAACGTCATAAAGATCTGTTCCGACAGATACGGCAGCAGCAGCGAGCTGTCATAGGCCAGATCACGCTCGATGTCGAAGCGCCCGGCCGTCTGTTCGGCCAGCTGCCCGCCCATCGTCGGGCCGAAGAACGTCATGAATCCGCCGGCCGCCATCAGTACGAGGAAGGTCGACAGCTCCCGCGAACGCGGGACCTGACCCTTCTCCTTCGCCTCGCGCAGGCGTTTCGGAGTCGGTTGTTCGGTTTTCTCTTGTCCGCTCTCGTTCTCGGCCATCCTAGAACCCCAGCATCGCTTGCATCAGGCCAAAGCCGTCGAACAACAGATCCCCAAGTCGCTCCGGCAACCCGGGCATGGTCAGCATCAGCAGGATGAAGCCCATCAGGATCATCATCGGAAAGCCCACCGCGAAGATGTTCAGCTGCGGCGAGGCCCGGGTAATCACCCCCATCGACAGGTTGACCAGCAGCAGCGAGGCCACCGCCGGGATCGCAACCAGCACGGCCCCCTGGAACATGACACTGCCAAACGCGATCAGCGACGCCAGCGCCTCGGCATCCAGCCCCGAGGGGGCGACCGGCAGCGTCTCGAAGCTGGTCAGAAGCAGCTCGAGCGCGATCAGATGCCCATTCATTGCCAGGAAGATCAACGTGGCCATGATCACGAAGATCGTGGAGACCACCGGCACCTGCACGCCCTGTGCCGGATCCACGATCGAGGCGAAACCAAGACCCATCGACAGTGCGATCACCTCGCCGGCCTGCGTCAGTGCGGAAAAGACCATCTGCAGGATGAAGCCCATCACCAGACCGATCAGGATCTGGTGCACGGTCACCACTACCCCCTCGATGCTGATCGGGTCCACCGCCGGCAGCGCCGGCCCCTGCATGGCCACGAAGATCGCGAGCACCAGGGCAAACAGGATGCGCACCGTCGCGGTGAGCTGATCACCGCCGAACACCGGCATCACCAGGAGCATCGCCCCAATGCGGGCAAACGGCCACATGACCGCCCCCACCCACACGAGGATCTGCTCCATGGCGAGGTTCACGGCTGCCTACCCCACCATGCCCGGCGCGGCATCATAGAGTCGCTCCGTGTATTCGATGATCAGCGCCAGCATCCAGTGTCCGGAGATCAGCAAGGCGGCAAACATCGCCAGCAGCTTGGGGATGAAGGACAGCGTCATCTCCTGGATCTGGGTCGCGGCCTGCAGCATCCCGATCGCCAGGCCCACGGCCAGGGCCGTCAGCAGCGGCGGCGCGGCCAGCAGGACCACGACCGTGAGCGTCTCGCGCCCGACATCAACCACCATTTCGGGTGTCATCGCGTATCCCCCTAAACGAAGAAGCTGGTGGCAAGCGTGTTCATCATCAGCGCCCAGCCATCGACGAGGACGAACAGCATCACCTTGAACGGCAGCGAGATGATCAGCGGCGACAACATGACCATCCCCATCGACATCAGGACGGACGCCACCACCAGGTCGATAATCAGGAACGGAATCAGGATCAGGAATCCGATCTGGAAGGCCGTCTTCAGTTCGCTGGTTACGAAAGCCGGCACCAGCAGGCGCAACGGGATGTCATCAGCGTCATCGAATCCGTCGATGCCGTTGATCTCGGCAAACATGCGGATATCGCTCTCGCGGGTGTGCGCGAGCATGAATTCGCGAAGGGGCTGCACACCGGCCTGCAGGACTTCTTCGGTCCCCATCTCCTCGTTCATGTACGGGACCACGGCGCTCTCGTAGATCTCGTCGAATACGGGTGCCATCACGAACAGGGTGAGGAAGAACGCCAGGCCAATGAGGATCTGGTTCGAGGGGGTCTGCGTCGTCCCAAGCCCCTGGCGCAGGATCGCCAGCACCACGAGGATGCGGGTAAATGCCGTCATCATGATCAGCGCCGCCGGCAACAACGTCAGCAGCGTCATCAGCAGCAGGATCTGCAGGGTGACGGAATAGGTCTCGCCGCCCTCGCCGTCGGTGGTCACCGTCAGCGCCTCGATCCCCTCGCCGCCGAACTGACCCCAGGCCAGCCCCGGAAGCAGCAACAGCGCCAGCGCCAGAACGGCGCGCGGCAGGTACCTGAGCCGACCCGCCATCACGACCGCTCGCCTCCCGCCTCGCGCCGACCCGAGACGGCTCGGCGCAGCGCACTGGAGAAGTCAGGCGTCGTTGCCTCCTCGACGCTGACCGGCTCCCGCAGCGTGTGCAGGGTCCGCATCCCCGAGGGTGCGACCCCGATCAGGACCTGCTCCTCCCCTACCTGGACCAGCATCAGGCGCTCGCGCGTCCCCACCGAGCGCACCGCCACCAGCTCGATGGTCTGCGAACCCCGGCTCAGGCCACCCTGTGTCCGGCGAAGAATCCAGCCCAGAACGACGATCGCGATGATCACGATGACCAGCCCGCCGATCATCTGCGTCAGGTGGGCGGCGGCCGAGATCCCGCCGTTCGCCTCCTCGGCGAGGCCAATCGCAGGCCAGAGCCCCCCTGTGCCGGTCAGTCCGAGGACTGCCAGCCAATGTGCAAATCGTAGTTTCATCAGTTACTTGAGCTTGCGAATGCGTTCACTGGGGCTGATCACGTCAGTCAGCCGTATGCCGAACTTCTCGTTGACCACGACCACCTCGCCATGCGCGATGAGCGTCCCGTTCACGAGCACATCCAACGCCTCCCCCGCGAGTCGGTCGAGCTCCACCACCGACCCCTGGTTCAACTGCAGCAGATTGCGAATGGGGATGCGGCTGCGACCGATCTCCATCGAGATGGTGACCGGCACATCCAGCACCATCTGCAGATTAATGTCCTCGGCCGACATGCCGGCCGACGCCGCCAGTTCCTCCGGCTTCAGAGGTTCGGCCTCCGGATCGGGCTTGTGCTTGCGCTCCCTTTTCTCCGCTCCCATCAGGGGATCGGCCGATTCACTTCCGCTACTGCTGGCCTGGGCCTGATTCAACAGCTCGTCCGGATCGGCGGCCGGCTCACCGTCGGTGTCCTTCTGCTCGGCCAGCGCTGCGGCCCATTCGTCCGCCAGGGCGTCCTGGTCCTCTTCGGATTCCCCTTCGGCTGCCTCCGTGGTCACGTCACTGTCCTCACTGGAAGCCAGGCTCTCGTCGTCTTTCTTGTTGTCTTCGGTGTCTGCCATGGGTGCAGCCCTCTATCGCTTGATAATGCGATCCGTCACCTGGATCGCATTCTTGCCATCGGATACGCCAAACTTCCCACGAAACAGCGGGATATCTTCGACTCTCAAGGTAACGGTCTCGGGGAGATTGATCGGGATGATGTCGCCCGGCTGGATGTCGAGCAGCTCCTGCACCGTCACTTCGGTCTCGGTCAGGGTGGAGCTCACCTCGACTTCCGCGTCCTGAATCTCTTCTTCCAGCGCCTTCATCCAGCGTTGATCCACGTCGGACCGGTCCGATTGCAGCCCGGTATCCAGCTGCTCGCGGATCGGCTCGATCATCGAGTACGGCAAGGTGAAATGCAGATTGCCGCCGCCACCATCGAGCTCGATATGGAACTCGCTGATCACGACGATCTCGGTGGGCGAGACGATATTGGCGAACTGCGGGTTCACCTCCGAGTTCAGGAACTCGAAGCGCAGATCCATCACCGGCTGCCAGGCCTTGACCATGTCCTCGAATGCGCCTTCGAGGATGCCGTGGACCACGCGCATCTCCATCGGCGTGAAATCCCGTCCCTCGATGCGCGTGTGGTAGCGACCGTCGCCACCAAAGAAGTTGTCGACCAGGATGAACACCAGCTTCGGGTCGAACACGAACAGACCAGTCCCGTGCAGCGGATGCGCCCGCACCAGGTTCAGGCTGGTCGGCACGAACAAGGAGTGCATGTACTCCGAGAACTTCGAGACCCGAGTGCCGACCACGGAGAGCTCCGCAGAGCGACGCAGCATATTGAACAGGCGTACCCGGAGGTGTCGTGCAAAGCGCTCGTTGATCATCTCCAGCGTGGGCATCCGCCCACGCACGATCCGATCCTGCGTCGCGAAGTTGAACTCGCGGGCCTCTCCGTCATTCGGAAACGGGTCATCCGTTTCGATATCGCCGTCATCGACCCCATGAAGGAGGGCGTCGATCTCGTCCTGGCTGAGGATATCCGTTTGCGCCATGGTTCTGCCTACTGCATGACCAGTTCGTTAAAGCGCACCGCTTCCACATCATGTGGTGCGTCCCGCTCCTCAAGGATCTCGGCGATCGCCTCGCGCAGCTCCTCGGCGAGCGATTCCTTCCCGTCACGCGTATTGAGGTCGTCGTAGTGTTTCTCTCCAAGCAGGCCCAGCACATCATTGCGAACGGCCGGCATATGCCGCTCCAGCGCTGCAATCACCTCGGGGTCGGTGGTGACGACGCTTAGCTCGAGCCGGAGATAGCGAATGCGTCCGGGCCCATCAATGTTCACGGTCATCGGCTCCAGTCCGTGATAGTGGCGCTCGGCAGGGCCTTCTTCGCCGGTCTCTTCCTCGCCACCGCCGGACAAGAAAAACCACGCAGCCGCCGCGCCGGCCCCGGCGAACACGAGCACCAGTAAAATGACAATCCAGAGCAGCCCTTTCTTGCCCTTTTTGCCGGCGCCTTCTTCACCCAGTTCGACTTCTTTCTCCGCCATTTCCTACCCTCGAGATTCGTGAATCCGTCCATGTTGACGGCACGGGATCGCGCTGACTATTGCCTGAACTCATAGCAAAGGCAGTGCCAAGATTGGTTTACGTAATATTTTCCGACACTTAAGAAGGGGAAAAGAGAACTCTGGAGGGGTGCAACCGGGAAAGAACAAGGGGATCGTCAAGATTCAGCCGCCCCGAACCCGGCAGAAGACGGGATCTTGGCGGCACACAAACCGGGGATGGGAACGACCGGGGGGTTTCCGCACCCGGTCTTTTGCAAACGGACTTACTCAGGCGAAGAGGTCAAGGCGGCGGTTCAGAATCGAAAGGGTGCTACCCGTAGCCTGCTCGCCTTCGGCTTCGGACTCATCGGCCTCGCGCCCGGCCCGCTGCCCGTCAGCCAATTCCTGCTGACCTTCACGCTCTTCGGCCGCCTGATCGGACACGGTCGCATCCTCGAGCGTAAGGCCGCTCTGGGCGAGACTCTCGCGCAGCCGAGGCATCGCCGCCTCCAGAACCTCGCGGGTCACCGGATTTGCACTGATGAACTGGACGGTGGCTCGATCACCGTCCACGTTCAGGCGGACATCGAGTGTCCCCAGCTGCGGCGGATGCAGCTTGATCTCCGTACGGCCGCCCTGGGCACGCGCCAGCATGCGGATCTGGTCCGTCAGCTCGCGCTCGCCACCCGGCTGCAGCAGCCGAGCCAGGTCCAGGCGCAACGAGCTGCGTGAACCCTCGCTGCCTTCCGCAGCCTGTACATGCGCCGGCAGAATGCCGGCCAGAGGTTCCGCGCGTCCCTGCGCCCTTTGCGTATCAGTCCCCTGGGACATCCATTGCGCCAGCAGCTCCAGAACATTCTCGCGCGAAAGGCGGCTGTTCGGACCGAGCAGCTCGGTGCCCGCCCCGCCACCTGAAGCAGCCGAGCCCTGGCTGGACTCGAGGAACAGCCGCATGACCGCTGCAGGCAACGGCTTGATCTCGCGCGCGCCACCGTTGTCTTCGCCACGCTCCATACGTGCAACGGACGGACCGGGGCGATCATCCACTGCCGTCATGAGCGCGGCCAGCGGCAAATCCTTGCCGCCCGATTCCACCTCGACGGCCAGTTCGCCTCCGTCCATCAGGGCTTGCAAGCGGGCCAGCATGCCCTCCAGATCGAGCCCTTCAAGCTCCTCTTCACCCACGCCCAGATCGGCCAGCAGCGCCTCGAGCTGCGGCTGAAGAATATCGAGGAAACCCTCGCCTTCTGCGGTTTTCAGGTCCTTCAACCCTTCGAGGCCTTCGAGCGCCTGAAGGTCCTTGAGGTCACTGCCACCCCCCAACAACTGCAGCAGCGGCATCATCCCCTGGCCGGCATTGCCTGTCGCGATCATCAATGGATCCTCTGAGTCATTGCCCGGCTCGTACGCCTTTGATGGGCATTCCTGGTCAGCTCATTCAAGATTCTTGCCAGTCGTTGTTCGTCTCCTGCGTGCGCGTGTGCACCTGCCGTGTCGCCCACATGTCCTGCTCATGCTGGCGACGGCGATCGGCCTCCCGCTCCTGTTCTGCAATGCGGCGCTCCAGGAGCTTTTCCAGGGACATCACCGCCCGGTGGCGGAGTAGCCACTCCTGGCGTGCCTGTTCCGCCTGGGCGCCTGCGGCCTGCGCGCGTAGGTCTTGCTGTTCCAGTGCATGCCGCAGTTGATCCCGCATCCCGGAAAGCCACTTGAGCTGATTCGTGTCATCGGGCAGTGGCGCGCGGAGATACTCGAGCTGATAGCCCTCCAGCTGGGTCCGCTGGGTCTCGACCGCGTCCAGTTGCTGCAACCGCGCCCCCAGTTGACGAGTGGCTTCACTCTCTTCGATGCGTCGCAGACGCAGAAGACGTTCCAAGCGCCGAGAATCCATTTCAGGCGCCCCCGATCAAGGCCAGCAGTTCGTCGCGGGCCTGATCAAACCCGACCGCCTCGTCGCGACCCTGCCCAAGGTAGGCCTCCAGCCGCTCGTGCATCGCCACCGCTTCATCCAGATGCGGATCCGCTCCCCTGCGGTAGGCGCCCACGGCGATCAGGTCGCGGTTGCGCAGGTAGGTCGAGGCGAGATCCCGGAATCGCCGGGCCGCCTGCTCGTGCTCCGGCGTGATCAGCGCGCTCATCACTCGCGAGACCGACGCCGACACGTCGATCGCGGGATAGCGTCCGGTCTCCGCGATCTCGCGCGACAGGACCACGTGCCCGTCGAGGATCGCACGCGCCGCATCCACAATCGGGTCGTTCTGGTCATCGCCCTCGGCGAGCACCGTATAGAACGCCGTGATCGAACCACCGCCCACATCCCCGTTGCCGGCCCGCTCCACCAGTTGCGGCAGACGCGCGAACACCGAGGCGGCGTAGCCCTTCGAGGCCGGTGGCTCGCCAATCGCCATCGCGATCTCGCGCGCCCCCTGGGCAAAACGCGTGAGCGAATCCATCAACAGCAGTACATTGAGCCCCCGGTCGCGGAACGACTCCGCCACCGTGGTGGCTACCCAGGCCCCGTGCTGGCGAAGCAGCGGCGACTGGTCGGCGGGCACTGCCACGACCACGGTGCGCTGGCGTGACTCCTCATCCAGGATCTCGTGGATAAATTCATTTACTTCGCGCCCACGCTCACCGATCAGCCCGACCACGATCACATCGGCATCAGTGTTGCGTGTCATCATCCCGAGCAGAACGCTCTTCCCGACACCGGACCCGGCGAACAGGCCCAGCCGCTGCCCACGGCCGACCGACAGCAGGCCGTTGATCGAGCGAATCCCGACATCCAGCGGTTCCCGCACCGGAGCCCGCTGTAGCGGGTTGATCGGCCGCCCCGACAGCGGACTGTGGTCACGCGCGCGCAAGGGCCCTTTGCCATCCAGCGGCTGGCCATTGGCATCGATCACGCGCCCGAGCAGCGCGTCCCCGACCGGGATCTCGCGTTGGATATCGAGTGGTTCGATGCGCGCACCGGGCGTCAGGCCCGAGGCAAGCTCCTCCGGCATCAGAAAGGTGCGGTCGTTCTGGAACCCCACCACCTCGGCCGGGACGGCCGCGCCATTCTCGCCGTGGATCAGCGCCCGGCCACCCATCGGAAGGCGCAACCCCTCGGCCTCGAAGGTCAGGCCCGTCAGCCGCGACAGGCGGCCTTCGGACTGTGGCGGTTGCACGCGCTCCAGCCGGCCACGCGACTGCTGCAGACGATCCAGAAGCCCGGTGGTCAGTTGCTCTTGCCCACGCTTGCGCAGGGTATCGAGGGGCGAGCTCATGAATCGTCCCCCGATACCGAAGTATCCTCGGGCGCCGTCGAACGGGCAGGCTCAGCCAGATCGCCCCAGACCGCCTCGACCGCCTGTTGCAGGCGGCGCTCCAGCGAGGCGTCCACAGACGCCGCGCCCGACTCGACGCGGCAGCCACCCCGAACAAGGTTCGTATCCGCGACCCAGCGCACCCGCGTATCCAGCGACTGGACATACTCTTCCAGCAGGTTGCGGTCATCCGGGTGCACATGCACCCGCACTTCCTGATTCCGCCCAGGCAGTTGTGCCAAGGCCTGATGCAATACCTGTTCGATCAGTTCCGGTCGGGTCTCCAGCTCGGCAGACAGCACTTTGCGGGCCAGGGCGACGGTCAACGCCAGCAGCTCCGGCTCCAGCTGGTCGGCTGCTTCGGCCAACGGGTCGGTCAGCCCACCCGCCAGTGACTCCAGTCTGGCGACCGTCTCGCGCAGCTGCTTGTCCGACTTTGCCCGCGCGGCCTTCTCGGCCTCCTGTTTCCCGACCTCGTGGCCTTCGGCGTATCCGGCCTCGAAGCCATTCTGACGTGCCTGTTCCTCGATCGCCTCGATCTCGGCGGCCGTGGGCAGTCGTCGGGGCGGCCGCAGGCCTTCATCGCCAATCTCTGGCGGTTCCCAAACCGACGCGTCGGGGTCATGGACCCGCACCTGGGCGCCGGGACGGGATGTCACAACATCGCCTCGCTACCCTGCCCGCCGAGCACGATCTCGCCGTTCTCGGCGAGGCGACGGGCCACCGCCAGGATCTCCTTCTGCGCCGCCTCGACCTCGCTCACGCGGACCGGGCCCTTGGCCTCCAGATCCTCACGCAGCATCTCGGCCGCACGCTTCGACATATTGCGGAAAATCTTGTCCTGGAGCTCCTCTTCGGCGCCCTTCATGGCCAGCACCAACGAGTCTGTCGAGATCTCGCGCAACAGGGTCTGGATGCCGCGATCGTCGATATCCACCAGGTTCTCGAAGACGAACATCTCTTCTTCGATCCGCCCGCCAAGGTCCGAATCGGACTCCTTGATGGATTCCATGATCTCGGCCTCGCGCGACCCTTCCATCAGATTCATGATGTTGGCCGCCGTGCGAACCCCACCCAGCATCGAGGTCTTGCTGGCGGCATTCCCCGAAAGCTGACGATCGAGGATTTCATCCAGCTCCTGCAGCGCCTGCGGCTGGATGCCGTCCAACGTCGCGATTCGCATCACGACGTCCGTCTGCACGCGGGTAGGCAGGTATTGCAGCGTGTCCGATGCCTGATCGGAATCCAGGTGCGACAGGACGATCGCGACGATCTGTGGGTGTTCGTTACGCAGCATGTCGGCGATCGCGCGCGGGTCCAGCCACTTAAGGGCCTCGATCCCCTTGGAATTGCGCCCCAGCAGGATCCGGTCGATGACGCCCGAGGCCTTCTCGCCAAGGGCGTTCTCCAGCACGCTGCGCACGTACTCGTCCGCACCTACGCCGAGCGCCGTTTGCTCCTGCACATGCGCGGAAAACTCGTGCAGCGCGGAGTCCACATCCGCGCGCGAGATGCGGTCCATCGAGGCCATCGCGGTCCCGATCTTCTGGACCTCTTTGGGCCCCATATGGCGCATGACCTCGGCGGCGGCATCCTCGCCGAGACTCATCATGAACACCGCGGCGCGTTCCGCGCCATCGAGCTTCTTGGGTTGCTTGTCAACGGCCATCATCACCCAACCAGGTCTTCATTACCTGCGCCACGCGCTTCGGATCCTCGCGCACCATCTCGCGTACCGCCTCGAGATCCATCTCCTGCTGATCGGGCCCCTTGGGGCCCGTCAGTGCGGCCACGGCCGACTGCGAGCCCGCCGGCGCACCGGGACTATCTTCGTCCGACTGGTCCGTCAGCGCCCTTTGCTGGTCGGCCCGCGGATCACGCGGCGGGCTTGCCATCAGCTGCTTGAGCGCCGGGCGAACCACCGTGAGCAACAGAATCAACGCCAACAACAGGCCTGCGCCGATCTTGACCATCTCGAGGAACCACGACTGAGACCAGAACGGCACCTCGTCTTCGATCATTTCTTCCGCCGGGGCCTCAAAGGGCGCCGTCACAACGTTCAGCGTATCGCCTCGGGCCTCCGAGAATCCAACCGCTTCTCGCACCAGCGCTTCGATCCTTTCCAGCTCCTCCGCATCGCGCGCCACGCTCTCGCTGGCTCCGTCCTCGCCCAGCTGCTCACGGAAGTCCACCACGACCGCGGTGGACACCCGGCGGATACCGCCCGGCGCCTCGCGGATATGGTTGATGCGTCGATCGACCTCGTAGTTACGCGTAACGTTGGCGCTGCGGCTCGTCGGCAGCGGCGCCGGGGCCACCTCACCCTCAGCGCCCTCAACCGCCCCGCCCTCCGGCGGCTGATTGGTCAGGGCGCCGGGGACTCCCGCCGGCCCACCATCCATCCCGGTGCGCTCGTCCTCGCGCGTCTGCTCCGAACGCAGGGCGATGGTCTCGGGATCGTAGAGCTCCTCGGTGCGTTCCACCTGCGAGAAATCGATATCGGCATTGACCTGGACACGCACCTTGTCCGAACCCACGATCGGCGCCAGCAGATCGTGGATGCGCTCGGCGTAGCGTTGTTCGACCTCGCGCGAGAACGACAGGCGGTCACTGCTGGCCATGCCGCCACGATCGGCCCCATCCTGCGTCAACAGGCGGCCACGCTGATCGACCACCGTCACCCGCTCCGCCTCGAGCTCCGAGGTGCTGGAGGCCACCAGATGCACGACCGCGGCCACCTGCGACTCGGAAAGCGAGCGACCACCCCGGAGATGAACAACCACCGAGGCAGTGGCCGGGCGGCGATCGCGCACGAATACCGACTGTTCGGCCTGCGCGATATGCACGCGTGCCCGTTCGACCGCGTCCAGAGACGCAACGGTGCGCGCCAGCTCGCCCTCCATCGCGCGATGAAAGCGCGCCCCCTCCACCATACGGCTGGTACCCAGCCCGGTGTCTTCCTGCAGCAGCTCGAAGCCCACATCGCCCGAGCGCGGCAGGCCTTCCGATGCCAGCTGCAGTCGCGCCTCGGCCAGATCCCCCTGGGGCACCTTCACTTGTCCGGTCGTGGCATCCACCTGGTATGAAATACCGGCCTGGGACAGCGCCTGCACGACTTCCGCTGCCTCCTCGCTTTCCATGCGCGGAAACAGCGGCACATACGTCGGCCGGAAGGCCCAGTACAGTACCGCCACGATCACCACGATCGCGCCGGCGAGCATGCCCAGAAGCGCAAGCTGACGCCCCGCCGGCATGCCATTGAACTCGCGGATACCACCCGTGATTACGGTCGGCAGGGATTGTGCGTTCTCGGCCATGAGTACTTATTCTCCGTGCGGTCCGCGCATCAGACCTGCATCCGCATGATTTCCTGATACGCATTCAGGAGCCGGTTGCGTACCTGGTTCGTGGCCTCGAACGCGATGCTCGACTTGTTCATTGCCACCATGACCTGGGGCAGGCTGACGTTCTCGTCGCCCAGCTCGAAGCGAGTCTGTAGATCGGTCGCACTCTGCTGAACATCATTCACCCCGCGCAGCGAGTCGCGCAGCACGTTCTGGAAATCCGCCCCGCCGACCTTGCCCGGCTGCTGTGCGGGATTGGTCCCTTCCACGCCCGAGCTCTGCGTCAGCTGGCGCATCTGGGCCAGAACGTTCTGAATCTGCATCTCGCTCATGATTCGACTCCCCTATTCGCCATCCACGCCCACGTGTGCGTGTCTTACCCTTCGCGCCAATGCCCGATGTGGCCTGTTGGCGTCGAAACAGCACGAAGCAAAGGCCGTGCCAGTGGTCTCACTAGTGACTCGACGAAGGCACCGCGAAGCCCGATTCCCGCAACCGGGCAATCTTGTAACGCAATGTTCTGGGGCTGATTCCCAGACGTTCCGCGGCCTCCTTGCGGCGCCCGCCTGACTCGCGCAGGACATTGAGAATCACCCGACTCTCCTGTGTCTGCAGGGTCTGTTCCAGCATGGGCGTCGAGTTCTCGTCGACCGAGTCGCGGTCATCCGGGTCCGAAGCGTCCGATGGCCGACACTCGTGCGTGCCCCAGGGCATCAGCATGTCCAGGTCCAGCCAGATCGCTTCGACACCGATAACGGGTCCACGCGCCGCATCGTGCAGCGTCACCGCACGTTCCATCACATTGGCGAGCTCGCGCACATTGCCCGGCCAGTCGTGCTCGACCAGCCGTTTCCGGGCAGACGCATCGAGATCGGTCAAGGCATTGCCGCTCAACCGGCGCAAGAGGGTGCGCGCCAGCGGCACGATATCCTCCGGGCGCTCGCGCAGCGGCGGGATCCAGACAGGAAAGACATTCAGGCGGTAGTAGAGGTCGTCGCGCAGCACCCCTTCCGCCAGTGCCTCGCGCAGGTCGCGGTTCGAGGTCGCAATCACCCGTACATCCACTCGGCGGGCCTGCCGGCCGCCCAGTGGCTCTACCTCGCGTTCCTGCAGCACCCGCAGCAGCTTGGCCTGCAGGTTCACCGGGATCTCCGTGACCTCGTCGAGCAACAAGGTCCCGCCGTGAGCCTGGGCGAACTTCCCGGGCCGCGCCTCCAGTGCCCCGGTAAACGCCCCCTTCGCATGCCCGAACAACAGGGCCTCCAGCATCGTCTCCGGCAGTGCCGCGCAGTTGACGGCCTCGAACGGGCCGTTCGCACGTGGTGAGCGGGCGTGCACCTGGCGGGCCAGCACCTCCTTGCCAACGCCTGACTCGCCGGTGACGAATACCGTCGCCGGGCTTGCGGCGATCCTCGAGACAAAGGCGTCCAACAACTGCATTGAGGCGCTCTGCGCCACCATCCGTGGAACCACAATGCTGGGCGACGGCCTGGCCACCGACCGCAGCCATTCAGCCATGGACTCGGCCATGTCGGGAAGGGCGAAATGCGCGGCCAAGCCTTCACGCAAGGCCCCGATCTCGGCGTCCTGCGTGGCGTCGTGCCCGACCGCGGCGACCGGCATCCGCGCCCCCAACTCAGCCCAGTTGCCCGGGGCATCCCTGCGCGCCACCAAAACCGCACGAGGGCGATGCGTATCCAGTGCGACCGGTAGCGCCTCGCTCCGGCAAGATTCCAGCCGCACGCGCGGGATCGTCGCCAATACGCGGACCACCGCCTCGCGCAGCGCGGGTTCCGCATCGACTAGGAGAATGGTCGCTCTGGACATATACCGGTTCCTCGGAAGTTCAGGAGGCAACCAGCAAGAACCAAGCCAGAAAGAAGAAACGAAATAACTACAAGGACTTAATAAGGGATCCGGATGCGCGTCGTCAAATCCTCGTCGGGCGTTCCGGTATCAACGCGGCCCCCACCTGACGGCTTCCCGACGATGTGGGGCCCGGGGGCCGAAGCCTCAGGCCTTGCCCAATCCGAACTTGCGCATACGCTCGACCAGGGTGGTGCGGCGCATACCGAGCCGGCGCGCCGCACGGGCGACGACCTGCCCGGTTTCGTTCAGCGCCGTGACGATCATTTCGCGCTCCAGGTCATTCAGATAGCCGCGCAGGTCCACGCCTTCCGGGGGCAACCCCTCGCGGGCCAGACCCAATGCCCCATTCGGCGCGCTGCCGGCCTGTCCGTTCGCATCGCTCTGCGGCGGCATGGTCAGGTCTTCGATGCCCTCCGGGCGGACCCGCGGAGGGAGCTGCCCGAGGTCCACCGGCAGGTCCGGATACATGATGGCCAACTGCTCCAGCAGGTTCGCCAGTTCGCGGATGTTGCCCTTCCACGGCAGCTGGCTCAGGTGCGCCATCACGGCCGGGGTCAGGTGGGCCGGAGTCATGCCCTGCTCTCGCAACCGATCCTCCAGCGCAGCCACCAGGGACGGGATGTCGCTCGCGCGCTCGCGCAGCGGGGGTAGCTCGATGGGGAATACATTGAGCCGGAAGAACAGATCCTGACGGAAACTGCCCTCGGTCACCGCGTCATCCAGATTGCGATGCGTGGCCGCGATGATCCGTGCATTGGTGGAGATCGACTTGTTGGAACCAACGCGTTCGAACACGCGCTCCTGCAGGACACGCAGCAGCTTGACCTGCATCGGCAACGGCATGTCCCCGATCTCGTCAAGGAACAGCGTCCCGTCGCCGGCCAGTTCGAAGCGGCCCGTACGCGCGGTGAAGGCACCTGTAAAGGCCCCCTTCTCGTGCCCGAACAACTCGCTTTCGAGAAGATCCGCCGGGATTGCGCCGCAGTTGACGGCGACGAAAGGCTTGTCCGCACGATCGGAGGCCGCGTGGATCGCCCGCGCAATGACCTCCTTGCCGGACCCGGTTTCGCCCAGAATCAGCGCCGTGGCATCGGTACGGGCCACCTGCGCGACCAGGCGCTTGACCGCCAGCATCGTCGGATGCACCCCCACCAGGCCCGGCATGTCGTCATGCCCGGGCTCGCGGCCGTACCGCAGCCACTGCAAGACTTGGCTCACCTGGGCAATCGACAACGGGTGCTCCACCACGCAACCCGAACCCGGGGCGCTGACCTTCTCGCCATCGGTGGGCTGCACGACCACGGTCGTCTGCCCGTTGAGTCCCTCGAACAGGCGCTGGTCCAGCTCCGCGGCCGGCCCGCACCACCACACCGCTGCGGCGTCGGAACCCTGGTCGATCAATGCATCAGGGGATTGATGGGATTCGGTTTCACAACCGAGACAGGACAGAATCGCCTGCGTGTCGCGGGCAGCGCCTGGCTCACCGGTGAGAGCAATCCGTAGTTCCTGGCTGCGTCCATTCAGATCCGTCATACCGGCCACCGCTCGTAGACTGAGTTGACTCATGCAGGGTCCAAAGCCGACCCATACAAAGGTGTGATGAGCGTCTCAGTATCCGGCTAGTTGTGACCGGCGTCAACTTTCTGTCGTTTGTCGGCAATCTCGCGCCGATGGAGGCGAAAAATCCAGCGTCCAAGGGCCTCTCTGAGGGTGTCTTCCATGCCCGTCCACCGCATCAGCTGTACGTCTCCAGCCGTTGTCGGACTCTCGACACCCAGCACGCAAGGCTGCGGCAACAGCCGGCTGAGATAGATCTCCAGACGGTCACAGTCCTCGGGTACAGTGCCCGCTGGCAATACAATCCCGTGGCGCGACAAGGTCGCCTCCACGGGTGCCGGACGCTCCGGGTGCAGCGATTCGGCCACCAGATGCAGCAGCAGGTCCAGCTTGTGCTCCAGGCGCTGGATCTCGGGTGCGGTCTCGTCCTCGTGTGGGATCGAGCGCGGGTGAGTGTCGTCGAACAGGTCCAGGCTTTCGATCAGGCGCTGTGCGAGCCCCGGGTCCGTCAAGGCGCGCTCCGATGGGCCGACCGCGAGCGCACTGCTCACTCGCAGATCATCCCCCAGGTACTCGCTCCATTCGCTCGCCGTCATCGGACCTCCTGGTTTACCGGCAGGGTGCGTTCCCGCCGCTTGCGCGGTTTGTACAGACGCTTATAGACGATCAGGCCACGAACACACGCGCGTTACGGAACAACCGCATCCAGGGGCCGTCTTCACCCCAGTCCTGTGGGTGCCAGCTGTGCTGCACGGTCCGGAACACCCGTTCCGGGTGCGGCATCATGATCGTGGCACGGCCGTCCTGCGAAGTGAAACCGGTGGCGCCGCCCGGGGAGCCATTGGGGTTCGCCGGGTAGTGGGTGGCCGGCGTGTCGTCCGCCTCCACGTAGCGCAGCGCCGCCTGGTCGTGCACCGGGACCTCGTCCCGATACTGCACGCGGCCCTCCCCGTGCGAGACCACCACGGGCAGCAGGGATCCACCCATACCGTCCAGCAGGACCGAGGGGCCCGGCTCCACCCGGACCAGTGACAACCGGGCCTCGAACTGCTCCGAGCGATTACGCACAAAGCGCGGCCAGTGATCCGCTCCGGGAATCAGCGGGGCCAGATGGGACAGCATCTGGCAGCCATTGCAGACCCCGAGCGTAAAGCTGTCGGCGCGGTCGAAGAAGGCCTGAAACTGATCGCGCAACGCCGCGTGGTTCAGGATGGTCTGGGCCCAGCCGCCCCCGGCGCCGAGCACATCCCCGTAGGAAAATCCTCCACAGACAGCGAGGCCCTGCATCTCGTCCAGCGCCCTCCGTCCAGAGAGCAGGTCCGTCATGTGGACATCCACCGGCTGAAACCCCGCACGCTCGAATGCCGCCGCCATCTCCAGCTGGCCGTTCACCCCCTGCTCGCGCAGAATCGCCACGCGCGGCCGCTCGCCGGTCGCGATCATGGGCGCGGCGATATCCTCCGCCGGGTCGAACCCCAGGCGCGCGGTCAGGCCGCCATCGTTGTCGACACGCGAGAACTCCTCTTCGGCACACTCCGGGTCGTCGCGCAGCCGCTGCATCGCGGCCGAGGTTGCCTGCCAGTCGCCCTGCAACTGCGCCCGCGTGGTCTCCAGCAAATCCTTCGGTCCCTGGCGCACGAGCACGCGGTCATCCGCGCGCACGGTCGCGACCCGGTGCAGGTGCGCGCCCAGGCCCACGGCGTTCAGCCCGTCACGCAGCGCCGCCTCGGCCCCCGGGGCCAGCTGCACGACCGCACCCAGCTCCTCGTTGAACAACCACTCCTGAGCGCGGTGGTCGTCGGGCACCGTGACCTCCAGCCCGCAACGACCGGCGAAGGCCATCTCCGCAAGCGTCGTGAACAGGCCGCCATCGGACCGATCGTGGTACGCGGCCAGCAGATCCTTGCGGCGCAGCCCCGTGATCACGTCAAAGAAGCCGCGCAGGCGCGCCACATCGACCAGATCCGGTGTCTCGCACCCGATATGCCCCCAGGCCTGGGCCAGCGCCGAGCCGCCCATGCGCGTGTTCCCCTCGCCCAGGTCAATGAGCCACAGGGTCGAGTCCGCACCCGGATTCAGCTCGGGCGTCACGCTGCGCCGGACGTCGGCGACCGGGGCAAAGCCCGAGACAATCAGCGAGACCGGCGAGTACATGTCCCGCGCCTCGCCCTCGGCGGTCTCCCAGACCGTACGCATCGACAGCGAATCCTTGCCCACCGGGATGGAAATGCCCAGGCCCGGGCAGACATCCTCGGCCACCGCGCGCACGGTATCGAACAGGTTGGCGTCCTCGCCGGAGACACCGGCGGCGGCCATCCAGTTGGCCGACAGCCGAATCATCTCGGTACTGTCGATATCGGCGGCGGCCATATTGGTCACGACCTCGCCAATGGCCATGCGCCCCGAGGCGGGGCCGGAGAGGATCGCCAGCGGCGTGCGCTCGCCCATGGCCATCGCCTCGCCGGTATAGCCCTCGAAGTCGGTCAGCGTGACCGCGCAGTCGGCCACCGGCACCTGCCACGGGCCCACCATCTGGTCGCGCGCGACCAGGCCGCCCACGCTGCGATCACCGATCGTGATCAGGAAGTGCTTGGCCGCTACCGCAGGTACCTGCAGCACGCGGCGGACCGCCTCATCCAGCGGGCAAGCGACCGCGTCAAAGTCGGTAGCCGGCGGTGCCGTGCGACGGTCCTCGCGCGTCATGCGCGGCGTCTTGCCGAGCAGCATGCCCATCGGCATGTCCACGGGCGGCTCGTGGAACAGCCGGTCCTCGACCTTCAGGTGGCCTTCCTCGGTGGCGCGGCCGACCACCGCGAACGGCGCCCGCTCGCGCTCGGCCAGCATGCGGAAGGTCTCCAGACGGCCGTCGTCCACGGCCAGCACGTAGCGTTCCTGCGCCTCGTTGCACCACAGTTCCATCGGCGACAGGCCCGGCTCGGCGGTCGGGACCTCCCGCATCTCGATCACGCCGCCCCGCCCGGCATCGTCGAGAATCTCGGGAATGGCGTTGGACAGGCCACCCGCACCCACGTCATGGATCGAACGGATCGGGTTCTGCACCCCCAGCGCGGTGCAGCGATCGATCACCTCCTGACAGCGCCGTTCCATCTCCGGATTGCCCCGCTGCACCGAGGCGAAATCAAGCTGCTCGGCGCTGGCGCCGCTGGCCATTGACGACGCCGCCCCGCCACCCAGGCCGATCAGCATCGCCGGGCCGCCCAGCACCACGATCGGCGTACCCGGGGGTACATCCTGCTTGTGCACATGTTCGCCGCGGATCGATCCCAGGCCGCCGGCCAGCATGATCGGCTTGTGGTAGCCGTACAGGGCCTCGCTCCCGTCCGGGCGCGGCAGGGCCATCTCGAAGGTGCGGAAGTATCCCGCCAGCGCCGGGCGGCCGAATTCGTTGTTGAACGCAGCGGCGCCGATCGGGCCGTCCAGCATGATCTGGCGCGCGCTCTCGATCCGTTGCGGCCGGCCAAAATCATGCTCCCACGGCTGCGGCAACTCCGGGATCTGGAGATTGGAGACGGTAAAGCCGGTCAGCCCCACCTTGGGCTTGGAGCCCTGTCCGGTGGCCCCCTCGTCGCGGATCTCGCCGCCCGAGCCTGTGGCGGCACCCGGGAACGGCGAGATCGCGGTCGGGTGGTTGTGGGTTTCCACCTTCATCAGGATCGGCAGATCCAGCGATTCGCGCTGATACTCGCCAGTGATCGCATCCGGCATCAGGCGGATGCCCGCATGCCCGGCGATCACCGAGGCATTGTCGCTGTAGGCCGACAGCACACGCTCCGGATGTTTCTGGTGGGTACTGCGGATCATCCCGAACAGCGTGCGTTCGTCCGCCTCGCCATCCAGGATCCAGGCGGCGTTGAAGATCTTGTGGCGGCAGTGTTCGGAGTTCGCCTGGGCGAACATCATCAGTTCGGCGTCGGTGGGCGCGCGCCCGAGCGCCGCGTACCCATCCGCGAGATATTCGATCTCGTCCGGCGAGAGCGCCAACCCCAGATCGACATTGGCGGCTTCCAGCGCCCGGCGCGGGTCATCGCCCAGCTCTACACGGCCCAGCGAGCGCGGCGTCTCGGTCTGGAACAGCCGCGCGGCCTCCGCCGGATCCTCGATCACGGTCTCGGTCATCCGGTCGTGCAGGACATCGCCGAGCGCCTCGAGGGCCGCGCCTTTGGCCCCCTGCCCGCCGATCTGCCAGTGGATGCCGCGCTCGATCCGCACGACGGCCTCCTCGAGGCCGGCATGGTGTGCGATCTCGGTGGCCTTGGACGACCACGGGCTGATCGTGCCGAACCGCGGGATCACCACCAGTTCGCGCTGGATCTCGAAGTCCGGCGCGCGCCAGGCCTCGCCCTCGGACAACAGGCGGTCCAGGATCGCGTCTTCTTCCGCCGTCAGGCGGCGCCGGGGCTCGATGAAATACACAAACCGCGCCGCGAGCGGACCCGCGTCAGGGACACTCGCCCGCAGGCCGGCTTCCAGTGCCTGCAACCGAAATGGCGAGACGGCGATACCCCCTTCCACAAACCGCATTGCGCTTCCTCGATACCCGGAGATGACAAAGGCTGCGCATTGTACCGGACCCGGCGCCGGGCCGGGACCGCCGCCCGCCTACTGGATCACTCTCCGTGGACCGTTACGGTCAGCGTGCGCGTGTGGGCGGCGTAGCGGTGCTCCCACAGAAACAGGCCCTGCCAGGTACCCAGGACCAGCCGGCCGCGGCCGACCGGGACGGTCAGGTCATTGTGGGTCAGCATCGCGCGGGCATGGGCGGCCATGTCGTCGTCGCCTTCCATGTCATGCCGGTAGGCTGGATCGGCGTCCGGTGCCATGCGCGCGATCAGGGTCTCCAGGTCATGACGGACATCGGGATCGGCGTTCTCGGTCACCAGCAACGAGGCACTGGTGTGGTGCTGAAAGACATGGCAGGTACCGGTAGTGATCCCGCTGGCGGCCACGATCTCGTCGATCTGGCGCGTGATGTTGATCGTGCCCCGCCCCTCGGTGCGTACGCGAAAGCTGTCCTGATGCACGGCCATACCCGGCTCCCCAACAAAAAAGCGCCCGAAGGCGCTTGATTGGACTGGCTAATTTGGTGGAGGCGGCGACTACAGCTCCGGTGTCGAAATCAGTCGCAATCCTCACCACAAGCCCCTGACATAGAAGCGTTTTCGGAATCCTTCGGTCGATCCCTTGTATTCAACCGTAGCACCCTGTAGCATCCAAACGCAAGGTTTTTTGGTAGACGAGTAGGCAGACAAGAAAACCGTCCGCCGAAAAACCAAAAGCGTCTACATAACTCTGCGGGGTGCCCATGCCCAAGCGGGCGAAGGAGCTGACAGCACTCGAGGTCAAGCGGCTGGACCGACCCGGGTTCCATGCCGTGGGCAACCCGCCAGGGCTTCTGCACCGTATCACCGACACCGGGGCGCGTGGATGGGTTCTGCGCGTGACGGTCACGGGCAAGCGCAGGCACTTCGGGCTCGGCTCCTACCCTGCTGTACCCCTCGCACAGGCGCGCGACCGCGCGCGTGAGCTCTTGGATCAGGTGTGGCGAGGTATCGACCCGATCGCAGAGCGTCAGGCCACTGAGGCCGCCAGGCGCGCCGAGGATGCCAAGCGCCTGACGTTCGCGGAGGCGGCCCGCCAATGTCATGCCGCGAAGCAAGACGAGTTCCGCAACGCCAAGCACCGTACCGACTGGCTCCGATCGCTAGAGCATTACGCGTTTCCGACCATGGGCAGAGTTCCCGTCTCTTCAATCGAGCTCGCGCACGTGAAATCGGTGCTGGACCCGATCTGGAAGGACAAGACCGAAACCGCCACCCGTGTGCGCCAGCGGATCGAGGCGGTGTTGAACTGGGCCACAGTCTCCGGCTACCGCGAAGGTGACAACCCCGCCCGATGGAAAGGCAACCTGGACGTGACCCTGCCGGCGCCGAAACGGATCCGCAAGGTGAAGCACCAGCGCGCCCTACCATGGAAGGACGTTCCCGCGTTCATGACGGCCCTGCGAGACCGGGAGGGCATGGGCGCACGCGCGCTCGAGTTCATCATCCTGACGGCGGCGCGATCCGGCGAGGTCCGCGGCGCGACTTGGGACGAAATCGACCTCGAGTCACGCGTCTGGACCGTTCCGGCTGATCGCATCAAGGCCGGCAAGGTTCACCGTGTGCCACTTTCCGAGGATGCCATGGCACTCCTGGACGCCCTGCCCCGCTTTGCGGGCTCGAACCTTGTGTTCACCGCCCCGCGCGGCGGGATGCTGTCAGATATGAGCGTGAGCGCCGTATGCAGGCGCATGGAGGTGGACGCGACCCCGCACGGGTTCCGGTCGAGCTTCAAGGACTGGGCGCGGTCGTGTACCGATTACGCTGACGAGGTTTCCGAGCTGGCGCTGGCGCATGTGAACAGCGACGCCACGCGGGCCGCCTACGCCCGAGATGAGCTACTACCGCAGCGGGCCGAGATGATGGCCGATTGGGCGGCGTTCCTGCGCGAGGGGGTGCCGGATGCCGGCACCGTGACCCCCATCTGGGAGGGCCGGGCATGAGCATGGATATGGGTATTGTCGATCGCTGGCTGCGTCTGAAGTACCCGGAGAACTACACTCCCGAGATCCTCGAGCGGGTTCACAGAACAGTGGACCAGTCAATGCGCCGCGCGGGATTCGAGTCTGTCCACGATCCCGCAATAGACCAGCGCGCACGCGATGCCCTAAAGGCGCTTCTCGCCGAGTACGACACCACGATTCTGGAAGCACTAGGAACCGACCTCGACGGCGTACTTGACGCCTTGGCCGCACAGTCGGCCCGAAAGCGCGGTGGTTCTACTCGATCGCGACACCAGCAGGAGATGATCGGTGTTGCCCTAGAGGCTTTTTTTGAAGCCGAGCGTATGCGCCTGGGTTTCTCGGGCGCGGTTGATCTTGGTATGCAAGCACTCGACGCACACAGGCCAAACCACACGATCAAGCGCAGCACAGTCGTTTCCTGGCTCAAGGAGTTGGCCGGCATGCCATGGTGTGAGATACCCGAGCCCAAACGCGGGCGCCCGAAAAAGGCACCGTAACTAGCTACGGCGTTTTTACCCTCTCCTAGCCTTGGGAACCTGCACACGTCACCAATACCGACGGAGTGCAGAAGAAAATGGCGAGCGATACCTACCTGACCGACCGGGACCTGGCTGCCCGGTATCGCGTCCATCGCACCACCCCATGGCGATGGGTCGAACGCGGAAACTTCCCTGCCCCTGTGCGCCTGCAGCGCGGCGTGACCCGCTGGCGATCCTCTGATGTAGAAGCGTGGGAGGCCGCCCGAAGCCAGGAAGGTGCGGCATGAGGGGCGAAAAAGGAAGCGCCCCGGCCAGGGGGGAGGCACGGGGCGCAGTAGCAGAGCACGGCGAAGCACTCTACCGGCAGTATAGCAGCGACGATCTCTTTCGCATCGCGGAGATCCGCGCCTACATCATCGGCATGCATTCCCGTGGCCCTGCCCGCCGCCGTGCGATTCTGCGCTTCCTGCGCGCACTCAGGGCCGCGCTAGGGGGTGAGCGATGAGCGCCCCGGTCGAACGTCTCCTGGATCGTCTCGAGAAAGTGAAGACCACCGGCCCCGGGCGCTGGCTCGCGTGCTGCCCCGCCCATGGGGACCGACACCCGAGCCTGAGCGTTCGCGAGACCGATGACGGCACCGTCCTGGTGAAGTGCTGGGCCGGCTGCGGCGCGGCTGACGTGCTGG
>NZ_KB912060.1:0-187688 GCF_000383695.1 Thioalkalivibrio sp. ALJ15
CACGACCTCGAACCGCATCGAAGTCACGCGCGAGCTCGCGTTCACCAACAACGCGGCCCCGCAGGCCGGTGAAGGTGCCGAGAAGGCGGAAACCGATCTGACCTTCGATCTGGTCGAGGCCAGCGTGGTGACGGTGGCGCACTGGCAGAAAGTGTCCAAGCAGGTGCTGGACGACCAGCCGGCCCTGACCAAGTTCCTGGACCGGCGCCTGCGCTACGGCGTCCAGCTGGCCGAGGAATCGCAGATCGTGACCGGCAACGGCTCGGGCTCGAACATGAGCGGTCTCCTGGAGAACGCCACCAGCTTCAACCTGGACGTAACGGGCGCCCCGAAAACGGATGTGATCCGCCGGGCGATAGAACAGCTCGAGCTGGCCGACTGGTCGGCTACCGCGATCCTGATGAACCCGGGGGACTGGTCCGAGATCGTGCGGCTGAAGGATGACGAGAGCCGCTACCTGTTCACCAGCCCGCGCGCCGCGACCCCGCCGCAGCTTTGGGGGGTGCCGGTGGTCCCGACCAACAGCATGCCGTCTGGCGAGTTCCTGGTGGGCGACTTTACCGCCGCCGCGATTCTGTGGGACCGCATGTCTCCGGCTGTCGAGATGTTCGAGCAGGACGAAGACAACGTGCAACGCAACCTGGTCACGGTCCGCGCGGAAATGCGATCCACGGTCACCGTGGTGCGGCCTTCCGCTCTGGTGAAGGGTTCGTTCGGCGAGTAATCCACCACCCGTGGTGCTGGGGCCGGGCTTCCTGCCCAAACCCAGACCCGGCGGCCAGAACGAGCGCTGGCGTGGTCGGTGCGCCCCTGCAGACGATCTGCGGGGGCGTTTTACGTGCTGAGGGCCATTTCAGCCCGTAGGAGGGCCGGATTTCGTCTGCGCATGGTGCGTCGGAGATAGAAGGCGACCAAGGCGGCCCGTTGGGCCTGGGGGAGCTGGTCGACGGCCTGGTCGATTTCTGCGATCCAGAACGGGGGTTGGATGCTGTCAGCGTCTTTCCCGCGTGTCGCGTGAACGCGAGCGCCTACCCGGGCGATCTGCATGGCTTCGGCTGCGATCGACTGGCGTGATGGGTGCGTATTCGACTCGCGGGCCTCGCGGGCACGCCACCAGTGCCCCCACTGATCCAGGACGATGCGCGTGTCTTTGACGTTTCCCTCGACCATGCGGGCATTGTACCGCGCTGGGACCGCCTACCTACCGGCTTTCCACCACACCGCGAACAGTGCCCCAATGAGCCACACCCCGCCAACCAGAACCGGCCACACGTCGAACAGCGAGTAACCGCCCATCACCGGATCGGGTTCGACGGACCACAGATGCAGGATGCCGTAGAGCGTGAGCAGGAAAGCGAGCAGCGTTTGTATCTTGAGGTGCTTGGGTGTCACTCGCGCCCTCCTGGCGTCCGTGGTGATACAGGTTCGAGGGTAGCAGAGCTTTCCGGCGCTACATGGTCGGCAGGTGGAGCCAGTTCGGCGCGCAGGATCTGCGTATCCCGGGGCGCTTCGATTCCGATGCGGACCTGTTTCCCGTTCGTCTCGAGGATCACGACGCGCACCTCGTTTCCGACCCGTAGGGATTCGTTCAGCCTGCGGACAAATGAGGGCATGGCGGCACTTCCTTGTGCGTAGGCGCAAACCTAGAGCCTAGCAAAAGAAAGCCCGGCGCATGGCCGGGCGTGGTGTCGATGACGGTTCCGTTTACGTCCCGATGCCGTTCTGCAGCGCGGCCACCGTCTTCTTGGTCATGTCGAAACTCTCGGACACCAGATCCCACAGCGGGATATCGGGGTTGTCCTGTTCGCCTTCGACGATGATCTTCGTGCAAAGCGAGCGCATGGAGTCGATCCGGCGGATGGTATCGTCCGCCAGTTCGCTGAGCTCCTGGGCGGTCATTGGGGTGTTTTCGGTCATGGTCTGTCTCCTGTGGCCTGTGAAACGGGCGATCACCGCAGGCTGCGGCGTTCCTCAATCGAGAGCGGGGCCCTTTCATCCGTCCAGCGGGCGACGTAGGCGCCCGACTCGCGACGATCCCTCAGCGCGGCCTTGGCCTGGTCTCGCGTGGGAAATGGGCCGGCCACGATATCACCGAGCAAACGGCGCCCATCGGGCAAGTCGCGGTCCTGGACGACATAGAAGCGGTCGAACTCGGGCGGGGTTCTGGCGAAGGTCTGCGAGTTGAAGTTGTTCATGGTCTTTCTCCTGTCGTTGGGAACAGGGAAGACCGAAGGATGGCACTTCTGGGGAAGGTAGTCAGGTAGGTAGACAGCGCCCTATTGCGCGCCTAACTACCTGATTTTCTTGCTTGTCTGGTGGAGGCGGCGGGAATCGAACCCGCGTCCGCAGGCCCTCCGCCTTCGGCTCTACATGCTTATTCTGTCTTTGAGTTTAACCAGCCGCTACCCGACAGGCAGGGAAAACAACTGGCGATCCCGGTTTAGTTTTAATGGATCCACGCCGGGCGCGCGTCACCACGAGCTTGTGAGAGTCGACGCCCGATACTGGACGCACAAGCACGGCTCCAGTCGGACGGCATCTACCGGTTTTTAAGCGGCGAGTGCGTAGTTGTCGTCGTTGGCAACTATTTTTTTGCAGTGATTTTTACGAGGCTCACCACATCCTCGGCATGCACCTCAGGTTTCGCGACCCGCGTCGAATCCAAGTCGCCCCCTTACAGTACACAGACAGTCTACCGCGCCAAGGGTTCCCCGACCAGACGAATATGCACGGTGACCTCCTCCCGATCGTGATACAGCTGTCGTGCCCGGACCTCATAAGCCAGCCCCGCGTCGCTCAGCCGTTCATCCAGGTGTTCCAGACAGTCCCGCACGGTCTGCCAGCGTTTCTTCATCGGCAGTTTCAGGTTGAAGATCGCCTCGCGGCACCACTGTCTTTCCAGCCAGTCCCCCATGCGGGCCGCAACACGTGCCGGCTTGTCCACGATATCGCAGACCAGCCAGATCACCGGATTCGGCGGTTCCCAGACAAAGGCATCCTCGCGGTGATGCTCCACCTGGGTCGTCGCCATCAGCCGCTCGTCCATCGGTCCGTTGTCCACGGCATGCACATGCATCCCGCGCCGCACCAGCTGCCAGGTCCAGCCGCCCGGAGCGGCCCCCAGATCCGCGGCCTGCATGCCCTCGGCCAGTCGCTCCGGCCACTGCTCCGCCGGGATAAATGTGTGCCAGGCCTCTTCCAGCTTCAGCGCGGAGCGGCTGGGCGCATCGGATGCCGCCCGCAGGCGCGGCTTGCCCTCCGGCCAGTCGCTGCGTTCTCCCGGCCGGGAGAACGCAATCTGTACCCGGTCGCCAGCGGACCAGAACAGGTGCGCCCGCAACCCGGCCGCATCCGGGACCAGCAGGCCGCGCTTGCGCAACACGGCCTGCAAGGGTCGATCCAGGGCGCGCGCCAGCCGAACCAGTGACTGGCCGTCGTTGGTGTCCGGGCACTCGTGCCACAGCGAGTCGAAACAGATCCCCGTCAACTGCAGCTGATCCAGGATCGGCGTCACTCGATCCTCTCGGCTCAGCCGTTCCAGTGGGTGCAGCGCCACCAGCCGCTGCCGGGCAAAAATCAATTCATCCAGCGGCAGTGCCGCGGCCAGCCCCACAAGATCGCCATCCGCCGGGACAAAGCGTACAAATCCGGTATCGGGCTTCGCGCGCGGATAGGCGGCCATACCCGCCTCCGACGCCCGCTCCGTCAGCTCGGCAATCAGGTCGGGCTCGAAACCCGGACGGCAGTAAAACAGCAGTTCGGACGCCGTCGCCTCGATCGCCACCATGTCTCCTCCATGAAAAAAGCCGCCACACCCGAGAGGGGTGAGGCGGCTTCGAGGGTAACCGGACCGAACATCCGGGTCACCAATCCACGGTCGGGTTTAGACCTCCAGGCCCGGATCGCCTTCGACGTTCTTCATCTTCGGCAGATAGGGCTTGCTGACCTCGACCGTACCCTTCTCGCGCAGATAGTCCGCGACCAGTTCCCAGACCGGCTCGGAATCCAGGGGCTCGTGCACGTTCGCCCAGCCGGCCACGACATAGTTCTTGTCCATGTCGATCGGTTCGCCATTGATCTCCAGGTCGCTGATACGCGAACCCATGGACTCGTGCGGATCAATCGTGTACTTGATCCCGCCCGTACGGACCATGTCGCCACCGCGGTGGTGATACGGGTTCTGGTTGAAGATCGAGTTGGCCACGTCTTCCAGCGTGTTCTTCAGCTGTTCGCCGGTCATCTCGTTACGCTGGACCTCGGAGTACGTGGTCACGGTCTGGCTCATCACCTCCTCGAAGGTGATCGGCTGACCCGGCAGGACACTCACACCCCAGCGGAAGCCCGGCGACAGGGCCACCTCGGCATCCAGCTTCTCGCGCAGTGCATCCAGGATCACCTCGTCAAAGGTCCCGTTGAAGTTGCCACGGCGGTACAGCACGCCGTCGGTCACCGCGAGCTCTTCGTTCAGCTTGTCCTGGTAAGGCTCGTGAACCTTCTTCACGTGCTCTTCCATCTCTGGATCGGCGTCCAGCAGGTTGGAGAACACCGGCAGCATGTGGAACTTGTAGTCGCGCACGCCGCTCTCGCCGACATCCAGGTCCAGCAGGCCCAGGAACTTGCCGTTCGAACCAGCGTTGGTCACCAGCGTGATGTCGCCACCGGCGTTTTCGATCTCGACCGCACCGGGGATCGGGTCGTGGGTATGACCACCCATGATCACGTCCACGCCTTCCAGGTTGCGGGCCATTTCCATGTCCGTGACCATGCCGTTGTGCGACAGGATCGCGACCACCTTCGCGCCCTTCTCGCGGCACTCGTTGATCATGCGCTGCATGTGCTCGTCGCGGATGCCGAAGCTCCAGTCCGGGAACATGTAGCTCGGGTTGGCCACCGAGGTGTACGGGAAGGCCTGACCAATCACCGCCACCGGCACACCGTTCATCTCGCGGATGGTGTAGGGCTCGAACACCGGGTCGCCCCAGTCGCGGTCCTCGATGTTCTGCGCCAAGAAGTCGATGCCGTTCGGCTTGAAGTCGTTCTCGACGATCTCCATCACGCGCTCGTCACCGAAGGTGAACTCCCAGTGGCCGACCATGATGTCCACACCCAGCAGCTTCTGGGCATCGACCATGTCCTGACCGTCATCCCACAGGGACACCGCAGAACCATGCCAGGTATCGCCGCCGTCCAGCATCAACGAGTTCGGCCGGTCAGCGCGCAACTTCTTGACCAGCGTGGAAAGGTGCGAGAAACCACCCATGCGGCCGTACTTCTCCGCCGCGTCAACGTAGTCGAGATGGGTGATGGCATGCGCCATCGGCGTACCGGGCTTGATACCGAACCACTCGAGCAGCTCGTTGCCCACCAGCACCGGCGGCTTGCCCTTCATGTCGCCCACGCCAATGTTCACGTTCGGCTCGCGGAAGTAGATCGGCTTCAGCTGCGCGTGGCAGTCGGTGTAGTGCATGAACGAGACATTGCCGAATTTCGGGATGTCGTACATCTCGCTGCTCAGGGGCTTCCACGATCCCTTCTCGCCGGCCCAGGCATTCATCGAGAAGCCGGCGGCGCTCGCCACGGCCATGGCCTGCAGGAATTCTCTCCGAGTCAGATTCATTGACTGGCTCCTATTGGTGGTTTGAATTGGATAAACCGCAATTTCTAGCTGGACCTGTTCCGGTCCTCTTCCCGGTTATTCCGGACGTGCTTTGGCCAATTTTGTTCCATCGGCCTGGTCGTCATCGGGTGCGCAGCCTACCGGAGTTACCGCGAGTTCGCGCGGGATCGTATAAAAATCGAACCCATTCCAATCCGATCTGCGCTGACAAAAAAATGCTCCGGGAGCCTGCCAGAGCCACAACGCAGGTCACAAAAAAGGCCTGTCACCCTGGGGGTAACAGGCCAAGACGCGACATACACCGCCGGAGGAATCGATACGGGGGCACGGCGCCGACAGCGCTGATCCTTGTGCCCTCGCCGACCGACCCATGCCCGGCAGCTACAGTCTATGAACCTGGAACCCGGCGGGAATTGATTCAGATCAACTACGCCGCAGGTTCCAGGTTGCACCCGCCCATCGTGACCCGCACGCCCTAGGCCGCGTACTTGCCCTCCGCGGCCAGGCCATTGTCGCGGGCACGCTCGTATACCGTCTTCTGCGCGCTCTCGAAATTCGCCTGCATGTCCTCGCCCCACAGCTTCATCGCGGCCTGCTGCATGCCGCGGCCGTAGGAGAACGAGAGCGGCCAGGGCGTGCCCCCAATGCGATTCATTGCATCCAGGTGCGCAGTTGCATCCGCGTCGCTCTGCCCGCCCGACAGGAACACAATACCGGGGAGGATTGCGGGCACCGCGGAGGCAAGGCAGCGAAGCGTTGCGTGGGCGACATCGTCCACACCCACCTGCTCCGGGCAGTCCTTGCCGGGGATCACCATGCTGGCCTTCAGGATCGTGCCTTCCAGCAACACGTGATGCTCGTACAGCGCGCTGAACACCGCCCGCTGCGTTGCCTCTGTTACGCCATAGCAGGTCTCGATGTCGTGATCGCCGTCCATCAGCACCTCGGGCTCCACGATCGGCACCAGCCCCTGCTCCTGGCAAAGCGCCGCATACCGGGCCAGCGCATGCGCATTGGCCTCGATGCAGGTATCGGTGGGCATGGTCTCGCCGATAGTGATCACGGCGCGCCACTTGGCGAACTTCGCACCCATCCGCGCGTATTCCTGCAGGCGCTCGCGCAGCCCGTCCAGGCCCTCGGTAACCTTCTCGCCGGGGAACCCCGCCAGGTCCTTGGCGCCCGTATCCACCTTGATGCCGGGCAGGATGCCCGCCTCGCGCATCACATCCACAAACGGCTTGCCGTCGCGCGTGGACTGGCGAAGGGTCTCGTCGTAGAGGATGGCGCCGGAGATGTATTCGTTCAGCTTCGGTGTGGTGAGCAGGAGCTCGCGGTAGGTTCGGCGATTCTCCTCGGTGTTCTCCACGCCCACCGCTTCGAATCGCTTGGCAATCGTGCTGGTGGATTCGTCGATGGCAATAATGCCCTTGCCGGGGGCCACCATGGCCTCGGCCGTCTCGATCAGTGTGTCGATTTTCATCTCTGCTCCTTGGGCGGGGGTACCCGTATGGATTTCCGTTGGAGACTAGTTCCCCACTCGGGGTTCTTCCATACGGACTCCCAACGCCCGGGAGCGGTTCACAAACCGTCGCTGCCGTTACAACCGCAGCGGTGGCCTAGTTCAGCCACTCCTTGCGCACGACGAACGTCTCCGCGATCAGGTCGTGCAGCCCCTGGCGGCGGCGAGTAAACGCCACCATCAGGTAGCCGATGCCGAACAGCAGGCCCGAAAGGATCTCCGCGAGATAGCGTCCTGTCGCGCGCATGAAGGTAATGCGCTCGCCGTGATAGTCGACCACACGCAGCCCCACCGCCATCTTGCCGACCGTCGCCTGGTAGCGGGAGCTGTGCATCCCCGCCCAGTACAGCCAGGCCACCAGGATGTTGATCAGCATCCAGACGATATCGGCCGCCATCAGCTCGGGCTCCGGCCCCTTGGGTGCCATCGTCTCCGGGCTGATCACCATCTGCGCCACGATCTGCGGCACCCCGATCACCACCATGTCGACCAGGGTGGCCAGCACACGCCGCCAGAACCCGCCAAAGGCGGCGCGATCCTCCGGCGGCCCGGCGTGCGCCGGCGACGCTGCAGCCACCTCGACCAGATCCGCTCCACAGCCATTGCAGTAGCGCGCCTCGGGCGGGTTGTCCCGCCCGCATGCCTTACATTCCATGTAACCCCCCTGACACTACAGCCCTACGGATGCACGACCGTGTTATGCCCGAACCGGATCTGCCAGCCGTGGTGATCATCCCGCTCGAGCAGAAAGCTCATGCGGGTGTACAGCACGCCATCGCCGCGATCCGGCAGCCCGGCCGGCATGGATTCGATGTCCGATACCCGCAGCACGGCCTCGGCAAACGCCGTGTCTTCGCTCAGCATCGAAATATCCTCGACATCCACGCTTAACGAGGTACCGGCAAACGGCCCTTGCAGGACCTCGGTATGCCGCTTGGCATTCGTCGCACGATCATCAAAGCGCGTACCGAACAGGTTCACGAGCCCCGCGTCTTCCTGATAGTCCCGCGCCCAGGCCTCGCCATCACCGGCCTCCCAGGCCGCCTCCTTGGCCTCCAGGATGCGCTGGATTTCGCCTTCATCGGCGCCGGCGGTGGAGATCAGCGCGGCCAACGGCAGGGCGAGAAGCGAGAGTGCTTTTCTGGACATGACAACTCCTATAGTGAACGGCAAGACAGGCCCCTGTTTACAGGAGCGGCTCCACTGGCGCCAGTCGCGTAATCCCGGACAAGAAGCGCCGCCAGATGCCCGCCTTCGGATCCGTGCGGTAAAGCGTGCCCTCGTCGTCCGTCCAGATCGGCCAGCCCTCGTCGTCCAGCCGAACCTGATACGCCAGCTCCGGCCGGGTGCTGTGCTCGTACAGCTCCAGCAGCTCCTGCACGATCTCCGGCTCGCGCAGGAACACGCCCAGTTCGGTGTTGGTATAGCGCGAGCGCGGGTCCAGATTGAACGAGCCGACAAACCCCTCCTCGCGATCGATGATCAGCGCCTTGGTATGCAGGCTCGCATGCGAGGAGCCAATCCCCATCTCGCGATCCGCGGCTGCGCGTGGCGGCAGCGCAGTCGGGCGCAACTCGTGTAGCTCCACCCCGGCCTCCAGCAATGCGGGACGGCGGCGCGAGTAGCCGCTGTGGGTAAAGGCCACGTCGTTCGCCGCCAGGGAGTTTGTCAGCACACTCACCCGCACGCCCCGCTCACGCATCGCGATCAGCTGCGCCGTGCCATCCCGCCGCGGCACAAAATACGGCGATATCATCAACAACTCGTGCTCGACCGCATCCAGTCGCCGTGCCACCGCCTCGGCGACCCCGTCCCGGATATGCTCGTAGCCCTTGGCCTTGCCAACGTCATCCACGACCAGCTTGGCCTGGTCCGTCCAGGTGTAAGCCCCGGCATCATCAATCGGCTCGGCGAGAGGCACACCATTCAGTGGCTCCAGTGTCAGCAGCGGATGTTCCTGGTGCTCGGCCAGCCAGGCGTCGAGCTTATCCCGGTGGCGCGCGAGCTTCTCCGGGTCCTGCTCCACCCGACGCATCCGCCGCAGATCGATCGCCGCGCGGCTGTTCCAGTACTCCACGAACGAATGATCGACCTCCGTCGCCAGCGGGCCGACCATCACCAGATCCAGATCCGTGAAGTTGTAATACGGGCTGACTTCGAAGTACTCGTCGCCGATGTTGCGCCCGCCGATGATCGCCAGGTGCCCGTCGACCACCCAGGCCTTGTTGTGCATACGGCGATTCAGGTCGCTGCCACGAAAAACAAACTCCACCCCCGCGCGCACAGCACCCCGGCGCGTACGAAACGGGTTGAACACGCGAACCTCGATATTGGGATGCTGATTGACCGCGGCCAGCAGGTCATCACTGCCGCGCAAATCCATGTCGTCCAGCAACAGCGACACCGCCACGCCCCGGTCCGCCGCATCCAGCAGCTCCCCGAGCAGCGTGCGACCGGCCACGTCATCGCGCCAGATGTAGTACTGGATATGGATGCGTTCCTGCGCCTTGCGCGCACTCTGCACCCGCCACTGAAAGGCCTCCGCCCCGGTATCCAGCAGCCGGAACCCCGTCTGCCCTTCCTCGACCGCCGGCAGCGTATCCAGCCAGGTCGCCAGCTCGCCCTGTACCGCTGGCGCCTGCGGGGTACGGTCCACCCGGTCCGACGCCGGCTGCATCGGTGTACACGCCGCCAGAAACGCCAGCAGCAACGCCGCGACCAGCGGCTGAAGCAACGTACGCGCGTTCATTCGCAGATGTCCGACACCCGCCCCCAACGAAGCACCCATACCGCAAGCATGTACCCACCCTGCGAACCTTTCCATGGTCCGTATCCCCAAAACAAAAAAGCGAGCCGGGAGACCCTGGCTCGCTTTCTCAAAATACTGGTAGGCGCGATTGGACTCGAACCAACGACCCCCACCATGTCAAGGTGGTGCTCTAACCAACTGAGCTACGCGCCTGTCGTCTTCGAGCCGCGTATTCTACGCGCTCCCCGCCCCCTGTCAAAGCCCTTTGTAACGCGGCGCTCGCCGCCGCTCTATCCGTAGCAAGACACGCTTTGCCTGGGAGAACCTGAGGTGCCAACGTCAGGGTGTCCATTGATCCGCTTTCCCAAAACGCATGCGCACGGGTTCAACCTGGCAGAGCAGGCGGGAGCAAAGAAATCTGCCAGTCCTCAGGCGCATCCTCCGGCAGGGCATGATCCAGATAGGCGATCAGGTCTTCCTGTCGCGGCTGACCGAATACCATGCGGTAGAGCGCGAGCTGACGTTTCATGCGCTTGAGGCGCCCCACGTCTCGGCTCAGCGGCAACAGCAGGACCCGCCGCATGATGCGTGCGTCCCCGGCCTCGTAGATCCACCACGGTGCCAGGTCGGATTGCTGGCCAAACTCCGTCGCTTCAGCGCACTCGAACAGACGGGCCCACGGGTCTCCTTCCCCCTGCCAGTCCGCAAGCGCGGCCAGGCCGATGTGCTGGGCGACGTTCCTCCTCACCGCGTGGCCCTTGTAGCGATGAACGCGCCCCTCGCGCTGTTCCATGTCCACCGGATTCGACGGGAGGTTCCAGTGCACCACCGAGTGACACCAGGTATGGAAGTCCAGGCCTTCCTGCCCGACCGAGGTGCTGGCCAGCACAAAAGGTCGAAAGGGCGAATTGAACGCCGCCCGCACGGAGTCGGCACGGGCGACAGCGCCGCCAGTGTCATCGCGCATATCGCCAAACCGCAGTGCGAACCTGCAACGCATGGAGAGATCCGCAACCTCCACCCGGCGCTTATTCACTCGCACGTCGTCGACCTTGAGCTGCGCCGAACGCATGGATAAGGATTCCGTCACGGCGCGCGCAACCGCATCGATGCGCTCGGCGGCGGGGGCCTCTACCCTCCCCAGTTGCTCCGGCAGCACATGCACCTGTTCGTCCAGGACGGCCTGCAGATTGCCCTCCACCGCATAGTCCAGTGCCTGCCGCCAGTAGGGCTGTTCATCCCGGTTCTGGATCAGCACCACGCTCTCGGGCAGATTGAACAGCGTACGAAAGCCGTTGGCCACCCGCGCGGCCCCCAGCAACAATGCCGGATCGTTCCAATCGACATCCGTAGCCACCCGCCGCAGTGCACGTAGCGCGCAAACCCCGGGGCCTCCAAGCGCGAACCGGGCCAGCACTTCTGCAAGGTCTGACGGGCGCCGCCCCAGGTCCAGTTCCCCCCGCATGGCCTGGATCATCTGGTCGCGATGGGCGCGAAAGTGCTCGCCCCCTTCCTGTTCGGGGATGGCCTCGGGCCAGCCACTCGCCGCCTGCATCCACTCGATCAGGCCCGCATCCCGTTCCAGCATCGCGATCGCGGCCCAGTACCAGCGCTCGTCGACCCGCCCGTACTCGTCCCCCTGTGGCAGTTCGTCGAGCAGGTCACGACAGCGCCGCGTGGCCTCCACAAGGAGTACGCCGAGGGCCGGTGGTTCACCATTGCCAAAGGCGATGGCTAGATGCAAAGGATCCACCTCGCGAGCCAGGCGAGGCGCCGGCATGATGCGGGCCAGGGCTGGCATTCCCGTCAGGCGCCCATCCGCGTCCGTCTGAAATCGCAGCAGTGGCCGGACCCGCTCGTAGGTATTGCTGTACCCGACATCCCCGCCCACCTGGCCAAACGCCCTCGCCTGCGCCTCGTACGAGCACAGCGTGGCAATCGCATCCGGCACGGCATTCCAGGCCGAGAACACGAGCTGTTTGGTGACCTCCCCTGCCCGCGCCCAAGGCCCAGCCAGCTTCGTATAAGGCAGCGAAGGCGGTAACCACAGAAGCTCCCACAGACCAGCACCCACGGTTTCGTCGATGAATCCGCGCATCCGTGCGTGCGGAATATCCAACGGCTCATAGGCCTCAATGCGATTGACGTCGATCGTACTGAGCCCCTTCCCCCGCGCGATCGCCCGCCGAAGCTTCTTTGGTGGCTTGGTCGCAATGGCATCCAGCTCCCGGCGCATCTGATAGCCGCGCATGTAGCTGAGCATGTACGGCACCGACTTCCAGTACTCGATGACATCCGGCAACCCCGCCGCATGCGCCGTGGAATCGATGTTCCGGGCGTATTCGAGATCCAGGGGCGCCAGATCCACGGTGCGCTCGTCCCCGGAAAGCATGGCATCGCGCCGGCGCGTCAAGCCCACGCGCTCCGTTCTGCACATCACCCGTAGCAACCGCGATTGAAGACCCTCACGCGCCTGCTGAATACCCTCGTGATCGCCCTCTGCCAGTTGCCGGCAGCCGCGGCGATAGGTCTCCAGTGCCCAACGCAGGCCGTCCACCTCGTGCTCGTCGCCGTACAGGAACCCCACCGTATCCAGGAAGTTCTGGTGATGATCTTCGTCCGACTCTCCGTGCATGCTCAGCATCCGGTACGGAGTTGCCGACAGCAGCAGGAGCCGCGCACCCTCCAGCGAGAACAGGTCATTGGCCAGTTCGGCTTCTTCTGTCTCCCCGTTCAGCAGGTCGGAAAACCGCTGGAACTCGTCCAGGATCACCAGCGATGGGCGCAGCGCATCCAGACAGACGCGAGCAAGCCTGCGGCGCAGCCGACCCACCAGGGCATTGCGCTCGGCATTCGTCTCCGCCGGCCGCTCGGATTCTGGTACCTCAAAGACCTCGCACAGTCGCCGCAGCTCTCCGAGCAATTCCGTCTGCTGGCGCATATCCTCCAGAAACGCGGCTGCCAGGTCGGCCTCGATCTCCTCCGGCCCCTCTTTCAGTAGTTGCGGCCAGCGTTCCCCGACGTTGCACTGGAGCACCTTGCTCAGACCGGCCGAGCTCAGACCTTCCAGCCCATCGAGCAGATGGAACAGCAGCACCCGCTCCCGCGCGATCCCCGTGCTGGAGCGAAGGTTGAAGGTGGTCCCCGGGGTCAGGCTGATGAAATTGACCGGATTCCGGTTGAGCTGATGAACCGTCTCGGGCAACAGGGTCAAGCGGCTGGCCAGCGCAAACTCGTTGTCCTCGAGCACATTCATCCGGCGGATGTTCTGCTGCGCAATCGCCGCGTTCGAGCACACGTAGATGATGTCGACGCGCTCGCCCTGTCCGCTCAGCGCCTCCAGACTGCGCGCGATCACCCCCCGAGCCACCAGCGTCTTGCCCAGCCCAACCTCGTCGGCCACCAGAAAGCGCCCGCTGCCGGCCGGGTCGAACAGCCGCTGGAAGGCGTAATCCACGGTGCGGCGCTGAAAGGGCTTGAGCCCGTCCAGCACCGGCTGGGCATCGAAACCCTCAATCCCGGCCATCGCGGTGCTCCATCGCTTCCTGATACGTCCGCCACAACGCCTCGAACTCCGGCGGCACCAGGTCAGAGGTGCCGAGGCGCCCCTGCAGGCGCTCGATCATTTCCGCGATATCCCGCAGGCGCTCCGGTTCGCGGCTGTAGCAGCGGGTCATCTCTTCCAGAAGCGGCAGTTCGTCCAGCACCACCCTTTGCCAGTGCCCGTGTCCACTTCCCGCCATCGGGATAAAGGCGCCAGCGGCGGCATCGTCATTTGCCAGTAGCAGCATCAGATACCGCAGGAACCCGTCGCGATTCTCTACCACGGCACGCAGGATGGCCGCCTCGCGCTCCTCTACCGGCAAGCCCTCGATCGGCAGGTTCAGTGCAAAGCGCAGCGCGTGGTCCGCCGCCGGATCCGTAAGCTCAAAGGCAATGACCCCGGTCAGGTAGGCCACGCCGCCATATGGCAACTCGCTTCTCCCTGTGTCACCGCCCTCCCCAAGCGCTACCGCATCACTGGGTGACCGGCTCACCGGCCAAACGCGGCAATTCACCGACTCCGGCAGCTCCACCTGCCCGACCAGCCACCACCGCCACATATCCTCCGAATTACCGGCCTCGCAAACCACCCGCAACCCACCCCGCGCAAGCTCGGTACGCGCCCGCTCCAGCCGCTCGCGCGCCCTCACGAGTTCTGCAGCCTCGGGCTCCGCTCGCTCCCCAGGTTCCCAGCGCTGCAACACGCCGCCCAGGCCCTTTTCGCCCAGCAGGTCGTCGATGCCACCCAGTTTGCGCCGAGGGCCTTTCAGGGTCGCAATCACCTCCAGGTTGTGCTGCGCCAGCAACGCCGCATCCGTCACGTTGGCCGATCCCAGCGTGATCGACGTGCGAGTACCCCGTTCGCTGATCCATGCCTTGGCGTGCAGCCCGTGGGTGTCGTGGTCGATCTCGCCCTCGTTGTCCTCGGTCTCGGCCGCCTCGTGCAGCACGTAACAGCCACCGAAGCCGCCGCAGACATCCGGCGAAACCTGCTCCAGCTCCTCCGGACGCGAAATCAGCGCCACCGGACCGCCACTGGCGCCGGCCAGCCGGCCGAGCGCGGCATCCTTCAGAAACGGCGAGATCACCGCCAGGCGATCGCTCGCCTCCGGTTCCCAGCGCATGCCCGGCAGGCCCGGAACCGCAAACTCGAGGCTCTCGGCACCAGGGGGCAACGCGAACTTGCAAGCCATCAGATCCCGCGCCAGCCCCCGAGCCTGCGCCCGCCGGTCCGCATCGACCTCGCGCGTGGCCAGTCCCGGCAGGCTCTCCAGCAGCCGCGCCAGCGGCCGGTTCGCCTCGATGCTTTCCTCACCCAGCTCGCCATCGAGCTGCAGCGAGAGATCCCAGGAGCGATCATCGGTCACGTTCCGCGACAGGATCGCCACCCGTAGCAGCGGCGGTTCGGGCACCCCCTCGTCCGGGCGGAAGCGCAGCACCCAGACCTTGGGATGAAACACCCCGTCCCCGGGCGGCTCCACCTCCACCATGCACGGCTCCAGCAGCCCGAAAAGGGGTTCGCCGTCTTTCGGCGCGCGCATCTGGCCGCGCTGGAGATAGAGCGTTACTCGATCCATCGTGCGGCGGACCGACTCGTACACCGCAATCCCGTCATCCCGCCGCTCCGCCCCCAGCAACGACAGATGCACGGGAATGGTCAACAGCGTCGGGATATCCAGCGAGAAGGTCGTGCCCAGCGCCTGGTCCAGCGAGTATCCGGGCGGTGGCGTGAGCAGGCTCGTGTACAGGCTGCGGCCATTGGGGTCGAGCATTACCCGTCCTCCCCCTGCAACGCCGCGTACAGGTCACGGTGGAATCGGCTCACCGTCGGCCAGCGATAGTTGTAGCGAGAAGCGCCCGACTGGCCGCTCCATTGTGTCAGCGCCTGCGGGTTGGTGAAACGCGAACGCGCCTTCTTCAGCAGCGATTCGCGCCGACGCACCAGATCACGCGCCGCCTCGTCCGCCCGCAGCCGCGCCCCGTCGCTCCCACAGGCCAATACCCGCTCGCGCCAGTCGCGCAGGAAGTCGCGCGCCCTCTGCTGTACCCGCAGCGTTCCCACCTCCGTCAGCGCAAACAGATCGTCCAGGTTCCACTCCGCCAACGGCAGTGCCCGGGCCGATTCGGTCCAGTCATCCATCCGCTGTTCGTAGTGCTCGACCCAGTCCTCGCGTTCGCGCCGCTCGGACAGCGCCAGGTTGTAGAGCAGGAACGCCCCCTGTGCGAGCACCGCAAGCTTCTCCGCCTGATCCAGCAGCGCCTGCTGCCGGTCGCTGAACCCCGCCCGATCCGGGTGCTCCCAGGGGTATTCCACGTCCGCCGGCGCACAGCGCTCGAACAGATGGGCCAACAGGCTCGTCGGATGACACTCTCGCACCCGGTCCCGGATGAATGCCCCCTCCGCACGGTCCAACGCCAGCGACACATCTGCCGGGAACCGCTCCGGCGCTTCCGGCAGGCCGGCATGCCAGGTGCGATATTCCGAACCGCTCTCGTCCGATTCACCCTCGCCCGCCCGAGCCACACCCTCGCGCCGCCGTTCCACCAGCCCGGCCACACTGCGGTGGTAGCGCTCCTGCGAAAGCGGCACCTCCCGAATGCCCCAGGATGCCAGTCCCGCCCAGTACACCGAGCTGGGTAATCGCTGCAGTGTCCGCCCGGATCCAATCCCGAATACCCCCGCCCGGTCGTCCGCCTCGCGCAGCACATCCACAATGCGAAACTCCAGATCGGCCGCCCGCGCCGGCACCTTCTCCGACCCAAGCGCGCCCAGCGCCAGCTCCGACTCCACCTGCTGGTACACCCACGCCACCAACAGCATGTAACGCAGGCGCGTCTGGATCGTACTCGTGCCCGGAAACAGCAAATCCGCCAGGTTGTCCCGAACCGCCCCAAGCCCCAGCTCATCGCGCGTATCGCGCTCTCCAAACATCGCCAGCACACGCATACTGCGATCGCGCGCCTCCGCATCGTGATCAAGCCAGGCAATTCTGGACTGGAGCATTCGCTTTCCCTCCCCCCTGCGGCGGCTTCACCAGATGCAAACCCAAACCACAGCCCCAGACGGCCGTTTCCGCCTCAAAACCGCGCCTCTAAGCTCCATAGCAGCGGCTGCAAACCCGTTAACCCTTTTACTCTCGGCCACTTACCGAGACCCGACCCCAACTTGCTTATTAACTACATGCGAAATTACCCTTGGAAGCTATCAAAACGGCGCCTCTGGTGTTTGACACAGGGTCTTCCGTATCGACTTTATCGGGTCGGAAGGCCTACACCTGCAAGGAGGCAAAAGGCAAGGGCTGACCCCATCGCTGGCCCCTACGAAGAATCAGAACGCTGGCCTCAGCCATAGCTTCCGCAAAGACTAGGTTATATTCACCCATGGCTTCCAACGTTTTTTCTGCCTAACGCGAAGCTTTGCGGCAATTTTGGAACCGCGAAGCGGTGGAAAAATTGTCCGGCAACAGCGCCTGGTTAGAAGATGTTCGCAATTGCCAACCCGATTGAGAGGACACTTGCAGCCAAGCCAATTAGAACAACGACCCAGTGCTGCGCTGCCACTTCGGCCCATAGGTTGGGGTTCATCCCGTGAATATCGAACCATCGAGCATTGGTCTTAAGGCTGCCATCCAGAGTTCTACCGAGAATATTTGAGAACACATCAACTTTTCGAAGCGTCGACTGATGGAGCTTCACATATTCCTTGTTTTCGAACGCATCGGCTTCTTCTTTGCCCGTCAGAAAATTCAAATCAGTCATCCCGTTTTTCTTCATTAAACTTTCCAACCTTGGATGCCCGGTGTATCGAGCTCCATACAGCGCAATGAGAAGGCGAGCCAAGTCGACTTTCTGAGAGTCTTCAAGGATCTCGGGCTTCCCGCCCAGCACCCGAAAACGATGCTCAAGAGCGGGGAACCCATAATTTATGTCGCGCATATTCCAATGAACCCAAATGTGAGTCTTTCGCTCCCGGAGGAAGTTAAAGAACTCTTCGAGCATCTCCTTCTCCAGGCGATCGTAGTTGTTCTCAATATCTGAAACATCTACGCGCTCGACCTCGGCAATCTTATGGATCGAGAAGGAAACTGTTTGCGCTGACAGATAATTTCTGACAGCAATAGACGTAACCCTTGGCGTCTGACCTTCGGGGCGATCGTAAAAGCTTTCGCAAGAGTAGTGAACCAAAAGAACGTGTTCTTCCTTTCGGCCCAAATCCTCCAAGGTCTGAAGTGCTGCCTTGCGACGACGTCGCTTCTCTATCTCAGATGCCATTGTTTTCCTTCTAACAGTATATTAGACAGAATCTGGGATATTGGCTTTATTCAGATTCTGGATAACACCGATATAACTGTGATATCCCGCGAGTGAGGTTCCATCCAGTTCGGTTGGCAACACGCACATGCGAGACGGGGGGTGAAACCGAATGACGGCATGGCAGCATTGTGGCTTTCGCTTTCCTGTTGACGAGGGGCGCCACGATGTACTGAAGCACTTGTTCATTGGCCGGGCCTGGTGGTCGCGGTTCGTTGTTCGCCTGCACCACCGGTCAGCAGGCGCAGGATCAAGAGGGCGAAGTCGCGTTGCCGCTCCGGGTCGTCCAGGACCTGCATGGAGAGTTTCTCGTGGTCGGTCATGGCGTCGAGGACGGTGTCGGTGACGCGTTTGGGGAACAGGCCGTGCATCACCTGGTCGGGGCTGTGGTTCTCGACCTGGGCCATCACGGCGTCGTCGCGGCGGATGCGGTCGGCGATTCCGTTGGCGAACTGGAGCTTGTCTTCGTCGCTTACCTCGGCGCCAAACAGTTCGTTGAGCTGGTCGATGATCTCGGAGAGGCGTTTCTTTTCCGGGTCGTGGGGCTTGCCGGAGCCGACGTCGGAGACGGGTTTGAGGCCTTCGTAGTCGGCGCCCTCCTCTTCCAGGCTCAGGCGCTGCTCCGCGCGCTTGTTCAGGCGGTAGTGGGTCAGCTCCAGCTCGTCGACGTCGATGGCGTCTTCTTCGATGTTTTCGATGCGCAGCAGCGGGTGCAGGGCGCGGGCGTAGACGTTGAGCTGTTCCAGCTCGCGGTCCTCGAAGTCGACGATCTGTGACAGGAACTCGTAGCTGCGCACGAAGCTCTGCAGGTTCTTGCGGAACAGGTCGAGGTCGTCACGGGTGGTGTGGGCGTCCTTCAGCTCCTGCTCGGCGCGGTGCAGGCCGGCCTTGTCGCCGTTGCGCTCGGCTTCGGCATGGGCGGCCTTCCAGGTCTGGATCTGCTCCAGCACCGCCTTGTAGCGGGTGTGGTAGCGCTCCTTCGCGGGCTGGCAGTAGTAGCTGAGCTGGCTGGCGCCGGCCTTCGGATCGAAGAAGGCGCGGGCGAAGTTCTCGACCTCGTCCCAGTGGTAGATCCCGGCGGCGTCCAGGCTCTTTTGCAGGTCGTAGACGATCTGGTGGTCGGAGACGTCGGCCAGCTCGGCCTTGTTGTAGTACGGGCGGAAGGCCTCGAGGATGTCTTCGGCGTCATTGAAGAAGTCGAGGACGAAGGTGGCCTCCTTGCCCGGGAAGGTGCGGTTCAGGCGCGAGAGGGTCTGCACGCACTCCACGCCCTGCAGCTTCTTGTCCACGTACATGGCGCAGAGCTTGGGCTGGTCGAACCCGGTCTGGAACTTGTTGGCGACGATCATCACGTTGTATTCGTCGGTCTTGAACGCCTCGGCCAGGTCGCGGCCCTTCAGCCCCGGGTTCAGCAGCGAGCTGGTCTCGGTCACCTCCTCGGGGATCACCTCGTCCGGCAGAACGGAGCCGGAGAAGGCGACCAGCGCGTGCACGTCGGTGTAGCCCTTGTGCTGGATGTACGCGCGCATGGCCAGCGCGTAGCGCACCGCCTCCTGGCGGCTGCCGGTCACCACCATGGCCTTGGCCTGGCCGTCCAGCAGGTGGCGCACGTTGGCGCGGAAGTGCTCGACGATCACCTCCACCCTCTGCGAGATGTTGTACGGGTGCAGGCGCACCCAGCGGGCGATCTTGGTCGAGGCCTTGCGCGACTCCACCTCCTGCTCGTCGGCGTGCGGGTGCGCCAGCTTCCAGGCGGTGGAGTACGTGGTGTAGTTCTTCAGCACGTCGAGGATGAAGCCTTCCTCGATGGCCTGGCGCATGGAGTAGAGGTGGAAGGGCTCGGGCTTATTGTCCTGTGATGCCGGCAGTTCCGGATTCGGCGGGCGGCCGAACAGCTCCAGAGTCTTCGCCTTGGGGGTGGCGGTAAAGGCGTAGTAGCTGATGCCCTCGGCGGGTTTGCGCGCGGCCACGGCCGCGTCCAGCAGCTCCTCGGCGCTGATCTCCTCGTCCTCCGGCTTGTCCGTTCCGAGAATCGCCTTCAGCTTGGTGGCGGAGGAGCCGGTCTGCGAGGAATGCGCCTCGTCGGCGATCACCGCGTAGCGCCCGGCGGCCAGGTCCGGGCGCTTGTCCAGCGCGTCGAACAGCGCCGGGAAGGTCTGGATGGTCACGATAATGATGCGGGTCTGCTCGGCCAGCGCCTCGGCCAGTTGCTCCGACTTGCTCTGGCTGCCGACATCGCGGGTGATCGGCCGCACCACCCCATGCGCGTGCTCGAAGTCGAAAATAGTCTTCTGGAGTTGACTGTCCAGCACCGTGCGGTCGGTGACCACGATCACGGAGTTGAACAGCTTGTCGCCCGCATCGTCGTATAACGCAGAAAGCTGGTGGGCGATCCAGCCTATGGAGTTGGACTTGCCGGAGCCGGCGCTGTGCTGGATCAGGTAGCGCTGCCCCGCGCCTTCCTCGCGCGTCGCCTCGATCAGGCGGTTCACCACGTCCCACTGGTGGAAGCGCGGGAAGATCAGCGACTCCTTCTTGCGCCGTTTTCCGTGAAAGTCTTCCTCCGGTTTGTCCTCCAGGTGCAGGAAACGGCCGATGATCTTCAGCCAGGCATCCGGCTGGAACACGCGTTGCCAGAGGTAGCCGGTGGCGTAGCTGTCCGGGTCCGGGGGTGCGGGGTTGCCGGCGCCGCCCTCCTCGGTGCCCTGGTTGAAGGGCAGGAAGAAGGTGTCCTTGCCGTTCAGGCGCGTGGTCATCGCCACCTGGTCCTGGCTAACGGCAAAGTGCACCAGCGCCCCGCGCTTGAAGGTCAAAAGCGGCTCGGGCTTGCGGGTGACCGGGTCCTTCAGCGGGCGGTCGCGCCGGTACTGGCGCTTGGCGTTCTCCACCGACTGCTTGAACTCGCTCTTCAGCTCCAGCGTGGCGGTGGGGATGCCGTTGACGAACAGCACCAGATCCAGCCGGGGGTTGTACTCGCCGCTGCGCGCATGCGGCGAGTACGAGACCTCCGGCACCACCCGCAGGCGGTTGGCGCGGTAGCGCGCCAGGGACTCGGGGTTCATCTCGTGGTCGGGCCTGAAGCTGCACAGATCCAGCTTTACACCCGGGGTCTTCACCCCGTGGCGCAGCACTTCCAGCGTGCCGTCGTGCTCCAGCTCGCGGGTGACCGCGCGCACCAGGGCCTTCTGCGGGTCCTGCGCGTTCTTCGCGGCGAACTTCTCCCAGCGCTCCGGCCAGGCCTCCTGCAGGTAGGCGACCAGATCCTCGGTGTACAGGGCGTTGGCGGCGTCATACCCGCTGGCCGGACCGGTCAGCCAGCCATCGGCGGTCATCGCTTCGATGATGTCCTGCTGAAACTGGGCTTCCCTGCTATCCGCCATCAATGCTTCCCTTCCTGGTGGTTACGGCCTCCGATGGCTCCCAATTTGCAGGGTTATGCGCGCAACGGCAAACCGCCATTCCCGTGGCCCGCCCCAGAGTCCTTATGGAGAACGGTAATGCGGTTCCAAAACGCGCCCGGCGCCTGGCTAATGCGCACCGCCTGCGGCGTCACCCTTCAGCGGGTTCCTGGTGGCTTCTTCCTGGAGGCGCTCGACCAGCCACACCTTGATGATGGACTGACGGGTCACGCCGATGCGCGCCGCCTCGCGGTCCAGCGACTCCACCACCCAGGCGGGAAAGTCGACGTTGATGCGCTTCTGTTCCTGATTGACGCGGCGCGCCGACGAGAGGTCGAGATCGCCAACGATATCTTCCTGCCCTTCGTCGAATTTCTTGTCGAAGTCTTTAGCTTTCATAGAGCTCCACCTCCTTCCTGCGGGAGCGCCTGACGGAGATCAGGCGAGTACGGCCTTCCCTGTAGGTGACGACAGCCGACCAGTGTCTTCCAGCAATCTTCCCGATCAGCAGGAATCGCGGCTCGCCCTCGGACCTTGCCCGGATCTCCAGCAGGTTCGGGTCTTCCCACAGCGCCTGGGCGGTCTCGAAATCGATACCGTGCTTTTCCAGATTGGCCCTGCTTTTGGCCTCGTCAAACTGAAACTCATCCATGAGCTTTAATTATACCTTTTTTACTCCTCCAGAAGGAACGGGGGATGCGCGACAACACTGGCCGTCATCGGATCGCGCGTGTTCAGCCGGGAGCAGAAACTCGCCAATCGCGTGCGAAATCGATCGGTCGCATTTCCTGCAGCGTCGGATCAGAGCACTTCAGCTCTGCTTTCAGCGGCTTCGCTGACCAACTGCTCCTGCCATTCGCCGTAGGTCTGGCCTGTCTCTTCGTGCTTCCATTCGGTGCGCCCGTTGGCCGCTCTTCCCACTACAATGGCCGCCGCCGCACTGGGACTGGAGAACGCGTAGTCACGCGTGAACCGCAAAAGGTCACCACCACCATCGGCCACCACACCCTCCTCGCACAATTGCAGGTGCAGGCGCTGATAACCGTGAGCGGGGCCCCCCCACTCTGACCGCGCATGCGAGCCTTCCAGCACGAAGAACTCGCCCTCCGCCTCCTGCCCGAAGGCGGTGATGCCGTGCTTGGGCAGGGACAGGCGGAACCGAGGCGATTCCGAAACATCGGAAGCACTTGCTGCCGCGCCCGTCTTCAGATCGTGGGAAGGCGGCCGGCTGGCATCGCGCAGGAACTCGAAGCCGAGTACAGGGAGGACGGTGCGGATCTGCTCCAGGAAGAAGGCCATGTCGGCCTGGTCGGCCTCGGGCAGGCCGATGTAGTCGTGGCGGGTCCCGTTGACCAGAGTGCAGCGGCCCACTCGCTGAGCCTGCTGGATCAGCAGGCTCTCCAGGTACTTCACGTGGGCCTTGGTCAGGTTCTGATCCTTGCTGGTGATCAGGCAGACCTTTTCCCAGAAGTCCTTGCCGCCCTGCTCCTCGGTCCGGTTGTGCTGCTTGAGTCGCTTGCCGACATCATCCGACTCGCCGATGTACACCTGCGGGCGGGCGCTGTTCTCCGCATCCGGGCCGACCAGAAAGTACACGCCGGTGCGCCCGCACTCCGGGCGCTGCACCAGCTCGCTCAGCTTGCCCCGCGGCCCGGTAAGCACATGCCCGGTCCAGTTCATGATCTCCGCCGTCAGCAGCCCGTGCGGCGTGCCGTCGACCAGGAACAGGCGGATGCTGCGGCCCTGGGTCATTGGGCACCGCCTTGCGCCGAATACCCGGCCGACGCCTCGGCGACCATCGCCAGCCCCGGCTTTTCCGCCTCAGACCCACGCGACCAGGCGCGCACGTCGATCTTGCCGGTGACGGCGGCGGAGATCAGGGCCGATCTCCTTTCCAGAAGGAGAGCGATCGCACGGTCTGTCTTGCTAACCAATTCATCAATGCGAACTAAAGCCTCAGATAACTGCTCCAGAATTTCGGATTGCTCTTTGGGCGAAGGGATCGGAACAAGGCAAGACATCACGTTCCGGGATGAAATGGATGCAAGATTGGTGCTTTGCTTCGAGTATAGGTAGAAGTACGCTCTCGCGGAGTCGCTCCGCGTAAACATTGACAGCCAGTTTGCAGACAACCCCCTGCTTGGCCGAATGGCGAAAACGTGATTTTGATGCAAACAACCTTCAATCTGCCCCTGCCACACTGCGCCACGCCCAAGCTTGTCGCTATCCCCGCCTTCGTTCATCAAGACATCGCCTTCTCGAAGTTCATAACGATTCAGCTCAGTTAAACTGACAGGAACGTCGTAAACTTCAGACAGGTCCAGGTGCCCATCCTGGACATTTGCGACGCGAAGGTAGGGACGCAGGACCACCGGTTCGTCCGGCCCATATTTCTTGCCCTTGGCAACTCCACCCTGAACAGTTGCGTACCAACGCAACGCAGCAACAGCCCAATGCGCCGGCACCTCACCGAGCCATTCGACGCCGGAGTCCTTCATGGGCACGTTGGGGTCGAGGCCCTTGGTGACGGTGTGGGAGATCACCGCCTGCCGCTTCTCCTTCAGCAACTCGATCAGCCGCCGCTGCTCCTCGATCAGCGCATCGATCTTCCCGGTCTCGTGGTCGAGGAAGGCGGCTATAACTTCCTGTTCTTCAGTCGGTGGCAAACCCGTCATAAGGTTTCTGATTCTATCCACGGCAAGTCCGGGTTGAGCGGCAGATACAGAGTATTGATTAAGGTCCATTGAGCGCAGAAGCTCACCCAACCAAAATGGATGCACACCGTTTTCTGTCCTTGCCACAACCGCATGCTCTGACGCCCAAAACCTTCCGGTGGCGTAATTAATGTTCCCGCATAGGGCGCCTTGCCGCCCGACAATTGGATGAAGCCCCTCATGGGTGTAGTGGGAGGCGTAACCCCGCTTGCCATTTCCTCCATAAACCGGGAAGTCGCCTTCTTCAATAATTTGGTCCGGCGAGATAAATTCACCGCTTTGCAGATGACAAATTCGCTTAATTTTGAGGACCTCCCAATGCGCCGGCACCTCGCCCAGCCACTCGACACCGGAGTCCTTGTACTCGGGATACTTCGGGAAGGTCATTGCGAAGTCTCCTAGCCGTCCGTTTCGACAGCCATTGCCCAGAAATCGCGGTCTTCCCAGTTCGTGGGGAAGCCCATCAGGGTGGCATCGATGCCATGCGTCCGCATGAGGTCATGCAGCCGCTGTTTCCAGTGGTGGTTCGGGCTGATCAGATCGAGCAGGTATCCGAGCATGACCAGGGTGTTGTAGAGGCGGCGGGGTTCATTGGTGTTGATAACCTCGGCCAAGGCCTTTGGTTTTTGCGGCAGCTTCATGGTGATCGTGAGCCGCCGGTTCCACACCCGACTGTGATGGGCGCAGAGGTTGCGCACATAGGTGAGATGACGAATAAATGCCTGCAGGACTACCTGGTTCAGGCCGTAGGGTTTTGCGATCGCCTCGCGATCGTGCGGACGCAGGTGGGTGATCCAGCGCGAAAGCAGCCCGAGGGACATCACTTCACAAACCGCCCAGACGGGAGGCGTGGCGGGCCGGCAATAGGTATTGCGGTAGTGCGCTACGAAGGTCTCGTCGGAGCGTGAAACTTCCGCTTCGAGCTTCGCCAGATGCCGTGCGTGCCAGTCGCCACGCACGGACAGCGAGGCATCCAGGTAGGCGTGGGGGCCATGCTGATGCGCCATGTGATAGGCCCATCCGGCACGCAGGGACACCTCTACACGCTCGATGGCATCCAGCAGCAACAGGCGGAATTCGCGGTCGAATACGTAGAGGTTCAGGATCGCATCGAAGGACGCGCCCTGCCGGAAGCGGTGCGTTTCGTGATCGGCCTCGAAGGGCAACCAGTACGCGGTTAGGCGGTAGTAGTTCAGGTGCCGCAGATAGTGCAGCGCCCGGTCACGGTCTTCGATGTGCAGGCCGCGGGACTGGAGCAGTTCGAGCTGTTCCTGGTGCGTCCTGGCAGGCTTGGTGAAATCCATTCACGCCTTCCCAGAAACAAGTAACCCGCCGGTTTGAGGGTACTCCGAGGAGCATAGCCTTGGCGGGTATTGTTGCTTTGTATTATAGGTTGTGATGCCCCAGCGGACAACCTCTCGCCCCCTTGGAACCGCCACCACGCCACTAGTACCCCAGGGCTGCATCAGCGTTCGGCGAACAGCGATGCGCGTGGCCCGTTTCACGCCGACAGCTCCCCGATCATCTGCTTGATGCGGGTAGTGACGGCCTTCAGGTCGGCGTCGATCTCTTCCAGCGGGCGTGGGGGCTGGAACACGTAGAAGTGGCGATTGAACGGGATCTCGAAGCCGACGATGCCGATCTCGCCGTCCTGTTCGTCGCGCTTGTCCTGGTCGATCCAGGCGTCCGGGACATGCGGCTTCACCTCGCGCTCGAAGTACTCGAACACGTCCTCGCCCAGCGGGACGTTCTCGGTGTCGCGCAGGTCGCTGTCCGGTTCCGGGTTGCCCTTCTTGTCGGTGCAGATGTCGGCTTCCGGGTCGCGTTCGCTCAGACCGTTCCACACGGCCTTCAGCGCGGCGGCGGGCAGCTTCACGTCCAGCGCCTTCAACCGGGCCTGCAGGTCGGTCAGGAAGGTCTCGCGGTGGGTGTACACGCGCTCGGCGTCCAGCCGCTCGCAGGCGGCTTGCAGGCCCAGGCGGGTGGTCGCGTCCAGCTTCTGGATCGGCTTTTCGGCCAGCATGCGTTCGATGCGCTCGGGGCTGGCCTGGAAGTTCAGGCGCAGCGGTCGTTCGACCGTAATGCGGCGGTAGCCGAAGGCCTCGTTCGGGAAGATCTTGCTCTTGTCGCTCTCTTCGAAGGCGCCGTAGCTGCGCACGATGGCGTCGATATTGGCGTCGTCGATGAACTGGCGTTTGGAGCCGAGCGACTTGCGCATCTTGGCGTAGCGCTCGGTGGCGTCGATGAGCTGTACGCGGCCGCGGCGCTCGGCCGGCTTGTTGTTGTTCAGCACCCAGATGTAGGTGGCGATGCCGGTGTTGTAGAACATGTCGGTGGGCAGACCGATGATGGCCTCCACCATGTCGTGCTGCAGCAGGTAGCGGCGGATCTCGGACTCGCCACTACCGGCCCCGCCGGTGAACAGCGGAGAGCCGTTGAGGATGATGCCGATGCGCGAGCCACCCTCGCGCGGGTCCCGCATCTTGCTGACCAGGTGCAGCAGGAACAGCAGCGAACCGTCGGACACGCGCGGCAGGCCGGGGCCGAAGCGGCCGTTGAAGCCCTTGTGCTGGTGCTCGTCCACCACCTGCTTCTGGACCTTCTTCCACTCCACGCCGAACGGCGGATTGGCGAGCATGTAGTCGAAGTGCTCGTCCGCGTGCTGGTCGTCCGACAGGGTGTTGCCGAGCTTGATGTTCTCGACGTCCTGGCCCTTGATCAGCATGTCCGCCTTGCAGATGGCATAGGACTCGGGGTTCAGCTCCTGCCCGTGCAGGGACACGCTGACATCCTGGCTGATCTGCTGGATGTACTCCTCGCTCTCGGACAGGAATCCGCCGGTGCCGCAGGTCGGGTCGTACACGGTGACAATGCCGTGCGGCTGGAGCTTGTGGTCCTGCCCGGTGAGCACCAGCGAGGTGGTCAGGTGAACCACGTCACGCGGGGTGAAATGCTCCCCGGCGGTCTCGTTGGAGCTCTCCGCGAACTTGCGGATCAGCTCCTCGAACACCAGCCCCATACCGAAGTTGGAGATCCGAGCCGGGCGCAGGTCGATGGCGGAGAAGCGTTGCACCACCTGGTACAGCAGGTTGTTGCTGGCGAGCTGCTCGACGTAGTCCTCGAAGTGGAAGTGGTCGAAGATCTCGCGGGCGTCCTTGCTGAAGGACTCGATGTAGCTCATCAGGTCCTCGGCCGTCTGCGTGTCCGACAGACTCGCGAGCGACAGCGGCGAGGTGTTGAAAAACGGCTGATCCGCCTCGCGCAGCAGAAACTGCTCGCGGACCGTCTCCGACTTGTTCTCGTGCTCCTTGGCAGCAGCCAGCACGCCATCCTTGGTCGGCTCCAGCACGCATTCCAGCCGTCGCAGCAGCGTGAACGGCAGGATCACCCGCCCGTACTGCGACTGCTTGAAGTCACCGCGCAGCAGATCCGCCACCGACCAGATCCACGCGGCGGTCTCTGAATGATTCTCCGTGTTCAAGCCCTGCTCCCCTGTTCGTTCTTCCATGCCGGGCACCAAGCCCCAGTGATGGGGACATTGTTGCAGCAAACGAAGGCACGCGGCGAACAGAGGAACGACAGCCGCCTTATCGGCCACCCACAACCCTGCTATGTGACGGTAACAATTGCGGCCGCAGGCCCAAGAGCGCCCGTCAGGCTACGCACCCATCCGCGCCTTGATGAGCTTCTTCAGTTCGTCCACGGGAAGCGGCGGTACTTGCCTATGCACCACCGCGTGACAGTTAGGGCACAGCGGAATGAGGTCATGGACAGGATCGACGGTATATTCCTTCCCGATGTCGGACAGGCGAACGTTGTGGTGAACCTCAATTAGGTCCTTTGCGATGGGCCCATATCGCTCTTCGAAGGACATCCCACAGGCCTGGCAAGTCAGCCCATAGTGCTCCAGACATTTCCGCCGCGCTTCTGGGTTACGCTCGTACCGCGTCGCCACGGTCAATAGCCTCTTCCCTTCCACCACGCCCATCGATGCCGAATATGCAGGGCGCTGCGCGCGCTCTGCCCAGCGAGCTTCCAGCACCTCAGCCACGTCGCTCGCTATCGTCACGCCGGAGGCCTGGGGAAACCAGTCCTGAGCATCAAGCGGTTTTGAGCGGAGTTCAGCCTCGTCCACCACAGGCTGTTCACTCAGAACATCAAACTCGATCTCCACAACGTTGGCGGTATCGCCTTTCGCACGCCGCTCTGCATCCCAATGATGCCTTTCGCGCGGACTCGACAGCACGATACCCGAGCCGATCAAACCCTTGGGTGGCTCACCCAGCCGAATCAGAAACGCGCGGTCTCCAGGCTGAACGTTCTTGGTTACTCCACAGCTCCATTCATCTCTGTAAGAACCTTCCTGGTTCGCCCGAACAACCGCCCGGGGAAGCTCATCCCAGACCCACTTTCTTGGGTTCCAGGCAAAAAGAATCGTCTTCATCCAGTCACTCCCTACTCCTGCAGTGTGCGGACCAACACCAGCGTATGGGTAAGCGAACCTGACTTCCGGGGGTGAGCAGAAGGCTCTTGAACAGGAAAGAGGACACCCCTCTTCTTCCATACCCCACCGGGATCATTCTCCCTACACGCCAGTCTTACCTATAGGCCATCTGTCAGTCGGATCGACAAGCATCCACACCCCGTAACGATCGGATTTGCCTGGAGGGGGCTCATCATGCGCCCGAACCTGATCACGGTATTCGGCGGCACCGGCTTCCTCGGCCGCGCAACCGTGCACGAACTGCTCAACGCCGGGCACCCCGTGCGCATTGCGTCGCGCCACCCGGCGCTACCCGCCTCCCTGCAAGACCACACCCGGCTCGAACACTGCCGCGCCGACATCCGGGACGATGCCGATGTCGCCCGCGCCGTGGAAGGCGCCCGGGGCGTCGTCAACGCCGTCAGCCTGTATGTGGAGCAACGCGACCTGCGCTTCACCACCATCCACGTCGAAGGCGCCGCGCGCCTCGCCCGTGCCGCCCGGAACGCGGCCCTGGAGCGCGTCGTGCAGGTCTCCGGCATCGGCGCCGACAGCCGCTCGCCCTCGTCGTACATCCGCGCCCGAGCGCAAGGCGAAGCCGCCGTCCTCCGCGAATTCCCCAACGCCATCGTCGTGCGCCCCAGTGTCCTCTTCGGCCCGGGCGACGCCTTTGTGCGCAACCTCGCCGGCCTCGCGCCCCTGCCCGTAATACCCCTGTTCGGCCGCGGCACCACCCGCCTGCAACCGGTACACGTCAGCGACATCGCCCGCGCCCTCGCCCGCCTGTGCGCAGACGAGCCGCCCACACACCCCATCTACGAACTCGGCGGCCCGGACATCCTCAACTATCGCCAGATCGTGCGCCTGGTCCTCACTCACCTGGGCCGCAAACGCCCCATGCTGCCCATTCCATTCATCCTCTGGCACGCCCTGGCCGCCGTGGGATCGCTACTCCCCAACCCACCCCTGACGGGCGATCAGCTCTACCTGATGCAACAGGACAACATCGCCAACCCCACCCTCGGCGCCTTCGCCGACCTCGGCATCACCCCTCACTCGTTCGAACAATCCCTGCCCGACTGCCTCCCAACCCACTAACCCCACCCGAATACATCACTCCACTGTTGCCCGTCTCCCCCTGTGGGAGCCCCTCGTCATCCCGGCCGCAGCGAAGCGAAGAGCCCGGATCTCCCAAGAGAAAGAGCGAGAAAGAGGACACCCAGCTTCTCCCTGGCGGCAAACGGTCATCCCGGCCGGAGCGAAGGGGAGAGCCGGGATCTCCGGCGTCCGCTCCTGCCTCGGCGCCCGAAATCCCGGATAACCGCTGCGCGGTTTCCGGGATGACCTTCCAGGCTGGGCGAAAGGACAATTCCTGGAACGATCCGAACGGTTGCCGCAGTTTCTGCGGTGTCTGGCGGTGACGGAATACCCGTACGGTTTACGGAACGTACGCCAAGGCGTACTCTTGGTCGAAGCCCACACACTTACGAGGTGCGCCATGACGGGAATTACGGCTACAGAGGCGCGCAGCAACCTCTACCGGCTGATCGACGAAACGGCGGAATCCCACGAGCCGATTGTGATCACCGGCAAGCGGAACAACGCGGTCCTGCTATCCGAGTCGGACTGGTCGGCCATTCAGGAGACCCTGTACCTGCTATCGGTGCCGGGTATGCGCGAGTCGATCCGCGAGGGGATGGATACTCCGGCGGATGAATGCCACGAGGAGCTGGATTGGTGACATGGAAGTGGGTCTACACCCGGCAGGCTCAAAAGGATGCGAAGAAGCTGGCGGCCAGCGGCCTGAAGCCGAAAGCACAGGAACTGCTGACCCTGATTGCGGAAGATCCGTATCGAAAGCCCCCACCATTCGAGAAGCTGGTGGGTGATCTCTCCGGCGCGTACTCGCGGCGCATCAATATTCAACACCGGTTGGTGTACCAGGTGCTTGAAGACGAGGGAGTCGTCAAGGTGATTCGTTTATGGAGCCACTACGAGTAACCCGGCTACACGATCCCGCAGCCGCCAGGAAAAGAGGACACCCGCCTTGTTCAAATGCCTCCACAGCCGCTTCTCTCGTAGGAGCCCAGCCCTCTGGGCGATGGGGCATTGGGCACGTCTGATCGGCGAGGGGGCTCGCCTCCTACAAGGGGCTCCGCGGTCAGGCCTTGCCTTTTGTCCATAGGGTCAGCGCTTGTCTTTTGCCGCTGTCTCGGCCAGAGGGCGGGCCTGGAGCTGTTGAACGCGCGCCGCGTTGTGGTAGCTGTCTCGACGAGCATTCCCATCAAGACGCCACTGAAAGGCCGTAATGGCGACACACCCAACGGCCTGGCGCTATCCGACCACAGGATGCATCGAGTCGGTTGTTGCGCCACCGCCGGTCCTGCGGCACCCTCGCGAGACTTCCGCGCCTGGCGGGCGCGTTCCCAACGGTATCCTCCGAGCGAAGGCCATGAGTGAAGCGACAATGACGGCGGTGGCCCGGCAGCGACTGCTGCTCCAGGGGCAACTGTCGACCGCACTGGCGCGGCTGGTGACCCCCTGTGCCGAGAGATGGGGTGATCGCGAGGCCCTGGAGCAGCGACTCGCGGTGGCTCTGGGCGCGCTGCCGTCCTGCAAGTACCTCTATGTGCTCGATCATCGCGCTCACCAGGTGACCGCCAACGTATCCCCAGAAGGCCCCTTGCCAGACCAGGCCGGACGGGATCGCAGCACCCGGCCCTACCTGGCCGATGCCCTGGCCGGTGCCGAGTTTTCCATGTCGTCGGCCTATATCAGCCGCAATCGGCGCCGCCCTACCCTGACCGCCGTGCAACGGCTGACCCAAAGCGATGGCACATTGCTGGGGTTCCTGGGGGCGGACTTCGACCTGCGGGAGCTGCCCCTGACCCGCAACCTCTATCAGCAGCCGGACCAATGGATGCAGCTCAAGGGGGATCCAGCGATCCGCGGGGGCCTGTTCAACCAGCATCGGGTGGACAGCCCGCTCGACACCCGTATCGACGAGGTACTGGACCTCTTGACCGAGCTGGTGGCCGCCCACGGCGTATTCCACGGCAAGCTGCATTTCTCCAGCTCCCGGGCCACCTTGTGGCTGCGCGACGACCCATTCCGCTACCGCTTGCTGGACTACGAGGACCTCACGGATCCCGGGATCTGTCTCGCCTATCCCCAGCGGGCCTACCCCGAGGAGGCATTACTCTCCACGGAGCAGGTAGCCGCGGTGTTCCGTACCTTCCGTGAGCTGCGCTTCATGGACGACACGATCTACCTGCGCTCCGGCTCCCTCAATATCTTCAACGGCATGGTTGGCCTCAACTTCTCCTGTGATGGGTCCCACTACATGAGCGGGCAGGAGTTTCTCGCCAAACGCCTGGACTTCTGGCTGGGCCCCGGAGAAGAGCACGAACACCCGTAATCCCTCGGCGTCCGGGGAAGGGCAACCTGGGCAAGAATCACAACGCGTCGTAATGGCCCCCGATCGCGAAGATATAGATGGCTTGATCGTCGAAGTGGTAGATCAGTCGGTCCCGGGCGGAGAGACGTCGGGACCAGAAGCCGGAGAGCGAATGCCGGAGGGGTTCCGGCTTCCCGGTTCCGGTGGCCGGGTCGTTCCGGAGCATTTCCTTCAGGATCCGGCGCAGGGCTCGATGCAGCTTTGGGTCGCGCTCCCGGAGCGTTTCGTACGCGGCCCAGGTATTACCCTCGAATACCAGTGATCTCATCGATCTCCCCTTCCGTGGGTCGATAACCGTCTCCCTTCCGATGGGTGGCGGCGGAGTCCGCAATCTGCTGCATCAAGCTGGAGTTCTGAAGCACATAGAGCGTTTCCTGCTCCCGCTCCCAGTCATCCGCGCTCATCACTACGAAGGCTTCACCCGCGCGCCGCGTCACCTTGAGCGGGGTGTGCGTGGATACCGCTTCCTCGACAAAGGCCTTCAGGTTCTCACGAAACCGGTTGACGCTTACTGTTTCCATGGCCGCTCCGAACCGTACGGAAATTCAGTACGAGAATAGACCAATTATTGGGGGTGATTCAATCGCCAAACATGGCTGGAAGCATGCGAAAGTGGACACCCATCTTGTTCACATGCCGCCACAGCCCCTTTCTCTCGTAGGAGCCCAGCCCTCTGGGCGATGGGGCACTGGACACGCCCGATCGGCGAGAGGGCTCGCCTCCTACAGTGGTAGGACCCAGCCTCACCAGGGAACGGGCGTGGGGTGATTCCGTTGCTACAGGCTACGGACATGCCCCTTGGGGCGCTGGGTCAGGCGGCGTCTAGTGGGTGGATGCGGTTTATGTCGTCCTGAATGGCCTGGGCGGCGTCCCAGAGGTCCACGGCACGTTGAGCATTCATCCAATACTCCGGGGTAGTCCCGAACAGCCGTGCGAGCCGCAGTGCCATCTCCGGACTTAGAGCTCGACGTTCGCGCAGCAGTTCGTTGATGGACTGGCGCGATACGCCTGCCGCCTTGGCCAACTCCGCGGTGCTCAGGCCAAAATCCGGAAGAAAGTCCTCGCGCAGCATTTCACCCGGATGGGTCGGCCGCCGCTTCAGGCCGGTGGTGTTGGAGATGCTCATCACTATTGCCTCCTAGTGATAATCCGTGATTTCGACATCGAAGGCGTCGCCATCCTCGAACCGGAAGCAGAGCCGCCACTGGTCATTGACGGAGATTGCATACTGACCCTTGCGATCTCCTTCCAGCGCGTGCAGCCGATTGCCGGGAGGAACCCGCAAGTCATCAATCTGCTCGGCTACCGAGAGATAGTCCAGCTTGCGGACCGCCCTTCTGGCAACATCTGGCGGGATCCGCTTCGACTTCCCTGTCGCGTACAACTCTTGCGTACGCCGATCCGCGAACGTCTTGATCACGGCACCAATGTCTCGTATCACGTGACACGTGTCAATCTGCTAGCTAACGCGGCGAGAAAGCGGAGTGCCATCTTGTTCACATTCCGCCACAGCCCCTTTCTCTCGTAGTAGCTCAGCCCTCTGGGCGATGCGGCACTGGACACGCCCGCTCGGCGAGAGGGCTCGCCTCCTACAGTGGGTAAGCTCCAGCCTCGATGACGCACAGGCGCAAGCGCTTTGGGGCGGTATCGCCGTTTCGCTGGAGGCTGGATTCCGGCGCAGGCCGCTAATGGGTCGAGGCAGTACCAAAAAACTCAACCATGCGTGGAAGGGTTGTCTATAGTTCACAAGACACATTCCAAGAGGACTTCGAATCACATGGCCGATGTTTCCGGCAGCACCCCGCAGGCGAAGTCCTCTCCAACTCCATCCGATAACACCACCAGCCGGGAGTTTGTCCGGGGCCTGCCACGGATGGTCGCCGACCTGGCCGACCGGTGGTACATGATCCGGCAGCGTGGCTGCCGCCATGTGGACCTGGGGGAGATCCGCGCGCTGACCCGGGTGATCGCCGGAGGGCTGGCCGGGACGGCGCTGAAGGAGGCGCTGAACACCGCACGGCGCATTGACGAGCGTGTGGCCCAGCATCTGCAAAGCCCGCTGCCTCCCAACTCCAACGAGCAGGAGACCATTGGCGCCCTGATCCTGCGCCTGCAGGGGACGCTTCCGGACGATCTCGCCGCGTCGGAGGGGCTCCCGGCGGCTCCGGAGCCCGACAGTATGCCGACTCCGGTTCCCGACCGACTGCGGGTCCAGTTGCTCGGGCCGGCCGGCGCGGAACGCGACGAACTGGCACTGCAACTGGTGGCCTGTGGCTTTCGGGTGGACGCCTTCGCCAGCCTGCAGGAGGCGGTGCATGCCGAATCGACAGCGACGCCTCATGCACGCGTCGTCCTGGCGGCGCCGCCGGGCCCGCCAACACCGGATGACGATGCAGCGTTGCCCAATATCCTGATCCTGCAAGCTTCCCAGGGCGGGGAACAGCCAACCACGATCGATGACTGGGACGCGGTCCTGTCGATGCCCACGATTCCCTCCGAGATCGCCGCGACACTGGAGGGCCTGGTCGACTCCAGCCCATGGGATCCGCTGCGGATCATGCTGGTCACCACCGGGCAGTCGGTCTCCCCGACCCGCGCCCTGCAGGAGGCCCCGGCACTCGACATCCAGCGTCTCTTGCCGGAGGACGATGTGCCGGGCCAAGCCCTGGAGAGCCTGCCCGAGGCCATTGTGATCGACGTGGACATCACGCCCGGCCAGGCCGCGGCCCTGTCCCGCTCCCTTGATCAGGACCCATCGCTGTTCGACATCCCGCGCGTTCTGCTGACGCCACCAGAAGGCCCTGGAGCCGAGCCGGGCCCTCGGCTTGCGCACATATCGCCGGAGGCGGCGCCCGCGCGTGTCCGCTCCGAGGCGCGCCTCTGCCGCCGACGTCGTCGGGCCGGGCGGGCCCCCGCCACCCTGCGCTCCGGCGACCTGGCGCCCCTGCTGGACCACTGGCGAGCGGGGCTGGCCACTCAGCCCGGAATCGTCGCCCTTGCCTGCGTCGAATGGGACGAGGCCTCAAGTCTGATCCGGGAACAGGGAGTGGCCGGTTTCTCGCTGCTTCAGCGTCGCCTGCTGGGGCGAATCGCGTCAGGCCTGGCCGCGGGCGAGCGCATCACCCGATTCAGCGAGAACGCGACCCTCGTGCTGCTGAACCGAGCCGACGCGGAAGCCCTGTCAGGCTGGGGCGATGCCCTTTATGCGAAGGTCCCGGCGCCGCATGGTGCCCCGAGCCACGCGCCGTACCCGGGCCTGAGCATCGGGATCACGGCACTGGCCGACATTCCCGCGGCAGATGCGGTGGACCAGTCTCTGGCGCTTTGTGCGCAGGCCCGCCGGGAGGGCGGAAACCGTATCCAGCTGGACCCGGCGCTGATCACGCCGGAGTGCGGTGCCGCCCAGCAGCAGCACTGGCGCCAGGTGATCACTCGGGCGATTCACGAGCACCGCCTTTTTCTGGTGTATCAGCCGATCGCCAACATCGCCGGCTCCGACAACACGGAGCGCTACGAAGTCCTGCTCCGGATTCGCGATCCGGAAGGCCACACCCAATTACCCGGCCCGTTCGTCAACATGGCCGGACACCTGGACCTCGACCGGGCGCTGGACCGCTGGGTGCTGGCCAACGCAGTGGACATCCTGGGCGCACGACTGCGCACCCATCCGGACTCGGTGTTCTTCGTCAAACTGTCGCGCGGGTCGCTGCGCGACAAGGACCTGGCAGGTTGGCTCGGGCGCATCCTCGCCCAGGCGGCCTTGCCAGCCCGAGCGCTGGTGCTGCAGCTGGCGGAGGAAGACATCGTGGCGGACCTGCAGCAGGCCGAACGGGTCATTGGGACACTGCGCGATATCCATGTCGGAGTGGCCGTGGAGCACTTCGGACTCTCCAGCGAACAGCCGGCGCAGCTACTGCGCAGCCTGCAGCCCGACTACGTGAAGGTCGCGCGTCCACTGACCCACGGGCTGCACGATGCCGCCGACAAGCTCGCGCGCCTGGAGCCGCTGCTGAACATCGCCCGGGCCAGCGGCGCACGCACCATGGCGGCCTATGTGGAGGATGTGGACGGCCTGGCCCTGCTGTGGCAGTCGCAAATCGACCTGGTGCAGGGCAACTTCCTGCGTCAGCCGGACGAAGAGCTGCGCTACGACATCGAGTTCTAGCGCACGGTGCGGTGGTGTCTTCAGTCGCAGGAGGGCCCGGGGTCTGCCTTCAGATTGAGCAGACCGCCGCGTTAGCGGAAGAGGTCGCCCATCTTGCGCGCACACCGCCCCACCCCCTTTTTCTTGTTTTTCTTGTAGGAGCCCAGCCCTCTGGGCGATGGTGAGCCGGACACACCCGATCGGCGAGAGGGCTCGCCTCCTACTGTGGGCAGGCCCCAGCCTCGGCGACGAACCGGCGCGGACACGGGGTCAGACCTTGCCTGTTGCCCTGCCCGGCCAACTTTGGCGCAAAGGGGGGCTCTGATTCCGAGGGGCTCTCTTCCGGCCACACGGGGACGAAAACCAGGATCTGACCTTGTGCCTTGGCTCGTCGATCATTGCGGTCGGTCACAAGGGCCACCTACGGTACCGAGCGAACAGCTACCTCTCGGAACGGTCCGGCAGATTGCCGCGGTCTCTGCGAGACCTCGCAATGACAGAATATCGCGGGCATGACGGGGCCGGACCAAGGTAAGGTCAAACGCATGCACGGCGACGCGGTGCCGCATCGCGAAGGTGGCCGGGATGGCGCGAGTCAGGTCCCCGATGCGACGACCTTGAGGGGTCCGTGGTCGTCGCAGTGGTCACCATGGGGGTGATGCAGGTGGCCGTCTACCAGGTAGTCCACGTGGTCCCCGTGCGGAACGGGCTCGTGGCCGCAGCCGGGACCGTGCACGTGATTCGGGTCGTGACCTTGGCACTGATGGTCCGGGGTGCAGTGATCGGGGTTCGTTTCGCTCACCTCGATGACATGCTCGTCAACATGGTCGCCATGCGGATGGTGGAGATGACCATCATGCAGGTAATCCACGTGTCCGTTGTGCTCCACCGCGGTGTGTCCGCAGCCGGGTCCGTGTTCATGATCGTGATTCGGATGTTCCTGGCAACTCATGACGCTTTCTCCTGCTGGACAACCTGTTGAGCGATCGCACCTAACCCGTGTTTTAGGTGACCATGGCGATTTCCTCAACTCGTTGGTTGACCCGACGGCACAGCAAGTTCCGACCGTTGTGCTGATCAATGACAGGGTTGGACCCCGGTAACCGGCCAATACGACCGCGGAGAGCCGGACTCTCTGACGTCACCTCGCCTGTTTCCAAGGGCCGTTTACCGCTGCGCGGTTGCCGGTCGCCCCGGGACACCAAAAGCATCCTGAGGGAGCCTGCTTGCAGGCGCCTACCGGGCCCAGAATCGCTCAGGCCTATGGCGAGTGATCAGGGGTACATGATCGTTCGGTGCGCCCGCCGCTGCGATCGAAACTGGCGGCGTGTGGTCGGATAGAGACCTTTGTGCCGATGGCGAGCGACCCAGCCCATGACTTCTCCGAATGTGGAACACGACCGAACCGTTGATCCCGCCGAGGTGGAACGCTACCGCGCCCTGGCCGAGATGTGGTGGGAACCGGATGGAAGACTCTGGCCCCTGCACGTGCTGAACGGCCTGCGCAGTGACTACATCCGCGACCAACTCTGCCACTCGCTCGGGCGGGACGCGGAGGCCGAGCGCCCCCTGGACGGCCTGCGCATCCTCGATATTGGCTGTGGCGGCGGGCTGCTGAGCGAGGCCATGGCCCGCCTGGGCGCGAATGTACTGGGCGTGGACGTCGTCGACCGGAACATCGCCGCGGCTCGGCTTCATGCCGCGGAGCAGGGCCTGGATATCGAGTACGAAGTGAACACCGCGGAAGCCCTCGCGGCACGAGGCGAGACCTTCGACGTGATCCTGAACATGGAGGTGGTGGAGCATGTGGCGGACCTGCCCGCGTTCATGGCGAGCGTCAACCGCATGCTGCGCGCCGGCGGCCACACCTTCGTGGCCACGATCAATCGCAATCCGGTCTCGTTCGTGGTGGCGATTGTCGGTGCCGAGTACCTGTTCCGCATCCTGCCCCGGGGCACCCATCAGTGGAAGCGCTTTGTCACACCGCGGGAAACGAGGGCGCTGCTCGCGCGGGACGGCCTGGAGCCCGTGGCGCAGACGGGAGTCAAGGTGAATCCGCTTTCCCGCCGGATGTGGCTGTCGCGCTCCATGAGCGTCAACTACATGTTGCTGGCACGGAAGCCCGAAGCCTGAAGGACGGGTTCGCTGTATGCCGATTCCGCTGATCCCTCATCCGGGCTACACGATCATGAAAGAGGACACCCACTTTTCCATCGGGCCAGTAGTCCCTTAATCCGGCTGATACTCCAGCGACGAGTGATGCAGATTGATGCGCAATGCACCGGCGTCATCGCGCACAAAACCCCAGGTCTTGTCGACGGTTGTAACCTCTCCATCCTGGTCCGTGAAATGCACCTTCCCCATCGTGATCGCGCTCTTGCCATCGATGAAGATTCCGGCATTCTGTGGTTCGCACTCCTTCCAGGCCTCGAGAGCAAACCCGGAGTCGTCAGGAAAAGAGGAATCGCCCCCCACGAAGTACGACAATGCACCTTCCCGGGTCATGCGGAACGTGTCCGGTTTCTGCGCCAGCGTGGGTTTGAAGAGAACCGTGCCCATCTGGTAGGCATATGCTTCGTCGATGATGTCTGCGGCGAGCGCCTTGGCGGCTTCATGCCCGCTTTCCGCATAGGTGGTACTGATATCGACAAGCGCCTCGCACCAAGCGTCCTGAGCCGCCAGGACGTCTTGCTTCAGAATCGATTGATCGACCACCACGACATCTTCCGCAGCCGCCGAGCCGGAGATCAACGAGATCGTTGCGACTAGTGCGAAGCCAAAAGAGTGCTTCATTGTTACCTCCTCTTTACGCGAGATCATCTCTGTCATGCACTGTCCTGGCGGGCGTCACGCGGTTGGTCGCTCGGCCGGGCGATATCCCGAGCAGCGAGCGCCCGTGAGACCCTTGCACAAAAGCATTCGCGAACGGCGCCTGTCTACACTCCGCTCGAACCCGGGCCAGCACCCCCACGACTGAAAGCCCACGCAGTTCCTTGCGGTCCGACCGCGCGAGACATGGACATCGAGCCTGCGAAATAACAGCCAATGGGTCAAGCAGCGAAGAGGACGGGCACAGATGTACTTTTCTGAAGGTGAAGCAAGATAAAGGACACCCATATTGTTCACCCGCCGCCACAGCCGCTTTCTCTCGTAGGAGCCCAGCCCTCTGGGCGATAGGGCGCTGGACATGCCCGATCGGCGAGAGGGCTCGCCTCCTACAGTGGGTAGGCCCCAGCCTCGGCGACGAACCGGCGTGCCAGATGCCGCACACGCCCCCTTCTCTCGTAGGAGCCCAGCCCTCTGGGCGATAGGGCCCTGGACATGCCCGATCGGCGAGAGGGCTCACCTCCTACAGTGGGTAGGCCCCAGCCTCGGCGGCGAACCAGCGTGCCAGATGCCGCACACGCCCCCTTCTCTCGTAGGAGCCCAGCCCTCTGGGCGATAGGGCCCTGGACATGCCCGATCGGCGAGAGGGCTCGCCTCCTACAGTGGGTAGGCCCCAGCCTCGGCGACGTGAGAATGCGGCAACCCACCCTCCTCCGGCTCCACGCTGCCTTTCCGGCTGCATTGGAGCTCCAGGTTATCTACCGTCAGGATCGACAGTCCCGTTCGTGTATCGCTCCAAATGCAAGCGCTTCGAGGCGGTATCGCCGTTTCGCTGAGGAAAACTAACGGGACATCCACCTTTTGGCACGTCCGGGAATCCACCATCGCCGTACGCCGCAGTCCCCCGTTTTGGCATGGGTGTGCTTGCGCCCTGCGTCGGCTGCGGAGCGCGGTCTATGATCGAAGGGACATGGGTTCGGTGCCGAGCGGACCCGCGGGATGCTGGCGAAAAGAGAGGGGCATTATGGCGGGGCCATATCGGATGCTGCATGGGGCCGGGTTGGTGCTTGTTCTGCTGGCAGTCGTATCGGCCGCAGGCTGTGCCATCAGCCAGCCGACGGAAGGCCTGGATGACGAGCGAAACACGATCGCGGTGGCGCGCGAGGCGGGGCCGAGCGTAGTTTCGGTGCGGGTGTCGAGAACAGCAGAAGAGGACGACGCGGGCCCCGACGAGATGACCGAGGTGATCGGTGGCAGTGGCTTCGTGGTAAACGACGAGGGCCAGATCATCACCAACTTCCACGTGATCGCGGCCACGGTTGGCGAGGCGAAGGAGGACCGCATCGATCTGGCACCAGGGGCGACGCTAACGGTGTCGTTCCTCGGGACGCCGGAGGTGGAGCACGATGTGCGGGTGGTCGGTGCCAACCCGGACGTGGATCTGGCGCTACTGGAGCTAGTGGACCCGGCGGCGGCGCCCGACCCCGGCCCGATCCCGCTGGGCGATTCCGACCGGTTGCAGGTCGGCCAGAAGGCGATCGCGATCGGCAATCCGTTCGGCCTGCATTCGACGGTCACCGCCGGGATCGTGTCGGCGCTGGAGCGCGAGCGTCCGGGGCTGGTGGGGATCGAGATCCCGTACATCCAGACCGATGCTGCGATCAACCCCGGCAATTCCGGCGGGCCGCTGCTCGATTCCAGTGGCGAGGCGGTGGGGGTGAACAATGCCATCCTGGCGCCGGCCGGAACCTTCGCGGGCATCGGTCTGGCGGTGCCGAGCAACCTGGTCGCCGAGGCGATGGCGGAACTGCGCGCGGGCGGTTTTTCCGGCCTGGCGGCCGCGGCGGCGCAGCTGCCGGAACGCCCGCGCATGGGCATGGAGGTGGCGCTGCGGGTGGTGGATTACCCGCGCGGCCTGCGCGCGGAGCTGGGGCTGCCAGAGCATGGCGTGGTGGTGACCGACATCTCGGCCGACGGGCCGGCCGAACGCGCCGGCATCCGGCGGCCGGAGAACGTGGTGCTGGTAAACGGGCGCGCGTTTCCGGTGGATATCGACGTGATCACCCATATCGACGGACAGCGCGTGACGCGGCCGATCGACATCCAGCGCGTGATTCTGGGGCGCGAGGAGGGCGACGTGGTGACGCTGCGGGTATGGCGCGACGGCACTGAGCGCGAGGTGGAGGTCGCACTGGAGATCGTTCCCCTGGGCGAGGATTGAGCCCGAAGGCGGGAACCGCCGCACCCTTGGTCTGACGCCTCTGGCGTGCGCTCTCCGGCAGGAGCCCAGCCCTCTGGGCGATGGAGGCTGGACATGCCCGATCGGCGAGGGGGCTCGCCTCCTACAGTGGTAGGTCCCAGCCTCGGCGGCGAACCAGCGTGCCACATGCCGCACGCGCCCCTTCCCTCGTAGGAGCCCAGCCCTCTGGGCGATGGGGCGCTGGACATGCCCAATCGGCGAGGGGGCTCGCCTCCTACAGTGGGTAGACCCCAGCCTCGGCGGCGAACCGGCTTGCTTTCAGGCGGAGCTGGCGGGTCGGGCGATGGCAAGGACGGAGGCGCGCGTCCCGTGGCGTCCGAGTGTGGTGAACTCGTCGATCACAAACCCGGCCCCCGCCACCTGTTCCCGAAACGCTTCTTCGTAGGTCACGCGACCGAAATCGATGGTGGTGATGCGTCTGAGCAGCGGCTTGAAGCGTTCCATCCAGCGGGAGGGGCGGGTCTGGAAGGTCTGGGTGAAGAAGACCTTCCCCTCCGGCTTCAGCAGGCTGCGGCAGTGGCGCAGAGCGCCCTCGGGGTCCGGCAGGAGCATGAAGCTGGCGGAGAAGTAGATCGCGTCGTACGGGCCACCCGTGTGGTCGTAGATGGATTCGAGTCGGGCCTCGGCATGATCGGCCAGGGACGAGTCGCGCAGGGCTCGCCGGGCGTGCTGGATGTAGTCGGCATCGATATCGACCCCCGTGATGACGAGCCCCTTCGCGCGTGCCGTGGCGGCATTGGCGAGCAGCGCGCCGGCGGTGCCGATGCCTACGTCCAGCAGAGCCGCCCCGTCCGGCAGCCGCCGCATTACCTCGGCATACCACTGCGAGGTAAGACGCAGGATCAGCAGGTTGTAAAGGGCGCTGCGCATAGGGGATTCGTCACTGGGATCGGCCGGTAGCGGACCTACCATACCGGAGCCGGCGCACCGGCTCGAAGCCAGGGTTTCTTGCCAGCCCGGAATACTGTTTATATAAACAGTATATGGATGCCACTACCCCCGAACCACCGGAGTACGCCGAGCTGACGGCCGTCAGCAACTTCTCGTTCCTGCGCGGGGCCTCGCACCCGGAGGAGCTGGTGGAGCGGGCCCGAGCGCTGGGCTATCGCGCGCTGGCGCTGACCGATATCGCCTCGCTGGCCGGCGTGGTCCGCGCGCACGCGGCGGCGAAGGACTGCGGGTTGCACCTGATCCTGGGGGCGACCTTCCAGCTGGCACACGGCCCCGCCCTGACCCTGCTGGTGCGCAATGCGGCGGGCTATGCCGCGCTGTGCCGGCTGATCACCCATGCACGCGGGGCGGCGGACAAGGGGCACTACCACCTGACACAGGCGGACCTCGACGCCCTGCCCGCCGAGGCGCGTGCCGGCTGGCACGTCTTGCTGCGTATCGAGCCCGAGATCGCGGAGCCGACGCTCGCCGAAGCGGCCCGCTGGCTGGCCGGGTGGGCCGCGCCGGGGCAGGCCCATCTGGCGGTCAGCCAGCTGCGCACGCCGCAAGATGCCACGCTCACGACCCGCGCACGGCAGCTCGCCGACACGACGGGACTCCCGATCGTCGCTTGCGGCGATGTGCACATGCATTCTCGCGGCCGGCGTGCCCTGCAGGACGTGCTGACCGCGCTGCGCCTGCACACCACGGTTGCCGAGGCGGCCCCGGCGCGCTTCCCCAACGGCGAGCGCTGCCTGCGCCCGCGCGACGACCTGGCCACGCTGTATCCCGCCGCCTGGCTCGCGGCCAGTGTGCGGATCGCGCAGGACTGCGACTTCTCGCTGGACGCGGTCACCTATCGCTACCCGACCGATCCCCTGCCCCGGGACACGAGCCCGGCCGCCTACCTGCGCAAGGAGACCCTGAAGGGCGCGCGCGGGCGCTGGCCCGACGGCATCCCGCCGAAGGTGTCCGAACAAATCGAACGCGAGCTCGGGATCATCGCGCAGCTTGGCTACGAGCCCTACTTCCTGACGGTCTACGACATTGTGCGCTTTGCTCGCGGCCGCGGGATCCTGTGCCAGGGGCGCGGCTCGGCGGCGAACTCCGCCGTTTGTTATGCGCTCGGGATCACGGCGGTGGACCCCTCGCGCTCCAGCATGCTGTTCGAGCGCTTCATCTCCGCCGAGCGTGGCGAGCCGCCGGATATCGATGTCGACTTCGAGCACGAGCGCCGCGAGGAGGTGATCCAGTACATCTACCAGCGCTACGGCCGCGAGCGCGCGGCGCTGGCCTGCACGGTGATCCGCTACCGCCGGCGCAGCGCCCTGCGCGACGTCGGCCGCGCGCTGGGCATCTCGCGCGCGCGGCTGGATGCGCTGACCGCCAACCTCGCCTGGTGGGACGACGGCATCCCCGCCGAGCGCCTGCGCGAGGTCGGGCTGGACCCGGATGGCGCCCTGGCCCGGCAGTGGCAGGCGCTGACCGCCGAGCTGCTGGGCTTCCCCCGCCACCTGTCGCAGCACACCGGCGGCTTCGTGATCGCCGAGGGCCGGCTGGACGAGCTGGTGCCGATCGAGAACGCGGCGATGCCGGAGCGCTCGGTGATCCAGTGGGACAAGGACGACCTCGACGCGGTGGGGCTGTTGAAGATCGACGTGCTGGCGCTGGGGATGCTCTCCTGCGTGCGCCGCGCGCTGGAGCTGATGGCGCGCCACCGGGGCCGCGACTGGGGCCTGGCCGACATCCCCGCCGAGGATCCGGCGGTCTACCACATGCTGCAGAAGGCCGACACCCTGGGCGTGTTCCAGATCGAGTCGCGCGCGCAGATGAGCATGCTGCCGCGCCTGAAGCCGGCGAACTTCTACGACCTGGTGATCGAGATCGCCATCGTGCGCCCCGGCCCGATCCAGGGCGAGATGGTGCACCCATATCTGAAGCGCCGTGCCCACCCGGAGCGGGTGCGTTATCCGAATCCCGAGATCCGGCGGGTGCTGGGGCGCACCCTGGGGGTGCCGATCTTCCAGGAGCAGGTGATCGAGCTGGCGATGGTCGCGGCCGGCTTCTCCGCCGGCGAGGCGGACGGGCTGCGCCGCGCGATCGGGGCCTGGCGCCGTACCGGCCAGCTTGCGCGCTACCGCGAGCGCCTGATGGACGGGATGCGGCAACGCGGCTATCCGGAGAAGTTCGCCGAGCAGCTGTACAAGCAGATCCTTGGCTTTGGCGAGTACGGCTTCCCCGAGTCGCACTCGGCCAGCTTTGCGCTGATTACCTATGTCTCGTCCTGGCTCAAGTGCCATGAACCGGCGATCTTTGCCTGCGCGCTGCTGAACAGCCAGCCGATGGGCTTCTACGCCCCGGCACAGATCGTCGCCGACGCGCGCCGCCACGGCGTGGAGGTGCACCCGGTGGACGTGCGCTGCAGTGACTGGGACTGCACGGTGGAACCGCTGACCGGCAGCGGCGCGCTGGCCCTGCGCCTGGGCCTGAACCGGGTCGGCGGGCTCGCGCAGGCTGTGGCCGAGCGTGTTGTCGCCGCGCGCGCCGAGCGCCCGTTCACGGACGTTCCGGATCTGGTGGCCCGCGCCGCCCTGACCCGCGCCCAGGCGAACCGCCTCGCCCGCGCCGATGCCCTGAAGGGCCTGGCCGGCAACCGCCACCAGGCACGCTGGGCGACCGAGGCGGTGGAGGAACCCCTGCCCCTGTTCGCCGACGCCCCGGCGGAGACGGTGCGCGAGGCCGACGTGACCCCGCTGCTGCCGCGCCCGGATGCGGTGGATGACCTGGTGCAGGACTACGCCACCCAGGGCCTGAGCCTGGGCCCGCACCCGCTGGCGCTGATGCGCCCGTTCCTGGAGCAAAGACGTTTACCCACCGCCGCCCGGCTACTGGAGCGCCCCGGGCACCCGGGCGCCCGCTATGCCGGTCTCGTGATCACCCGCCAGCGGCCGGGATCGGCCAACGGCACGGTGTTCCTGACCCTGGAGGATGAGAGCGGCACACTGAACCTGATCGTCTGGCCGGACCGGGTGGAGCGCTTTCGCGCCGAGGTCCTGCACGGCCGCCTGCTGGAGGCCCACGGGGAATGGCAGTACAGCGAGGGCGTCGGCCACCTGATCGTGCAGCGCCTGATCGACCGCAGCGCCTGGCTGGGCGAACTGACTACCCGCTCCCGCGACTTCGGATAGGGATTGCGCCTCGGGCGACGCTCAGACGCGGCCGTAGAGGTCCTCCAGCCGCACGATGTCGTCCTCGCCCAAATAGCTGCCGGACTGGATTTCGATCAGCTCCAGCGGGATCGCGCCCGGGTTCTCCAGCGAATGGATCTGCCCGATCGGCACATAGGTGGACTGGTTCTCCGTCACCAGATAGGTCTCTTCGCCGTTGCGCACCCGCGCGGTGCCGCTGACGACCACCCAGTGTTCCGCGCGGTGGTGATGCATCTGCAGCGAGAGCTTCGCCCCGGGTTTTACGGTAATGCGCTTGACCTGATAGCGCCGCCCGACGTCGACACACTCGTAGCAGCCCCAGGGGCGATACACCGCCGGGTGGTCCACATGCTCGCTGCGGTTGTCCGACTTCAGCCGCTCGACGATGCGCTTGACGTCCTGCACGCGGTCGCGGTCCGCCACCAGCACTGCATCGCGGGTGGCGACCACCGCGAGGTTGCGCAGGCCGATCCCCGCAACCAGCAGGCCGTCGGCATCGACCACGCAGCCCTCGCTGTCCTCCAGCAGGCAATCGCCGCGCAGGGTATTGCCCTGCGCGTCGGTGCCGCGCACCCCAGCCAGCGCGGACCAGGACCCGATATCGCTCCAGCCCGCGGCCAGGGGCGTGACCGCCGCGCGGTCGGTGCGCTCCATCACGGCGTAGTCCACCGAGATGTTCGGGGCCCGGGCAAACGCCTCCGGGGCTACGCGCAGGAAATCGAGGTCCTCGCGCGCCCCCTCCAGCGCGGCCTGACAGGCCGTAACGATCTCGGGCTCGAAGCGCTCCAGCTCCTGCATATACTGCGAGGCACGGAATACGAACATGCCGCTGTTCCAGAGATAGCCCCCCTGGCTCAGGTACTCGCGCGCCGTGGCAGCATCGGGCTTTTCGACAAAACGCGCGACCCGCGCACCGGCCTCGCCCAGCGACTCGCCCTGCTGGATATAGCCATAACCGGTCTCCGGCGTCACCGGCACGATCCCAAAGGTGACCAGATAGCCGGCCTCCGCCAGCGCCACGGCGCGGCCCACGGCAGCCTTGAAAGCATCGCCATCGCCGATGTGGTGATCCGCGGCCAGGACCAGCAGCAACGGGTCGTCGCCTTCCGCGCGGGCCTGCAGCGCCGCCAGGGCAATCGCCGGGGCTGTGTTGCGCCCCTCTGGTTCCAGCAGGATGCGCGCCTGTTCGACACCAATCGCGCGCAATTGCTCGGCGGCCAGGAAGCGGTGCTCCACGTTGGCCAGCACCAGTGGTGCCGCCGCATGCAGGCCCTCCAGGCGCGCGACGGTTTGCTGCAGCAGCGTCTGGTCGCCGGTCAGGGGCAGGAACTGCTTCGGGTAATGGCTGCGCGACACCGGCCACAGCCGCGTGCCGGTACCGCCGGCCAGGATCACCGGTTGCAGCTGGTTCTGGGTATCGGCAGGCGCCATCGTTGTTATCCCCGTATCAGGCGGGAAAGCTCTTCCACGCGACGCTCCAGCAGGGCCGGATCAGCGCGGGTCTCGACGTTCAGCCGCAACAGCGGTTCGGTGTTGGAGCTGCGCAGGTTGAAGCGCCAGTCCGGGAACTCGAGGCTGACGCCGTCGGTGCGATCTTCCTCGCCACCCTGACCCTCAAGGGCCGCGAGAACGCGATCCGTGGCGGCTTCGACGTCCGCGACCTCGAAGTTCAGCTCGCCGCTGCAGGGGTAGCGCGCCATGCGCTCGGCCACCATTTCGCCCAGCGACTGACCTCGGCGCCCCATCAACTCGGCGACCCGCAGCCACGGCAGCATCCCGCTATCGCAGTAGTAAAAGTCCCGGAAGTAGTGATGCGCGCTCATCTCGCCGCCGTAGATGGCGTCCTCGTGGCGCAGGCGCTCCTTCATGAATGCGTGCCCGGTCTTGGACTGGACGGGCTCGCCACCCGCCGCTCGCACCATCTCGATGGTGTTCCAGGTCAGCCGCGGGTCGTGGACGATCCGCTCGCCGGGTTGCCCGCCTTCCAGGCAGGCCTGAGCCAGCAGCCCCACAATGTAGTAGCCCTCGATGAAATTCCCCGCTGCATCGAACAGGAAGCAGCGATCGAAGTCGCCATCCCAGGCCACACCCAGATCCGCGCCATGCTTGCGCACGGCGTCGGCCGTGGCCGCACGGTTCTCCGGCAACAGCGGGTTGGGGATGCCATTGGGGAAATGTCCGTCCGGCTCGAAATTCACGCGGATCAGCTCGAACGGCAGATGAGGCTCCAGTGCCTCCAGCACCGGGCCCGCACCGCCATTGCCCGGGTTTACGACTACGCGCAGCTTCGGCAGCGCCTCTCGGTCGACCGATGCGAGCAGCCGGGCGATATAGTCCGGCCGATGGTCCAGCGGATGTACCTGGCCTTGTGGCATGGGGCGGAAGTCGCCGCGCTCTGCGCATGCCTGGATCGCCTGCAGCCCGGAGTCCCCGCTGATCGGTCGCGCCTCGCCGCGCACGAGCTTGAGCCCGTTGTAATCCAGTGGGTTGTGGCTCGCGGTAACCATCACCCCGCCACCAGCCCCGTAGTGCGCAGTCGCAAAGTAGACCTCTTCGGTCCCGCACAGACCGATATCGGCCACGTCGCTACCGCCGGCGGTGAGTCCTTCGGTCAGGGCCTGGGCCAGTGTCGGGCTGGAGAGGCGGATATCGTGTCCGACCACCGTACGGCCGGGCCGGACCTCTTCGGCAAAGGCGCGTCCGATGGCGTATACCACCTCGGGGTTGAGTTGATCCGGCACGCGGCCGCGTACGTCGTACGCCTTGAAGCAATCGATCTTCATGCAGTTCCCTTCCGGCCCCCTCCGACTCCCGGCACCGCCGGCAGCGCGCACTCCTTTCTCCTCATGATACATAGCAGAGCCGCAGCATGATGCGACGGAGGTTACAACGACCTCAGTAGGTTTACTTGACGCTTGCGGCTCATGCCCCTGAACATGGTGGGTTTATCCAACGAGGAGAAGCCGATGAGTGAGCCGCAAGTGAAGACCGAGGAGAAGAAGCAGCATTTCGACGATATCTACGTCGCCGAGACCCCGGTGCCGTTCAAGGAGCGCATCATCGACGCGCTCGATTACATCTCCGACGACTTCAACCGGCAAACCTTCGACCGGCTGATTCTCCCCTGGGCGCAGCAACAGGCTGACGCAGGCAAGACCCTGAATTACGTCGATCTGTGCTGCTGCTTTGGTAACACCACCATGGCGGCCGTCCACGGCATGGATGTCGAGGCAATCCGCGCCAACTGGGCCGACGAGCAGGCCTGCAAGACGGTTGCTGCCCCGCGCCGTCTGCCCATCAAAACGACCGGAATCGACATCTCCGGCAACGCCCTCGCCTACGGCAAGAGCTCGGGTCTGTTCGACCAGACCTTCGAGGCTGACCTGAACCAGGCCGACGCCGACACGCGCAACGCGATCGAGCAGTCGATGGAAGAGGCAGACATCGTCATCTCCACCGCATCGCTGGTCTATCTAGACCCGCCGGCCATCGAGAGCCTGGTGGACGCCTTCGCGCGCGGCAAGGGCGAAGGCTACATGCTGGTGAATTTTCTCAACCCCTTCGCACTAGAAAAAGCGGACGCCACCAAGCGTTTGTTGCTGGATCGTCTGGACTTTGTCGGCAGTACTGCAACCCGTCACCGTCGTATGTCGCCGCTGGAGCAGGAAAACTATCCCGGCGAAGACTGGGCCCTGCTGGAAATCTGGGTGCTGCGTCGCCGCGGGTAAGCCGTTACCGGCGCCTTCAGCGCATCAAGGAAAAGGCCGGCGTTCGCCGGCCTTTTTTGTGTCTCCGTCACCGGATACCTAGAGCGCGACCACACGATCGCGCCCTGCCCGCTTGGCCTGGTACATCGCCTCGTCAGCCCGCCGCGCGAGGAGCTTGGCGCTGTCACCGGAGGCCCGTTCGGCGACCCCGAAGCTGGCGGTGACGCCCGGCACCCCGGGCACGCTCATCGCAGCGACCGCCTGGCGCAGCTTTTCGGCCATGGCCGTCGCACCCACCAGCCGGGTCTCGGGCACCAAGATGATGAACTCTTCTCCGCCCCAACGACCGAGGGTATCCGCGTCGCGCAGTTCCGCACTCACGGTCTTCGCCAGCGCTTTAAGGACTTCGTCGCCGGCATCGTGGCCGTAACGGTCATTCACCGCCTTGAAGTGATCCAGATCGAACATGATCAGGCTCAGCGGACGACCATAGCGCTGGCTGCGCTCGATCTCCGCCTCCAGCGTGTTCCCGAGGCTCAGGCGATTCGCGACGCCGGTCAGCCAGTCGGTATGCGCCACACGCCGGATCTCGTCCTCCATGCGCACCCGGTCGGTCACGTCCTTGCCCAGGGCGACGTAATGCGAAATCTCGCCGTGGTCATCGAGTACCGGGGTGATCGTCTGCTCCAGATGGATCAGAGATCCATCGCGACGCCGATTCACGAACTCGCCCCGGAAGGTCTCGCCGCGCTCCAGCGACTCCCACATCCCGCGATAAAAGGCATCGTCGTGACTGCCCGATCTGAAGCGTCGCGGATTCGCGCCCAGGACATCGCGGCGCGAATAGCCCATGAGCTCCTCGAAGGCGGCATTAACGTAGGTAATCGTACCTTCAGGATCGGTGATCAGGACCGGATCACCCGACACTTCCAGCGCGGTCGACAGCAGTCTTAACTGCTCGTCGCGTTCCCGTTCGGCGGTCACGTCCTGCTGCAGTGATACGTAATGCGTAATCCGTTCCGGCGCATCGTCGGCATACACGGGCGAGATATGCCAGCGCACCACGTAGGTACTGCCATCCTTGCGATAGTTGATCGCCTCGCCGTCAAACATCTCGCCCGCATCCAGCGCGGCGCGCAGGCGGTCGAGGATTACCCGTGATGTCCGCGGCCCCTGCAGCAGGCGCGGGGTCTTGCCCAGCACCTCGTCGGCCGCGTACCCGGTCATCTGTTCGAAGCCGGCATTCACGTAGACGATGCGTGGCCCGTCGTCCAGGTCCGCGTCCGTGATCAGAACAGAGTGGCTCGACTGGTCGATGGCTGCATCCAGCAGCCGGAGTTTCTCGAACCCCTCGATGTACGCGACAGTGGCCACGGGACTCCTTTGAAATGGATCAGCCTGGGACCGGCACTACCGGTCCGAGTGTCCCGCGGCGGGGAGGTTCATTCCATATCCGCCATTTCGAGAATCGAGCCCACGATATCGCTGGTGGTAACGATTCCTTCCAGGGTATTGCCCCGCAGCACGACCAGGCGCCGGATGCCCTGATTGACCATCAGCCGCGCCACGTACTTCACGTCCATCTCGGCCGGCACGGTGATCACCGGCTTCGCACAGACATCGTAGACGTTGGAGAGGTCGATATCGCCCTCCTCCGCCACGATGGTCTTCAGGATTGTTGTGTAGGTGATGATCCCGTAGGCGTCGTGATCGTGCTGCTTGTCCACCACCAGGGACTTCACGTTGTGCCGCCGCATCAGCTGCATCGCCTCGCGCAGCGGCGCGAGCGGCGACACGGTAATCACATTGGGCTTCAGGATGTCGCTTACCAGCATGCTCGAGTCCTCCTCAGATCTCTTCCTTTACGTGTTCCTGGAACTGCTCGATCTGCTTGCGCCCGATCCCGGCCAGGTGGGCAATATCCACGGTGAATGCAACGCCGCGCGGGTCTCCTTCGAGTTCCAGGTCCTGACTGATGACCTTGAGCACGTTCAGCGCGACCTTCTTTTCCAGCACCCACATCAGCACCGACTGGCTGCCCTCGTAGGTCATGCCCAGAAACGTCTTGCGGGCCTCCGCGCCGATACCGCGGGCATCCATGATCGTGACGCCGCCGGCGCCCGCGGCCTTGGCCGTCTCGATGGCCCGCTGCTCGAGGTCATCCGGAAGCACGGCGATCAGTGCCGAAAATCTCATGGCGAATCCTCCTGTTGTGCGCGGCCCCTGCCGGTCCAGCGCTCGTAGATATCCACCAGGATGGCGTAGACCATCACGGTGACGATGGGGAAGATCGACGCGAAGGCGATCAGGCCGAAGCCGTCGATCAGGACATTACGGTCTTCCAGATGCGTGGCCAGCCCGATCCCGAGGGCCGTGACCAGGGGTACGGTCACCTCGGAGGTCGTCACCCCGCCCAAGTCGAAGGCGAGCGCCACGATCTGCTTGGGTGCGAGGATCGTCAGCACGATCACCAGCAGGTAGCCAGCCATGATGTATTGATGGATGGAGTCGCCCGCCAGGATGCGGTGCACGCCAATGGTGATACCGATAGCGACCCCCAGCGCCACCAGGATGCGGATTACATTGCCGCGTAATGAACCGCGCGCAGCCTCCTCGGCCTTCTGGCCAATCGCGATGAGCGCGGGCTCCGCCATCGTGGTCGCAAATCCGATGGAAAACGCGAACAGGTAGACCCACAGGAACAGTTCGTTGGTGATCAACTGCTCGGCCATGCTCTCGCCGATCGGGAACAGGCCCAGCTTGAGCCCGACCACGAAGGCGTACAGGCCCAGCACGACCAGCACGAAGCCGAAAATCACCCGCGGCAGATACGGGATGCGCTTGCGCAGCACGAAGTACTGGAACACTACAATCACCGCGATGATCGGTGCGACATCGCGCAGCATCAGTAGCAGGTCCATCCCCATCGCGGAGAGCCAGTGTTCCTCGCCCGCACCCGGAAGGTCCGTGTCCGCATCCATGGCCGCGGTCTCGCCATTGCCCGGGGCGTCGACCTCCGCGCCGGCGAACACAATGATTCCGTAGAGCTGCACCGTGATCATTGGCACCATCACGGCAAGCGCCACCAGGCCAAAGCCGTCGCGCAGTGGATTGCGCCCGCTGATCGAGGCCGCCAGGCCGAGGCCCAGCGCCGCGACCAGCGGGACGGTCACGATGTTCGTGGTCACCCCGCCCGAGTCGTAGGCCAGGCCGACGATCTCCTCGGGGGCGAAGAAGGTGACCAGCACCACCAGCACGTAGCCGCTCAGAATGTACCAGTGCAGCGGATGGCCCATGACCGTGCGCAGGATGCCCAGCGCCACCACGGCACCCACGGACAACGCGACAATCAGGCGCAGGACCAAGCCCTCGATCCGTCCCTCGCTGATCAGCTCCGCCTGCTCCGCCACAGCGATCAGGGCCGGTTCCGCGATCACGGTAGCGAAGCCGAGGGTAAAGCCGAACGCCATCAGCAGGAGCAGCGAACCGCGCCGGGCCAGCGCGTTGGACAGGTTCTTGCCGATGGGGAAGATCCCCATCTCCAGGCCCTGCAGGAACAGTGCCACGCCAAAGACCACGATGGCCAGCCCGATCACCATGGACAGCAGGCCATCCGGCACCGTACGCAGCACCAGCGCCTGGAACACCGCAACCACGATCACGATGGGCGCAAGATTGCGCGCCGCATGGCCCAGCGTGTGGAGAAAGTTCATGCGCTCCCTTGCCGAGGCATGGCCCCGGAATCAATTCCCCGCGCCGTGGTCGCAGGCAGTATGGAATCCCTGCAGATACCCTATCGCGCCGTGGTCGTCGGTGCCACGGGCGGGCTCGGCGCCGCGTTTGTTGAGCATCTTGAAGACGACCCGAACTGCGGGTGCGTAGTGGCACTTGGCCGCCACAGCGAACCGCCCGTCGATCTCCTCGACGAAACCAGCATCGAACGCGCCGCTGGCTGGCTAAGCAAACAAGCGCCCGAATGGGATCTAATCCTGGACGCCACCGGCATCCTGACCATCGACGGCCACGGCCCGGAGAAGCGTCTGCGCGATCTCGATCCGGCGATCATGGCGCGCTCGTTTGCCATCAATGCCATCGGCCCGGCCCTGCTGTTCAAACACCTGGCACCTTTGTTGCCGCGTCAGCGCAAGGGCATCCTGGCGACCCTATCGGCCCGAGTCGGCTCCATCGAGGACAATCAGCTGGGTGGATGGGTGAGCTACCGCGCTTCCAAGGCCGCTCTCAACCAGATTGTCCGCACGACGGCGCTGGAGCTGCGCTTCAGCCATCGCCAGGCCGCGGTGATCGCCCTGCAGCCGGGGACCTGTGCGACCCGCCTGTCGGAGCCCTATCGGGCCCGCGCCCCGGAAGTGCTCGCGCCGGAATACGCCACCGGCGAACTCCTGAAGGTGCTGGATCGTCTGGAGGCATCGGACTCCGGGAACTTCTACGACTTCGAGGGCCAGCGGCTGCCGTTCTGAAAACTATTGTCGCTCGTGATCTGCATCAACAAGTGCTAATACCAGGCGGGCAATAGTACCTCTGAACCATCACATTGTCGGAGGAACCGAACATGCGCCGTACCCTGACCTTTCGTGCCCTAGCCCTGGCCGGCCTGCTGGCCCCGGCGGCCCTCATCCCGGCCCAAGCGGCCGCCGCCAGCGCGGATGTCTCCGCCGGCGACTGGCTGCTGCGCGGCGGCCTGACCTACATCTCGCCGAAGTCCGACAACGGCGAACTGACGGGAGATGACCTGAGCGTGGACGTCGGTTCCAGCACGCGCCCGACCGGCACTGCGACCTACATGCTCACTGACAACCTGGGTCTGGAGCTGCTGGTCGGGATCCCGTTCAAGCACGACATCGCGTTGGAAGGTCTGGGCAACGTCGGCTACACCCGACACCTGCCGCCGACCCTGAGCCTGCAGTACCACTTCAACACCGGCTCGGCGTTCCGCCCGTACCTGGGGGCGGGCGTGAACTACACCCACTTCTTTGACACGACCACCCGCGGTGCGCTGTCCGACAGCCGCCTGCGGCTCGACGACTCTTGGGGTGTCGCCCTGCAAGCCGGGATCGACATCGCGCTGGATGACAACTGGTTCCTGAACACCGAGGTGCGCTGGATCGACATCGAGAGCACCGCGCGTCTCGACGGCCAGCGTATCGGGACGGTCGAGATCGACCCGTGGACCTTCGGGATGAACGTCGGCTACCGCTTCTAAGCCGGCCTAGCCCAGTCGTTCCACGAGGCCGAGGACCCGCTGCATGCGGTCCTCGGCCTCGTTCTTTTCCAGGCCCCGCTCGGCGGGGACACCCCAGACCGGGCCCGGCCAGGCCGGGTCGCCCGGCTGACGGGCGACATGGTGCAGGTGCAGCTGCCCGACGATATTGCCCAGCTTGGCCACATTCAGCGTCTGCGGCTCGAAGGCCGCTTGCATCGCCCGCGCCAGGACCAAAGACTCCCGTGCCAGCATTGCCGCATCGTCGGACCCAAGGTCATGCAGCTCGCGCAGGTCCGCACGGCGCGGGACCAGGATGAACCACGGGATTGCCGCATGATCCATCATCAGCAGCGTCGACAGGGGCCAGTCCGCGACGAACCAGGTATCCGCGTGCAGGCGCGCATCCAGCTCGAACGCCGCCGTCATTGCAGTTCCTTCCAGATCCCCGGCGTGGCCCAGTGCCCCGTGCGGCGCTCTTCGCCTTCCAGCAGGACATAGCTGTAATGCGCCCGGTGGCGCAGCTCGCCCGCCAGCGCACGGCGTTGCTGCGCATCCGAGCCCGCAATCACGATCACATCCTCGCCGGGCACGGCCCAGGCTGCGGCGTCCGGGGACTCTGGCAGGTCGCTGTCGATCGCCGCCGGCGATTCCGGCCAGTCGCGGGCGCGCAGCCAGTCGCGGACCGAGTCCGGCTCGCCGAGCACGATGCGGGTCCCTTCCATGTTTTGGCTCTGCTCGGGTGCGCGCCCCAGCCAGGGCGCCACCTCGACCGGCCGCGCCGAGCCCAGTGCGATCACCTGTGTGTCCGGGTCTAGTGCGGCGCGGCGCAGGATCGCCGGGGATTCGCCTTCGGCCAGATGGCGAAATAGCCGCCAGTCGGGATCGGCGGCGACGCGCAGCGGCTTGGCATCCAGATCCACCTCGAACGCCTTTTCACGGTCGGCCAGCGCAATCCAGAACGTCTCCGCCCCCTGTTCGGTCTCGACCACGAGGGGTACACGCAGATCCCAGGGGTCGTCATCACGGGACTGACGCAACGTACCCGACAGCGTCCACCCATTCGTCTCCTGTTCGACGGCAAGATCGGCCAGTTCAAGTGCCGACGCACCGCGCCGATCAACCCACTGGCGGAAGAACGGTTCCAGATCCTCGTCGGTGGCGGAATCGAAGGCCGCGATCAGCGCATCCCAGTCCGCCTCACGCCCCTTCCAGTCGTTGTAGAGCGTGCGAGCACCTTCCAGAAACGCCTCGCGCCCGATCCAGTCCTCCAGCATCCGCCAGATCATCGCGCCCCGGTGATAGCCGGCGATGCGCAACGCGCCCTGGTTGCCGCCCTGGTACTCCCCATGGGCGCGACCCTCGTCCGCCGGGAGTGCCGCGTAGTCGCGCAGCCACTGGGCTCGCTCCTCGCGCCCCTCACCCGCCTCACGCTTGAACTGGTAGTCCGCCATGTAGGTGGTCAGCCCCTCCGACCAGTTGCCGCCCGAGCGATCGACATAGACCCCCGTGCCCCACCACATGTGCAGGACCTCGTGCCCCAGCGAGGTATGCGGAATGAACGGGAGCGGGATGACTTGTTCGCCCAAGAGCGTAAAACCGGAGAACGCCAGCCCCACCGGCTGCGGCGAGGCCGCCACGGTCAGGCTGCTGTACGGATACGGTCCGATCTCGGATTCGAAACGCTCGATGTACTCGACGGTCTTCTCGCGGTAGGTCTCGCCAAAGGCCTCATGTAGCGACTGCGGGAACAGGGTACGCACCTGCCACCCGTCGCCCTCGATCACGCCCAACTCCCAAATGCCGGAGGCGAGCGCCAGGTGGCGCGCAGCGGGGTGTTCGTAACGGGCCTGATAGCGCTCGCCCTCGCGCGTGTCATCGATCAGCGAGCCGGAGACCACGGCCTTCTGGCCACCGTCCACCGTCAGTTGAATCCGCATGGGCACGGGCTCGTCCTCCAGCGCGGGATACCAGCCCGCCCCCGCTGGCAGAAACCCGGCTTCCTCGCCCAGGAATCCCGAGCCGGGACGCGCCTGATCAGGCCGCGACAACCGAGCGCCATACGCGATCACCAGGAGCCCGGCATCGCGATCGGACAGCGCGCTCCCCAGTTCCAGCCAGCCCGACTCGGTCAGCTCGTGTTCGATGGAGTCACCATCCAGGGTCACGGCATCCACTCCCATGGCGGGATCGAGGCGCAATCGGCTCGGCGGGTCCCGGTCCAGGAGCTCCAGATCCAGCGCCAGACGCCCGTCGAAGGTCGATTCGCCCGGGTGCAGGTGCACGCTCAGGCCGAGCGGGAAGTCGGAATCGGGTTCGACGTAATCGTTACCGGCCGTCGAAGCGACCGGGAAGCCCAGCAACGCCAGAAGGCCCATCGAGATCCACCATGCCGCGCGCATATTGCCCCCTCGTTTAATCGGCGTACGGGAATCGGGCTACGCGCTCTTCGGCCTCGCCGTTGCGCTCGATCTCCAGCGGCAGCCAGGTGCCCGGTGTCACACGCTGGACGATCCGTTGCAGATCCGACGGGCGCTCCACTGGCTGGTCGCCGGCACGAAGGACTCGGTCGCCCCCCTCCAGGCCCGCGGCCTCACCCACGGAGCCCGACTGCACACCCTGGATGGTCACGCCGCCGTCCTCGTCGCCGCGCAGCTGCACGCCGAGCATCGGTGAAGCGCGGTCAAAGCGATCTCCATCCGTGATGCCGAATACCGCCCGGGCCAGGCCCGGATCGGCCGCGGAACAGTCCTCCCGGTACTCGCGGGGCAGCAGGACCGGGGCCTGTTCATAGCCCAGATCGGCCAGCTGATGCGGCACGCCATGGCCATATTGCAGGTGGCCGGAACCGATGATCCCGACCACCAGCGGCGGCTCGTCCGAAGCCTCCAGGACCTCGGCGATGCCGGCGGCCATCATGCGGTCCCACGCCAGCTGCGACCCGATGAACCGGTCGGAGTCGCGCTCCATGCCCGCCGGATGGCGTTCCATCACCTCCACCAGATACTCGCGGTAGGCCTCGGGCGGATCAGCCGGTTGGCTGACGCCGTAGCGCTCGTCCTCCGGTACCGCGTCCCAGCCTTCCTGCCCGAGCCGCTGCACCAGCGCACGTTCTGCGTTCAGCGCCACCAGCGGGACGTCATGTACACGGGCGAAATGGAGAATCGGCCAGTACAGCTCCGGATCGAAGCCCCAGTGGGTATACCAGTCGCTGTCGCGCAGAAATGCATCCGCGTCCAGTTCGCCGGCCACCCACTGATCCAGCACCGGTTGCACGGAGCGCGGCAGCATCTCGAGGCCGATAACCATGTCCGGGCGCTGCCCGTGCAGGGCAGCCAGTGTTCCCAGCTGCCAGCGATGGTGATCCATGCGATCGTGGCGCTCGCCCAGGAGCACCGCATCCGCCTGCGCCAACTCGGCGAACAGCTCCGCGCGATCCAGCTCCTCGCCGGCCGGCGTGGCCCATTGCCCCGGGGCCGGACACGCCGCGCTGGCCACACCGGGCACCAGTGGCGCGGCCAGCATCGCGGCCAGCATCACGCCCATGCCATGCCGTCGGATTACTCTGCCTTGCATGCAATTCTCCTGTTTGAGGCACCATCCCCGGTGATAGACCTACTCTCGGACCCCCCGATGGCCGGCACGTTCCGCGTCCGGTAGCCTGCCGACATGGACACGCCCGAGGACACCGCCGCGCGCAACCGGCTCCCCCAGCACCTGCAGGCATGGCTGGGCACCCTGCGCTCGATGGCGATCTACTGGCGACCCGGGCGCCAGGCCGGCCTGCGCCGCCTCTACGCCGAGTTCGTGCGGCCCGGTGACCTCGTGTTCGACATCGGCGCCCATATCGGAGATCGCACCCGCGCCTTCGCCGCACTCGGGGCGCACGTGATCGCGCTCGAGCCGCAGCCCCATATCCTGCGGCTGCTGCGCAAGGCGACCTCCAGGCTCCCCGGCGTGCGCGTTCGCCGCGAGGCCGTGGGGCCCGAGAATGGTACCGCGCAGCTCGAGGTCAGTCGCAGCACCCCGACCGTCTCCTCGGTCTCGCGACGTTTCACAAGCGAGATCGCGAAACGCAATCGCAGCTTCCGCAAGGTGACCTGGGACGACCAGATCGCGGTCCCGATGGTCACCCTGGACCAGCTCATCGCCGATCACGGCCTGCCGGCCTTCTGCAAGATCGATGTCGAGGGTCTGGAGGCCGAGGTCCTGCGCGGACTCAGCCAACCCGTCCCGGCGTTGTCCTTCGAGTTCGTCGCCGGCGCCGACGAGGTCACCGAGGAGTGCCTGGCGCAACTGACCGCCCTGGGTGACTACGAGTACAACCTGATCGTGGGTGAACAGCGCCGCTTCCGGTTCGACACCTGGCAGAGCGCGGATGCCATCCGCGCCTGGCTGGAACAGCATGTGGAGCGTGTAGGTTCCGGCGACATCTACGCCCGGCTGCGCGGGGCTTGACCCGGACCGCGCTCGCGGACAACGCTCCCTGAATGGACACCCGCACCCTGATCCGCTGGCAGGACCTGACCACCGAGGCCATTGCCGACCATGCCCGTCGCGACGCGGTCGTGGTGCTGCCCATGGCCGCGATCGAGCAGCATGGCCCCCACCTGCCGCTGGAAACGGACCTGCGCATCGGCCTGGGCCTGCTGGACGCGGCGGCGACGATACTCCCGAGCGATCTCGAGCCGCTGGTGCTGCCGCCGCTGGCGATCGCCACCAGCGCCGAACACACCCATTTCGCAGGGACGCTGAGCCTCACACCGGAGACGGCGCTCGCGGTGTTGCGCGAGATCGGCGCGGGCGTCGCCCACGCCGGCTTTCGCCGCCTGGTGCTGGCCAACAGCCACGGGGGCAACACCGCGATCATGGAGCTCGCCGCACTGGATCTGCGCCGGGACCATGGACTGCTGGTCACCAAGCACCACTACTTCCTGCAGCCACTGCCGGACACCATCGACATCCCCGAACGCGAGTGCCGACATGGCCTGCACGGTGGTCTTAGCGAGACCGCAATGATGCGTGTGCTGGCACCGACACTCGTCCAGATGGACCGCGCGCCGGACGCCCGTTCGCTGGGCGAGGATCTCGAGGGCACGACCGGACGCCTGGGTCCCACCGGCGAGACTGCGTTCGCCTGGATGGCGGATGACCTCAATCCAGAGGGCGTCGTAGGCGCCGCGGACCGCGCCACGCCCGAGTTGGGTCAGGCCCTGATCGACCACTACGCCGAGGGGCTGGCCCAGGCGATCACTGATACCGCCTCCTTCCCGATCGAACGCCTCGCCCGCTGAATCCCCGCTTACGCTTTCTGGCTGGCGTAGCGCTCTTCGAGTGCCCCGTGCAGCGCGCGCAGCCCCATCGCCTCGCCCCCCTTGGGGCGGCCCGGCCGGGCGCGCACGTTGAACGCCATGATGTCGAAGTGCAGCCACGGCACGTCTTCCGGCACGAACTCCTTCAGGAACAGCCCTGCGGTGATCGCGCCGGCGTAGCCACCGGTCGAGCTGTTGACGATGTCGGCGACGTCGCTGTCCAGCATGTAGCGATACGGGGCATGCAGCGGTAGCGCGCAGACCGGGTCGTCCCAGGCTCTGGCCGGGGCTTCCAGCGCGTTCGCCCAGTTCTCATCGCTGGCAAAGACAGCGCTGATCTCCGTCCCCACCGCGACGCGGGCCGCGCCGGTCAGGGTGGCAAAGTCGACCAGCAGGTCCGGGTGGAAGCTGCCCGCCCGGTCCAGCAGGTCCGCGAGCACCAGCCTTCCTTCCGCGTCGGTGTTGTCCACCTCGATCGTCTTGCCATTGCGCGCGGTCAGCACGTCCCCGGGGCGGAACGCACGCGAACCCACCGCGTTCTCGACCGCGCCGATCAGTACTGTCAGCCGAACCGGCAGTTCCGTCGCCATGATCAGGCGCGCGAGCCCCAGCACGATCGCAGCCCCGCCCATGTCCTTTTTCATCTGGCGCATGGAGTTGCCCGGTTTCAGGTTCAGGCCTCCGGAATCGAAACAGACGCCCTTGCCCACCAGCACGACGGACGGGGCACCCGCGGGGCCCCAGGTGAGTTCGATCACCCGCGGGCCGTGCGCACTCGCCTCGCCCACCGCGTACACGCAGGGGAACGACTTCTCCAGCGCGTCGCTGTCGCTGACCACGTGCAGGCTGCAGCCAAAGGCCTCGGCCAGCTCGCGCGCCGTCAGGGCGAGGTTCGCTGGCATCATGTCGGCGGCCGGGGTGTTGATCAGGTCCCGGGTCATGGCGATGGAATCGATATAGGCCATCACTCGCTTGCGATCGACCGCCTCGGGCCAGAACAGCCTGGGCGCCGGCCGATCCTCGGCCGCCCGATAGCGGTCGAAGCGGTAGCACCCCAGACCCCAGCCGATCGCGGCCTGCTCCTGAGTGGTCGGGTCGAGACCCTCCGTGACCAGGCGATAGTGGCCCGTCGCCAGGGTCTCGGCCGCCGCGGCTAGCATCCACAGGGGTGTCTCGGCATCGAATCCCACCAGGACCGCGGCAAGCTGTCCCTGATCCCCGGGAACACGCAGGACCTGCCCGTCCTTGCCCTCGAAGCGCCCCGCCTCGGCCCAGGCACGCCACGTTGGCGGGGCCGCCTCGAGACGGGACTCCAGGGTGTCGGTGGTGACGGGTACCAGATCGATGGCATCGTCGGCGGCTTCAACAAAGGCAGAATCCACGCGGCTTTCCTCCCGGTTCGGTCAAAATGGCCATAATAACGCCCGTCGGCCGCCCCGGCCGGTACACCCACCGTCACAGGATGTGAGCATGACACCAGCGCTGGAAATTCGCGGCCTGCGCAAGACCTACAAGAACGGATTCGAGGCCCTCAAGGGCATCGACCTGGAGGTGGCGCCCGGGAGTTTCTTCGCCCTGCTCGGGCCCAATGGGGCGGGCAAGTCGACCACCATCGGCATCATCACCTCGCTGATCAACAAGACGGCCGGTGAGGTGCGCGTGTTCGGGTACGACCTCGACCGTGATCAACAGTCCGTGAAGCGCTCGATCGGCCTGGTCCCGCAGGAGTTCAACTTCAACAACTTCGAACCGATCGGCGAGATCGTGGTGAACCAGGCCGGCTACTACGGCATCCCGCGCCACGAGGCCTGGCGCCGCACCGAGCACTACCTGCGCGAGCTGGGGCTGTGGGAGAAGCGCAAGGACATGGCACGCACCCTGTCCGGCGGGATGAAACGGCGCCTGATGATCGCCCGCGCCCTGGTGCACGAACCGAAACTGCTGATCCTGGACGAACCCACGGCCGGAGTGGACATCGAGCTGCGTCGCTCGATGTGGGATTTTCTCCGTCGCATCAATACCGATGGCCGAAGCATCATCCTGACCACGCACTATCTGGAAGAGGCGGAGTCCCTCTGCCGCAACATCGCGATCATCGATGACGGCCAGATCGTCGAAAACACCACGATGAAGCAGCTCCTCGCGAAGCTCGAGACCGAGACCATGGTTCTGGACCTGAGCGAGCCGGTCCGGCAACTGCCCCACGACTCCGAGATCCCGTTGCGGCAAATCGACGAACTGACGCTGGAGGCCGACATCAAGCGCGGGCAGCACCTGAACGACCTCTTCCGTGTCCTGGACCATGCCGGGCTGCGGGTTCAGAGCATGCGCAACAAGTCGAACCGGCTGGAAGAGCTGTTTCTGCGCATGACCCGCAGTGACGCCGCCCCCAGCCACCTGACGCAGGGGGCCACGGGCGCCGCCGAGCAGCCGGAGAACCCGCAATGAGCGAGCGCCACCTGCATGACTACTGGGTCGCCTTTCGCACCATTGTGACCAAGGAGGTGCTGCGCTTCGCGCGTATCTGGGTGCAGACCATCCTGCCGCCGGTGATTACCACCGCCCTGTACTTCATCATCTTCGGGGGGCTGATCGGCGAACGCATCGGAGACATGGACGGCTTTCGCTACATGGACTTCATCGTCCCCGGGCTGATCATGCTCGCGGTAATCACCAACAGCTACTCGAACGTCGTCTCGTCCTTTTTTGGCTCCAAGTTCCAGCGCCACATCGAGGAGATGCTGGTCTCGCCGATCCCCAACAGCGTGATCATCCTGGGCTTTGTATTCGGGGGTGTCGCCCGCGGGCTCAGCGTCGGCGTGGCAGTGCTGCTGGTCTCGTTGTTCTTCAGCCCTCTGAGTATCCACAACGCAGGCGTGATGCTGATCGTGGTCCTGCTCACCTCGATCCTGTTCGCACTGGCCGGGCTGATCAACGGCGTGTTCGCGCGTACCTTTGACGACATCGCGATCGTGCCCACCTTCGTGCTCACGCCCCTGACCTATCTCGGCGGGGTGTTCTATTCCGTCAGCCTGCTCCCGGAGTTCTGGCAGGGCGTATCGATGCTCAACCCGATCCTCTACATGGTGGACGGCTTCCGCTACGGCAGCCTCGGGTCCAGCGACTTCCCGATCATGGTCTCGTTTGCCGTAATTGTGGCCTTCATCGCGGCCCTGTACACGGCGGCCCTGATACTGTTGAACAAGGGCATCGGGATCCGGTCCTGATGCATCACGAGAACGCCACCCTGCCTGCGACACCGCGCAACGTGGGCAAGAGGGGGTTTATTACCGGAAAAAACGTGGTATAAAGCGGAAACTTTTCCGGGCAGAGGCCATATGGGCGTCAAACGAAAGATCCCACCCGTCTTTCTTCTCGGCGCAGCCGGGGTCGCTGTTGCAATCAGCGCCAGTCTTCTTCTCGCTTCTCAGCCCGCAGAAACCTCGCAACCGCTCGATATCGCGGCGTTGCAAGCCGGGGCCAACGGCAAGATGTCGCCGATGGTCCCCACCGTTTCCCCCGATAGCCAGAACGGCCAGGCCGAGCAACTCTCCCAGCCGCATGGACCGGGAGCGGCCGGATCTGCCGGTTCGCACTTCGACGCCGAAGCCACCAAGGTCGCCTACGCAACCGACCTGATTAATGATTCCGGGTTCGACGACGAGACCGACTACCCCACTTCATACGAAACCTTCGACCTCGACGAAGGCGAGGACCGCGTGGCCGAAGAGGACCGCTCGGACTGGAACAACCACAAGCTCGAGAGCGGCGAGCGCCTGACCAGCCTGTGGCAACGCGACTGGGACCTGCCGCTGGCAACCCTCTACCGACTCCTGGACGATGACGAGAACGCATCGATCCTCAACCGCATACGGCCGGGGCAGGAGATCGAGTGGCAGGTGGACGAAGACGGCTACCTGACCCACCTGCGTCTCTGGACCGACCGCGCAAGCGGCTACGAATGGGTCCGCGAGGAAGATGGCTGGGATTTCCAGCGCGGTGAGGTCGAGAACGGGCGCGAAGTCAGCCACATGGTGATCAGTGCCGAGATTGAGGGCAATGTGTCCGCCGCGCTAGCACAACGCACCGACCTCTCGCCCCGCGCGGCCGGCGCCATCGCCGTGCTGCTGGACCGCTACCTCCCGGTCCGCACACACGCCCGTACCGGCGACGAGTTCACTCTGCTGCTGGAGATGGAAACCCTGGTCGGTGACGACACCCCGCACAATCTCCGCCTGCTTGCCTTCGACTACGAGGGACAGCGCATCACGGTACGCGCGGCCCGCAACTCCAATGGCCGCTTCTACACGCCGGACGGCGAAAGCCTTTTGCCACCATTTGATCGTCGTCCGTTCTCGGGCAATTACCGCATCAGTTCCGGTTTTGATCCGCGTCGGCGGCATCCGGTCACGGGCCGTGTGGCACCGCATTCCGGGACGGATTTCGCCATGCCGATCGGCACCCCGGTGAACGCGCCAGCTGACGGCCGCGTCACCCGTGTGGAGAACCATCCCTACGCAGGCCGCTTTATCGTGATCGAGCACGGGCAGGGCTACTCTACCCGGTACCTCCACCTGCACCGGCAACTGGTCAGCGTCGGAGACACCGTGGAACGCGGGGACCGTATCGCGCTGTCCGGCAACACCGGCCGCTCGACCGGGCCGCACCTGCACTACGAGGTCCACGTGAACAACCAGCCGCGCGACCCGATGCGTGTGGAGCTCCCCGAAAGCGAGTCGCTCGCGGGCGAGGAACTGGAGAAGTTCAAGAGTTTGAGCCAGACCCTCCTGGCGCAACTCGACAACGGCGTGCGCAACACGCAGGTCGCGTTCACACCCTACGACGAGTTGCTGAGCCAGTAACGCATTGCTTTTGCCAAAGGTCGGCGCCCCACCCCTTTACAGGTGGGGCGCGCTTCGATTGTGACCCCCGCACATTCTCCCGCTATTCCATGTGAACCACTGGCGCAGGCGCGCCTCGTCTGGCGCGACGGGCGACCGTACGCACCCGAATACCAGGACGCCTATTTCGGCTCGGACGACCCCGGGGCCGAGGCCTTCGAGGTCTTCATCAAGGCCAACGACCTCCCGCGTCGATTTGCCGCCGGCGGAACGGTCGCCATCGGGGAAACTGGTTTTGGTACAGGCCTCAACGTCCTGCTGACGCTGCAACAGTGGCGGCAACACGCGCCGCCCGGGGCCTTCCTGTCGATACTGAGTCTGGAAGCCCATCCATTGTCACTCGACGATCTGCGGGAGGTCCATCGGCACCTGGACCTGGACGACGCCGATAGCCGGGCCCTCCGTGCGCAGTACCCCCCACCGATCAGTGGCCTGCACCGGATTGTGTTTCCCGGAGCCCGCGCAATCCTGACGCTCGGCCTGGGCGATGCCGCTCCCCTGCTGGCGCAGATCCGCGGCGGTATCGATGCCTGGTTCCTGGACGGTTTCGCGCCACGCTCGAACCCGGGCCTGTGGAACACGGCGGTCTTTCGCCAGATCGCGCGCCTTTCGCGCCCCGGCGCCACCTTTGGCACCTATACCGCCGCCGGACAGGTACGCCGGGATCTGGAGGCAGTGGGATTTGAAGTCCAACGTGCCCCGGGACATGGCCAGAAGCGTGAACGCCTGGAAGGCAGCTATCGCGGACCTGTACCCGACGCGCTCAAGCGGCCCCGGGTTGCGATCATCGGTGCCGGCGTTGCCGGGCTGGCCTCTGCATTCGCATTGCATAACAGAGGCTGCGAGGTTCGACTGTTCGACCCTGCCGGCGCCGGGGGCGGCGCATCCGGAAACCCGGCCGCGGTCCTGTTGCCGAACCCCCACCCCAGGGACACGGAGTTGAATCATCTGGCCCTGGCCGGCATGCGCTCGACCCGGGGCCTGCTCGGCGAGATTACCGCGCAAACCGGCATTGACCCCGTGCTGGCGGAAGGGGTCTCCTTTCATGGTGTCAGCGCCCACGGCCGGAAACGGGTGCAGCGCCTGCTGCGCGCTGGGCGGGAGTACACCGGGGCTTTGTTCGACCTCGAGGGCGGACCGGATTCGGGTCCGGAGCCACGTCTGTACTATCCCGGGGGCTGCGGCCTCAATCTCGCCCGGCTTTGTACGGCCCTCGCGCAGTCGCTCCCGCCTGTGGAGACCCGCCGGATCGCCGGCCTGCGCCTCACCGACGAGGGCCTGATACTGGAAGGCCAACCGGCCGGGTCCAGCGCCGATTCTCTCCCATGGGATCACGTAGTGGTCGCGACAGCGGCTCCCGGATTACACGCCCTGTGCCCCGAACTGGAACAGGTATCGACCGTGTCGGGGCAAATGACCCGGATCCGTGCCCCGCTCCCGGACTGGGGTGGACAGGTCACGACGGGCCAGGGGTACTGCATCCCGCTAGGCCCGGGCGAGGCCTGGATTGGCGCTACGTATCGGCGGACACAGATGCCGGATACAGTGGAAGCCGCACCCGACACCACGCCTCGCCGCGAGGACGACCAGCTCAACCTCGAGCACCTGAGCTGGGTTCCCGGTCTGGGTGACCCCGCCCAGGTCGAGACGCTGGAACGCTGGGCGGGTAACCGTGCTGTGGTACGTGATCGCTTGCCTCTGGCCGGTGCGAGTCTTCGCGACCCCGGCCGCCGCGTCTGGCTCAATGTGGCCCACGGCTCGCGCGGGCTGTTGTACGCACCCCTGGCCGCGGAATTGGTGGCCGACCGCCTGTTGGGTCTGCCAGAGCCCTTGCTGGACAGCACCGCCGGCCGCCTCGACCCGCAACGCCCGCTCGCCTAGTCGTCCCATTCGCCGGTTGTTGTGGACTACACCCTCGGCGTGGGGCGCCCATGGTTAGGGGGTGCATCACCGGCCAGGCCGACATCATTGCGCCCCTGCGCCTTCACCTGATACATGGCCCGGTCGGCTGCGACCATCAGGTCCGACAGATGCCGGCCCACATCCGGATAGAAGGCCACACCAATACTGGATGTGACCTTTAGCTCCACGAATTCGCCAGGACCGGTGTGGACCTCGAACGCGTTATCGAGATCCTGCTGCACCCGCTGGGCCAGATGAAGGCCCTCTTCACGCTCCTCCAGCGGCGCGGTCAGGACGATGAACTCGTCCCCGCCCAGACGGACGAGGACGTCGTCCGGGCGCAGATGCGATTTCAGCCTTTCCGCGACCCGGCGCAAGAGCTGATCGCCCACGACATGGCCATAGCGATCATTCACCGGCTTGAAGTGGTCCAGATCGATGAACAGCAGCGCGAGGCGTCCCCCCTGACGCTCGGCACGCGCCACCAGCCGCGGGAACGCACGATCCAGTGCCGCCCGATTGGCCATCCCGGTCAGGGGGTCTTCCCAGGCCATGGTCTTCAGCTTGACCTCCAGCTCCCGCCGATCCGTGACATCAAGCGCGTGCCAGACGACTGCGGGGAGGCCGTTGATTGCGCGCGCCAGAGGCCGGATCCGTGCCTCGAACCAGCGCGCGCCGGTTTCATGCTCGGGAATCCCCAGGCGCTTCAACAGATCCACATCCAGGCGGTATTCGTGCATCTGCAGCGTCCCCTCATCGATCGCCCGGTTCACCATCTCGAGGAAGTTCGCCGCCACGTCCGAGGGAAACAACCGATCCAGGGTGTCGCCAAGGAGGGCCGGGGCCATCTCCTGTCGATGGCAAGCCTCCCCGAACACGTGTCGAACCGTGCCCTCCGAATCGACCACAAAGGCATACCCCGGAATGGCCTCGAACATCGCATCCTGCAGATCCCGCGCGGCGGTCAGGGCATCGAACAGCAATCGGTTTTCGTTGACGTCGACGAAGGTCAGCAGCCACGCACGGCCTCGCTCCCAGTCCACAGGCACCCAGCGCAACAGGAAAAAGCGGCATCCCCCGTGAAACACGCATATCCGTACCTCGCGTCCATGCGTCTCGGGCGGTGAATCGGTGAAATCGAGGTTGGGTGGAAGCCGGTCGAGATCATCCGGGTGCACAAGGTCCAACTGTGCCAGCTCCGTATTCACAGGCGGTTGTTGTCCCAGCATTCGAACAAACGCCGGGTTTGCCCAGAGGATACGTCGCCCGGACACCACGAGCGTCGGGTCTTCCAAGCGATTCACCAGGCCCCGGTAGCGATCAAGGTCACGTCGACGTGCCTGCATGCCCGTCCCGACGCGATAGGTGTAGCCGCCCACTGCCAGTGCGCCCACGAACCCCAATGCCCACCAGGCCATGGGACGATCCGTCTCCCTGTGCGCCGGATCTACATCGGCCAGGAGTTGCCATTCGCCCCCCGGGAAACGAATCCGATGCCGGTGTGGCGCCTCCTCGGCGAGGTCATGAGGATTGTAGAAAAACGGCCCAGCCTCGCCCACACCATCCCGGCCGCGCAGGGCAAGCAACAGCGTACCCAGTTGTTCGCCGATGCCCGCACGCTCGAGCAAGGCCTCAAAATCCAGCGCTATGCTGCTGATACTCAGCTGGTCCATAGGCTCGTCAGCGGCGAGGTGAGCAGGACTGTCTGGAACGGGCTCCGTGTCGACCGGGGCGCGCACCAGGAGCCCATAACCGCCCTGAATCAGCGGCCAGGGGCCCGCTACGACCACCTCTCGTTCGTTCAGGACTCGGCGAAAGGAATCCGCCTGTTCCGGGTGGGTGGCGAGGTTGAGCCCGACCACGCCTTCGTTCCCCTCAAGGGGATAGACAAATTCGACGATCGGCCCCCGTGCCAGCGTCAGGGAAATCACGAGGTCTTCATGCCCGCGGTAAATGCGCTCGGCTACGCGCTCGAACTCGTCGGTCCCCAGGTCCGGATGAACATAGGCGTAGGCCGCCAGCCCGATGGTCGAATGCACCAGCCCATTGATCACGCTTTCCACCTGCGTGCGCAGACTGGCGAGCTCGCTCGCCACCGCGGCACTCTGGCGATCTTCCAGCTCGATCTTCCAGGCGCGATCAATCAGCAGAAACAGCCCAAGGAATATCAGGGCGGCCACCAGGCCCAGGGCAAAGGGGCCCGCCGTGGACCCCGAATCCCGGCCCCTGTGGCGAGGCGCGTCGTGCGGGGCTTCCGTGCGCGTGTGGGTGCTGTCATCCATGCCCAGACCTGTCACTACCAGCGGTATTACCCACTATGCGCCTAAAACACCCCCCTGTGAACGGTGAGATCGCTGCTCACCCGAGGCGCAGAAATATGCTTTTGGAAGTGACGATTAGCTGTGGCACTTCAAGTGCAAGGAAAGATAATGGTGGGGGCGGCCGGACTCGAACCGGCACAGCCTTGCGGCCGAGGCATTTTAAGTGCCTTGCGTCTACCCGTTCCGCCACGCCCCCGGGGACTCGCATCATACCGGCTACACCAGCCGGGTGTGGAGCCTTATCCCGCTGACCCGCTCCCCTGCGAGCCATCCGCCATCTCGGCGATGGGCAACGGGATGTGCAGCGCAGCGGCCATCGCGCGCAGCAACTCGATCTCGGCTACCTGGACGCCACCGCCGCGCTGAACCGTCGCCAGCATCGCCTCTACCAGCGTCCGCTTGTCCTTGACCCGTAGGTCGTCGAGCCGCTCCAGGGCCTTGTCCAGCACGGCTGCCCAGGCATTGCCGGTGGTGGCCTGCTCGAGTTCGGGCGGGGCCTCCGACTCCAGCGGCATGATGCCGGTCAGCGCCGCCACGCCGACATTGAACGCCGTGATGGCCGCATCGGGATCGTCGGGGTGCCCGTGGTGGGCCAGGACCGCCAGCACGTAGCGTGCCTGTCCACTGTTGTCGGCCAGCCGGCGGCGGCCACCTGAACGGGCCTGCGACGGCCGTTCGATATCCTGCAGCTGACGCCGTACAAGGCGCCCGAGCGCGTACTCGAAGGCCGACACCCGTCCATCGGCCTGAATCAGCTCATCTACAAGCCCTGACAAGACCTCGCGTTCCTGTGGGGGGTGACGGCGGAGCACGGGGAAGGCCATCTCCAGCACCGGGATGCGCAGATCGGGACTGAGCTCCGGTACTGCCTGCAGCAGGTCGCGCACGCGCTTCTCGCTGTCCTCGCCGCGCGTCTCGAGGATGCGCATCAGCTGGGCATCTCGCACCTCCGCGTCATTGGAGATCAACAGATACAGCACGGCCTCGGCGGCCCAGCGATCGGAATGCACCGAGCGTTCCAGGGCGCTGGGCACTGCGGCGACCAGGAAGCCGGCGCCGAGGATATGCGCAAGGCCGGGGTCGCCAATCGCTTCGAGCAGGGCCTCGGGGTGCAACGCCAGCCCACCCCCGGCCTTCGGCTCGGCCTGTTCGCGCGCGGCCTCGGCCTCCTGCTCCTCGCGCCGGCGCCGCGCATCGTCCTGCATGCGCTTTTGTACAGCCTCCAGCTCCGAGGGATCAAAACTCGGCTCGATCTTGCGGATACGATCTTCCAGCGGCGGATGGGTCGCAAACATCCGGCCCAGGCCCCCATTGACGAACAGCATGTGTCCGACCTCTTCGCTGTCCGCGTTGAGCCCGGAGTAGCTGGCCCCGATCTTCTTCAGCGCCCCCGCAATACCCTCCGGCTGGCGCGTGAACTGCACGGCTGAGGCATCCGCCAGGTATTCGCGCTGACGCGAAACCGATGCCCGGATCCAGCGGCCAAAGAACAGTCCGATATAGCCGACGATCATCAGCACCAGGCCCGCGACCACGATCCCACCGGCGTTCCGGTTGTTGCGGGAAAAGCGCATCGCCAGCAGCACACGCTGCCCGATCAGTGCCATCACCAGAATCCCGAACAGCATCCCCACCAGGCGGATGTTCATGCGCATATCGCCATTGAGGATGTGCCCGAACTCGTGGGCGACCACGCCCTGCAGCTCGTCCCGGTTCAGGTGTTCCAGCGCGCCGCGCGTCACCGCGACCGCGGCATCGGACGGCGAATACCCGGCCGCGAAGGCATTGATGCCCGGCTCCTGCTCCAGCACGTAGACCTCGGGCACCGGAACCCCCGAGGCGATCGCGACCTCTTCCACCACGTTCATCAGGCGGCGGCGCAACGGATCACGGGTGTCCCCTTCAATCCGCGTGCCCCCAAGCTCGCGCGCAACCGCGCCACCGCCATCGCGCAGGCTCAGCATGCGATAGAGACTGCCCAGACCGATCAGCCCCACGGTGAACGCACTGGTCCAGCCAACCACGTCCAGGTTGTCGCGGAGAAACGCCCGGGTCAGCCAGGGTTCGCCCGGTGCGGTCGCCTGCGCCTGGCCGAACAGCACCAGCGCGATCAGGTTCATCACCACCACAATCGCCAGCACAGCCAGCATGAACAGGCCCAGCAGCACCCGCGTGCGCCGCTGGGCACGGTCCTGATGTTCAAAGAAATTCATGCCCTGTCCCTAGGAAAAGTTGACCTCGACCGGCTCGCGCTTCTGCGGGTCCTCGATCTCCAGCAATTGCGCCGGGCGGAAGGCGAAGTTGTTCGCGATCAGGGTGTTCGGGAACATCTCGCGCAGGATGTTGTACTGCATCACCGCATCGTTATAGCCCTGACGCGCGAAGGCCACCCGGTTCTCGGTGCTGGTCAGCTCTTCGGAGAGCTGCATCATGTTCTCGTTCGCCTTCAGGTCCGGATAGTTCTCGGACAGCGCGAACAAGCGTCCCAGGGCGCCGGACAGCCCCTGCTCGGCCCCGGACAGCTGGCGCACGGCCTCAGTGTTCGTGGGGTCCCCGCCCACCTGCTTCAGCCGGTCCATCGCCTGATTGCGCGCCTGGATCACTGCTTCCAGCGTGTCGCGCTCATGGCTCATGTAGCGTTCCGCGACTTTCACCAGGTTCGGGATCAGGTCGTAGCGGCGGGTCAGCTGGACGTCGATCTGGGCAAACGCGTTCTTGTAGCGGTTGCGCGCCGTCACCAGCCGGTTGTATGTCCAGACCGCCCAGACCACGAGCAGCACCACAATCGCGATCAGCACCCATTCCATGCCGGCCTCTCCCTCAGCAAACAAAGCCCCGAGTGTACGCAGGAACGACGCCGCCGGCGAACGCCCGGGACTGCGTGAACCCGGCGCGGCCGTGCTATACCCTGACCCCCATCAATCCCGGAGCCTTACGGATTCCTGAATGAATCTCTCGACCCTTCTCGGCATCATCGGCAGCCTGCTGGTTTTCGGCAGCGTGATCGCCTTTTCCTCGCAGGACCTGCATGCCTTCCTGAACCTGCCGGGGCTGGGTATCGTGCTCGGCGGTACGATCGCCGCGACCCTGATGAGCTATCCCTTTCACGAGGTGGTGCGAGTCTTCCGTGCGGGGGCGCATGCCATCCGCGAGGAGCGCTACGACATCGCCAGCGACCTGGAAGAGATCGTTCAGGTCTCGCGCTACTGGTACTCGCAGAACCTGCGCGGCGTCCAGCAGCGCCTGGAGCAGGTCCAGAATCCGTTCCTGCGCACCGGCATCCAGCTGGTGATCGATGACACCCCGATGGACGACATCCAGGACCTGCTCAACTGGCGCATGGCCCGCCTGCGCGCCCGCGAACAGGCCGATGCGCAGATGTTTCGCACCATGGCCACCTATGCCCCGGCCTTCGGCATGCTGGGGACGCTGATCGGACTGATTAACCTGTTGCTGACCACCGAGACCGATGACTTCACCATCATCGCGGTCAACCTCGGGATCGCCCTGATCACCACGTTCTACGGCATCCTGCTGGCAAACCTCGTGTTCCGCCCGATCGCGATCAAGCTGGAACGGCGCACCGAGGGCCGCGTGGTGCTGATGACGATGGTGCTCGAAGGCATCATGCTGATGCGCAAGGGCCGCACCCCGGGGTACATCCGCGAGACCCTGCGTTCGTTCATGGAGAACCACCGCGACGAGATCCGCCAGACCGAGCCCAACGGCGAACCCGATCCGGATGAAGCCGAACGCCAGGAACGCACCTGAGCATGCCCAGCCCCGGATACTCCACCTCCAACCGCGCGGCCATGCAGGCCGAGATGGATGCCCAGGCGGCCACGCGACCGGAACAGGCCTTTCTCGGCTCCTATCCGGGCGAGCGCCAGCGCGACGACGAGCACGCCTGGATCCTCACCTATCTCGACGTCCTCACCCTGGTCATCGTCATATTCGTGATCATGCTGACCTTCATGGACCCGCGCGACGACCGCCCACTGGCCAGCGCGGCCCAACCGATCCAGCTCGCCCACCCCGATCACCAGGCCCTCCTCGACCCGTTGGTCGCGCCCCTAACAGGAGACCTGGGCGATCTCGAAGGCCGGCTCCATGAACTGCTGCCGGAAGTGGACGACCCCGATCCCGAGGGCACGGCCACGACCGCATCCAGGATGCGCGAGCAGGCACCTCAGGGCGTCGAGGTCGTCGAGCACCCCGGCCGCACCGAGCTGCGCATCCAGGACGAGATCCTGTTCGCCAGCGGACAGGCCGACCTGCAACCGGAAGGCCGGGCGCTACTGGCGCAGCTGGAGACCCTACTGGACGAGCACGACGGCCTGGTTACCGTCGAGGGGCACACCGACAACATCCCGATTGGGACGGAGCGCTTTCCCTCCAACTGGGAGCTCTCCTCCGCCCGCGCCAGCGGCGTGGTCCGCTACCTGCTGGACCAGGGACTCGACGCCGAGCGACTGCGCGCCGTGGGCCGCGCCGACACCCAGCCTGTGGCCAGCAACGACACCGCACGCGGCCGTGCCGAGAATCGGCGCGTCGCGCTGATCCTCGAGTCTCCAACCGCCGCGGATCCATGACGCCCGAGGGATTCCCATACCTTCCCCGGGAATCCCGCAGCACGCAACCCACCACTTGACCACGGGCCCTGCGCCCATAAAGATGCGCACGTTATTCAGCTTATGAGCAACGGGCAGACATGCGCACAGGACGCGGCCTCCTACTCGGCGACTTCCTCGACACCACCAATCACAAGGACAAGCTGATCGCTCTGATCGGGGCCGTGATCGGCCTGTATCTGTCACTGGAGGTCGCGGCCTCGGTCACCGAAAGCGGCATCAACGGGCTCATCCTCGCCTCCCTGGGAGCTACCGCCGTCCTGCTCTTTGCCGCACCCCGGGCCGCGCTGTCGCAGCCCTGGAATGTCCTCGGTGGGCATGCCATTGCGGCTATGGTCGGGGTCGCCGTCCGTCACCTGGTCGATCACCCGCTGGTGGCCGCCGCACTCGCGGTCGGCCTCACCGTCTACGCGATGTACTACCTGCGCTGCCTGCACCCTCCCGGGGGTGCCACGGCGCTGTATGCCGTGCTGGGCGGCGCCTCGGTCGAGGAGCTGGGGTTGCTGTTCATCCTGCACCCCGTTCTCTCCAGCGTGGCTGTCATGCTGCTGGTCGCCTTCATGATCAACTACCCGTTTCCATGGCGCCGCTACCCGGCCGCCCTGGCGCGCCTGGGCGAGCCCTCGCCCGCCGGCCCATCCGGTGCACTGGAGCGTGCCGGCCTCAGCCAGGCCGACCTGGAACACGCGATGCGCGATCTCAATCTGTATCTCGACATGACGGAGGACGACCTGGCCCGCCTGTACCTCCTGGCACGACGCCACCATTCGCACCCGGACGCGATCGATCCTGCGGATGTTCGTCCCGGACAGTGCTACAGCAACGGCGCCGCGGACCACGCCTGGAGCGTGCGCAAGGTCCTGGCGCGAGATGGCGACCTGATCACGTATCGCGTCATTAGCGGCGCAGGCGTCCCCGAGGAAGGTCGCTGCCCTGTGATGGACTTTGTCGCCTGGGCCCACCATCGCCTGGACGTTCAAGGGTGACCGTCGCCACAGCCTGGGAACCGCCACATCGCTTTGGCGCGAATCCCGACACATGCTTATACTCGCGGCGCGGCTGTCTCCGTAGCTCAGCTGGATAGAGCAGCCCCCTCCTAAGGGGCAGGTCGCAGGTTCGAATCCTGCCGGGGACACCACCTTCCATTAGTGTTTCCTTAACGAACTGGTGTCGGCGGAAAATCCACCGTAAGGTACCCCAATGGAGACGCTCACCACGGAACAGGCCGAACGACTGGTCGATCTCCTGGCACCGCTGATCGGGGTGCAGGGGGAAGTGGATGGCCGCATGGTGGAACTGGTCGAGGTCCTCGACGAGGGCCCCCGCGGCGAGCCGGGTATCGCGTTGATGGAGACCGGCCTGGACCGCCCGATTCAGACGAATCAGTACGGCGACCCACTTTCGCGGCACTCGCTGGTTCGCACCCTGCCGCTGCTATCCGAGGTCGAACGCGATATCCATCCGGTGCTGCGCCAGCTCCTCCCCGAGGACGTCCTGACCGATCTGCGCCGCGCGCTCGGAAACTGAAACCGCGTCGTCCAGACAAGCCTCTATCCCGCGCATCATGGGCTCCAGATGAGGCCACACGGCATCCAGCATGTAGGGCTGCGCCTCGGGCGTCGGGTGGATCCCGTCATCCATGATCATCCCGTCGCGAAGAGCAACCTCGTGCAGGAAGAAGGGCTCGAACACCAGCCCACGCTCCCGGGCCAGATCGGCGAAGACGGCCTCGAAGCGCTGACTGTACTGGGGGCCGTAGTTGGGCGGAATGCGAATCCCGAGCAACAGCGTCTGGGCGCCCGCCGAGTCGATCGCCTCCAGCATCGCCTCCAGGTTCTCGCGCATGGCCCGTGGCGAGAGCCCGCGCAGGCCGTCATTGCCTCCCAGGGCCAGGATCACGAGGTCGGGGTTCTCGCGTTCGAGGACCTCAGGCAGTCGTTCGCGCCCCCCGGCCGTCGTCTCGCCACTGATCGAGGCATTGGCCACACGCCAGGGATGATTGCGCTCGCTCAGACGCGCCTCCAGGAGCCCCACCCAGCTTTCGGAATCGTTCATCCCGAATGCCGCGCTCAGGGAATCACCGAACACCAGCACCTTCGCGGGTTCTTCCCCTGAATTTTCCGAGCTGATGGAATTCGCAAGGCCAAGCGGACTCCATAGCAACGCGAGCCACGCAAAAATGACCAGGGAATAACGCCACATGGATGCATCCTCATCTTCGGTTCTGGAAGCCCGCGACCTGCAACAGCGGATCGCCGGCCCCAGCGGTGTACTGGATATTCTGCGCGGAGTCTCGCTCGCGGTGCACGCCGGCGAGACGGTCGCCATCCTCGGCGCCTCCGGCTCCGGCAAGTCCACATTGCTCGGACTTCTTGCAGGTCTGGACGCCCCAAGTGCCGGAGAAGTTCGCTTGCTCGGCCAAACGATCAGTGAGCTGGACGAAGATGGCCGGGCAGCCCTGCGCGCCGGGCGCGTCGGCTTCGTGTTCCAGTCTTTCCAACTCCTCCCGGCACTGACGGCCTTTGAAAACGTGCTCCTGCCGCTGGAGCTTAACCCCGAGCACGAGGCGCGCTCGCAAACCGAGATCTCCGCCTGGGCCCGCGACGCGCTGAAGCGCGTCGGGCTCAGCGAGCGCGAAGCTCACTACCCGCACCAGCTCTCGGGAGGCGAGCAGCAGCGGGTCGCCATCGCCCGCGCGATTGTGGATCGCCCGGCCGTGTTGTTCGCGGACGAGCCCACCGGCAATCTCGACGGCCAGACCGGCAGCCGCATCATCGAACTGCTGTTCAGCCTGGCCCGCCAACCGGATGACCAGGGCCAGCGCACGGCGCTGATCCTGGTGACACACGACGCCGATCTCGCGCAGCAATGCGATCGTATCCTTCATATCGAGGACGGCGTGCTGGCATGACCTGGCTTTCTAGGCGCGGCGGTCCGCGCGAATGGATTCGTGGCACCTGGCGCGAATGGCGCAGTGCCGAACTGCGTGTGCTCGCCGCAGCCCTGGTCGTCGCGGTGGCGGCGGTCGCGGCGGTCGGGTTCTTCACTGATCGGGTGGATCGCGGCATGGCGCAGCAGGCGACCCTGCTGCTGGGCGGTGACATGGCCGTGGTCGGCGACCAGCCGATCCCGGAGGACTGGCTCGCGGAGGCCGAACGTCGAGGCCTGCAGACCGCCCGCACCGCGGCCCTGCCCAGCGTGCTGTTCACCCCCGAGGACGACTCCCGCCTGTCCGCGCTGCGCGCGGTGGATCGTGACTGGCCCCTGCTGGGCGAGGCCCTCGTACGAACCGACCCGGACGCGGACCCCGAGGTACGCACCCAGGGACCGGAACCCGGTACGGCCTGGCTGGAGGGCGCCCTGCTGCAGGCGCTGGAACGGGAGGTCGGCGATACCGTCGAGGTCGGCGAACTGGAACTGCAAGTGGCCGGCGAGATCACGCGGGAGCCGGACCGCGGCAGCGCCCTGCTGGATATCGCACCCCGGCTGATGCTCGCCTATGAGGATCTCGAGGTCAGCGGCCTGATCGGACCCGGCAGCCGCGTGCGCTACGAGCTCTTCGTGACCGGCCCGGCGGCCCCGATCGAAAGCTACCGCGACTGGATCGAGGAGCGCCTGGAGCCGGGCCAGCGACTGCGCGGGCTGGACGACGCCAATCCGCAGTTGCAGGTCGCGATCGAGCGAGCCGAGCGCTTCCTCGGGCTGGCCTCTCTGATGGCGGTCCTGTTAGCCGGCGCGGCGATCGCGGTGGCCGCCCATCATTTTGCCCAGCGCCGTGCGGACGCCGCCGCGGTCATGCGCGCGCTGGGGGCCAGCGGACGCCATGTACTCAGGCTTTATTTTGGCCACGTCCTGATCATTGCGCTGCTGGCCAGTGCACTGGGCCTGGTCATTGGGTTCGCGGCGCAGTTCGTGCTCTCCGCGCTGCTCGGTGAGTGGCTGGCGGGCGACCTGCCGTCCCCGGGGTTACGCCCAGTAGCGGCGGGCCTCGGTGTGGGCCTGATTACCGCGATCGGCTTCGCCCTGCCCGCGTTGCTGCGCATCGGCCAGGTGTCCCCCCTGCGCGTACTGCGCCGTGATCTGGGGCTCCCGCCCGCCTCCGTCTGGCTGTCGGGGCTGCTGGCCCTTCTGGCCTTCGGTGCGCTGTTGTACTGGCAGGCGGCCGACCCGCGCCTGGCCGCCTGGGTCCTGCTGGGGACCGCGGGCGCCCTGGTCGTGCTTGGCGCACTGGGCCTGCTGCTGGTGCTGGCCCTGCGCCCGCTGCGCAATCACGGGGGCATGGCCATGCGCTTTGGTCTGGCCAACCTCTCCCGCCGCGGCGGGCTGAGCGCCGTGCAACTGGTTGCCTTCAGCATCGGCATCCTTGCGCTATTGCTGCTGGCGATTGTGCGTGTGGACCTGCTCTCGGCCTGGGATGCCAGCATCCCCGCCGATGCACCAAACCAGTTCTTCGTCAATATCCAGCCCGGACAGGAAGAGGCGTTCGCCGACCGGATCGAGGCCTCCGGGCTCGAACGCCCGCAGATGGACCCGATGATTCGCGGACGCCTGATCGCGATCAACGACCAGCCGGTCCAGCCCGATGACTTTGACGACGACCAGACCCGGCGCCTGGTGGATCGCGAGTTCAACCTCTCCTACGCGGAGGAACCGCCGGAGCACAACCGCGTGACGGAGGGCCACTGGTTCCACCACGGGCCGACCGGCGAAGCGGCCGACGGTGCCTGGTCCGTCGAGGCCGGGCTGATAGAACGCTTTGGACTGGAGATCGGCGACAGCCTGACCTTCCGGGTGGGCGGGCAACCCGTGCGCGGGGTCATCGCCAACGTACGCGAGGTCGACTGGGACAGCTTCCGGGTCAATTTCTTTGTGATCGGCCCGCCCGCCCTGCTGGGCGAGCAGCCGCGCACCTATATCACCGCGCTGCATGTGCCGGAAGATATGGGAGCGGAGCAGAACCGCTGGCTGCGCGAATTCCCGGCCGTCTCCGCGATCGACGTCGGCGCGATCATCGAGCAGGTCCGCGACGTGATGGACCAGGCCACCCGCGCGGTCGAGTACGTCTTTCTGTTTACCCTGGTCGCGGGCCTGACCGTGCTGTTTGCGGCGGTACAGGCCACGCGCGACGTCCGCCGCCGCGAGACCGCACTGCTGCGCACGCTGGGGGCGCGGCGGCACCACATCCGACGGGCACTGCTGGCCGAGTTCGGCAGCCTGGGTTTTCTGGCGGGTCTGCTGGCAGCCATCATCGCCACCGCGGTGGGGGCCCTGCTGGCCTGGCAGGTGTTCGAGTTCGACTACCGGATCAATCCGATGACCTTCGTCTTCGGGATCGTCGGCGGGACCCTGGGGATCGCGCTGGCCGGATGGCTGGGGACGCGCAGCGTACTGCGCCAGGCGCCACTCGGGGTCCTGCGCGGCCCCGAGTGATGCGCCCGACGACCATCAGTGGCCGTACATGATGTCCACGTCGAGGAAGCCGAACAGCACCAGGGCCGCCAGCGCCCAGACATAGAAGGAAAAGACCTTCAGGCGCGCGCGATAGAGGAAGAACAGCACCATCTTGAGGGAGACCACCCCGACCACCGCGGAGACCACGAACCCGACGATCAGCGGCGTCCAGGTCAGATCCCCCAGCCCATTGCCATTCGTCCAGACATCCAGCGACTGAACGGCGGTGGCCGCCAGGATCGTCGGGATTGCGAGGAAGAAGCTGTATTCGGCTGCCCAGCGCCGCTTGAGGCCCGAGAACAGCGCGAAGGTGATGGTCATCCCGCTGCGGCTCAGCCCGGGGACCAGCGCAAAGCCCTGGGCCACGCCAATCACCGTGGCGATCTTCGGCCCCAGCTTGCGCAGCCCCAGCGGACGTCGGCTCAGGCGATCCGTCCACCACAGCAGGATGCCCGTCAGCGTGAGGGTGCCGGCGATCAGCGTCGGATTGGCGAACACGTGCTCAAAGCTCGCCTTCAGCGTAAAGCCGATTGCGGCGGTGGCGAAAACCGACAAGCCGCAGAGCAGCGCGAGGCGCAGGAACAGCATCTCTCGGCCCGCGCTGCCACCGGCCGACGCCCATTGCCAGCTCTCGCGGGCGATCCCGCCGCTCAGGCGCCAAAGACTCTGGCGGAATACGTAGATAATCGATACCAGCGTGCCGACATGCACAACCAGATCGAACAGGATCATCTCCGGGCTTTCCGGCGGCGGCAGCGGCTCGCCACTGAGAATCAGCCAGTGCTGGGTGAGCACCAGGTGCGCGGTCGAACTGACCGGCAAGAACATGAAGATGCCCTGCACGACGCCGAGCAGGGTGGCAACCCAAACTGTCATTCCGATTCCGGTTTTGTCCCAAAGGCGGGCGCAGTATACGGAAACGGCCCGGGAAACGGTGTTACCGGGTTCGCGCCCCGGCACTCGCTTTCATATACCCAACGTACTTGTTTTTGCGCCAGTACACCCTTATCTTGCCGTTATACATTCACATCGCCGTATATTTGGCAGCCGACCAACCGAACCCGTGCGACCCGCGAGAACGTACGGGACCTGGCGAGCGCCGATCTGGCCTGCAAACCGCCAACGAGTCACCCCATGCAACTAACTCGCTTCACTGATTTCTCCCTGCGCGTCCTGATGTACCTCACGGTCCAGCCCGACGACCAGCGCGTCACCGTCACCGAGATCTCCGAACGCTTCGGCATTCCGCGCAACCACCTGGTCAAGATCGTTCACCAGCTGGGCCAGAAGGGGTATCTGATCACCCGCCGCGGCAAGGGCGGCGGCATCTCGCTCGCTCGCGCCCCCGAGTCGATCAATATCGGGGCCGTCGTACGCGACATGGAGCCCAACCTCAAGGTCGTCGATTGCGAGAGCCCGATGTGCCCGATCCTGCCCGGCTGCCAGCTGCGCGGGGTACTGGACGACGCCCGCGATGCCTTCCTCGCGGTGCTCGATCAATACACGGTGCGCGATGTCACCCAGTCACCCGAGCACCTGCGGTCCCTGCTACGCTATAGCGCCTGACCCCACTGCCCCGAGGACGCCGCCATGGATCGGCACGTGACCTCCCGCCGACCGCTATCGGCCGCAACCCTGCTGCTTGTGGCCCTTGCGCTTGCCGCACCGCCTGCGCTTGCGCTGGCACCCGCCTGCCCGTCCGACAGAGCCAGCCTCACGACCGACGGACTGCTGGCCGAACCTCCGGCGGACGACGCCTCCGTCGTTCTGGAGGGCATCGTGACCGGCGTCTTCATGGGCGACGATCAACTGGGCGGCTTCTACCTGCAGAACGACGAGTCCGACAGGCCAACCGGGCTGTTCGTCTATGCCCCGCGCCAAGAGCCGGTTACGCCGGGTGATCGGTTGCGCGTACAGGGCCGCTTTGGCCATCACCACGGCCGTCCCCAGCTCGCCCGCATCGACGGCATCGAGACCTGCGGAAACGGTCGGCTGCCCGAGCCGGTGACACTCGAGCTCCCGCGCGACGCCGAACGACTGTCTGACTTCGAGGACGTGCGCGTGCGCTTTGATCAGACGCTGACCGTATCGGGCCACCATGAACTCGAGCGCTACGGCAACCTGAAACTCTCCGCCGGCGGGCGCCTGTGGCACCCGGGACAAACGGGCGCGTTCGACGACCACGACCATGCCGAACGCCGCATCGTGCTGGACGACGGCAGTTACCGCGCCCGTCCGGACCCCATCCCCTATCTCGACGACCAGGGGACGCGGCGCGTCGGCAGCCAGGTCACGGGCCTGACCGGCATCCTGACCCACGCCTTCGATGCCCACCGCCTGCATCCGACCGAAACGCCTGAGTGGGAGGGGGGCACCCGACCCGAGGCGCCGAACCCGGCGACAGGTGGTGCACTGCGCATCGTTACTGCCAACATGGAGAATGACTTTGTCACGCTGGGCGAGCGTGGCGCGGCCAATCGCGCCGAACGCCAGCGGCAGGAGGCCAAGCTGAATGCCGCCCTGCTCCCTCTGAACGCCGACCTGATTGCGGCCATCGAACTGGAAAACCGCCCCGTCGCCCGCGAACGCCTGATCGAGCGCCTGAATCAGCACGGCGACCTCACCTACGAGGCGGTACGGCACCCCGCGCCGGGGACAGACGCGATCAAGGTGGGCATAACCTACCGCCCCGATCGGCTGAAATTACTGGAAGTCGTCGCCGACGAAGACCGTGTGCATCACCGTCCACCGCTGCTTGCATGGTTCGGCACACCGGAAGGTGAACCCCTGTTCGGAGTCGTGGCGGTGCACTTCAAGGCCAAATCCGGATGTCCGTCCAGCGGTGACGTCGATCACGGCCAGGGCTGCTGGAACGAGCGGCGCACGGCCCAGGCCGAACGCCTGGCACAGTGGATCAAACAGGAGCGTCGCGACGGGCTGCCCGTGATCATTGCCGGCGACCTGAACGCCTACGCCGCGGAAGACCCGCTCCGTGTGCTACGCGAGGCGGGGAAACGGGATCTGGTCCATACCGAGCCTGACCGGGCCTACAGCTATGTCTTTCGCGGCCAGTCCGGGCAACTGGACTACTTGCTCGGCCCCGGGGGAATCGCTGAACACGTCGGGGACGCCGGCTCCTGGGCGATCAACGCCGACGAACCGGCCTTTCTGGGATTTGACGGGAGCCAGCCCGTCGACGGGCCATGGCGCGCCTCCGACCACGACCCCGTCTGGCTGGACCTGCGGGTCGACTAGTCACGGGTCGGGAGTTGTTCTGACGCTCCTGCGTCGGCCTCCGGCTCGGTGGCTTTTTCCCCAACCTTCTCGGCGGCCTCCGTCTCCTCGTCGCTCAGATTGTCCTGGATAAGCCGCACGGGGATCGGCCCGCCATCGATATGGCTCAGCGTGCGCTGCGGGAACGGGATCTCGATACCCGCCTCGTCCAGCGCGGCCTTCACCTGCATGTGCATGCTGTTGCGCAGATCCAGGAATTTCTCGCGCCGCGCCCAGACGGACAGCTGAATCTTCAGCGCGGAATCCCCGTACTCGAGGAAGATGAACAGCGGTTTGGGTTCCTCCAGACAGACCGGATTGCGATCCGCCACGTCCATCAGAATGTCGCGCAGCGCCTTCAGGTCGGTGCGATAGGCCACCCCAATCTGCATGTCCAGGCGGCGGATCGGGAAGCGCGTCATATTGGTGATCTGCGACTTCACCAGGCTCTCGTTCGGCACCCGCACCAGCAGGTTGTCGAAGGTGCGGAGCTTCACCGATAGCAGGTCGATGGACAGCACCTCCCCGGTCGCGTCCCCCACCTTGATGATGTCACCCACCGAGAAGGGCCGCTCCCCGATCAGGAACAGCCCCGAGATCAGGTTGGACGCCGAGGTCTGCGAGGCAAAGCCCAGCGCGACCGTCAGGATGCCGGCCGCCCCCAGCAGCACGGTGAGATCGAAACCCAGCTCGCGCAGCCCGGACACAACCGCCAGGACGATAATCACGTAGAAGCTGATGCGGCGCATCAGCATGATCTGCTGGGCATCCATATGCCGGCCGAAGGCCCGCGTAAGGTTGCGCGAGACCAGTCGCGCCACGATCAACCCGACGACGATGTAGAGCGAGGCCCGCAGCGCGGCCAGAAAGCCGTCGCTGGTCAGAAAGTCCATGGTGCCTTGTATCCAGCCGTCCATTCAGTGTTTCCCTATTGGAACAGGGCGCTAAACGCCCGCACCATCACATGCCGCCCGCCCACCTCGCGCGGCTCGGCGATCCGCTCGGCCCCCTCGGCCTCAGCGGGCGGCCCGGCATCGATCTTCATCGCCGCCATGTCCTTGTCTTCCTCGCGCTCCATGCGGACCGCCGGGGTCCACAGGCGGTTGTGGCGATCGGCATAGACCGGCAGACGCGGCACCGGCAGGTTCACGCGCTCCAGGAACAGCGCATCGAGCGCCTTGTTGTGGATCGTCAGCGGCGTGACCACGCGGTGCGGACGCTCCGGGACATCCTCCAGAGCCAGCCGCGCCTGGGTGCGCGTGGCGTAGCACAGCTCCCCCTCGACCGTACTGGGACCGAACCAGGTGTCCGAAGGCACATAGACCGGGAATTCATGTGCCCGCGCATCGCCCAGATAGAACTGGACCCAGGCAGGCGAACTGAGAAACAGCGTGATCCGGCCCTGAGCCGGCACGTAGAACGGATTTTCCGGACGACTGACCATCGGACGGTCGGCCAGAGCGATCCGCAGTTCCGGTTGGGTGTCGCCGGTAGCACCGGCGAAGCGCAGACGCTCGGAGAGCGACTCGGGCCACTCGGCGTCGGTCGGTACCTCGATATCCAGCGTCGCATCGGCGGCGTCGCGCGGCCGGTCCAGGCCCAGGCGCCATTCCGCCGGGGTATGTTCGAGCCAGATATCGAGCGGCCCGACGGACCAGCGTCCGATACGCCCCTGTGGCAACGACCAGCGCCCCCACCAGGTCGGCCGCTTCCCTGTCTTGTCCTTGTCGGTCATCCCTGGTGGTGTCCTGTGTCCGTTGCCGATGTGCTCGACGACCACTGTAGCGCACTCCTAAAACAGATCCATCTGGGGGCCGCGGTCGGCCTCCGGTGCTGCCGGCGGGGAGAAGCGCGTCGTATCCAGTTCCGCCAGGCGGCCGGCCAGACCCGCACGGCGCCGGGCCAGGCGAAAGCGCTGACGCAGCAGTGTTGCATAGGGGCCCGCCCCGACCATCCGGTGGCCGAAGGTCGAATCGTACAACTGGCCCCCGTGCGCCTCGCGCAAGCGCTGCAGCACATGGTCCGCTTTCAGCGGGTGGTACGTGCGCAGCCAGTCCTCGAACAACGGCGCCACCTCCCGCGGCAGGCGCAACAGGACATAGCCGGCGCTGCTCGCCCCGGCCTCGCGCGCTGCGTCCAGCAACGATTCGAGCTCGCCGTCAGTCAGCACCGGGATCAGGGGCGCGACCAGCACCGCCACCGGCACCCCGGCCTCGCTCAGTCGCCGCATGGTTTCCAGACGCCGCTGGGGCGCGGCCGCGCGGGGTTCCAGATGGCGCGACAGCGCCCGATCCAGCGTGGTCACGGAGACCGCCACCTGAACCAGCCCCTCCTCCGCCATGGGTCCCAGCAGGTCGAGGTCCCGTTCAACCAGCGCGGACTTGGTCACGACCGAGACCGGATGCCGCGCCTCGGCTAGCACCTCCAGTACCTCCCGCGTAATACGCCACTCGCGCTCCACGGGCTGATAGGCATCCGTGTTGATGCCCAGAGCCAACGGGGTCACGCGGTGCGCGGGGCGTGCCAGTTCGCGGCGCAGGCAGTCGGCCGCGCCCACCTTGGCGAATAATCGGCTCTCGAAATCCAGCCCCGGCGACAGCCCGACATAGGCATGTGCCGGTCGCGCGAAACAGTACGCGCAGCCGTGCTCACAGCCCCGGTAAGGGTTCAGCGACAATTCGAACGGGACATCCGGCGATTGGTTCCAGGACAGCACCGTGCGCGGGCGTTCCGGTGTCACCTCGGTGCGCAGCGGCCGGGGCTCTTCGTGTTCACCCACCCAGCCATCGTCAAATGCTTCGCGGTGCGTGGTCTCGAAGCGCGCGAGGGGCTGGATCGTCGCGCCGCGGCCACGAACCGGTCCATCACGCTGGTTCATCGGCGCGGGCCGTCAAGGGAAGCACTCATCCACGTGCACGCTCGCGCTCGAGTCGCTTTTGCGTGCGAACAAGGCGCGGCGACTGCCGTGCAGTCATTCTGCACAAGGGAGCCGCAACGCCGTGCGCGCACCCGTTTTTGATAACAACGGGCGGCCGAGCCCCTTCGGGGTTGGCACCCCAGGTTCCCCGATCCCGCGTTGCGTCCCTTGTCGGTAGAACCACTACCGGCTACGCACCGCGCCCTGTCTCGGAAAACCTGGGGTACCAACGCGAGCGTGTACATGGATCAGTGTTTCCCTAGCCGCTCGCAGAGCTGGCGAAAATACCCGGATTCGGAGATCAGGCCGCGCCCCTCTTCCGACTGGTTCAGCCGATCCAGCAGCATCCGCAGGCGCCGCGCCGCCCGGTCGCGGGTGGCCGCGTCGTCAGCGGCTTGCAGCAAGGCCTCCGCCGAGGCGATATCGCCGCGCAGGCGCACGGCCTCCGGCACATACCCTGCGTTTTTCATCACTCGAAACGCCAGCCGCAGCTCCTGTGGCACATCGCGGTCATCGTCGAGTTCCAGCGGCCGCCCGACCCCGGGCAGATCATCGAACTCGCCCCGCCGAGCGGCCTCGGCGAGCTTCGCCTCGACTTGTGTCTCGGAGAGCAGCATGCGTCACCGCTCGAGCCGGATGCGGTAGACATCCGCATCCGCCGCACTGAATGCGCAGACCACCAAGCTGCGAAACTGGTCCTCCTGCGCCCGCAGCTGTTTCAGCGCGATACCGGCCGCGCGGTCCTTGGGAAAGCGGTAGACGCCGGTGCTGATCAGGGGAAAGGCCACCTCGCGCAGGCCATATTCGATCGCCAGTTCCAGGCTTGCGCGGTAACAGGAGGCCAGCAGCGTGTCCTCGCCCGCCTGGCCGCCCTGCCACACAGGGCCGACGGTGTGGATCACGTATTTGGCCGGGAGGCGAAACCCGGGGGTGATGCGCGCCTCGCCGGTCGGGCAGCCACCAAGGGCCCGGGTCGCCTCCAGCAGCTCGGGGCCAGCGGCGCGATGAATGGCCCCGTCGACACCGCCGCCGCCCAGCAGGCTCTCGTTGGCGGCGTTGACGATCGCATCCACCTCCAGGGTGGTGATGTCGCCCTGTACGACCGAGATCATGGCTGCCCTACGCCGGCACCATCCAGAGCGTCAGCGACAGCAGGATGGCCGTCATGCTCAGGCCGATCACCGGCAGCATCATGACCCCGGCCAGCGCCTCGCGCCGGAACAGGCGGAAGGCCATCCCGATGAGCGTCAGGGCCCAGCCGAAGGCGACGAAAAACGCCAGTGCGAAGATCTCGTTGCTCCACAGCACGATCAAGGCCACCGGCAGCGCCAGGTTCAGGAACACCACGCCCAGCTCCTGCGAGCCTGCGGCACGCCCCGCGGTCAGCGCGTAGCCATAGGCGGCCCAGACCATCACCATGCCAAACGCCAGCGCGCCTGCGGCCGGCGACTCCAGCGGCGCGCGCAGGATAGCCGCGCCATGCGGCTCCAGGCCCACGCCCAGCGCGATGATCAGCAGGCCTACCCCCACACTGATCAGCAGCCAGAACCACAGGGTTCCGCGTTGTACGTCCGGTTCGGTCATGTGCCCTCCCTGGGGTCGGAAATTGGCTACGCAATGCAAACGATGTCTGTACTACCGGGGACCACGGGGACGGCTTGAGGTTCGGACCCGCCACCGTCGGTGCCGGGTCCGTCACGCCGCGAGGTCAGTGGCGCGCCAGCTGCCAGGCGACCGTCTCGCCCGCACGCAGGGGTACGCCCGGGTCGTGGCCGAACAGCACCGCTTCGGGCACGGTCCAGTCCACCCGCTCCAGCGTGATGGTGTCCGTGTTGCGCGGCAGCCCGTAGAAATCCGCGCCGTGGAAGCTGGCGAAGCCCTCCAGTTTGTCCAGCGCATCCACAGAGGCGAAGGCCTCGGCATAGAACTCGATCGCCGCGTGGGCTGTATAGATGCCCGCGCAGCCACAGGCGGACTCCTTCGCATGCCGCGGGTGCGGGGCGCTGTCGGTCCCGAGGAAGAAGCGTGGGTGCCCGCTGGTAGCAGCACGCAACAGGGCCTGGCGGTGGCGCTCGCGCTTCAGGATCGGCAGGCAGTAATGATGCGGCCGGATGCCGCCGACGAACAGCGCATTGCGGTTGTACAGAAGGTGCTGCGGGGTGATGGTCGCCGCGATGTTCTCCGGGCCCGATTCGACAAACGCCACCCCCGATTCGGTCGTGGTGTGCTCCAGCACCACCCGCAGGTCCGGAAACTCGCGAATCAGCGGCTGCAGGTGGCGTTCGATAAACACCGCCTCGCGGTCGAAGATGTCGACCTCCGGATCGGTCACCTCGCCATGCACCAGGAGCGGCAGGTCGACCCGCTGCATCGCCTCGAACACGGGGTAGCAACGCCGGATATCCGACACGCCGCTGGCTGCGTTGGTCGTCGCCCCCGCCGGGTACAGCTTCACGCCGTGAATGAACCCGCTGGCCTTTGCCGCCTCGATCATCCCGGGCGTGGTCGCCTCGGTCAGATAAAGCGTCATCAGCGGCTCGAAGTCCGCTTCCTCCGGAAGCGCCGCGAGGATGCGCTCGCGATACTCGGCCGCCGCCTCGACCGTCGTCACCGGCGGCTTGAGGTTCGGCATGATGATCGCGCGGCGAAAACGCCGGGCGGTATCCGGCAGCACGCTGCCGAGCACATCGCCATCGCGCAGATGCAGGTGCCAGTCGTCGGGTCGGGTAATCGTCAGACGGTTCATGGGATCCTGGAAGAGTCGCGGGAGCCCTGGCGGCTCCATTGAGGAAACGCTGATTGTATCCGGCGATCAGGATAACGCGCGGCGGATTTGCTCCTCGCCGTAACCCTCGATCGCCACGGTCTTGTCGCGCGCGGTCGCACCCGCCACGACGGTCACGTCACGGGCCGGGCAGCCCAGCGTCTTTGCCAGCAGGGCGCAAACGGCCTCGTTTGCCCGGCCCTTCTCTGGTGGGGCCTGCACGCGAAGCTTGAGGATATCCCCCATCCAGGGGCCGATAACATCGCGCTTGCTGCCCGGCGCCACGCGGACCCTAAGGCGAGCCAAACCGCCTAGTCGGCCGGCCGCGTCGCCAGGTAGGCGCTGAACACGCCGAGCTGCACTTCACGCTCGACGTCGCAGAAACCGACATCCTCCAGCACGCCCATGATCTTCTCCGGCGGCACGCACTCGTTGATCGTGTCCCAAAAATAGCGCATCAGCAGATGTCCATCCGGGTCACGGGTCAGCAGGCGGCTGAGAAACGGGATGAAGTCGCGAAAGTAGAACCGCGCCATCTTGAACTGGCGCTCCGTGCTGGGGCGCGAGACCTCGAGGATCATGCAGCGACCGCCCGGCTTGAGCACACGGAAGTACTCGCCAAACAGCTCATGCAGGTCGCGCACATGGCGCAGGCCGTACCCCATGTACACGCGGTCGAACTGTTTGTCCGGCAGCGGCAACTGCTCGCCCAGACCCTCGATGAAGCGCGCCTTGATCGAGCGCCGGGCCACGTCGATCATGCCGCGGCTGGGATCGACACAGGTGATGTTCTCGTCACCGACCACCTTGCGCACCTCGCGCGCCACCGGGCCCGTGCCCGTCGCGACATCCAGGACATCCATACCGGGCTTCAGGCCGGACTGCTTCAGCGCGTAGCGGCGATACGCCTGGCCGGTGCCCAGAAAGCCCCAGCGCAGGATGCGGTCGTAATGCGGTGCCGTCCGGTCGAACAGGTCATCGACAAACGCCCGCTTTTCCGACTCGTCGCCGTAATAGTCCTTCAATACCGGATGCGGCTTGTACCCCGGATCATTCATCCACTTCCCCCTTCTGCGCGCCGCGCGCGCCCAATGCCAGTTCAATGCCCGCGAGAGGCGGGGCCCTGCGGGCTAGCCCTCGCGGTACAGCCCTTCGATTTCCACTAACAGTTCGCTGCGGCAGATATCCCCATGCAACAGCAGGATGTCGACGTCTTCGCCCAGGCACTCGCGCAGATGCCGCTGCGCGCGAGCACCGTCTGCCCGGTGGCGCAGATAGACCTTCAGCATCGACAGGTCGCCGGGATCGCGCAGAGCCACAGCGCCCTCCTCGGAGGCCGCCGCCAGCAGCACCCCGATATTGCGCAGGCTCTCGTCGATCTGGGCCTCGAGATCCTCCGCGTGCCGGCTTTCGTGGCCCACGATGCTGGCCGTCCCGGAGATGAACAGTTCCGCGGCCCCGCACGCCTCCTGGCTCATCCGCGCCCGCGCGAAGGACGGGCTGCGCGGCCCGTACTGCCGCGGATAGCGAAACGCGCTGACCTGGCGCGGATTCTCGATCCGCAGCGTGGCCTCGCGCATGGCGATGAAGTAGATCAGCATGCCGTCGGCATGCGTGCCAATGGCCGTCGCCGCCGGCAGGTGCCGCTCGAAATCCGGCAGGGCCTCGAACACCCGGGCGCGCCCGGCACAAAAACTGCGGTAGCGCTCCTGGCCGTTCAGTTCCTGGTTGATCGCAGGGAAGTAGTTCCAGGCCCGCACCAGGTGTCCGAACCCCCGCTCCTGGCAGGCCTCGAGGATCGCATGATAGGCCTGCTCGGTTATGGCCCCGGGGTCCTCGGCGGCGCCATGCGGCCGATACCAGCAGCCCACGAGCCGGTCCCCCGCATGCGCCAGCATCAGGTCATCGATCTGCTCGGTGCGCACCGCACCCGCTGCGTACCAGAGCTCGGGCGCCGCCTCGCGGCCTTCCGGGATCTCCAGTGGCTCGAGGCCAAGGGCAATATCGATCCCGTCCGGGCGCAACGTGGCCCCGGTAACGGGACCGAAACGCAGCGTGAGTACCGGTGCGTCACCCCGGCCTTCCTGCCGGCTGATCGCGAGCCCCGGTGGGCCTAATTCAAGCTGAGGCATTCATGCGTCCATGCCGTTCAAGACGGGCACAAAAGACGCCGATTCTAGCACCGCACCTACTCCCCGTCCCCATTCGTCGCATCCCGCGGGCGCAGCTCCAAGCCTGCATCCTCCAGAAACTCGCGCAGCCCCTCGATGTAGCGCGAGCCGGTCGCCCGAAAGGCGTCATTGTGCCCGCCGTCCATCTCCATCAACTGTGCCCCATCGCCGCCCGCCTCCAGCAGGCGTTCGGCATGCGCAAACGGCACGATCTCGTCGTCGCGCGCATGGGCAAACAGCAGCGGCGCCTCAATCGCCCCGACCCGTCCGAGCACGTCGTATTCATGCCGGATCAACGCACGCACCGGGAGCCAGGGGTAGACCTCCGCGCCGAGATCGGCTGCCGAGGTGAAGGCCGCCTCCAGGATAACGGCCGCAGGGCTCTTGGTCTCGGCCAGCCGCGCCGCCACGGCTGCGCCCAGGGAACGGCCGAACAGTACGATCTCCTCGGGTTCGTACTCCAGATGCTCGCGTAGCCAGTTCCACGCCGCACGGGCATCTTCATAGGTGCCCTCCTCGTCAGGTCGCCCCTGGCTGTTGCCGTACCCACGGTAGTCGATGATCAGCACCGCGAGCCCCAGATGATGGAACTGCTCGAGCGACTCCAGGCGATGCCCGATATTCCCCGCGTTGCCATGCAGGAATAGCAAGACCGGCGCATCATCCTCGGGGCCCGGCAGATACCACCCGTGCAGCCGCACGCCGTCCTCGGTCTCGAGCGCCACATCCTCGTATTCCAGCCCGATGTTCGCGGGACTGCCGACCACATTGCTGCTGGGCATGTAGATCAGCCGGTCCTGCGTCAGGTAGATCAGCCCCACGAACAGGGCATACCCAACCGCCAGAATCAGCGCCAGTTTGAACAGGTTCAGCATGATCCGATCGTGACCCGGCAGGGGTCCGATGGCAAGCCAAACCGGTAGGCCGTCGTATGAATCCCCTTCGGACAAAGCCTTTGCCCGGCGGACGGCTGACGTACAATACCTAGCGATCATGCGCCATTCGCTACTCACCAACACCGAGCTGCAGGGCCTGGACCGCGACCAGCTGGTCGCGCGCTTTGCCGGGCCCAACGGCGATGCCGCGTCGGCAACCGCGCTGGCGGATGCGCTGGACCTGGCGCTGGCTTCGGTGGATGCCTCCGGCCTGGAGTCTCATCCGCTGGACGTGGCCGAGGTCCTGCGCCATCTGAACGTGGACCGGCAGACCATCACCGCCGCGCTCCTGGTCAGCGCCTATCTGGCCCGACAGATCGACGAGCGCGCCCTCAAGGAGCGCTTTGGCGACTCGATTGCGCGCTTGACCGTCAACGTCGCGGCCCTGGTCAGCCGTCGCTTCGAGGCCCCGGTCGGACGACCGGAACAGGCCGAACGCCTGCGCCGCATGCTGATGGCGATGGTCGACGACGTGCGCGCGGTGCTGATCAAGCTCGCCTACCGGGTGCAGCACCTGCGCCTGACCGTGAAGGAGCCGGACGACGGCGCGCGTGTGCTCGCCCAGGAGACCCTGGACGTGATCGCCCCGCTGGCGAACCGCCTGGGCGTGGGCCAGCTGAAATGGGAGATGGAAGACCTCGCGCTGCGCATCCTCGAACCCGAGACCTACCGCGAGATCGCCAAGGGGCTGGAGGAGAACCGAACTGAGCGCGAGACGTATGTAGAGCGCTTCGCCCATACCCTGCGCGACCGGCTGGCCGAAGCCGGCATCCAGGCGCGCGTGTTCGGGCGGCCCAAGCACATCTACAGCATCTGGAAGAAGATGCAGCGCAAGCAGACCTCGCTGGACGAGCTCTACGACCTGCGCGCCACCCGTGTAATCGTCGATGAGCTCGCCACCTGCTACACCGTGCTCGGCATCGTGCACAACGACTGGCGCCACCTGCCCAGCGAGTTCGATGACTACATCGCCAATCCCAAGGACAACGGCTACCAGTCGTTGCACACCGCGGTGGTCGGCCCCGAGGGCAAGGTCGTCGAGGTGCAGATCCGGACCCGCGAGATGGACGACTTCGCCGAACTCGGGGTCGCCGCGCACTGGCGCTACAAGGAGGGTGGGCGCGAGGATCAGGCGCTGAACCGCGCGATCAGCAGCCTGCGCCAGTTGCTGGAGGCCGCCGACAACTCCGACCAGAACCTGCTCGACGAGATCCAGAGCGAGCCGCTGCACCAGCGCGTATTCGTGCTCACACCCCAGGGCGAGGTAATGGACCTGACCCAGGGCGCCACGCCACTGGACTTCGCCTACGCCGTGCACACCGAGGTCGGCCACCGCTGCCGGGGGGCCAAGGTGGACGGGCATATCGTCCCGCTGACCTACAAGCTGAAGTCCGGCGAACGCGTCGAGGTGCTGACCACCCGCGAGGGCGGCCCCAGCCGCGACTGGCTCAACCCCAATCTCGGCTACCTGAACACCGCCCGCGCCCGCTCCAAGGTACGCACCTGGTTCCGCCAGCAGCACCAGGACGAACACCTGGCCACCGGCAAACACCTGATCGACCGGGAATGTCAGCGTCTGGGCTGCGGTTCCAATCTGGACCGCAATGCGCTCGCCGAAGCCATGAAGTTCCAGACCTTCGACGAGCTGCTGATCGCGCTCGGCGCCGGGGATATCACCACGAACCAGATCGCCGGGCGCATCTCCCAGCAGCTGCGCGAGCAGCGCCAGGCGGAAAAGGCCCGTGCCGAAGAGGCGGCCCCGCCCCAGCCCACCGAACCGCGCCGGGAAGAACGCATCCAGGACGACGAGATCCGCATCCGCGGCGTCGGCGGCCTGCTGACCTCCCGCGCGCGCTGCTGCAACCCGCAAACGGGCGACCCGATCGTCGGCTTCATCACGCGCGGCGCCGGCGTATCCGTCCACCGCAGCGACTGCATCAACATCCTGCGTATGCCGGAGGAGAAGCGCGGCCGCCTGATCCCCGTCTCCTGGGGCGACGAACCCGAACGCGAACCCATCACCCTCGAGCTCGAGGCCCACGACCGCGCCGGTCTGCTCGGCGAAGTCGGCAACGCCTTCTCCGCCAGCGGCATCAACCTGCTGCGCGTGAACACCCGCACCGACCCCTACGACCGCAGCGTCCACATGGAACTCGAAGCCGAGATCACCGACCTCGGCGAACTCAGCGCCCTGTTCGACCGCCTGCAATCCCTCGACAGCGTCCAGTCCGTGCGCCGCATCCCAAATCCATCAGCCTGAGCTTCCGGCTGCGTAAGCACTACTGCATCGGCCAGAGGGCTGGCCTCCTACGCCAACACGGCCACCTGTAGGAGCGCAGCCCTCTGCGCGATCCAACGTAGGACAGGCCCCTAACCGCCGGGCTTCATCGGCCCGGAGCGCATGGAGTTACGGCGGATGTTCTCGTAGGCGTTGGTGCCTTTCCGCCCCGCGCGCAGTTCGCGCAACTGGCGGCTGGCATCGCCGCGGCGTTCGGCCAGGATCGGGACGGTTTCTTCGTAGAACGCCGACAGGCGTTCCAGCGCGCTGCGCAGGGCCTCGCCCGTGTCATCACGCAATGGTACGGGCTCTTCGCCAAACGCGCGCTCGACCAGCACACGCGCCTTCAGATCCAGCTCTTCCAGGCGGTCCCAGTCTTCTTCGCGGATGGCCTGGTCCATCAGGCCGCGTACGGCCTCCACCGCATCCTCCAGCGTTGCACCGGAGTCCTCTGTACCCGCATCGTTTGTCGTCATGATCGGCGAACGACAGCACGCGGCAATCCCGCGGTCAAGGTCAGACGCCTCAACCGGCCTTGCGCTGACGTTCCTCGGGCGGAATCTCGTCCCAGCCGGCCTTGATCTCGCGCAGAAGCTTGGCGACCTCGTCCAGCGCCGCCGGGTCGTTCTGGGCGTTGCCTTCCAGCAGACGGCGGCTCATGTATTCGTATAGCGCATCCAGATTGCCGGACAGCTCGGGGCTGTGCTTGTGGTCCAGCACGGCCCGCAGCGATTCGACGATATCAATCGCCTTACCGATCTTCTCGCCCTTGAGGCCCACGTTGCCCTGCTGCATTGCCCCCTTGGCTACAGCAATCCGCTCCAGCGCACCTTCAAACAGCATCTGAATCAACCGGTGCGGGTCGGCCACTTGCGCCTCGGCCAACGCCCCCGACTGGCGGTACTGATTCACGCCGCGATTCATCCCCGGTCCATACATCTGCGTGTCTCCGTTATCTATTCACCGCGTGGCGGCGGTCATCAACGAGAGTTGTTGTTGGCCAGCGGCATGTTCGCCAGCTGGTTGGTGAGGTAATCGCCAGTGCTCTGCATCTGGGCCACCATCTGGTCCATCCGCGAGAATTGCCGCACCAGTCGCTGCTCCAGTTGCTCCATACGCATGTCCAGGTCTTCACGTTGCGACCCGATGCGGCGCAGCTCTCCTTGCAGGCCATCGGTGCGCGCCGCAATCAAGCCATCACGCCCGGTAAAGCTGTTCGCGATACCCTCCGCCTGACCACTGATGTCGCGCACCACGTCAGCCACCGTGTCGAATCCATCCCGGTCCAGTGCCTCGTTGAAACGGCTGGAATCAAAGCTGAGCGTCCCGTCCCGGTTGGAGACAATGCCCAGTTCCGCAAACGTCGAGGCCGTCGCTTCCGGCACCTGTGCGTTCCCCATCAGCGCATTGCCCAGGCGGCTGCGGATGTTGCGTACCGTACTGTCGCCAGTCAGTACCGAGCCTTCTTCCGATTCCGGATCGAACCGGGTCAGCTGGCTGGTCTGTCCGACCAATGCGTTGTAGTTCTCGACAAAGCCCTCCAGCAGCTGCTGGAGCTCGTCGCGGTCCTCGTCGATCGAGACGGTCGTCGGTGCGCCCCCCGAGGTGCCGGTCAGCTCGATTTCCACCCCATCGATCGCGTTGCCCAGGGTGTTACTGGCGCTGTTGATCTCCAGACCATTGATGAACGCCCTGGCATCCTGCGCCTCGCGCGCCACCTCGGTATTTTCCAGTCGTCCCAGCCCCTCGGGCGTGCCACCGGTTACCGAAATCCCAATGGTATTGGCCGCGCCAGTCTCACCCGATTCAAAAACCAACCGAGCGCCGTTCTCGTCGTTCACGATGGACGCGGCGACACCCGCGCCGGATTCGTTGATCGCATCACGCACATCGCGAAGGGTCATGCCCTCCTCGATATCCAGCGTTACGTCGTTATCGCCCACCTGAATCGTGAGCTGGCCGGCGCCCACTTCTTCGTCACCATCGGCAAACGCGCCTGAAGCCGTCGCACGAATCTCCGCCTGCGCCAGTTGCTCCACCTCCAGCGAAAAGCTGCGGTTCTCGGCAGTGCCATCCGTGGTTACGCGGGCGACGCTCTCGTCACCGACTGATACCACCTGCTGCGGCTCGAAGCCCGCGAGCGAAGACAGCGATGAGCCGAGCAGGTCAACGCTGCTGGTCAGTTCCCCGAATGCCGAAATCTGTGCCTCGACCTTCTGCTCGCGGCGATCCAGACGCTCCTCGCGCGGCGCGCGCTCCGCGTTGACCAGGTCCCCGACGATCTGATTGAGATCCAGCCCGGAACCCACACCCAGTGAACTGATTGCCATCGTCTTTCCGCTCCTCGGCACCCGACGTCTCGGGCCCCATGCACGTGCTTGTACTTGCTATTACGACAGCCTAGCCCAAATCTTGAGCCACGCGCAGAAAAAACCGGCAGGCATACCCCACACCCAAGGCCCAACCTCCAGCCGCAGGCCTTACCGGTCATTGCGAACAACCATAAGCCAGCGCCCACCACCGCCACCGGCACAACCATCCCCCGATCACACCACACCGCCACTACCGTCATCCCGGAAACCGCGCAGCGGTTATCCGGGATCTCCGGCGCGTGACCAACCCACACTGCCGGGGTGGCACCAGCCCCCGAGATCCCGGCTCTGCGCTGCGCTCCGGCCGGGATGACGGCCTGAGCGTACCGCGCAGGAAAAGAGAGGCCGAGGACCTGCCGGGCAAGAATACCGGGGGACGGGAACGAAAAAGCCGGACCCGTTACCGGGCCCGGCTCAACAACAAATCAAACGTGCGGGTAAAACCACGGCCATTAGGCCCGGTCCACCAGCCCGGTCCCATCCAGCGTCTGCTCGTCGCGCAGTTGCTCGGCCAGGGCCCGCATCTGCTCCGGCGGGATCTGCCGGATCACGTTTTCGCGATCACCATCCATTACGGTGATCACGGTCCGGCCACTGACGTCATCCACGCTGAACTCCAGTGCACGCTTCGTCGACTGCAAATAGGCATTGATCGACTCCACGACACGCTCCATGTCCGAAGCCTCGACCGGTTCCGCCGGCTTGGTACGCTCCGCCACGGCCTGCTCGGCCACCCGCGAAGCACCAGACCCACTGCTGGCCGACACCGCCGAGCCACCTTCCTTGGCTATTTGCCCCATACCGGTGGCCATACGTTCTCCACCCTGGGCACCTCGGCCATTCACAGCCACCAGTGGCGAGCTGATACTTCCAATACCATCACTCATGACACTGTCCTCGTCAGAAGGGGTGGATGGCGAAACCGCCACCCACCCTCAACTCGGAAGCTCGAGTGATCGAGCTTACTGCAGCAGGGCCAGCACGTTCTGCGGAACCGCATTGGCCTGCGACAGCACCGAGGTACCCGCCTGCTGCAGCACCTGGGCACGGGTCAGCTCGGCGGTCTCGGATGCGAAGTCGGCATCCATGATGCGGGACCGGGCGGCCGACAGATTCTCCGAGGAGATTTCCAGGTTGGCGATGGTGTTCTCGAAGCGCACCTGCACCGCACCCAATTCGGCACGAAGCCCGCTGATTTGCTGCAGCGCATCATCGACCACGCCAATCGTATCGGTGGCATCCTCACGCGTCAGAACATTCACGTTGTTCAGGGACTGCTGTTCCGTTTCCAGCCCAGTACCGAACAGATCGCCGGCATTCTCTCCGCCCACAGAAATCTCATCGCCCAGCGGTCCAGTCAACTCGATCCCACGCAGAAATTCGACATCGTCCTCATGCCCGATATTGCCGAACTCCAAGGGTTCGCCATCAGCATCAACCGAGATTGAAAAGTCACTATCGGAGGTGAACACGATCTCATCATCGTCGTTGAGGCTCGCAACGATACCCGAATCGGACAATACACGATTGAGTTCGTCTACCGCGTCTTCAGCATCTTCAATCCCCGACATGTCCACGTTATAGGTGTCGTCACCAACGGTGAACGTTGCAGTACCATCACCAGCCGTGAATTCCAATCCCTCCGTGACTACCTCTTCGGCGCGGGCCGCTTCCACACCAGTGGACTCTGTTAGCTCATTGATAGCAGAAACAACATCGTCCAAGTCGCCAGCGCCATCGAGATCAACCGCACGGCCATTGATCGTAATGTCGGTATCTCCGTCGACATCCAGATCACCTTCGTCAAACAGATCCCCGTCATTCCGCAGCGATTCTCCAGTGGCCAGCGCGCCCGAACCCAATTGGGAACCTCGGGCATCCACACCATCGACTGAAATGGTCTGGTTCTGGTTGGCTCCCACCTGGAAGACCAGATCCTCCAGCTCGCCATTCAAAATGCTTTCACCGTTAAACTCCGTCGAATCCGCAACCCGATTGATCTCCTCAATCAGCTGCTGGACTTCGTTGTTCAGTGCTTCTCGATCTGATGCGGAATTTGAATCGTTGGCGGACTGGACTGCGAGTTCACGAATTCGCTGCATGGCATCGCCAACAGTGCCCAGCGCGCCTTCCGCGGTCTGAGCGAAGGAGATACCGTCATTGGCATTGCGCGCCGCCTGATTCAGGCCGCGGATCTGGGAGGTGAAGCGCTCGGAAATGGCCAGACCGGCCGCGTCGTCCTTGGCACTGTTGATACGCAGGCCCGAGGACAGACGTTCCAGGCTCTGGGCCAGCGCGCCCTGGGAGTTGCCCAGATTGCGCTGCGCGTTCAGGGAAAGAACGTTGGTGTTGATTACTTGGGACATGATCGCTCTCCTGTAGAGTCGTTCGTCACCGCCTCGGGCGGTTCTGGTGAACGGGACGATCCCCGCTCTCAGGACCCTTAACGACCTCCCCCACAGAACCTTTAGGCCTACATCACTATTTTTTTTCATACCCCCGGCAAATCCTTGCCACCCCACCCGCCGCAACGCTTTCCAGCGCCCTCCTGAACGCGACCAGTACGCCCCTGTCGTTATCCTGCCCGCAGCCCCCATCAACACGGTCATCCCGGCCGCAGCGAAGCGGAGAGCCGGGATCTCACGCGCCGGGCATACCCACTGGCCTTGCCAATCCCCACCGCCGAGATCCCGGATAACCGCTGCGCGGTTTCCGGGATGACTCGGGTGGCAGGATGGTACGGAAACGGGCGCCGCGCCCCGGCCCCTCAAGGGTGGCGATTTCACCCCGTCATTGCGAGGAGCAGTAGGCGACGTGGCAATCGGCTGCATGTGGCAAGCCGCTTGATTCCAGCACCTTGTTGCTCCCGACCGATTGCTTCGTCGCTGCGCTCCTCGCAATGACAGGGGTGTGGTGGGTTCGCGGGATGACGGTGGTGGTTGAAGGCGAGACGGTTCGGGTATGTGCCCAGGGCCTTGATATACTTGAGCGATGCGCCTGAGCGACGAACAACAGACGATTATCCGCGAGGAAGTGGCCCGTGCATTCGGGCCGGATGCACACGTGAAGCTGTTCGGCTCGCGCGTGGATGATACCGCGCGCGGTGGCGACATCGACCTCTACATCGAGGCAGACGGCACCCCGAATGACCTGCTGGACCGGGAACTTCGGCTGTCTGCGGCATTGCAACGCCGCTTGGGCGAACGCCGTGTGGACATCGTGGTGCATCCACGCGGGACGCCGCACCGCCCCATCGATGCGCATGCCGACCGCACGGGTGTCGCCCTGTGACCGTCGCGACGCCACCGCAGCGGCTCGCGCGGCTGATTGATTTGGTGGATCGTGAGGACAAGCACCTGCTGGCGGTGAGAGAACGCTTGCTTGAAGGCGATTGCACCGTCGATCCCGACCGCGTTCAGGCGCTGCTCGCCAGCGACACCGGGGTGGACCGGCTTGAATCCTTTGGCGCAAAGTTCGGTCGCATGCAGGACACCATCATGGACAAGTTCATCCCGGCGTTTCTCGCCTGTGCCGGGGAGAACGCGGGTCCGGCTATCGACAACCTGTCCCGTCTGGAAAAGCTCGGCCTCATCCAGAACGCCGACGCGTGGCTGCAGATGCGCCAGTTGCGCAACCGTCTGGTCCACGAATACATGGAAAAGCCGGCCGACCTGGCCCCGGCCCTGCAGCGCGCCTGCCACTTCACCGACCAGATGCACACCGACTACCAGACCCTGCGCACCTACGCGCAGGAGCACCTGAGGATCGGGCCCGCCAGCCATTAAGGAAACACTGATCAATGTTTCCTTGAGGCGTCACAAGCCCCTGCCCATCGGGCGATTAGATCAGCATCTCCCCCAGGTGTGATCCCGCTACAGTAGGAGGCGAGCCCTCTCGCCGATTGGGGCTGGCCAACCCCCCCATCGCCCAGAGGGCTGGGCTCCTACGAGTGTTATCCCGCGAACGAGGGGTCTCAGATCAGCCAGGTGGTGCCGATGCGGGTCTCGGGGGTAGCACCGGGGATCAGGTCCATCAGCAGCCAACCGAAGATGAGGGTGATGAAGGCGCCGCAGAAGACGGTGGCCACGAACAGGCCAATGCGATTGCCGCGGCGCAGCCCGAGGATGCCGCGCAGCGACCAGTACAGCAGCCACAAGCTGTAGAGGATCAGCAGGAGGCCGACCGTGTTGCCCCACGGCCAGGGAAAGGCGGCGGCGACCTTGCCCACCCAGGCGGGCAGCAGGCCGATGGTCACCGCCAGCATCGCCCGGTCCGGATGGGAGTAGCCCTGGAACAGCTCGGTCAGGTAGTGCGCGGACCAGGCCAGACCCAGCACCCCGATGCTCATCGCCAGCACGCTGTAGACGCCGAAGCCCCAGGCCCCCGGCATCGCCTCCGGCGGCAGCCCGGTCGGGATGACCTGGTACAGCCACTGGCTGGCAATCACGCTGACCAGCAGCACCGGGAGCGCCAGACGCAGAAAGGTTTGCCACCAGGGGGGTGTCGCCTCCAGTTCGCCCACCTCCCGCACCGCCCGCAGGGGGTTCGTCAGCGTGCGCAGGACCAGAAGGCCCGGGTTCAGGCGAGAGGGGAATGAGCTCATCCCGTCAGTATGTGGCAATCCCGTGACGGTTTCGTGACAACGTCTGCCTTGACCCTGGCCTGATCGACCCGGGCTCAGCCCGCGAGCGTCAGCACCAGAATCACGAGGGTCAGGGTCTCCACCAGCTCCAGCGTCGCACCGGCCGTGTCGCCAGTGAAGCCTCCCAGCCAGTGTCTCAGTACGCGCGTTGCCACCCACAGCGTCAGCCCAGCGGCGAGCAACGCCGGTATCACCCCCCAAAGGCCGGAGAGCAGGCCGAGCACCAGCACCACGGCAGCCGAGACTGCGACAACGCCGATGGCGGCGCTGCGTGGAAGGTGCCTGGCCATGTCCGCGCCCAATCCGACGGGGTTCACGTAGGGCGTAGTCAGAAACAGCACCGGCGGCACCACGCGCCCCAGCAGCACCGCCAGCAGCAGCGCGACCCAGGCGCCGGTATCGACCACCGCCACCAGCGCCGTACCTTTCAGCAACAGGATCAGGATCAGCGCCGCGACCGCCATCGGGCCACAGGCCGGGTCCTTCATGATCGCCTGGGCCCGCTCCGGGTGCCGCTGACCGCCGACCCAGGCGTCCACCGTGTCCGCCAGCCCGTCCAGGTGCAGTGCGCCGGTCAGCGCGACCCAGAAGGTCAGCACCAGCGCCGCGACCAGCAACACCGGCGCTCCGGGGATCGCGGAAAGCCCGATCCCCACCAGCACCAGAACCAGACCCAGGATCAGCCCCACCAGCGGATAGGCCAGGACCGAACGGCCGAGGTCCTCGGGCCGCGGCTCCTGCGCCGGCGTCGGCACGCGGGTCAGGAACTGCAGGGCCAGCCAGAAGGGGGCTAATACCGAGTTCATTGCGCCCCCCCTTCCATTCCTGCTGTAGGAGGCCAGCCCCCTGGCCGATGGGGCGTTGGCATATTCCCGATCGGCCAGAGGGCTGGCCTCCTACATTTGTTTTGCTTGATCACGAGGGCATCTCCTCGCGCTGGCCCGGCTCGACAACGTGCAAAGAGGCCAACGGCACTTCGATCGACAATAGCTTCTCCAACGGCCAGCCCTCCAGTTGTGCACGCAGCAGGCGAATCACCCCGCCGTGGGTGACGACGAGGACACGACCGCCCGGCGCGATCACGCTCTGCTCCCAGCCGGCCAGCACCCGGTCGCGGAAGCTGCCGAGGTCTTCGCCGTTGGGTGGCGGGTAGCCGAACGGGTCTTCCCAGAACCGACCCAGCGCCTCGGCGTCCGTCTGCATCAGGGCCTCGGCCGTTTGCCCCTCCCAGTCCCCAAAATGTAGCTCCTGCAGGCGGGGATCACACTGGACGGGGAGCCCGGCCGCGCGGGCGAAGCCCTCGGCCGGAAGCCGGCAGCGCTGCAGTGGCGAGCACACGACACGATCCCACTCGCCCGAAGCCTCGAACGCCGCACACATCGCCCGCTCGCCTTCCGGGGTCAGCGAATCATCGCAGCCGCGCCCGCGAAAGCCGGCACCCGTCGTCTCGCCGTGGCGCAGCAGACCGATACGGACCGATTTGGTCATGGGGTATCGCCCGACACGCCAGCCTCGGCGAAGGTCGCCATGCCGGCGTGAAGCTCGCAGGCCAGGCGCAGCAGGGGCACGGCCGTGGCCGCCCCACTGCCCTCGCCCAGGCGCATGCCGAGATCCAGCAGCGGCTCGGCCGCCAGCGCAGCCAACAGGCGCTGGTGGCCGGGCTCCGCCGAGCTGTGGGCATAGAAAAACCAGTCCGCCGTACCCGGACAAAGTCGCTCGGCCACCAGCGCCGCCGAGGTGCTGATGAAACCATCCACCAGCACCGGCAGCCCGATCTGCGCCGCGGCGATGTAAGCGCCGGCCAGCCCCGCGATCTCGAACCCCCCCAGACAGCGCAGGCTGCCCAGTGCCTCGCCGCGCACCGCGGCGTGGGTGCGCAGCGCCTGCTCGATCACCTCGGCCTTGTGGCGTACCCCATTTGCATCCAGGCCCGTGCCGGGCCCGGCCAGATCGACCGGCGGCAGGTCCAGCATTGAGCAGGCGAGTGCAGCCGCAGCGGTCGTGTTGCCGATGCCCATCTCGCCGCCGATGAACAGTTGTGTGCCACTCCGCCGCGCGCGCTCGGCACACTGGCGGCCGGCGTTCAGCGCGCGTTCCAGCTGCGCCGGCGTCATCGCGGGTTCGCGGGCCAGGTTTGCGGTGCCGGGGCCCAGGTTCAGCTGCTGCACACCGCTGACGGCCGGTGGCTGGGCCACGGTACCCAGGTTGATCACCTCAATGGACGCGCCCAGGTGCCGCGCCAGCACCGAGATCGCCGCACCGCCGTTCGCGAAGTTCGCGACCATCTGCGCGGTCACGGCCTGCGGGAAACGCGAAATGCCTTCCGCCACCACACCGTGATCGCCAGCGAACACCGCGACATGAACCCGCTCCAGCGTGGGCTGGCCCACGCCCTGCATGGCGGCCAAGCGCTCGGCGATCGCCTCCAGCCGCCCGAGCGAACCCGGCGGCTTGGTCAGCTGGGCCTGCCGCTCGGCGGCCGCCTGGCGCGCGTCGGCACTCAGGGACGCCGGCGGCACCTGCAGCCAGTCACAGTCTTCGGTCACGTGTTCCTCCGATGTTGAAACCAACACTCTTCATCAATGACGCCCGTCATTGCGAGGAGCCGAAGGCGACGTGGCAATCCGTCAGTTCACCCCGGGCCGATTGCTTCGACGCTGCGCGCCTCGCAATGACGGTGCCTGTTTCGCGCGTTGGTCTATTCATTCCAGCGGCTCACCCTTGAGCACATGAGGAAGGCCGGCGACGGTCAGCACGACGCGGTCCATCGTGGGGGCCAGGCGCTGGTGCAGCCAGCCCGCCTCGTCGGCGAAGCGGCGGGACAGCGCGTCCATCGGGGTAATGCCCATGCCCGTCTCGTTGGAGACGAACACCAGGGTGCCCGGCAGGCGCGGCACGGTGGCGATCAGGGCCTCCCGCTCGCGTTCGATCAGGGCCTCGTCCTCGGTGCACAGGAGCTGGGTCAGCCACAGCGTCAGACAATCCACCAGCAGGCACTCATCTGGCCTTGCGGCCTCTTCCAGCGCGGCGGCCAGGCCGGTATCGGCCTCGATCAGGTCCCAGTCACCGGGCCGGTCGGCGCGGTGGCGTTCGATGCGGCGTGCCATCTCGGCGTCGTCGGCACGCGCGGTAGCGACATAGGTCACGTGCAGGCCGCTGGCATCGGCCAGCTGCTCCGCCAGCCGACTCTTGCCGGAACGCACGCCGCCGAGCACCAGCGTCTTCATGTCACAGGCTCCGTCTTCCCTGTCCGCAGCAGGGCAAGGATGCGCCCCAGGTCCAGATGCGCCTCCAGGGTATCGGCCAGGCGTTCCAGGCCGCGCTCGCGTGCGGTCGCCAGGTCTTCGCCGTGCTCCTTCCCATTGCGCATGCCAGCCCAGTGCAGCAAAGCCTCGGCGGCAGCGGAGGTATCGAATACCCCGTGGACATAGGTCCCCGCCACGGCATCGTCCTCGCTGCGCGCGCCGTCCGAGCCATGCTGCAGCTCCAGTAGCGGGTGATCCAGTCCGGGGCCGGTCGTCACTCCTGCATGGATCTCGTAGCCCTCCACGCGGGCCTCCCGGCCCAGCACACGGTCCCCGTGAACACGTTCCAGGCGCTTTTCCGGTGCTAGACGCGTCTCGATGTCCAGCCAGCCCAGCCCCGGCGTGGAGCCCGGCCGGCCCTCGACGCCGTCAGGATCGTGCACGGCACGACCCAGCATCTGGAAGCCGCCACAGATCCCGAGCACCTTGCCGCCATAACGCACATGGCGCTGCAGCTCGTCTTCCCAGCCCTGCTCGCGCAGCCAGGCGAGGTCGTCGCGCACGGACTTGGACCCCGGAAGGATGACCAGGTCCGCCGGCTGCAGCGACTCGCCCGGGCCGGCGAAGCGAAGGTCCACACCCGGGTGCAGACGCAGCGGATCGAAATCGGTATGGTTGGAGATGCGCGGCAGGGCCGGCACGACGACCTTCAGGGCATCCGCACGCTTCTCCGGCACCGCCTCGCGCGGCAGGGCGTCCTCGGCGTCCAGGTACAGCCCGTGCAGATACGGGATCACGCCCAGCACCGGCTTGCCGGTCTCCTGCTCCAGCCAGTCCAGCCCCGGCTTCAGGAGCGAGATATCGCCGCGAAAGCGGTTGATCACGAAGCCCCGCACCCGCGCGCGCTCCGTCTCGCTCAGCAACGCGAGCGTGCCAACCAGATGCGCAAACACCCCGCCCCGGTCGATATCCGCGACCAGGATCACCGGGCAGTCCACCGCCTCGGCAAAGCCCATGTTGGCAATATCGCCTGCGCGCAGGTTGATCTCTGCCGGCGAGCCCGCGCCTTCCACCAGTACATGCGCGTACTGCGTGGTCAGCCGTCGATGCGAGGCCAGCACGGCCTCGCGGGCGACGGGCTTGTAGTCGTGGTAGGCACGAGCATCCAGCTCGGCCGCAGGACGGCCGTGGATGATCACCTGCGCCCCCTGATCGGAGCTGGGCTTGAGCAGCACCGGATTCATGTCGGTATGCGGCTCCAGGCCGCAGGCGGCGGCCTGCAGGGCCTGGGCACGCCCGATCTCGCCGCCGTCCAGGGTGACTGCACTGTTCAGCGCCATGTTCTGCGGCTTGAACGGCACCACCGACAGCCCACGGCGATGCAGCACCCGGGCCAGCCCGGCCACCAGCACGCTCTTGCCGGCATCCGAGGTGGTCCCCTGCACCATCAGCGTGGTCGCGCTCACAACGCCTCCAGCCCCTGTTCCAGGCGGTGCCATTGGGCCTCGTCGCCCGGCAGCCCGAAACGCAGGCTGGCGGGGTCGTCGAAACGCCGCACCAGGATCGCCTGTCGCGCCAGCGCATCCTGAACCGCGACCGCATCATCGCGGCGCCCCCAGCGAAACAGTGCGGTGCCACCTTCGGTAGCGATTCCGTACCGCCACAGCAGCTCTTCCAACCGCGCACCCGCCGCGGTCAGGTTCGCGCGCGTCTGCTCCTGCCAGGCGCGATCCTCCAGCGCTCGGGTGGCCGCCCAGCGCGCCGGGCCAGACAGCGCCCACGGACCCAGCCGCTCCGCCAGCGCCGCCCGCAGCGCCGGCTCCGCCGCCAGGAATCCGACCCGCGCCCCGGCCAGACCGAAGAACTTGCCCAGCGACCGCAGCACCAGCAGCCCCGGGCCCAGGTCCGTGCCCGGGTCGGCCGCCAACAGGCTGTGCCGGGGGCTGGTATCCATGAAGGCCTCGTCCACCACCAGCCAGCCGCCGCGTGCCGCAAGCCCCTTATGCCAGCGCAGCAGCGTCTCCACGGTCACGCGCAGTCCAGTCGGGTTGTTCGGGTTGACCAGTACCAGCACATCCAGCTGCGGCAGGCGTGCCTCGATCGCGGCCGGCGCCGCGTCGCCAAGCGCAGGAAGCGCCTCGACCCGATGCCCGGCCATGCGCCAGGCCCGCGCGTGTTCGTTGTAACTGGGCGCGAGGAGGCCAACCCGAGCAGCCGCTGGGCGAAGCTGTGGCAGCAGCTGGATGGCCGCCTGCGAGCCCGCCAGGGGCAACAGCCCTTTGCAGCCGTAGTACCGCGCCGCGGCCGCCTCCAGACCGTCGTCGGGCTCCGGCAGGCGCGCCCAGACGTCCGCCGGGGGCATGGGCAGCGGATAGCCGTGCGGGTTGATGCCGGTAGACAGGTCCAGCCATTGCTCCGGCGCCACCCCGTAATGCCTGGCAGCTGCGCGCAGTCCGCCACCATGCACCTGGGTTAGCACGGCCCCGGTCGGTGCCGGCCGCGCTCTGTTCGGGTCAGAAGATCGCAAGGCTCACCCCGATGACAAGCACGCCCATCCACAGCGCCAGCGCCCGATCTACCAGCCCCATCGCCGCACGGATGCCGGCGGCATCCGGTGCCGCGCCCATCCCCAGGCGCGGACGCCACTGACGCTCGCCGTGATACTGGCTGGCACCGCCCAGCACCAGCCCCAGTGCGCCCGCCCCAGCGGCCATTACCGGCCCAGCGTTCGGGCTCTTCCAGGCCGCGGCCTGCTCGCCCCAGCACTGCAGGGCATCGCGAGTGCGCCCGGCCAGGGCATAGGCCAGCGCGGTCATGCGCGCCGGGACCCAGTTCAGCAGGTCATCCAGCCGCGCCGCGGTCCAGCCAAAGCGCGTGTAACGCGCATTGCGGTAGCCCCACATCGCATCCAGCGTGTTCACCAAGCGATACAGCACCACCCCCGGCGCACCGGCCACCAGGAACCAGAAAATGGTGCCGAATAGGGCATCGTTGCCGTTCTCCAGTACCGACTCCACCGCAGCGCCGCTGACCCCCGCCACATCCAGGGCCTCGCTGTCGCGGCTGACCAGCATCTGCACCTGCTGCCGCGCCTGGCCCAGATCGCCGGCCTCCAGCGCCCGGGCCACGCGCTCGGCGTGCTCGTCGAGGCTGCGCCAGCCCAGCGCCAACGCCAGTACCAGCAGCCCTACCAGCCAGACCGGCAGGAGCTGCTGCAACCAGACCGTCAGCAGCACAAAGGGCACCACCAGGACGGCCAGAAGCAGCGCGCCGCGGGCCCGACCATCGCGGTAGAACCGGGCCTCCAGGCGCTGGACCAGCAGCCCGAACCCGGCCAGCGGGTGCCAGCGGCGCGGATCGCCGATCAGGCGATCCAGCACCAGCGCACCAAGCAGCGTGAGGAACGCGATCAGCATCGGGTCATCCACTCGCTGAGGAACCGCCGGGTGCGTCGGTACGGCTGCCCCAGCGATTCTCGAACACCAGTTCGTCCAGCGACCGTCGCTGATCCCAGCCCTCGGTTTCCAGCATCGGCCGCTCGTAGAACGCATCCACATGACCCAGACAAAGGATCGCGATCGGCCAGGCCCCTTTCGGCATCCCCAGCTCCCCGGCCAGCCAGTCCGGGTCGAACAGCGACACCCAGCCCATGCCCAGGCCCTCGGCCCGGGCCGCGAGCCACAGGTTCTGGATCGCACACGCGGCGGAGCACAGGTCCATCTCCGGGATGGTGCGCCGACCCAGCACGTAGCGCTCGCGCCCATCGGTCAACGCGACCACCAGCAGCTCGCCCGCATCGCGGATACCTTCGAGCTTCAGCCGGTGCACCTCGGCGGCACGCTCGCCGCAGGCCTCGGCCGTGCGTGTCTGCTCCGCCGCCACATGCCCGTGCAACGCATCGCGCAGCCGCGCGTCGGTCACCCGCAGAAAGCGCCAGGGCTGCATGTAGCCCACGCTGGGCGCCTGGTGCGCGGCCTCCAGCAGGCGCCGCAGGGTATCGGGGTCCACCGGGTCCGGGCGGAAATGCCGCATGTCCCGGCGCTCGCCGATCACGCGATAGACCGCTGCGCGCTCCGCCGAGGCGAACGCGTTCGGATTCTCTTCTGACTGGTTGGGAGCTGGGGCCGTCATGAGGTTCCGTCGAGGCGACGGCGCGGCGAAGACACGAAGGAACAGGCTTTTAGGAACGCACCTGCGCCCTCGACCGTTGCCCGCCGCACGGTCGCAGGATGAATCACCGCCAGGCCGGTCTCCGGGCTTGCGAGCGTCGGAGGATGCCGACCGGCAGACGCCTTCCCGGGCACAGGACCCAGTGGCCAGTCTGCCGAGCGATTTACCGCTCGCTTACCGTTGCGGGGGCAGCGCCGGACTTGCACCAGCTTCCCGTTTCACCTGCCAACTGCAGGCACCTGACGAAAGCGGAGCATGATACGCGCTCAGGGTGCCCCCGACCAATTTGGGCACCAAACCATCTTGCCCTTGCTGCTATGATGAGGCGCTTTCGCTGCCCGTGCGGCGCCCCGAAAACACGGTATTGTTTACGTTACGAACAATCCACAACAGTCGGATTTTTAATGACTTTCACTTCCCTCAAACGCCAGTTAACGGCCCTTGCCGCGCTACTCCTGTGCGCGGGGCCGACACTGGCCGAACCGGTCACGGTGACCGACGATGACGATCGCGAGGTCACGCTCGACCGGCCCGCCGAACGTATCGTCAGCCTGGCCCCGCACATCACGGAAGTCCTGTTCGCCGTCGGCGCCGGAGAGCAGCTGGTCGGCGTCACGCAGCACAGCGACTTCCCGCCGGAGGCGGAGATGATCCCGCGAGTCGGTGGCTACAGCCGCATCGACCTGGAACGCGTGGTCGAAATGGACCCGGACCTGGTGGTCGCCTGGCGCAGTGGCAACTCCAGCTCGCAGATCGAGCGCCTGCGCGATCTGAGGCTGACCGTCTATGTCTCGGAACCGCGCAGTTTCGAGGGCGTGGCCACCAGCATGCGTCGCATGGCGCAGCTGGCCGGTACCGAGGAACGCGGCGAGGAGGCGGTGCAGGCCTTTCTCGACGAGATCGAGACGTTGCGGCTGGACTATTCCGACCGTGACCCGGTCCCGCTGTTCTACCAGGTCTGGGAACAGCCCCTGATGACGGTCAACGACGATCACCTGATCGGCGAGGCCATCCGCCTGTGCGGGGGCAAGAACGTGTTCGGCCACCTGGACCGCCTGGTGCCGCGCATGGACCGCGAGGCCGTGATCGAGGCCGATCCGGAGGTGATCATCGGCGGCGGCATGGGCGAGGACCGGCCGGACTGGGTAATTGCCTGGGAACAATGGGAGGACATGACTGCGGTGCAGCGCGCCAACCTGTTCTTTATCCCGCCGTCGCTGCTCCAGCGTCACACGCCGCGGATTGCCGAAGGGACCCGGCTGATGTGCGAAGAGCTGGAACGGGCCCGTTCACGCCGGGACGACTGACCAGCCGTGACGCGCTCCTTCCTCCTCGCCACGGGGGTCCTGCTCCCGGCGTCGCTGCTTGCGATCCTGATCGCGCTGGCCTATGGCAGCGTCGCCATTGCTCCCGGCGACCTGCTCGCGGTGATTCAGGGCGAAGGGAGCCGCCTGCACAACACGCTGGTACTGGAACTGCGCCTGCCACGCGCCCTGGCCGCATTCGCCGCCGGCGGGCTGCTGGGCGTCGCCGGTGCCCTGATGCAGGTGTTGCTGCGCAATCCGCTGGCCGATCCCTATGTGCTGGGCCTCTCCGGCGGGGCTTCGGTGGGTGCCCTGCTGGCCATGCTCGCGGGGCTGTCGATGTTCTCGGTCTCGGTCGCCGCATTCGCAGGCGCGCTGCTGTCCACGGTGATCGTGTTCGGCCTGGCGCACGGCACCGGCAGCTGGACGCCGACCCGATTGCTGCTGACCGGCGTGGTCGTGGCGGCCGGCTGGGGCGCCGTGATCAGCTTCCTGCTCGCCGTGAGCCCGACCGCGGAGCTGCCCGGGATGCTGTACTGGCTGATGGGCGATGTCTCCCACGCCCGCAACCCCTACCCCGCCTGGGGTGTGCTGGTGCTGGTCGTGTTGCTGGCCCTGCCGCTGGGACGGACGCTGAACGTGCTGGCGCGCGGCCCGATGCAGGCGGCCGCACTGGGCGTGGCCGTGCGGCCGGTGGAATGGACGATCTACGTCGCGGCGGCACTGATCACCGCCACGGCGGTCATGCAGGTCGGTGCGGTGGGCTTCGTCGGACTAATCGTGCCGCACATGCTCCGGCTGATCTTCGGCAACGACCAGCGCGTGATCCTGCCGGCCTCGGCACTCGGCGGCGGCATCCTGCTGACGCTGGCCGACACCCTCGCCCGTACGATGATCGCCCCGGAGCAGTTGCCCGTCGGCGTGATCACCGCGATGCTGGGCGTCCCCGTATTCCTGTTCCTGCTGTACCGGAGCCGCTGATGCCTCCGCACACTGCCGACCCCCAACGTCACGGCGACCCCCATGCGCCGGGTGCCGAGAGCGTGCACGAGGTGCCAGGGCCGGACACCCTGCTGGCCACCCACGATCTGGTCATCGACATCCCGGAACGCGCCAGCGGCTCACCCCTGGACCTGACCATCAACCCGGGACAGTGCTGGGGCATCCTCGGCCCGAACGGCGCGGGCAAGAGCACCCTGCTGCATACCCTGGCCGGGCTGCGCGCGGCCCGCACCGGAGAGATCCATGTGCAAGGCCGCCCGCTCCCTGAATACTCGCGAGCGCATCTGGCGCGCGAGCTAGGCCTGGTGTTTCAGAAGCACCACGACGGCTTCCCTGCAACAGTACTGGAGACGGCTCTGATCGGCCGCCACCCGTACCTGCGGCCCTGGGACATCGAGTCCGCCGAGGACTACGCCCAGGCCCGCGCCGCCCTGGCCCGCATGGATCTGGCGGAACTGGAGCACCGCCTGGTGGATACCCTGTCCGGTGGCGAGCGCCAGCGCCTGGCCATCGCCACCGTACTCACCCAGAACCCGCGGCTCCTGCTGCTGGACGAGCCCACCAGCCAGCTCGACCTGCACCACCAGGTGGCGGTGCTGGACCATATACGGGGCATCGCCCGGGACAACCGCGCCGCGATCCTGGTGCTGCACGACGTGAACCTGGCGGTACGCTACTGCGATCACCTGCTGCTGATGTTCCCCGACGGAAAGGCCTGCTGGGGCCCCACCCGAACCATGCTGGTGCCCTCCGCGCTGGAACGGCTGTACAACCAGCCGCTGAGCACCGGCGAGATCGACGGCCAGCCGGTCTTCATGCCGACCATCCCGTAACGAGGAATCCCGGTGGAATTCTTTCGCACCCTGCCCCTGCAAGCTGTCGCCGATTCCCTGCAGGCCGAGCTGACCGTACCGGCCCTGCCCCGGCTTTGCCCCGCCATTGACGCCCTTGTTGAAGAGACCGGGCCCGATGCCGGCGTCGTCTACTGCCTGTGGGGCGAGTTTCGTGTCCGGCGCGAGTGCATCAATGGCGGTGTGCGCTTCACCCTGCCGAGCTGCCCGAACGCCCTCGCCTGGACCCTGACGACCGGGCATCCGCCGAAGCCGGAGGCGGTCATGCTGCACCTGACCATCAACCGCCAGGAACACGACCCGGATTTCGTGGAGAGTCTTGAATTCTTTGCTGATAGCTGGCTCGAACTGACATCGCTGCAGCCGCCCCATGACAGGCCCTGACTGCAATTTTCTTTTGCTTTTATGGTCGGTATGGTTGCAGGGTTAATCAAGGGAAACACTGATGAATGTACACACTCGCGTTGGCACCCCAGGTTCTCCGAGACAAGGCGCGGTGCGCAGCCGGTAGTGGTTCTACCGGCAAGGGCCGCAACGCAGGATCGGGGAACCTGGGGTGCCAACCCCACAAGCCATTGAATGCAAGGGCTCGGCCGCTTTTGCGCGCGCACGGCGTTGCGGCTCCCTTGTGCAGAATGACTGCACGGCGGTCACCGCGCCTTGTTCGCACGCAAAAGCGACTCGAGCGCGAGCGTGTACATTCATCAGTGTTTCCCTAGGAGAAGTCATGACCCCCACACCGCCGGACAGCGTACGCACAGCCCACCCGACCCAGGACGGCGCGGGTGTGAAGATTCGCCGCATCCATGACTTTCGCGGCGGCCTGGATCCCTTCCTGATGCTGGACGAGCTGAAGGCCAGTGCGAAGGAGGACTACATCGGTGGTTTCCCCTCCCACCCGCATCGCGGGTTCGAGACGCTGACCTACCTCGTCCATGGCGGCCTGACCCACGAAGATTCGATGGGCAACCAGGGTCGTGTGGAGGCAGGCGAGGCGCAGTGGATGAGCGCCGGGCGCGGGGTCATCCACTCCGAGATGCCCCTGCTGGACTCGGACGGGCTGCACGGCTTCCAGCTCTGGGTGAACCTGCCGGCACGGCGCAAGATGGACCCTCCGCGCTACCGCGACGTGCGCGCCGACGCGATGCGCCACCTGCCGGAAGACGACGGCCCGCTGCACTTCAAGGCGATCGCCGGCTCCTGGCAAACCAGCGCCGGGGATACCGAAGGCCCGCTGGATCAGATCGGCGAAGGTGCGGCCATGGCGGACCTGAGCCTGCCCGCGGGCTACCGCCTGTCGCTGGCCGTCCAGCTGGAAGACCGGGTGCTCGCCTATGTCTATGACGGCGAGCTCACTGGTCTGAAGACGGGCCAAATGGGCACCTGGAGCGGGCAGACGCAGATCCACCTGATCGCACAGCAGGACGCGCGAGTGCTGCTGTTCAAGGGCCGCCCGCTGGGCGAACCGATCGCCCACTACGGCCCGTTCGTGATGAACACCCCCGACGAGATCGAGCAGGCGATCAGCGACTACCAGTCCGGCCAGCTCGCGGCCGAACCGGCCAGCATCGACTGATCCGGCAGGGTCTGACTCTGGCAGGGGCTTTCGCGGGCAAGCCCGCTCCCACAGACTTCAGGGTAGCGCCGGGTAAAAGTCATCGCTCTACCCACTGCCCCCTGTGGGAGCCGCCTTGGCGGCGAAGCCCCTGCCCACGCCGGCCCAGTCACCCGCCCGCTAGTCACTCGCCTCGTTGCCGTCCTCGCGCGCCCAGCCCATCGTACGCTTTACGGCCTTCTTCCAGCCCCGGTAGTAGCGGTCGCGGGTGGCCGCATCCATCTGCGGCTCGAATACCCGGTCCAGCTGGCTGTTTTGCTCCAGTTCGTCGCGCGTCCAGAAGCCCACGGCCAGACCGGCCAGATAGGCGGCCCCCAAGGCGGTGGACTCCGTGACCATCGGGCGTTCGACATTGACTCCGAGCATGTCGGCCTGGAACTGCATCATCACGTTGTTGGCGACGGCACCGCCGTCGACCCGCAGGCCCTTCAGCGCGATGCCGGAGTCCTGCTCCATCGCGTCGATCACGTCCTTCGTCTGATAGGCCAGCGAGTCCAGCGTGGCGCGGGTGATGTGTTCCTTGCGCGTACCGCGCGTCAACCCGAAGATGGCCCCGCGGGCATACATGTCCCAGTACGGCGCCCCGAGCCCCGCAAATGCGGGGACGACATACACACCATCGGAGTCCTCCACCTTGCTCGCGTAGTATTCCGAGTCCTCGGCCGAGTCGATCAGCTTGAGCTCGTCGCGCAGCCACTGAATCGCGGCACCGGCGATGAAAATGGAGCCCTCCAGCGCATACTCGACCTGGCCATCGACGCTCCAGGCGACGGTCGTGAGCAGGCCCGAGTGCGAAGCGACCGGCTCGATGCCGGTGTTCATCAGGAGAAAGCAGCCTGTGCCATAGGTGTTCTTGGCCATGCCGCGCTCGAAGCAGGTCTGCCCGAAGAGCGCCGCATGCTGGTCGCCGGCAACGCCCGCGATGGGGATCTCGTTGGCACCGAACATCTCGGTTCCCGTATGGCCCAGCACTTCGCTGGAGGCACGGACCTCGGGCAGCATGGCCCGCGGGATCTCCAGCTCATCCAACAGCGTGTCATCCCAGTCCAGTTCGTGGATGTTGAACAACTGCGTGCGCGAGGCGTTGGAGACATCCGTCACATGCCGCTCGCCGCGGGTGAGATTCCAGATCAGCCAGGTATCCATGGTGCCAAACAGCAGCTCGCCACGCTCCGCGCGCTCGCGCGCACCGTCTACATGGTCGAGCAGCCAGCGCAGCTTGGTTCCGGAAAAGTAGGCATCCACCACCAGACCAGTGCGACTGCGGATCGTCTCCTCCAGCCCGCGCGCCTTCAGCTCGTCGCAGAAACTGGCGGTGCGCCGGTCCTGCCAGACGATAGCGGGGTGGATCGGCTTGCCCGTCTCGCGGTCCCAGACCACGGTGGTCTCGCGCTGGTTGGTGATGCCGATGGCCGCGAGCTGGGCCGGCTTGATGCCGCGGGTCTCCAGCACCTCGCGTGCGGCCCCGATCTGGGTGCCCCAGATCTCCATCGCGTCGTGCTCGACCCAGCCGGGCTGCGGGTAGTGCTGGGTAAACTCGCGCTGGGCGACGCCGATGATCGACGCATCACGATCGAACAGGATCGCCCGGCAGCTGGTCGTGCCCTGGTCCAGGGCCAGGATGTACTCGCCGTCCATGCTCCCTCCTCGTGCAGCGGGGGTTCCGGCGCGGCGCACCCGCGCGGTGTCAGCCCGCCTCGATCAGTTCGACGGTATTGCCGTCCGGGTCACGGACGAACGCGGCTGGCCGCCCCGACTGGCTGCGCTCGGCCGGGTGCCCGGCGTTCTCCAGGCGCTGCAGCAAAGCTTCCAGACCACGCACGCGCAGGGCCAGGTGGCGATCGCGACCGCCGCGCACGCCGCGTTCGGTGGCATCCGGGTTGGGCACACCAAGCAGGTGCAGGGTCTGCCCGCTGCCCAGGTCATACCAGAGCCCCGGAAAACCGAGATCCGGACGCTCCACGGGGCGCAGCCCCAGGATCTCGCCATAGAACCGCGCGGACGCCTCGAGATCGGCGATCACGACACTGACGTGATCCAGACCCAGCACACTGGGGGATCGAGCCGCCGTCATACCTGCATCAGCCCCGAAGAAGGCTCTAGCAGCACCACCGCCTGCGCCGCAACCCCTTCTCCGCGCCCGGTGAAGCCCAGACGCTCGGTGGTCGTCGCCTTCACATTCACCGCACCCGCCATCAGCCCCAGGTCCGCAGCGATGTGGTCCTCCATCGCCGCCACATGCGGGGCCATCTTCGGTGCCTGGGCGATCACGGTCGCATCCACATTTACCGGGCGCCACCCGGCCTCCTGGACCCGGCGCAGGGTCTCGCGCAGAAGGTCGCGGCTGTTCGCCCCACGAAAGCGCTCGTCGGTATCGGGAAAGTGGCGGCCGATATCCCCCAGGCCCGCGGCCCCGAACAGGGCATCGCAAATCGCGTGCAGCAGGACATCGCCATCGGAATGCGCGACAAAGCCGTGATCGAACGGGATGCGCACACCGCCCAGGATCAGATGATCGCCCGGCCCGAAGGCGTGCACGTCGAAGCCCTGCCCCACGCGCATGCGGCTCATGGCCGGAACCCCCCGTCCAGTCGCCCCTGCTGCATCAGGTACAGCTGGGCCAGCTCCAGATCCTCGGCCCGGGTGATCTTGATGTTCATCATCGAGCCCTCGATCAGACGCGGACGGGCGCCATGCCATTCGATGGCGCTGGCCTCGTCGGTCACCGGGTGACCGGCCTCGCGCGCGGCGCGATTCGCCTCCCGCAGCATGCCCAGGCGGAACATCTGTGGTGTCAGCGCGCGCCAGACGCGCGCGCGTTCCAGCGTGCGCTCGACGCGCCCATCCTGGTCACTCCACTTGACCGTATCCGTGCTGGGCGTGGCCAGCAGACCGCCCACCGGATCGTCCCGCAGCGCGTTCAGAAGGTGGTCCAGATCCGCGCGTGGCAGACAGGGGCGCGCGGCATCGTGCACCAGCACCCAGTCATCGGGGGCCGCGCGTTCCTGCAGGAAGTCGAGTCCGTTCTGGACCGAATCCGCCCGCTCGGCCCCGCCGGCCACGCGAAACAGGCGCCCGCCCGCCGTTGGAAGATCCAGCGCGTCCGGATCCACATCCGGCCCCAGCACCAGGACCACACCGCGAATGCGCGGGTGCTCCAGAAAGATCGACAGGGTATGCGACAGGATGGTGCGTGACCCCAGCGTCAGGAACTGCTTGGGTCGATCGGAGCCCATGCGCCGGCCCACGCCGGCCGCCGGGATCAGGGTCCAGTAGGCGGGTTCCGCGGAGGGGTTGTTGGTGTCGGGATCAGCCATCAAACGGATCCTCGGGTGGCAGCGTATCGGTTGCCGGCTCGCGTTCGCGGTCCGGGATCTCGGCGGGCCCCGGGGACACATCCCGCGCCGGGTCTGGCAACGGCTCCGGCACTGGACGCCGGTCGTCGTCCTCGCCGACCACAAAGAAGAAGATCTCGTCTTCGCGGATCATGCCCAGGTCGCGGCGGGCGCGTTCTTCCACCGCATCGGTACCGGTACGCAGGTCGTGTACCTCGGCCTCCAGCGCCTGATTGCGTTGCTCCAGCTCGGCGTTGGCCGCACGCTGCTCCTCTACCTGCTCGCGCAGGTCGCGTACATCGCGCCAGCTGCCCTCTCCCAGCCACAGCGGCCACTGCAACAGCAGTAGCAGCACCGCCAGACCGATCAGCAACCAGCGCATCAGCGATTCCCGCGGCCGGTCGCCACGGCCAGCCGCCAGGGAGAGAGTCGAGCTTCCATGCCCGGCATTCTACGGCCCCTTGGCCGCCGGGCACAGGAGACGCTCTGCAGGCTGAGAACCCAACCCGCGACAAACGCAACAATCGCGGATTATCGCCGGATGTTGAAGGCATCCATGCCGGGATAACGCGCCCGGGATCCCAGATGCTCCTCGATCCGGATCAGCTGGTTGTACTTGGCCACGCGATCCGAGCGCGAGAGCGAACCGGTCTTGATCTGGCCAACCCCGGTGGCTACCGCCAGATCGGCGATGGTCACGTCCTCGGTCTCGCCGGAGCGATGCGAGATCACCGCCGTGTACTTCGCCTGGCGCGCCAGCTCGATGGCCTCCAGGGTCTCGGTTACGGTGCCGATCTGGTTCAGCTTGATCAGGATCGAGTTGGCCACGCCCTTGTCGATCCCTTCCTGCAGGATCTGCGTATTGGTCACGAACAGGTCGTCGCCGACCAGCTGCACGCGGTCACCGAGACGCTCGGTGAGGACCTTCCAGCCATCCCAGTCGTCCTCGCCCATGCCGTCCTCGATGGTCAGGATCGGGTACTGGTCGACCCAGTGGGCAAGGTACTCGCTGAACTCGTCGGCGGAGAAGGCCTTGCCTTCGGAGTCAAGATGGTAACGGCCATCGCGATAGAACTCGGAACTGGCACAGTCCAGGCCCAGCCAGATGTCCTGCCCGGCCTTGAAGCCCGCCTTGTGGATGGCCTCGAGGATCACTTCGATCGCGGCCGAGTTGGACGGCAGATCCGGGGCGAAGCCGCCCTCGTCCCCCACGCCCGTCCCCAGGCTGCGCTGACCCAGCACCTTCTTCAGGGCATGGAACACCTCGGCGCCGTAGCGCACGGCCTCACGCACGGAGTCCGCGCCCACCGGCAGGATCATGAACTCCTGCATGTCGACGCTGTTGTCGGCGTGGGCGCCGCCGTTGATGATGTTCATCATCGGCACGGGCAGCAGGGTCGCCTGCTCGCCGCCCATGGACTCGAACAGCGGCTGCTCGCGATCCGCCGCCTGTGCATGCGCGGCCGCCATCGAGACTGCCAGCAGCGCGTTCGCACCCAGGCGCGACTTGTTCTCGGTGCCGTCCAGCTCAAGCATGCGGCGGTCCACCGCCGTCTGGTCCAGCTCCATGCCACGCAGGGCGTCGCGGATCTCGCCATTCACATGGCCCACGGCCTTCTGCACGCCCTTGCCGCCATAGCGCGGCTCGTCATCGCGCAGCTCCAGTGCCTCGCGGGCCCCCGTGGAGGCCCCCGACGGCACCGCGGCACGACCCATCGCGCCGGAATCCAGGACAACGTCGGCCTCGACCGTCGGGTTGCCCCGCGAGTCGATGATCTCGCGGGCATGAATCTCCGCAATCTGGGACATGCTTTCTCCTTGAAAAATAAACTCATCCGCCCCAAAGGTTGGAGGCGGAACTTAAATGAAACTCTTAAATAATCCTGCGCGAATCAACCCAGCCCGTACTCGGCCTCGGCAAACGGCTGCGCCTTGGCGGCCGTATCCAGCGCCTTGAGCGTGGTCAGCAGCTCCGCCATGCGCGGCAGCGGCCAGGCGTTGGGCCCATCCGAGAGGGCGCGCTCGGGATCCGGATGGGTCTCCATGAACAGACCCGACACCCCGGAGGCGACGGCCGCCCGCGCCAGCACGGGGACATACTCTCGCTGCCCACCAGAGGTCGCGCCCTGCCCGCCCGGCTGCTGGACCGAGTGCGTGGCGTCGAACACCACCGGGCAACCGGTCTGGCGCATCTGGGCCAGACCCCGCATGTCCGAGATCAGCGTGTTGTAGCCGAAGGAGACGCCGCGTTCACAGACCATGATCTGGCCGTTGCCGGCCTCGCGCGCCTTGTCCACGACATTGCCCATATCCCAGGGCGCCAGGAACTGGCCCTTCTTAATGTTCACCGGGCGCCCCTGGCGCGCGACATTCTGGATGAAGTTCGTCTGCCGGCACAGGAACGCGGGCGTTTGCAGCACGTCCACCACGGCCGCGACCTCGTCCAGCGGGGTGTCCTCGTGGACATCGGTCAGCACCGGGACTCCCAACTGCTGCTTCACCTGTTCCAGGATGCGCAGGCCCTCTTCGATGCCCGGACCACGGAAACTCTTCGTCGACGAGCGATTGGCCTTGTCGAACGAGGACTTGTAGATAAACGGGATGCCCAGTTCGTCGGTGATCGCCTTGAGCGCACCCGCGGTCTCCAGGGCCATCGCCTCGGATTCGATCACGCAGGGGCCGGCAATCAGAAAAAAGGGCCGATCGAGGCCGACTTCAAAACCGCAAAGCTGCATGCAATGTCCTGTCTGGCGACCGCCACCCTCCGGGTACGGCCGCAAAGCGCCGTCATACGGCGCGTTAGGCAAACACTAGTCCGTCAGCGCCGTCGTGGTCTCCGGCTCGCGCTCGTCCTGATAGGTCCGCGCGGCACGGATGAAACCGGTAAACAGCGGATGCCCGTCGCGCGGGGTCGAGGTGAACTCCGGATGGAACTGGCAACCGATGAACCACGGGTGGCCCGGCAGCTCCACCGCCTCGACCAGTTCGCCAGACTCGGACACACCCGAGATGCGCAGGCCCGCTGCCTCCAGCCGTTCGCGATAGGCGTTGTTGAACTCGAAGCGGTGGCGATGGCGCTCGCTGACATCTTCGCGGCCATAGGCCTCCGCAATCCGCGAACCCGGGGCCAGTCGCGCGGACTGTGCCCCCAGACGCATCGTGCCGCCGAGATCGCTCTCGGCATCGCGCCGTTCGATGCGGCCCTCGCGGTCCTGCCACTCGGTAATCAGGGCAATCACCGGGTGCGGGGTATCCGGGGCAAACTCCGTACTGTGCGCGCCTTCGAGGCCGGCCTGATCACGGGCGAACTCGATCACCGCAACCTGCATGCCCAGACAGATACCCAGGTAGGGCACGCCGTGCTCGCGCGCATAGCGCACGGCCGCGATCTTGCCTTCCACACCGCGCTCGCCAAAGCCACCGGGCACCAGGATCGCGTCCAGACCTTCCATCTCCCCCTGGATCTCGGCATCCGCGCCTTCGAGCTTTTCCGAATCGAGATAGCGAATACGCACCCGCGTCCCGACCTGTACGCCGGCATGGGTCAGCGCCTCGTTCACGGACTTGTAGGACTCGGTGAGATCGACGTACTTGCCGATCATGCCGACGGTGACCTCGGATTCCGGGAACTCCATGGCGTTGACCACGTGCTTCCAGTCCGACAGGTCCGCCTGCGGCGCCTCGATATGCAGCTTGCGCAGCACGATCTCGTCGAGCTTCTGCGAATGCAGCCACAGCGGGATCTTGTAGATGTTGTCCACGTCAACCGCAGAAATGACCGCCTTCTCCTCGACGTTGGTGAACAGCGCAATCTTGCGCCGCTCGCCCTCGGGGATCGCCTGGGTCGAACGGCACAGCAGGATATCCGGCTGGATCCCGATCGAGCGCAGCTCCTTGACCGAGTGCTGCGTGGGCTTTGTCTTGATCTCGCCGGCGGCGGCAATAAAGGGCACCAGGGTCAGGTGCATGAACAGGGCATTTTCGTGCCCCAGCTCCACGCCCATCTGGCGGATCGCCTCGAGGAACGGCAGGGACTCGATATCGCCCACCGTGCCACCGATCTCGATCAGCGCGATGTCGGCATCGCCCGCACCCTCGCGGATCGAGCGCTTGATCTCGTCGGTGATATGCGGGATCACCTGCACCGTACCGCCCAGGTAGTCGCCGCGGCGCTCCTTGCGGATCACGTTCTCGTAGATCTGCCCGGTGGTGAAATTATTGCGCCGCGAGGTGCGGATGCGCACAAAGCGCTCGTAATGCCCCAGGTCCAGGTCCGTCTCCGCGCCGTCGTCGGTCACGAAGACCTCGCCGTGCTGGAACGGGCTCATGGTGCCCGGATCGACGTTGATATAGGGGTCGAGCTTGAGCAGCGTCACCTTGAGGCCGCGCGCCTCCAGGATGGCCCCCAGCGAGGCGGATGCAATGCCTTTGCCCAGAGACGAAACCACGCCTCCGGTAATGAATACATAACGCGTCATGCGGGAAACCTGGCTAGGGAATTACGGTAGCCCCGCTCATACGGCTCACGGGCGGCTCAGATCGGCCGAAATGCTACCAGAGAGCCCCTGACGGCTCAATCGGCCGCCGCACCACGCGGCATGTTTTTCGCGTCCGCCGCGAGCGGCCGGAAGGCCACCAGCGTCATGTCGTCACGCCGTGGCTCGCCGCCGCGATAATCCTCCAGTACGCGGACCACGGAATCGATCTTGGCGGCCAGGTCACGCGGGGACTTTTCCGCCAGCACGTGGCGCAGGCGACGGCGCCCGAACAGTCGGGGCGGCTCGCCACCCACATGGTCGTGGGCTCCGTCGGTAATCAGGAAGAACTCCATGCCCGGCTCGACCGCCACCACATGATCCACCGGCTGCGCGGGCTCCAGGCTGCGATACCCCAGCCCACCGCGGACGCCGCGAATCTCTTCCACCTGTCCCGCACGATCCATGATCAGCGGCAGCCCCACGCCGGCAAAGGTCAGGGTCCGGGCATCCGGGTCATAGACGCACACCGCCGCCTCCAATCCGTCGTCGGAATCCGAGTCCTGACCGTCCTGGCGCAGGCGCGAGCGCACCAGCCGATCCATCTCGCGCAGGATTGCCGACGGCTCCAGGAGCCGGTGTTCATGCAGGATGCGATCCAGCGCCGAGGCCAGCACCAGGGTAATGAATGCCCCGGGGACGCCATGCCCGGTACAGTCCGCGGCCACCAGCACGCTGCGCCCGTCGATGGCCTCCAGCCAGAAGTAGTCGCCCCCGACCAGGTGCAGCGGCTCCCAGTAGACCTGCACCTCGTCCAGGTGTCCGTCCAGGGCGTGCTTGTCCGGAAGCATCGCGGTCTGGATGCGCCGCGCATAGCGGATGCTCTCCACCACAAGGCGGTTGCTGCGCTCGAGTTCGCGGTTGGCCTCATCGACCCGCGCAAGCGCACGTTCCGTCTCCAGCTTCTCGGCCTCCAGCTCGCGGGTACGCTCGACCACGCGGCGCTCCAGGTCCTCGTTCAGGGCCTTCAGCTCGCCCCGCGCACCATCCCGCGCATCAAGGCCCTGCTGAAAGGCATTCAGGAGGCGGTCGAGCGAGCGGTCCAGGGCACCGAGCTCGTCATCCGCATGGTGGCCCATGCTGGGGCGCGGCCACTGGGCCGGATGGTCGGGATCGGTACCCGCCACGGCTCGGGAGATGCGCAGCATCGGGCGCAGCATGAGGCCGTAGAACAGCAGTACGACGACCAGCGAGACGATCACCGCCTGCACCACGCTGGTGATCACGCTATTGCGCAGACGCTCGATCAGGGCTGCAGCCAGCACATCGGGGGCGAGCTCCACACGCAGCATCCCCACTGCACCATTGGTTTCGCGCAGGTCCGGGTGGAGCAGTTCGCGCTCGTGCTGGCGATCCGCCCCGAACAGGCGTTCCCCAAGCCAGGAGGCGCCGCCACCTTCGCGTTCCACCTCGGCCAAGGTGCGCCCGAAGTCGTCGAGTATCTCGGCGCGGTGGATCTCGTCAAAGGCCTGCAGGCCCGCCACCAGTGATTCCGCCTGATCGGCATTCAGCTGATAGGCCGCCTCGGCCGCGGGAGGAGCCACCAGCCGTTGCAGCCGTTCGATCTGTTCCAGGGTGTCCGCGCGAAAGGCGCGCGAGTCGGCCGCGATCACATAGGCGCTCGCCAGCAGGCTGAGCGCCAGTGCAACCAGCAGGGTCGCGAGCGCCAGCTTCGCGACCAGGCTGCGGCTGCGCGCCGGGCCGGGCTCTGTCATACAGGCTCGCCGTGGAACTGGACCTCGACGCGATTACGGCCTTCGTTTTTCGCGCGGTAAAGCAGATCATCCGCCGCCGCGACCAGCGCCCCGGCATCCGGCCAGCGTTCGGTCGTCACGACGAGACCGATCGAGACCTCCAGATGCAGCGGTTCGCCCTTCCAGCGCGGGATCGTCTGCTCGACACTGGTGCGGATGCGCTCCGCCAAGCTCATGGCCGCATCAAGCTCGAGGTCCGCGGCCACCACCAGGAACTCCTCGCCCCCCATGCGCCCGGCGTACTGATCGGCGCCGAGCTCGCCGCGGAGGATCTCGGCGAAGCTCTGCAGGGCGTAATCCCCGGCGGCATGGCCATGGGTGTCATTCAGGGCTTTGAAGTCGTCGAGGTCGAGCATCATCACAGTGAGCGAGCGGGCCTGATCGCCCACCGTTTCGGCCAGCCCCTCAACACAGTCCATTACCCGGCGCCGCGAGAACAGCCCGGTCAGGGCATCCTCCAGCGCCAGGCGCTCGAGCTCGGCCGTCAGGCGCTCGCGCTCGCGCACCTCGTCGGACAGTGCACCGTTGAGCTGCTCCAGGTGGGTGGCCTGCTCGCGCAGCTGACGGTTGGCGGCCTGCAGGTCCAGCTGCATCCGATCACTCATGCGCATCATGCGGCGCTGAACGCGATAACTCTCTGAATAGGCCTTGGCGAGCATGCGCACGCCCTCGGCCACATCGTCCAGCGCCTCCAGCATCTGCTCGGAGCGCTGCATGATCTGCTTCTCCTGCTCGAACAGAGAGAAGTCGGCAAGCGCTTCCGGATCGTCGCCGTCGCGTGCGGTCGCTGGCACCGGCACTGGCTGCTTGGGGTCGTGAGAGGCGTTCATGATGTCGGGCACATGCGGTAGTCCGCGTGGGCAAAGTCCTCGGAAAAGTCCTCGCCGAATTCTTCCATCGTCTCGTCGTCTTCGTGGTAGCACCAGTTGATGCGCACGTTGATGCCGGCCTCGGCGGCGTCTTCGAGGATCTGAAAGAGGTTCATCAGCGCCTTCGCGGTCGAGCTGTTGAAGTAGATCATCTCGACGCTGAACTCCAGCGACTCGCTGGCCCGCTCCTGGACCGCCTGTCGCAGGCCCTGGGTCAGGGGTCCATAGAAGCTCGCGGCGTCTTCCGGGTAGGACTCGCCGGAAATGCGGTAATGCCCCGCCGCGAAATCGAACAGGACCTCCGGGGTGCGGTCCGTTGCCTCGTGTCGAATGGGGTCCAGTGCTGCCATCAGATGTAGGCCTTCAGTACAAAGTAGGAATACGCGTCGGAGAGGTGCTCGAAGTCGAACTGGATCGGCTCGCTGGCTCGGCGGGCGATCTCGATCAGCCCGATGCTGCCCCCCTTGCTGCCCTCGTCCGGCGGCTCGCGCAGCTTTTCCTTGTAGAAGCGCCGCAGGGCCTCGTTGTCCATCCCCTGAAGCTCGCTCAGCCGGCTGCCCAGAGTATCCGCGTCTTCGCGGGCGATGATATTGCCGCAGATCACGAAGAACCGGCCTTTTTCGGAGCCGACCGTAATCATGCCGGAGCTCAGCTCCACCGGGGGTTCCGCCGCGTGCTCGATCCGTTCGGCCGAGTAGCGAATGATGTTCTGCACCTGCTCGACGAACACCGAGAACACTCGGTTTACGGTCTTGTTGTCCGTCGACTCCAGCCGGATCTTCTGACGCAGGGCGTCGCCCAGCGCCTTCAGGATGCCTTCGGAGATATAGCCGGTGAACGAAAAGATAATGCCGCGCCGGGTCATGTTGCGCTGAAAATCCAGCACCTCCTCGGCGATCAGGCCACCGCGATCCGCTTCGCGCTGCGTGGCGAACTCAGTCATTCGCGTCTCCGTTACGTTCGAGTACTTCGCTGACGATCGCTGCGTAGCGGCCATCCTCGCGCATGGCATCCAGCGCGGCCTGGAGGCGGTCCAGCCGATCGCGATCGGTATCCGGGTGGCAGGCGAGCGACATCACCGTGTCGTTGAAGGCAAACAGCGAGCGCAGTTCGCCGATCTCTTCCAGACGCGCGTACCAGGGTGCGAGGTGCTCGCCACTGACCCAGACGTCAATCCGGCCGGCCGCGAGCTTGCGCGCGTTCAGGCGGTCATTGGGGGCGGTATCGATCTCAATCCCCCGGGCCTCGACATACAACGCAACGGCGTCGTCGCGATAACCACCCACTCGATAGTCGTGAAGGTCATCGAGCGACTCCGCTGCGACGTCGGAGCCCTCAAGGGCATAGGCATGCCACTGATTCTCCACCAGCGGGCCTACCCACTCGAAGAGCTCTTCGCGTTCCGGGGTCCGCGTCGTGGAGAACACGCAGGTATCGGGGTTCGACTGCGCCTCGGCGTAGGCACGACTCCAGGGCAGCAAACGGATCTCCGCCTCGATCCCGGTTTCCTCGAGCAGCTGGTTCATCACGCGCACAGAGATACCGTCAAGCCCGCCTTCCGGCGTCTCGAAGTTAAATGGCGGATAACTCTCGGTGGCCAGGTTGAGGGTTCCGCCCTGTGCCGTTGCCATACCCAGCAACGCGAACACACAAGCGATACCCCGGACATACGCCCTGGTCTGCCGGCTGATGGTTCTCACACCCCGGCCCCTCAAAAGTATGACGAAGTTCAAGCATTGGCTTTTCCGCTCGCCCCGTCAACTGCAAGGGGACTACAGGTTTTGAACGGATCACCATCCATCAGACCTGCCACCTTCAGGGACTCAGGTCTCCATCCGACCAGAGAATGGCCACGACGAGCCCATCCGACCGCCGCCTGACCAACGGCAGGTGCTCGCGTTCCCATGGCGGGATCCCCCGCTCCTGAAGCCGCTTTTTCAAGGGTCGGCGGCCCGCTGGCGTCACCACGGTTTCCCCACCCCGGCGAGAACCGACCTCCAGCGCCTCCTGCGCGTCCACACCCAGGGCCACCAGCGCTGCGCGCTCCAGCATGCGACCATCCGGGAGCGTCAGGCGCGCATGCCCCGGCGGCCAGGGGATCACGTCACCTGGCACGGCCGACTTTGCATCCGGGGCTTCGGCACAAATCGTTCCGCGATAAACGCCCATCCAGCCATCCGCCCAGCGCAGCTCCGGATTCCGGTCCGGCGCGTGGACCTCCAGTTGCCGACAGAACTCCTCCAGCCGCGCATGGCCCGGCGGTCGCAGGCCCTGCGCGCGCAGCCAGGCCCGCAATCGCGCGCGTCGAGCGGGCCGGTCCAGCTCGGCCAGCGAGGCCAGCTCGAGCGAGGCCTCATCCGGAATGCGTTCATCCTCCAGGCTCTCCAGGCGGTCGACGGCCTCGCGCTGCCAGCGGGCGCTGCGCGCCAGGGAGGCATGAACAGGGAAGCGCTCCGCCAGACGCGGGAGGATCTCGCGGCGCAGGAAATTGCGATCGAAGCGGGTGTCGTCATTGCTTGGGTCGTCGTACCAACCGAGCCCCGCCGCTTCTGCGTAGTCCGCGATGGCCTCGCCCGGGACCTCCAGCAACGGTCTCCCCAACCAGGTGTCCCCTTCGCGACGCAGTACCCGCATGCCCTGAAGGCCCTCCGGACCGCTCCCGCGCAGCGCGGCGAGCAAAAAGGTCTCGGCCTGGTCGTCGGCATGCTGGGCGGTCAGGATCAGGTCCCGCCCCCCGAGGCCCTCGCGCAGGGCCGTGTAGCGTGAACGGCGCGCTGCGGCCTCCGGCCCCTCGGAGGCATCATCAAGAACGGTCACCTTGCGTACGGTCAGCGCTACATCCAGCGCCTCGGCAACGCGTACACAGAACGCCGCCTGCGCATCGGCATCCGGTCGCAGACCGTGATTCACATGCCAGGCCTCAAGCCCTTGAGGGCGCAGTCGCGCGAGCGCGTGCAGCAATACAGAGGAGTCGCGGCCGCCGCTAAAGGCGACGCGCAAAGAAGCGAAGTCCGGGTGGTCCTGCAAAAAGGCCCGCATGGCGACCATCACCGGGTGGGTGTGATCCCCCACCCGGCCCGGTGTCTCAGGAAGTGGCTTCCTGGAAGGCACCGTAGTCCATCAGGCGGCGGTAACGCCGATCCAGCCGCTTGGCCGGGTCCAGCGCCTCCAGGCCATCAAGGGTTTCCAGCAGCGCCGAGCGCAGGTGTGCCGACATCGTCTCCGGATCGCGATGGGCCCCGCCCAGTGGCTCGGAGACGATGCGATCGACCAGCCCCAGATCGTGCAGCCGTTGCGAGGTAATGCCCAGCGCCTCCGCTGCCTCGGACGCGCGTTCGGCACTCTTCCAGAGAATGGAGGCACAGCCTTCCGGCGAGATGACCGAGTAGGTCGAGTACTGCAGCATCAGCGTGGCATCCCCGACCCCGATCGCCAGCGCGCCGCCGGAGCCGCCCTCGCCGATCACGGTCGCGATGATCGGGGTATCCAGCCGCGCCATCACCATCAGGTTGCGGGCGATCGCCTCGCTCTGGCCGCGCTCCTCGGCACCCACGCCCGGATAGGCACCCGGGGTGTCGATGAACGTAAGGACCGGCAGCCGAAAACGCTCGGCCGTCTCCATCAGCCGCAGGGCCTTGCGGTAGCCCTCCGGGCGCGGCATCCCGAAGTTGCGGTAGACCTTCTCGCGCGTCTGGCGACCTTTCTGATGGCCGATGATCATTACCGGGCGCCCGTCGAGGCGGGCCACGCCCCCCACGATGGCCGGATCATCCGCGTAGGTCCGGTCACCGTGCAGCTCCTCGAACTCGTCGAACAACTGCGGGATGTAGTCCAGCGTGTACGGGCGCTTGGGATGACGCGACATCTGCGCCACCTGCCAGGGGGTGAGCTTGGCGAAGATGCTCTCCGTCAGCGAACGGCACTTCTCCTCCAGCCGCTGGATCTCTTCCTGGATGTTGACCTCGGCATCGTCACCCACATAGCGCAGATCCCGAATCTTGGCTTCCAGTTCGGCAATGGGCTGTTCGAAGTCGAGAAAATCCGGATTCATGCAGGGTCCCGCGTCGGAAAGATGGGCGTCAGGCGCGGAATTGTAACCAATTACCCCGCACTTCGCTGCCCGTTCGAGACCGGCCGAGGCGGATGTGCAGCGACGTGCGGTGGCTCAGGGCTGTTGATCACAACGCCTAATTGCGTAGATGCCGACAGAATCAACGGCCGTACAGGACCTGGGCCTCGCAACCCGGGCCCAGGTTCTGCTGCAGATTGCGCAATAGCCGCTCGTCCGGACGAATGGCCCAGGCCTCGGGCAGGCTCAGCTCGGCCTCGAAATCATCCCGCCGGTAGCACAGGTGGACTCGGCACTGACCATCGCGATATTCCTCCATCAGGCCGCGCAGGTTCTGCACCTGCTCGGCGTGCACCCCCTCCAGGCACAGGTGCAGGGCGCGCGCCCACTGCGCCCGCGCCTCGTCCAGGGTGTACACGGCCCGGGCCCGCATGCGGATGCCGCCGGCATAGTCATCCAGCGCCACCGTCCCCTCGGCCACCAGAAGGGTGTCCGGCTCCAGCCGATCGCGGTAGGTGGTGAAGTCGTCGTTGAACAGCACGATCTCGGCACGCCCGCTGCGATCATCCAGGGTCGCGATGCCCATGCGCCCATTCTGCGTGTTGCGCACCCGCACCCCCACGACCAGGCCGGCAATGCGCACGGTCTCCTGGCGCCCGCGTCGCCCCTGCTGGCCGCTGTCATCGGGCCGCTGCTCCAGCTTCGCCTCCAGATCCGCGAACGTACTGCCCGTCAACCGCTTGAGCTCGGCGCGATAGCGCTCGACCGGGTGTCCGGTCAGGTACAGGCCGAGCGTCTCTTTCTCCCCGCGCAGACGATCGTCGTCCTCCATCTCCGGGAGGGTCTCGCTCTCCGGGACCACCGCAGCCGCCGGATCGCCAAACAGGTCCACCACACCCAGGCTCGCATTGCGCTCGGTCTGTTCCGCCGCGGCCACGGCCGTGGGGATGTCGTTCAGCAGCGTCGCGCGGTTCGCACCGATCGCATCCAGCGCACCCGCGCGCACCAGCGTCTCCAGCACCCGCTTGTTGAGCTTGGACAGGTCCACGCGCTGGCACAGGTCGATCAGCCCGTGGAAGGACCCGTCCGCCGAGCGTGCCTTCAACAGCGTGTCGATCGCAGACTCACCCACGCCCTTGATCGCCCCGAGGCCATAGACCACCGTCTGCGCATCGAGGCAGGTAAAGCGGTAGTCCGACTGGTTCACGTCCGGCGGCAGGACCTTCAGGCCCATGTTCCGGCATTCCTCGATCAGGCCCACGACCTTGTCGGTGTTGTCCATATCCGCGGACAGCACCGCCGCCATGAACGGCGCCGGATAATGCGCCTTCAGCCAGGCGGTCTGATAGGCGACCAGGGCGTAGGCGGCCGAGTGCGACTTGTTGAAGCCGTAGCCGGCGAATTTCTCCATCAAGTCGAAGATGTAGGTCGCGGTCCCCTCCTCGACCCCACGCCCCAGCGCGCCCTCCATGAAGATCTGGCGCTGTTTGGCCATCTCCTCGGGCTTTTTCTTGCCCATCGCACGGCGCAGCAGGTCGGCGCCGCCCAGGGTGTAGTTCGCCAGGACCTGGGCGATCTGCATGACCTGCTCCTGGTACAGGATGACGCCGTAGGTCGGCTGCAGGATCGGCTCCAGATCCGGATGCGGGTACTCCACCTGCGCGCGACCGTGCTTGCGGTCGATGAAGTCGTCCACCATCCCCGACTGCAACGGGCCCGGCCGGTACAGGGCCACCAGCGCGATGATGTCCTCGAAGCTGTCCGGCTGGAGGCGCCGAATCAGATCCTTCATCCCGCCCGATTCCAGCTGGAACACCGCCGTGGTCTGGTAGGCCTTCAGCAGCTTGAAGGTGTCGGGGTCATCCAGCGGGACCGCATCCAGGTCGATGCGGGCCTCCGGGTCCATCTTGCGCACGTTCTCGACCGCCCAGTCGATGATCGTCAGCGTGCGCAGCCCGAGGAAGTCGAACTTCACCAGGCCCACGGCCTCGACGTCGTCCTTGTCGAAGTGGGTCACCAGCGAGCCGCCATCGTCCTCGCAGTACAGCGGCGAGAAGTCGGTCAGCGCAGACGGTGCAATCACCACACCGCCCGCATGCTTGCCCGCGTTGCGCGTAAGTCCCTCGAGCTTGAGCGCCAGATCGATGATCCCGCGCACCTCCTCGTCCTGGTCGTACTGCGCCTTCAGGTCCTCGCTCTCGGCCAGGGCCTTGCCCAGGGTCATGCCCAGCTCGAACGGGATCAGCTTGGCGATACGGTCGACAAAGCCGTAGCCATAGCCCAGCACGCGGCCACAGTCGCGCACGACCGCCTTCGCGGCCATAGTGCCGTGGGTGATGATCTGCGAGACCTTGTCGCGGCCGTAGCGCTCGGCCACGTAGTCGATCACGTCGTCGCGTTTCTCCATGCAGAAATCGACATCGAAGTCGGGCATGGAGACGCGCTCGGGGTTAAGAAAGCGCTCAAAGAGAAGCTCATAACGCAATGGATCCAGGTCCGTAATACCCAGCACATAGGCGACCAGCGAACCCGCGCCCGAGCCACGCCCCGGGCCCACCGGGATGCCGTTGTCCTTGGCCCACTGGATAAAGTCGGCCACGATCAGGAAGTAGCCGGGGAAACCCATCTGGCAAATCACGTCCAGTTCGAGCTTCAGGCGTTCGTCGTACTCCGAACGCTCGGCGAACTGGAAACGCTCCAGCCGTGCCGCGAGCCCCTTCGCGGAGGTCTCCCGCAGGTGATCCTCGACGGTGTATCCCTCCGGCACCGGGAAATCCGGCAACACTGACTCCCCAAGCGTCAGGCTCACGCTGCAGCGCCGCGCGATTGCCACCGAGTTTGCCAGGGCCTCGGGGATATCCGAGAAGCGTTCCGCCATCTCCTCCGGGCTGGCAAGGTACTGGTGTTCCGAGTAGCGCCGCGGACGCGAGGGGTCATCCAGCGTGGTGCCGTCATGAATGCAGACACGCGCCTCGTGGGCCTCGAAATCCTCGGCCTTGAGAAAGCGCACGTCGTTGGTCGCCACCACGGGCAGATCGAACTGCTCCGCCGCTGTCAGGGCCTGCTCGATCCAGGCCTCCTCGCCCGGGCGCTCGGTGCGCGTCAGCTCCAGATAGAAGCGCCCGGGAAAACGCTTCAGCCAGGGGCCAAGCTCATCCTGGGTCAGTGCGCGCGCCACCCCGGAGCCGCTCACGAACAGACCATCGATGCCACCCGACAGGGCGATCAGGCCCTCGGCCGCGCTGTCCAGCCATTCGGCGTCGATCCTGGGGATGCCCTTTTCCTGCCCTTCCTGCCAGGCACGCGAAATCAGTCGGGTGAGGTTGCGGTAGCCGGGGTCGTTCTGCGCCAGCAGGGTTATGCGCGCCACGCTCCCGTCGGCACGGGCGTCCCGCACCAGCAGATCAGCCCCGATGATCGGTTGCACACCCTGGGCAATGGCCGCCCGATAGAACTTCACCAGCCCGAACAGGTTGCAGTGATCGGTCACCGCGACGGCGGGCATGCCCTTCTCCGCGACCGCCGCGACCAGCGGCTTCAGGCGCACCAGCCCGTCGATCAGCGAATACTCGGAGTGCACCCGCAGGTGCACAAAGCCGGGGTCGTGCCATTCGCTGCTCATGCCCCTTCCCCCGTAACAGCGGCCAGCGCCCGCGCCACCGGTCCAAAGCTGCGACGGTGCTCTGCACACGGCCCGAGGCGCGCCAGCGCGTCGCGATGGTAGGCGGTCGGGTAGCCTGCATGGCGATCAAAGCCGTAGTCGGGATAGCGTTCGTGCAGGGCCGTCATCTCCGCGTCGCGCGCCACCTTGGCGATGACCGAGGCCGCGCTGATTGCTGCTACGGAGCCATCCCCGCCGACGATCGCCTCGGCGCTCCAGGGGCCCTCTGGCGTAAAGCGCCCATCGACCAGCAGGTGATCGGGCACCTGCGACAATGCGGCCACCGCGCGCTGCATCGCCAGCAGGGTCGCGCGATGGATGTTCAATGCGTCGATCTCGGCCGCCTCGGCTCGCCCCAGCGCCCAGGCCACCGCGCGTTCGCGAATCTCGACATCCAGCGACTGCCGGCGACGCGCCGAGAGCTTCTTGGAATCGGTCAGTCCCGGTGCCTCAAAACCTTCCGGCAGGATCACCGCGGCCGCCACCACAGGCCCCGCCAGTGGGCCACGTCCCACCTCGTCGACGCCCGCGACCCAAGCGTTTGCCACCCTGTTTGCGGACATCGAACCCCCGATCGGGCCTGGACACCAAGGGAACACTGAAACCCGTGTTTCCCTGGACAATAGCGGGAATGGATCGCGGACATGCGCAGTCCGGGCGATCCGTTACAATAGCGCCGGAAATCCTAGCACACGCCCCACGAACCTCGAGCCCGCCCATGTCTCAGAATCCCCTGCGCTGCGCCGCGATCGGCGTCGGTCACCTTGGCAAATGGCATGCCGCAAAATACGCCGCCCTGCCCGAGACCGAACTGGTCGCCGTAGCCGATGCCGATGCCGCCACCGCCGAGCGTGTCGCCGCCGAACATGGCTGCGCCGCGGTCACCGATCACCGCGAACTGCTCGGCCAGGTCGATGCGGTCTCGATCGCCGCGCCGACCACCCTTCACTACGACATCGCCCGGGACTTTCTCGACGCCGGGTGCCATGTGCTGGTGGAAAAACCGATCACCGCGACGCTGGAGCAGGCCGAGGCCCTGAACCAGCTGGCCGAGGCCAAAGGGGTCGTGCTGCAGGTCGGGCACCTGGAGCGCTTCAATGCCGCCCTGCGCCGACTGACCGACGATCCGCTGCATCCGCGATTTATCGAATCGCACCGTCTGGCGCCCTACAAGCCCCGCGCGACTGACGTCTCGGTCGTGCTGGATCTGATGATCCACGACATCGACATCATCCTGTCCCTGACGGACTCACCGCTAACCGAGGTCCGTGCCTCTGGCGCCCGTGTGCTCACGCAGGACATCGACATTGCCAACGCCCGCCTGGAGTTCGCCAACGGCTGTGTGGCGAACGTCACCTCCTCGCGCGTCAGCAACAAGTCCGAGCGGCGCATGCGCATCTTCCAGTCGCATGCCTATGCCTCGGTGGACTTTCAGAACCGCATCCTGTCGCTCAACCACATCGGCGCGCCCGATCCGGAGACCGGTGCCCCGGAGATCCACCGGGACGAGAGCGTCTTCGACGAGGCCGATGCCCTGCTCGCCGAGATCCGCGCCTTCGTGGCCGCCGTACGCGGCGAAGGCCCGGTCGTGGTCAGCGGCCGCGACGGCCAGCGCGCGCTGGCCACCGCCGAGCAAATCACGAAGCTCGTCTATCAGAACCTCAACGTGATGGGCCAGGCCGACGGCCCCCACAGCCACCTCGAAAACACTCGCACAGGAGTCAAGCCGTGATCCCGATGGTCGACCTGCAGCGCCAGTACCAGAGCCTGCGTCCCGAAATCGATGCCGCGCTGCAGGAGGTCCTGGCCGGGGCCCGCTACATCCTGGGCCCCAATGTCCAGGCGCTGGAAGACGAGCTGGCGCGCTATCTCGGTGTGGAACATGCGATTACCTGCGCCTCGGGGACGGATGCGCTGCATCTGGCCCTGGCCGCCGCAGGCATCGGCCCGGGCGACGAGGTGATCACCACGCCATTCACCTTCATCGCCACCGCCGAGGCAATTCGCTATGTGGGGGCCGATCCGGTGTTCGTGGACATCGATCCCGATACCTTCAACATCGACCCGGAGCGGGTCGAAGCGGCGGTCACCGAACGCACCAAGGCAATCATTCCCGTGCACCTGTTCGGACAGCCGGCCGACCTGCCACGCCTGCAGACCATCGCCGAACGCCACAAGCTCCTGATCGTCGAGGATTGCGCCCAGTCCTTTGGCGCCGCCATCGATGGCGCGCAGACCGGGTCCGCCAATGCCTTTGGCTGCTTCTCGTTCTTCCCCTCGAAGAACCTCGGGGCCTTCGGCGACGGCGGTCTGGTCACCACCAGCTGCCCGACCTCGGCCGAGGCCCTGAAGCGACTGCGCAACCACGGGTCCAGCGAGCGCTATTACCACGACGAGGTGGGCTACAACAGCCGCCTGGACGAGATGCAGGCGGCGATCCTGCGGGTGAAACTGCCGCATATCGACGCGTACAACGCCCAGCGCCGGCGCGCCGCCGCCAGCTACCGCAAGGGCCTGGAGGGCCTGCCAGTTCAGACCCCGCACGAAGACGGTATCGGTACGCATGTCTACCACCAGTACACGCTTCTGACCGATCACCGTGACGCGATCATGCAAGCCCTGAAAGAGGCCGAGATCGCGCACGCGATCTACTACCCGGTCCCGCTGCACCAGCAAAAAGCCTTCGCGGATCTGCCGAACCTGCCTGCGAGTCTTCCGGTCACCGAATCCGTCACCGCACGCTGCCTGTCCCTTCCGGTGTTCCCCGAGCTCGAGGACGGCCAGATCGAGATGATCTGCGACACCATCCGGCGCGCCCTCGCCTAAGCGCCGAGACAGACCCGGCCCCATGCGACGCCACGTGGTCATCTGCGCCGGAGAGAGCTCCGGCGATGCCTTGGGGGCCGGGCTGGTACGCGAACTCGCGATCCTGGAGCCCGAAGTCCGATACTCCGGCATGGGCGGCGCCCAGATGCGCGACGCGGGTGTCGAGACGCTGATCGATGTCGAGGAACTCGCGGTCGTCGGGCTCGTCGACGTACTGGTGAACTACCCGCGCCTGCGCCGGCTGTTCCGGCGCATGGGTACCCACCTGGAAAGCGACCGTCCGGACCTGCTGGTCCTGGTCGACTACGTCGAATTCAATCTGCGCCTGGCGGCGCATGCCCGGCGCCTGGGCATCCCGGTCCTGTTCTATGTCAGCCCCCAGCTGTGGGCCTGGCGGTCCGGGCGCATCCGCCGGATTCAGCAGTGCGTCGACGCGATGGCGGTGCTGTTTCCCTTCGAGACCGAGATTTACGAGCGTGCCGGCGTCCCGGTGCGCTACGTCGGCAATCCACTGGTGGACCGGGTCCAGGAACCGACCGTACCGCTAGCGGAGCGGATCGCCGTTGCCGAAGATGAACGCGTGGTCGGACTCTTGCCCGGCAGCCGCAGCGGAGAGCTCAAGCGCCACTGGCCGCTTCTGCTCGAAACCGCGCGACGGATGCACGCGGAGGATCCCTCGCTGCGCTTCGCGGTCGCGCTGGCCCCGGGTGTGGACTCGTCACGGCTGGACGCACTGGCGCCGCGCGACGGCCTGCCGATATCGTTTGTCTCCGGGGAAGAAGGCGCACACGCTCTAATGGCGGGCGCCGATCTGCTGCTGATTGCCTCGGGCACAGCCACGCTCGAGGCCGGCCTGCTCCAGGCGCCCATGCTGGTGTTCTACCGAATGGGGGGGTTCAGCCACGCGGTCTTTTCGCGACTGGTCCGCCTGGAGAATATCGCCCTGGTCAACATCGTCGCGGGGGAACGACTGGTCCCGGAATACCTTCAGCGCCAGGCGAACCCCGAACGCCTGGCGTCAGACGCGCTCGACCTGCTGCGGCACCCGGAACGGCTCGGCGTGATGCGGGAGTCCCTCGCCTCGATCCGTGAACGCCTGGGAGACGGCGGGGCCGACCGCCGTATCGCCGAGATGGCACGCGAACTCCTCAACGAAGGGCGCCTGAGCGACTACTGATCTCCGGATAGGCAGCCTTGTCGCCGCCTCGTGGAAGCCCTGAGTTACAGGCGTTTCCTTAGTGAGGCCGGCCTCCGCGCAGTATCCCACGCTGGCTGTTGCGCACGAACCCGATCAGGTTGCGCACTTCCGGGACCTCGGTCTCGTCGAACATCGTCTCCAGATGACGCTCGCGGCCGGCACGACCACGCATGCCGAGGATAAAGACCCGATGCAGCGCCTGGATCGCCTCGTTGGAGAAGCCATTGCGCCGCAGCCCAACCTTGTTGATCCCGATCAGCCGCGCGTAGTTGCCACTGGCCAGGCAGTAGGGCGGCAGGTCACGGTTAAGCGCCGCGCCCATGCTGGTAAAGGCAAAGGTCCCCACCCGACAGAACTGGTGTACCAGGGTAAAGCCACCCAGGGTCACGTTGTCCTGAATCTCGACGTGACCCGCCAGCGAAGTCGCGTTGGAGAAGATGATCTTGTTGCCGATGGTGCAGTCGTGCGCGATATGCACGTAGGCCATAATCAGGTTCTCGTGACCGATCACGGTCTCACCGAGCCCTTTCTCCGTTCCCCGGTGGAGCGTGACCGATTCGCGGATCACGTTGCGATCCCCAATCACCAGCCGCGTCGGCTCGCCCTTGTAGGTCGTGTCCTGGGGTTCCTCGCCGATCGAGGAGAATTGGAAGATGCGGTTCTCGCGACCGATCTCGGTCGGGCCGCGGATCACCACATGCGGACCCACGCGGGTACCGGCCCCGATTCGCACATTCGGACCGATCACGCTGAAAGGCCCGACCTCGACCGAGGAGTCCAGCTCCGCGCTCGGGTGTACGTCAGCCCGAGGGTCGATCACGAGGGGATTTCCTGCCCGGAACACATCAGCTGCGCCGTGGCACAGACGTCGTCGCCCACACGGGCGACCGCGTCAAAGCGCCAGATGCCGCGCATGGTGCGCTTGAGATCCACACGCAGGTGGAGCTGGTCGCCGGGTACCACCTGGCGGCGAAAACGTGCCTCGTCGATGCCGACAAACAGGTACAGCTGCTGCTTGTCCTGATTCTCGTTGCGCGCCTCTTCGGTCTTGAACGCCAGGAGACCCGTGGCCTGCGCCAGCGCCTCGAGGATCAGGACACCGGGCATCACCGGCTTGATCGGGAAATGCCCCTGAAAATAGGGCTCGTTGATGCTGACGTTCTTGATCCCGGTCAGGTAGACGCCGGCCTCCCACTCCAGCACCCGGTCGACCATGAGAAACGGATATCGATGCGGCAGATAGCGCATGATCTCCTGGACATTGAAGTCATCCACGCGGCATTCCTTTTTTGCTGATTCTGATGAGCCGAGACCAACGGACGACTCCAACACAAGCGGGTTTCATGCATCCCGTGTCCGGGCGAGCCGACGCAGCCGTGCCAGCATGCGATTCCACAACCGGGCCTCCTGGTGAGGGACACCGGACGCATACTCCCCTGGTTGATCAATCGAGCGCGTGACGAGCGTCATCGCGTGCAGTGTCACCCGATCGGCTATCGCCAGGTGGCCGAGAATCCCGACCCCGCCCCCAATGGCGCAATGCGCCCCGATGCGTGCGCTGCCCGCAATCCCCACACAACCCGCTATGGCCGTATGGTCGCCAATCTGAACGTTATGGGCAACATGGACGAGGTTGTCGATCTTGACCCCGTTGCCAATCCGCGTGGACTCCAGCGATCCGCGATCGATAGTGGAGTTGGCACCAATCTCCACATCATCGCCCACGCGCACATCCCCCAACTGCTCGATCTTCTCCCAGGTGGAATCCGGACCGCTTGCGAATCCAAACCCATCGGCACCCAGTACCGCGCCACTATGGATGATGGCACGTCTGCCGATTTGCACTCCGTTCAGCAGGCTGACCCGAGGATGGAGATAGCTCTCCTCCCCTACCTCAACTCGCGCGCCCAGAACGCTGTGTGCGCCAATCACCACACCGGCACCAATACGGCAACCGGCGCCAATCACCACGCCCGGTCCAACCTCCGCATCAGCGGCCAGGCGTGCGTCAGGATGCACTCGCGCGCTTGGGTCAACACCGGGAGTACCGCATCGGCGCCCGGCACCAAACCAGCGGGACGCCTGCCCATAGGCGCGGTAGGGATCATCGACGGCAATCCAGGCACGCGCTGTCGTGCTCACCGACTTGGCACCCACCCTGGGGACCAACACACAGCCCGCTTCGGTAGAGTCCAGGGCATCGCGATAGCGATCGGGATTCGTAACAAAGGACACATCCGCCGGCCCGGCCCGGGCAAGCGTCGCCAGCCCTCGCAACGGGATCTCGGCCGGCCCGGTGAGCTCGCCGCCCAGATGTACGGCGAGGTCTCCGGCGGTGATCACCCGCTCAGTCGTCGCGCTGCATTGCGGCAAGGATATCGTCCGTGATGTCGACCCGGTCGCTGGCGTAGAGCACGTTGCGTTCAGTCAGGATGACGTCGATCTCGCGTTCGCGCGCCAGTTCCACAATCGCGTCGTTGATCCGCCGCTGCAGCCGGGACAGCTCTTCGTTACGGCGAACGTTCAGGTCCTCGCTGAAGCTCTCCTGGGCTCGCCGGAACTCACGCGACCGCTGGGAAAACTCCCGCTCCAGATCGGCCCGCTCGGAGGGATTCATCATGTCGCCGTCGCGCTCCAGCCGGTCACGCATGCGCTGGAGTTCTTCGCGTTCGGCCACCAGCTCGGCGTCACGCGGGGAGAACTCACGCTCCAGCTCGCGCATGGCCTGCTCGGCCTGCGGCGAGTCCTCCAGGATGCGGTTCATCGTCACGAATGCCACGTTCTGAGCCCCGGCCTGGGCCGGGAGGGCCAGCCAGCCCGCCAACAACAGCACGGCGGACAGCGCCAGGGAGACGCCGCCCTTCATGGTCCCACTGCGCTGACTCATGTTCTTGCTCCTCGCGCTCAGAAGGACGCCCCCAGCAGGAACTGGAAGCGCTGAATATCGTCTTCCGGCTGGTCGTTCAGCGGCTCGGCCACGCTAAAGCTCAGCGGCCCCACCGGCGAGAACCAGGTTATCGCGAAGCCAGCGGACGCCCGCAACTCGCCGACGTCCCAGTCGCCCGGATCGTTGAACACATTACCGGCATCGACAAAGGTGCTCATCCGCACCGCGTCGTTGTCAGCCGCGAACGGCAGCGGGTAGAACAACTCCCCTGAGATCGTGGTACGGAAGCGGCCACCATACGGGTCGTCATTGGAGTCGCGCGTCGCAGGAACATTCTCGTCCCGGAATTCGCGCAGCTCGCGCTGATCCCCGAGGCGGTTGTCCTCGTAACCACGCACCGAACGAATACCACCGGCAAACAGCCGTTCATAGAACGGCAGCTCGGAGCCGCCATAGCCATCCGCGTAGGCAATCCCACCCGAGATACTGAAGGAATAACGATCCGACAGGCGGAAGATCTCCTCGCCCGAATAGGTCAGCTTGTAGAACTCCCGATCACTGCCGGGCACGGCCAGTTCCAGACCAATGCGGTGGCGTCGCCCCTGGGTGGCGAAGGTCGTGCGATCGCGCGTGTCGTGGATATAACTCGTCTCGATCTTGTAGAAATTTGCCGAACTACCGAACTCGTCGACCTCGTCAAAGATCTCGTCCGGGCTGCCCCGCCGGCCGTCACGATCGATCGTGTCAATGTCGATATGTTCGAAACCGGGCACGATCCGGATGCGGTCGAACTCCGACAGCGGGATCCCGTAGCTCACGTCAAACCCATAGCGGTTCGAGGAGTAGCGCGAGATGTTCGCCCGCTCGGCGTCGATCTTGCGGTAGAAGACAGAGAACCCACGGCTGGCCCCGGCGGGGGTGTAGTGCGGGTTGGTCACGCTCATGCGGAAGATCTGGTTCACTCGGCTGGTACTGACCTCCGCATTAAAGCGGTTACCCGTACCCAGGAAGTTGTCCTGCTGCAACCCCGCGGTCAACAACAACCCCTGGTTCTGCGAGAAGCCCGCCCCAAGCGTCAACGCGCCGGATTGCTGCTCGGTCACCGTGATGTTCAGATCCACCTCGTCGTCAGTACCGGGGACTCGCTGCGTCTCCACGTTCACGCTCTGCACGAATGGCAGACGCTGCAGCCGCACGCGGGAGCGCTTGATCAGGGCCCCGTTGTACCAGGAGCTCTCCATCTGCCGCAGCTCGCGGCGATAGACGCGCTCCTCCGTATTCTCGTTACCGGTGATCTGGATGCGCCGAACGTATACACGCGGGCCTGGGTCGATAAAGAAGGTGATATCGACCTCGCGGCTGTCCTCGTCGACATCCGGCACGGGATTCACGTTGGCGAATGCATAGCCGTCCTGCATCAGGCGATTGGTGATCCGCTCGGCGGATTGCGTCACCTGGCTGCGCGAGAAGGGTTCGCCCACATCAATCTCGACCAGCTCTTCCAACTCGTCCCGCGACACCACGAAATCACCCGCCAGGTCGAATCCGGTGACGGTATAGCGCTCACCCTCATCCACGTTAATCGTGATGAACAGATCGCGGCGGTCCGGCGTCAGGGTCACCTGGGTGGAATCGATATCGAACTCGAGAAAGCCCTCGTCCAGGTAGTGCGAACGCAACTGCTCAAGGTCGCCCGACAGCTTCTCGCGGGAATAGTGGTCCCGCCGACTGAAGAAGGCCCACCAGCGGGGTACGCCCGAATCAAACCGGCGGGTCAGTTCGCGGTCGGTGAAGGTCTCGTTGCCCACCACATTGACCTGCTGGATACGCGCCACAGGGCCTTCGGCGATATCGATCTCGATATCCACGCGGTTGCGCGGGAGGTCGATAATCTCGACATCCACCTCGACGTTGTAGCGGCCGCGAGCAAAGTACTGCTGACGCAGTTCGCTCTCGATCCGGTCGAGCATCGTGCGGTTGAACACGCGACCGCTGCGCAGTCCGGCCGCTTCAAGCGCCTCGCGCAGGCCATCGTCCGGGATGTCACGATTCCCGGAAAAATTGATCTCGTTGATCGCCGGACGCTCGGAGACAATCACCACCAGCACATTCCCGCGCCGGGCAATCTCCACGTCGTCGAAAAACCCCGTCTGGAACATCTCGCGGATGATGTCCGGGCTCTGGCTTTCGTCGAAGGTGTCGCCCACTTCGACTGGCAGATAGCTGAGCGCCGTACCCGCGGTAATCCGTTCCAGCCCCTCGATCTCGATATCTTCGATCTGGTAGGTCTGTCCCCAGGCCGTACCTGCCAGACCCAGGAGACCGACCAGGGCTATTGCTCTCAAGCTGTTTCGCGACATGCTTTCCGCCAATTCAGAAGGGCTGTTTCGGGGTTACCCGAACAGACGTGTCAAATCGTTGTAGAGGGCCAGCAACATCAACCCGGCGATCGCGAGGATGCCGAACTGCTGCCCGATGATCTGGGCGCGCTCGGACACCGGACTCCCTTTAACCGCCTCCACCGCGTAATACAGCAGGTGGCCACCATCCAGCAGCGGGATCGGCAACAGATTGATGATCCCCAGCGACACACTCACCAGCGCCAGGAACCCGAGGAAGGCCGAGATCCCGATCACCGCTGTGGTGCCCGCAAACTCGGCTATGGTAACCGGTCCGCTGATGTTTTTGACCGAGGCCTCGCCGGTGACCATGCGCCAGAGGATGCCGACCGTCAGTATCGAGACATCCCAGGTACGGGCCGCCCCGGAAACCAGCGCCTCCACGGGGCCCTGGCGCACCAGTACCGCCATCTCGCGCGCCGCGGGCTGGTCCGGATCCACCCCGGCACCGATGCGCCCGATGGTCTCGCCATTGGTGGCGATTGCCTCCGGCGTAACCCTCAGCTCGACCGTTTGGTCACCACGTTCCACCTGCACGACCTGTTCACGCTCCGGGCTCGCCTGAATGCGGCGGACCCAGTCGTTCCAGTCGTCGATCGCATCACCGTCCACGGCAAGAACACGGTCGCCAGGCTCAAGCCCGGCCGCCGCCGCGGGACTGCCCGACTCGACCTGGCCGATGCGCGGCACCAGTGCCGGGCGATAAGGCGCGAGCCCCACCTGCTCCAGGAATTGCCCCTCGCCCAGGATCGCCTGACGATCGCGCAGATCCAGCGTGCGCTCCACCTCGCGGCCATCGCGGTCGCGCACGAGAACCGGCACCGTATCACCCCGTACGGCGTGGTCAAGGAGCCGAAGGTTCGTTTGCTCCCAGTCCCGTACGGCCCGCCCGTCCACCGCAAGAATCTCTTCGCCACGCTCCAGGCCCGCGACCGCCGCCGGGCTGTCCGCGGTGATGTCGCCCACCACCGGTCGCACCCCGCCAACGCCAATCATGAACATCGCACCATAAGCGACGATCGCGAACAGGAAATTCGCGAGCGGGCCGGCGGACACGATGAACGTGCGCGCCTTCAGACCCTTGTTGTTGAAGGCCCGATCCAGTTCTTCAGGCGCGACATCGCCCTCGCGCTCGTCGAGCATCTTCACGTACCCGCCAAGCGGCAGAGCCGCCACGACGAATTCCGTCCGATCCCGCCCGATCCGGCGGCTCAGTAGCGGCCGCCCAAACCCGACCGAGAACCGCAGTACCTTGACCCCCATCGCGCGCGCCGCGAGGTAGTGCCCGTACTCGTGCACCGTCACCAGCACACCGATGGCCACGGCAAACGCCAGCAGACTGGTCAACAGCGTCATGACACCGCCCGGCGTTGCAGACGCCCAATCTCGCTACCGGCATGAGCGCGCGCCTCGGCATCCGCCGCCAGCACACGCTCCAGGGAATCGGCGGCCTGCGTCGGCAGAGCGTCCAGCGTCCGCTCGATAACCACCGCGATGTCGCTGAAGGCCAGGCCACCCGAGAGGAACGCCTCCACCGCGACCTCGTTCGCCGCGTTCAGCACGGCGGTAGCGGTACCGCCCTGCTCCATGGCCCGATAGGCCAGCCCCAAAGCCGGGAACCGCTGGGCCTCCGGCTCGCGAAACTCCAGCGGCCCCACACCCAGAAGATCCAGTGGCGCCACTCCGGACGCCACCCGATCGGGCCAGGCCAGCGCATGCGCGATCGGCGTGCGCATATCGGGATTGCCCATCTGGGCAAGCACCGAGCCGTCGTTGTACGCCACCATCGAGTGCACGATGCTTTGCGGGTGCAGAACGACCTGGATGGCCGAGGGCTTCACCGCGAACAGCCAGCAGGCCTCGATCACCTCCAGGCCCTTGTTCATCATCGTCGCGGAATCGACCGAAATCTTGCGCCCCATGTCCCAGTTCGGGTGGGCACAGGCCTCGTCCGGCGAGATGTCGCCAAAGGTATCGAGAGGCCGGTCGCGGAACGGGCCACCCGAGGCGGTCAGCCAGATGCGCTCGACGCCATGCGGCGCCACCTCGTCCGCGCAGACGTACCCCGTCGGCAGACACTGGAAAATGGCGTTGTGTTCGCTGTCGATCGGCAACAGGCAGGCCCCGGAACGACGCACGGCATCAATCAATAGCGCCCCGGACATGACCAGTGCCTCCTTGTTGGCCAGGAGCACACGCTTGCCGGCCTCGGCCGCCGCCAGAGTCGGCAGGAGCCCGGCCGCGCCAACAATGGCGGCCATCACGGCATCCACCTCCGGCGCCTCCGCCACCTCGGCCAGCGCTTGCGGCCCCGCTCGCACCTCCGTGGGACAACCGGCCGCCTCCAGCTCGCGCTGAAGCGCGTGCGCGGCCGCATCCTCCGCAACAACGGCCACGCGCGGTCGCGCCTGCAGACATTGCGCCTTCAGACGCTCGACATTGCGATGCGCGGTCAGCGCATAGACGTGAAAGCGGTCCGGCTGGCGCGACACCACATCCAGCGTGCTGACGCCGATACTGCCGGTGGAACCGAGAATGGTGATCCGCGTGGGGCTCATAACGTGTTACCTGCGAATTCTCATGCCCCGGGGAGGGGCAACAAGGCCAGCCAGAGCAAGCCGGCCAGAAAGATCGGGGCCGCCGCGATCAGGCTGTCGATGCGATCCAGAATACCCCCGTGACCGGGTAGCAAGGAACCGCTGTCCTTGGCTCCCGCCTGGCGCTTGAGGATGCTCTCGAACAGATCGCCCACCACCGACACCAGCGCAATCAGGATCGACAGCAGCACGAACACCAGCGCATCCATGGGCGCCAGCCCCCAGACACCGGCCACCACTACGGCCAGAGCGAACACCGCGCCCAGACCGCCGAGCAGCCCTTCGCGGGTCTTCCCCGGACTGATATGCGGAGCCAGTGCGGTCCGCCCGAAGGCCTTTCCGGCGAAATAGGCACCGGTATCGGCAAAGCCCACCAGAACGATCAGGTACACCACGAGCCAGGGCGCCAGCGCATGCAGCCAGACGACGGCCATCCCCGCGGGCACCAGCGTCAACACCGCCGCGACGGTGAGCAGCTTGGGGCGCGGACCACGCCCATCGATCCCCGAGCGGTAAAACGGTAGCGCCAGCACAATCAGCAGCCACCAGACAACCGCAAACAGGAGAACCAATAAATGCACGGGCTGCGCCAGCGTCAGCCCCAGGGCCACCAGTGGCACCAGCACCAGCACGACCAGCACCGCACGTTCCCAGGCGACGTGCAGTCCGGTCAGCTCGCCCCACTCCCAGGTGGCCAGCCCAATTCCCAATGCCATCAACGCCAGCACCGCCCAGTTGGGCCCGAACGCGATCAGTGCCAGCGCGGGCAGCCCGATTACCGCGGCGGTCATTACACGGGTTCTAAGCACCGGGGACCTCGGTCGCTGAATAGGCCCCGGCCGACACTCGCCCAAAACGCCGCTGGCGCTGGGCATACCAGGCCAGGCTGCGCTCGAAATCCTTCTCGCCAACATCCGGCCAGTAGGTCTCGATGAACAGTATTTCGGCGTAGGCCGCCTGCCACAGCAGGAAGTTGCTGATGCGTTGTTCGCCACCGGTGCGGATCAGCAGGTCCACGTCGGCCAGACCGGTCGTACTCAACTCAGCCGCAAAGGTGGACTCGGCATCACCATCGGCCTCCGCCCCCCCCTTGGCCACCCACTTCCTGGCCGCCTGCAGGATGTCCCAGCGGCCGCCATACCCCAGCGCCACCACCAGGCACATCCCCTCATTGCCGGCCGTGGCCTCTTCGGCCTCGCACATGCGGGTTTGTAGCGTTGGGGGAAAAGTGGCGCGATCGCCGATGAATCTCAGGCGAATGCCGCGCTCGACCAGCTCGGGGAGCTCTCCCTCGATGGCCGTGACGAAGAGTTCAAAGAGCGCCTCGACCTCGGAACGGGGGCGCCCCCAGTTCTCACTGCTGAAGGCAAATACCGTGAGGGACTGAATGCCGTGTTCGGCGTAGAAACGCACAGCCCGGCGAGTCGCCTCCAGACCCTCGCGGTGGCCTTCGGAGCGCTCCAAGCCACGGGCCTGGGCCCAGCGCCCGTTGCCATCCATGATGATGGCAACGTGGCCGGGCAGCGCGGGGTCGGTGGCGGAGGAAACCGGCATACAGGGGTGGCCGGTCAGACTTCCATCAACTCGGCTTCCTTGTCCTCGAGCAATGCATCGATCTTGGCGATGTGGTCGTCGGTGAGCTTTTGCACCTGTTCCTGTGCCTTGCGCTCTTCGTCTTCCGAGACCTCCTTGTCCTTCACCGCCTGCTTGAAGGTATTGTTGGCATCGCGCCGGATATTGCGCACTGCAACACGCGCATTTTCGGCCTCCGCCCTGACCACCTTGACCAGGTCGCGGCGGCGTTCTTCCGTCAGCGCCGGCAGCGGCACCCGGATCACGGTGCCCATGCTCGCCGGGTTCAGCCCCAGATCCGAGGTCATGATCGCCTTCTCTACCTTCGCGACCATGTCCTTTTCGTACGGCACCACGGCCAGGGTGCGCGAGTCCTCGGCGTTGATGTTCGCGACCTGATTGATCGGCACTTCCATGCCGTAGTAGTCGACATGCACATGCTCGAGCAGACTGGGGTGCGCGCGACCCGTGCGAATCTTGGCCAGCTCGTTGCGCAGGGCCTCGATGCTCTTGTCCATGCGCTGGCGCGCGTCCTTGATCGTGGCGTCAGTCATCTCGGGATCCCTCGACCAGGGTTCCCACCGGCTCGCCCATCACCAGCCGGCGGAGGTCCCCTTTTGCAAACATGTTCATCACGCGGATTGGCAGGCCGTTGTCACGACACATCACCAGCGCGGTCGTATCCATTACACCCAGACGGCGTTCCAGCGCCTCGTCGAACGTCAGCCGTTCATAACGGCGGGCATCCTTGCTCTTCATCGGGTCCGAATCATAGACCCCGTCCACCTTTGTGGCCTTGATCATCAACTCGGCATTGATCTCGATGGCGCGCAGCGAGGCGGCGGAGTCGGTGGTAAAGAATGGGTTGCCGGTTCCCGCGGCGAACACCACGATCCGGCCCTTTTCCAGATGCCGCACAGCGCGGCGGCGAATGTAGTCTTCGCAGACCTGATTGATGCGGATGGCCGACATCACGCGGGAGAAGCGGCCTGCGCGTTCGATCGCATCCTGAATGGCCAGGGCATTGATGACCGTTGCCAGCATGCCCATGTGGTCGCCCGTAACCCGGTCCATGCCACCCTGGGCGAGACCGGCGCCACGAAAGATGTTGCCCCCTCCGATCACGATGCCGACCTCGACACCCATGCTCGAAAGCTCCGACACCTCTTCGGCGACCTGCGCCAGGACATCCGGGTCCACCCCATAGGATTGCTGGCCCATCAGGGCCTCCCCACTCAACTTCAGAAGGATGCGCCTGTACGCGGGCTGCCTGTCCTGACTCATTGGGCTCCTTTATCGGGCTCGGGTCCTGCACCTGTCATCAATGGCCGTGAATGCCGGCCGGCGAGCGATGCGGGCGCGTCCTGCGCCCGCATCGGGAGTCTACGCCAAAGCGATTCGGCGAATCAGGCCCCGCGGGCCTGGGCCATCACTTCTTCGGCGAAGTTCTCTTTTTTCTTCTCGATCCCTTCACCCACCTCGTAGCGCAGGAAACCGGTGACCGAGGCGCCCTTCGCTTCCAGCAGCTGGGCAACGGTCTGATCCGGGTCCTTCACAAACGGCTGACCCACCAGGGTGATCTCGGCGAGGTACTTGCGAATGCGGCCTTCGATCATCTTCTCGATGATGTTCTCCGGCTTGCCGGACTCCTCGGCCTGCGCCTTGAAGATCGCGCGCTCCTTGTCGAGCAGCTCCTGCGGCACGCCGGACTCGTCCACGCATACCGGCTTCGAAGCCGCGATATGCATGGCAACGTCCTTCGCGAGGGCCTCGTCGCCCCCCTTCAGGCTGACCACCACGCCAATACGCGTGCCGTGCTGGTAGAAACCCAGCGCGTCTTCGGCCTGCAGGCGATCGAAGCGGCGGACCTGCACGTTCTCGCCAACCTTCGCGATCAGCTGGGTGCGTTGCTCCTCGAGGGTCTGGCCATCAACGGTCTCGGCCATCAGGCCTTCCACGTCGCCCGCGCCGGAGCTCAGGGCAATCTGGGCGCACTGCGCGGAAAAGGCACGGAAGTTGTCGTCGTTACCAACAAAGTCAGTCTCGCAGTTGATCTCGACCAGCACGGCCTTGTTGCCCTCGCTGACGATCTCGACGCGACCTTCGGCCGCCACACGACCGGCCTTCTTGTCGGCCTTGGCCATGCCGGACTTGCGCATGGCCTCCACGGCAGCTTCCAGGTCGCCCCCGGTTTCGGTCAGTGCCTTCTTGCACTCCATCATGCCGGCGCCAGTGCGCTCGCGCAGTTCTTTCACTTGGGCAGCAGTAATCTGCATCGGGAAGTACTCCTGAAAATTTCGTCAATCGAGCCGGCCACGCAACAAACCGGGGCCGGCTCTTTGGTTCAAGTGGCCCGGGCGCGGTATCGCGCACCGGGCCCGATGCCGACTTAGGCCGGGTTGGCCGGGGCCGCCTCGCTGGATTCGGCACTGCCACCAGCAGCGGCGTTTGCACCAGCGAACTCGTCCTCGGACACGCCGCCCGTGGTCACCGCGCCCTTGGCCTCGATGATCGTGTCGGCGATCGCAGCCACGTAGAGCTGGATCGCACGCATCGCGTCATCGTTGCCCGGGATCACGTAGTCCACGCCTTCCGGCGAGTGGTTGGAATCGACCACCGCCACGACCGGAATACCGCGCTTCTTGGCCTCGGCCACCGCGATCTTCTCGTAGCCGACATCGATCACGAACATCGCGTCGGGCATGCGGTTCATGTCCTTGATGCCACCCAGACTGCGCTCGAGCTTGTCCTTCTCGCGGCGGCGGGTCAGCGCTTCGCGCTTGTTCAGCACCTCGAAGCTGCCATCGGCGTCCATGGTCTCCAGGTCCTTCAGGCGCTTGATCGACTGCTTGACCGTGCTGAAGTTGGTCAGCATGCCGCCCAGCCAGCGATGGGACACGAACGGCATGCCGCAACGGCGCGCCTCTTCACCCACCACTTCACGCGCCGAGCGCTTGGTGCCCACGAACATGATCTTGCCGCCGTCCGCGGCAATCTTGCCGAGGAAGTTCAACGCGTCGTTGAACATCGGCAGGGACTTCTCGAGGTTGATGATATGAATCTTGTTGCGTTCCCCGAAGATGTACGGGGCCATTTTGGGATGCCAGTAACGCGTCTGGTGGCCGAAATGCACACCGGCTTCCAGCATCTGTCGCATAGTCACGAGGGACATGAGGTTTCTCCTGTAACGGGTTGAGCCTCCACGCATCCCGATCTGAAACCCGAGCACGAGACCGTAGCCTCCTGGCGGGCACCCGACAGACCGTGTCGATGCGTGTGTGGATTTAAGTTCGCGAGACCGCCGGCTGTTGGCCGCCTCCCGGCCCCGCCGAATTGCCAGCGAGGCGCGCGCTTTATAGCATAGGACGCTGACTTGAACCAACTATCCGGGCCCTGATTGGCGCCGTGTCGCGGGCTCCCGAAACCCGTCGCGCGAGCTATCACAGGTCTCGACCGGAGCCCCCATGTCCGTAACCATCAAGACCCCCGAAGAGATCGAACACATGCGCGTCGCCGGCCGCCTGGCCGCCGAGGTCCTGGAGATGATCGAGCCGCATGTGCAGGCCGGGGTCACCACCGGCGAGCTGGACCGCATCTGCCACGACTACATCGTGAAGACCCAGGACGCGATCCCCGCGCCGCTCAACTACCGCGGCTTCCCCAAGTCGATCTGCACCTCGGTCAACCATCAGGTGTGTCACGGCATCCCGGGCGATCGCAAGCTGAAGAACGGCGACATCCTCAATATCGACATCACCGTGATCAAGAACGGCTTTCACGGCGACACCAGCCGCATGTTCGTGATCGGCAAGCCCAGCATCCAGGCCCAGCGCGTGATCGACGTCGCGCGCACCAGCATGTATCTCGGCATCCAGCAGGTACGCCCCGGCGCGACCCTCGGCGACATCGGGCACGCGATTCAGCAGTACGCCGAGGGTCAGCGCTGCTCGGTGGTGCGCGAATTCTGCGGCCACGGCATCGGGCGGGGCTTCCACGAAGACCCGCAGGTGCTCCACTACGGCAAGCCGGGTACCGGCCTCAAGCTCGAGGAAGGCATGTGCTTCACCATCGAGCCGATGATCAATGCCGGGCGCCGGCATACCCGGATCCTCGCCGACGGCTGGACCGCCGTCACCAAGGACCACAGTCCGTCCGCACAGTGGGAGCACACCCTGCTGGTCACGGCCGACGGCTACGAGATCCTGACCCTGCGCAAGGACGAGACACCGCCCCAGGAACTCGCGGCCTGAGGGGGGTGCCCATGAGCACCCTGCCCGCCGGCGGCACGCCCAGCGAGGCCGACGCGCCCGCGTTCTCGCCCGACTGGGGCGAGGACTACCAGCGTCTGAGCCGCAATCCCGGGAATATCGCCCTGTTCCGCGACCGTCGGCATGCGATCCTCGACCAGCAGTACCAGGGCTTTCGCGACGGCATGCCGATCGAGGACCTGATCCTCGGTCACGCCCGGCGCATCGACGAAATGCTCAAGCTGATCTGGGCCCAGCAGGGCCTGGCCGACGACGACCGCCTGTGCCTGGTCGCGGTGGGCGGCTACGGGCGCGGCGAGCTGCACCCGGCCTCCGACATCGACCTCCAGATCGTGATCGATGGCACGGCGGACCGAGAGGTGTTCGACCGGATCAGCGCGTTCGTCACCTTCCTCTGGGATATCGGGATCGAGGTCGGGCACAGCGTGCGCAGCATCGAGGACTGCACCCGCGAGGCCCGCGACGACATCACGGTCGCGACGAACCTGATCGAGTCGCGCTATTTGAGTGGCAATTTAAGTCTTTTCAACGATTTTCGATCCGCGATCGACTCCGATCGCATCTGGGATTCGCGTAGCTTCTACGCGGCCAAGCTCGCGGAACAACAGGCCCGGCACCGCCGCTTCGGCGAGACCGGCTACCGCCTGGAACCCAACGTGAAGGAAGGCCCCGGCGGGCTGCGCGACATCCAGATGATCGGCTGGGTGACCAAGCGCCACTACGGCGCGGAACGTATCGAGGAGCTGGTCTCGCTGGGCTTCCTTCGCGAGGGCGAGCTTCACGAGATGCTGGAGGGCCAGAGCTTTCTCTGGCGCGTGCGCTTCGCCCTGCACATGCTCGCCGGGCGCCGCGAGGATCGGTTGCTGTTCGACCTCCAGCGCCAGCTGGCCAACACATTCGGCTTCGTGGACCAGAACCACAATCGCGCGGTCGAGCAGTTCATGCAGCGCTATTTCCGCACGATCAGCGATCTGGAGCGGCTCAACGAACTCCTGCTGCAGCACTTCAACGAGGCCATCCTCGACGACCCGGAGGCCCTGCAGGATCCAGTGCGCATCCATCAGCGCTTCCAGGTTCGTGGCGGTTATCTGGAAGTGGCACACGACCAGGTATTCATGATCTACCCGCCGGCCCTGCTGGAGGTCTTTCGCCTGTTGCAGGAGCACCCGGAGATCCAGGGCATCCGCGCCTCGACCATCCGCCTGATCCGCGCCCACCGCCATCTGATCGACGGCCACTTCCGCCGCAACCCCGTCTGCCGCACCCTGTTCATGGACATCCTGCGCGCGCCCCGCGGCATTACCAGCCAGCTGCGCCGCATGAACCGCTACGGCGTGCTGGGCAACTACCTGCCGGCCTTCGGACGCATCATCGGGCGCATGCAGTACGACCTGTTCCATGCCTACACGGTCGACGAGCACACCCTCAACGTCGTGCGCAACGCGCGCCGGCTGGCCCTGCCCGAATTCGCCCACGAACAGCCGCTCGCTCACCGCATCTACACCGAGCTGGAACGCCCGGAACGGCTCGTACTGGGGGCCCTGTTCCATGACATCGCCAAGGGTCGCGGCGGCGACCACTCGGAGCTGGGCGCCCACGATGCCCTGCACTTCTGCCAGCAGCACGGCCTGTCGGACGAAGACGCCGGCCTGGTGGCCTGGCTGGTGCGCTCCCACCTGCTGATGTCGCTGACCGCCCAGCGCAAGGACATCTCCGATCCCGATGTCGTGCTGGCCTTCACCCGCGAGGTGCGCACCCGCGAACGCCTCGACTTCCTGTACCTGCTGACCATCGCCGATATCCGCGGCACCAACCCGGAGCTATGGAACAGCTGGAAGGACTCGCTGCTGCAGACGCTCTATCACGCCACGCGCAACCTCCTCGAACGCGGGCTCGACGCGGCCCCGAATATGGACACACAGATCCGCGAGACTCGCGGCGAGGCCCTGCAGTTGCTCCAGGGGCGCGGCTTTGGGGCCCACGACGCCGAGGCCCTGTGGGACGAACTCGACGACGAGTACTTCCTGCGCCACTCCGCCGACGAGGTCGCCTGGCACGGACAGGCCCTGCTGCCACTGAAGGCTGACGAACTGCCGCTGATTCTCGTGAGGCCCAAGACCTCGCGTGGCAGCACCGAGATCTTCGTCTATGCGGAAGACCACCCCTACCTGTTCGCCCGCATCACCAGCGCGTTGACCCAGCTGGGTCTCGACATCGTCGATGCCCGCATCATCACCACCGCGGGGGGACGTACGCTGGACACCTTCATGGTGCTGGAGAGCGGCGGCGGCCAGACTGTGGATGCCGGCTACCGCAGCGACGAGATTCGCCAGTACCTTGCCAACGAACTCACCCGAACCGATGGCGAAAAGTCCCCGGTAAGCCGCCAGTTACCACGCCGCCTGAAGCACTTCGATGTCGATACGCGAATCGAATTCGAACCCGCCTCCGGTGGGCAGGCGACACGCATGCGGCTGCGCGCGCTCGACCGCCCCGGACTCCTGTCGACCATCGGCCACATCCTGGCTGAGCACGCCATCGACGTACGCACGGCCCGAATCGCCACAGCCGGCGAGCAGGTGGAAGACAGCTTTCTGCTGGAATGCAACGCCGGCGGCCCCCTCACGGAAGACCAGCAGGACCGCCTGCGCGATGCCCTGTTGGAACGCATCTAAGGAAGCGCCGAACAATCAGCGTTTCCCTAACGGCCACCGGCGTCAAAAGTCCGCAGTGCATCGATCAGGGTGAACGCGCCTCCAACGGTTCCGGTGACGGGCGGGCCTCGGCGTTGCCCAGCAGCCGCGCCTCGAAGTCCGTCAGTACGCTGAACTCCACTCGCCGCGAGGCCTCGCGGTCCTCTTGCCCATCGGCATCCAGCACCCGCCGCGACGAGGACAAGCCGACCGCAGCCACGCGCGAGCGGAACCAGTCGTCCTCCTGCAGGGGCTCAAGCCGGTAGGCATGCTCCAGCACTGCTCGGGTGCGGCGCTGGCTCAGGTCCATGTTGCCAAAATAGGCATCGATCGCATCGTCGCTTCCGGCCCACTCGCTGGAGGTATGCCCCTCGATACGCACCTCGCGTATCACGTCCGCAAATGGGCGCAGCTGCTCGGCGTAACGCGGCATGAAATCGTCCAGGATCGCCTCGAAGCGCGGGCGGATGCTCGCGGAACTCCGCTCGAACAGGACCTCCGGCTCGCGAAAGCGCAGCGTCAGGGTGTCGCGGTCGAGTTCCGCATTCCAGCGGGGCAGATCCTCGCGAAACTCCTCCTCCAGCACCGAGTAGATTGCCGCCCGCAACGCGGCGGCCTCGTTACGCACCTCGACATGCGCCGCGCTCGAGCGTTCGACCTGGACCATATGCAAGAGCGCCAGGAACAGGAAGATCATCATCAACGCGGCCATGAGGTCCGCCACTGCCAGCCAGTGCGACCCCTGATCCGCCTCGTGCGCTGCGCCGCCGGTGCGTGCACGGCGTCGCAGCAACCAGCGCAGGATCACGACCGCGCTCCCACGGTATCCGCCGGCGTCGCAACCCCCACTGCGAACGCGTCACCCCGCCAGCGCGACTCGGCCGCGCGCCCGGACTGCACGGCGTTCTCGATGCTCTCCAGCATCGCCTCGAGCCGCGCATCCATGGCCGGGAAGGCCTCGGTGGCTCGATCACGCAGCGCGGCGATCGCACCTAGCAGGGCTTCCAGCTCCACCGTCTCCCGGCGCAGACTGGCCAGCGTCGCATCCTGCTCCTCGACATGCCGCGTAATCTTCAGCGCCTGCCCGGTCAGACGCTCCAGGGCACCCTCGCTCTGCTCGACGCCCTCGCGTGCCTGATCGAACGCCCGGTGCAGGGTATCCATCTGCTCGCGATAGCGATCCTGCCAGTCCACCAGCCGCGCCACCGAGTCATCCAGCCGACGAAAGTTCTCGCCAAACTGTTCGCCCAGGCGATCATTGAAGTCGCGAATGACCTGTTCCAGCGCGGCCACTAGATGCCCGCTGCTGAGCTCGCTCATACGATCCGCCAGCCCCTCCAGGCTCTGCTTCAGTTCGTGGTGCTGGGTCTCGAGACGCTGGTCCAGGCGACGGTCCATCTGCTGCACCGCCTGCAGCAGGGCTCGCGTCGCATCACGCTGCTCGGCCAGCACGCGCTCGGGATCACCGCTGACCTGGGGATCGCCCCCGTCATCCGTTGCCATCACCGGCGCCGGCATCATCACCTGCAGTACGCGCAATACCGACGCCAGCAGGATGCCGACGATGCTGGTCACGAACGCGAGCTTCAGCCCCTCCAGCAACGCCGGAATGCTCGCCTCTACCCGCGCCGCATCGAAGTCGATCAGGCCGATCGCCACCCCGAGGAACGTACCCAGAACCCCGAGCGTGGTCAGCAGCGCCGGCGCGGCACCCTGAAACGCGTTCGCCCGGCGAAGCGTCAGCGCCATCAGGGCCACCAGAAAGAGCGCGAACAGCAACAGCGAAAAGGCCCCGATAACGGTGAGCGGGGTCAGCCCCTGTAAAGTGGCGAGCAACGCCTCGGCTACCCGGTCGAAAATGGTCATCTTGATTCCTCCGGCGCGCCCGTCGACGCGGTCATCTGCATGCGAGACCGCTTCATGCAAATTCGACGCCAGCCCCCTCGCAACCCGCCCGATGAGACGCGCACGTGCGGATTCAACGGATTCCCGACAGCAGCACGAACGAACGTCCGGCTGCGGCGCCGATTTATTGACGCATGGACACACCGAGTGCGGATGACTATAGACACCTGTAAGCCCTGCCGCCGGGATCCCACCCGATGGACCAAGCCAGTGCCGGAGCGCCCCCTCCAGCCGCCATGAGTCGCCGGCCCCGCCGATGGGGGCCGGGACTGATACTAGCTCTCGCCCTACTCACCGGGCATGCGCTCGCGGACGACACCTGGGAGCTTGGGCTGCAGCCATTCGCGAGCCCTCATGACCTCTTTCAGCGATACGCACCACTACGCGACTGGTTCGCGGAGGTACGGCAAGCGCCCGTTCGTCTGGAGGCCTCACGGGACTTCCTGCATTTTCTCGAACGCCTGCAGACTGAGCGCTACGACGTGGCGATTGTCGCCCCGCATGTCGTGCCCGCGCTTGGAGAGAGCAGCCCGTACCGTCCGCTCGTACGCTCACGCGACGAACTGGCCATGATCATCGTAGTGCCCATGGACACCTCACCCCGGCAACTGGCGGACCTGGAGGACACGACGCTGGCAACCCCCGCCCGTCACAGTCTGGGCACCCGGCTGGCTCGAGAGCGAGTCGGCGCGGTGTTCGACAGCGAAGATCCACCCGTCCGATTCCTCGAGTTCCCGCACCACAATGCCGCCGTGTCGGCCATGCAGCGGGGGCTTGCCGAAGCCGCCGTGCTCGTGATCGATGCCCGCGCCCTCGACCCTCCTCGCCCGCCCCGGGACGAACCCCGCACCATCGCCCTTGCCGATGGCAGCCTGGCCCGCATCCTGGCCCAGTCGGACCCCTTCCCCGGCATGACCATCGTGTTGCACGAACGCGCGCAGAGGGATGTTCTAGAATTGGAGACGCTGTTCCTGCAGCTCTCCGACACCACTCAGGGGCAACAACGGCTCAGAACCTTTGGCCACCCCCGTGGCTTTGAACCGGCGAGCCCCGAGGACTATCAGGCCTTCAAGAGTCTTATGGACGACCTATGAATGTGATCGCTCGACAGGTTGGCCACACCGATCAACTACACCCTCCCCTTGACCAGGGAACCAGGAGAAAACGATATGGATAACATGCTGGACGACACCGGGAAGCTGATCCTGCGACTGGCGCTGGGCGTCATGATCCTGCTGCACGGGATCGACAAGATCTCCGGAGGCGTGGGACATATCGAGGGGATGCTGGCCGGGGCCGGGCTACCCGGCGTGCTGGCCTATGGCGCGTATATCGGGGAGGTCCTGGCACCCGTCCTGTTGATCATTGGCCTGTATGCAAGGATTGGCGCCGTACTCATCGCGGTCAACATGCTGTTCGCCATTGGCCTGGCGCATGCCGACGAGGTCGTCCAGCTGACCCAGCACGGCGGCTGGGCCATCGAACTGCAGGCCATGTTCCTGTTCTCGGCGATCGCTCTCGCCCTTACCGGCCCGGGTCGCCTCGCGATCAACCGCTATTAGAGTCGCCAAGGCTCGTGCCGACCTTGCGGCACGAGCCCACTGCGGTGCGGCGATTGAGGCGCTCGACCTAAAGCGTGTCCGCCGTCTCGCATTGAAGAAACCAACCCCCCGTTAAGGTAGAGTAGCAAGACTTTTTTACGATGATCCCGCTCGGCGCGGGTTGCCCCGGACGCCAATGTTTCGTCTCTTGCTCGCATCAAAGCCGCACCGCGTCCCGCCGTTCCTTGCCCGCTCTGGCCGGCCTGTGGCGCTTTCATGCGCCTGAACGTCGCCTGGCAGATCATCATCGGCACCGTCGCGATTCAGGTCGTGATGGTCGCGGCGCTGCTCTTTAGCGGGATCACCCAGGTCCAGCAGAACCAACAGGAGGTTCTGGAGCGCACAGCCGAACAACAAAGCCGGCTGCTGGGCTCCGCCCTGACGCCCGGCCTGGCCTACGCCGACCCCGCGATGCTCCAGGATCTCCTCGACCTGCTGGGGGACGACTCCAACGTCCTGTACGCGGTCGTACTCGACGCTAGCGAGCGCCCCATGGCCTCGGTCGGTGTCGCCCCGGACACCCTCCCGGCCGCCGAAGCGGGCGTGCGCAGTGAATCCGGCCAGGTCGAGATTGCCCGGCAGATCGAGCTTTCCGGTCAGTCCCTGGGGACCGTCGCCGTTGGCTACTCGACCGATGCCATCGACCAGCTCTCGACCAACCTGCTGGAACGCAATGTCTTGCTGGCCCTGGGCGTGCTGGGGCTCTCGATCCTCGCGGCCATTTTGTTCGCCCTGATGACGACCCGCCGCCTGCGTCTACTCCTGCAAGGGGGCAGGGCCCTGGAGGCCGGGCAGCTTGACCATCGGGTACGCATCGATTCCCGCGACGAGTTCGGCGACCTGGCGCGGACCTTCAACGACATGGCGGCCCACCTGGGCACCACACAGTCCACACTGCTCCAGCAAAACCTGCAGTTGAATCGCTCCGTCGCCCGCCTGGAGTCCATGTTGGGCGGGGCCAATGCCATCCTTTGGGAGGCGAACCCCGAAAACCACGAATGGGAGTTCGTCGCCGGAGACACCCGAAAGCTGCTGGGCTTCCCCTCGCGCAACCTGGGGCGGGGGGAACTGCGTGCCCGGCATATTCACCCGGACGATCTGCCCCGTGTACGCGATGCTGCGCGCGAGCCCGGCAACGAACCCAAGGTCGTCGACTACCGCTTCGCGCACCGCAACGGGCAGTGGATCTGGCTGCGCGACATCCTTTCCTGGGCCGAGGGCACGGGCAGCCCTCGCAGCCTGCGCGGCCTGACCCTCGACGTCACCGCCCACCGACGGGCCACCGCGGCCCTGAAGGAGAGCGAGAACCGCTACCAGGATGTCGTCAACCACATTTCCGAGGTGATCTTCCGCACCGATGCCGAGGGCCGCTGGACGCTGCTCAATCCAGCCTGGGAGAGCCTGACAGGATTCCCGGTCGAAGAGACCCTCGGCAAACCGATGTGTGCCTTCGTGGATCCCGAGGACCAAGACGACGCACAGAACTTCTGTGACACCCTGCTAGAAGGGGGCACCCACGCGCAGTCCGAGGAAATCCGCCTGCGCACGCACGACGGCAGTCATCGCTGGGTCAGCATCTACGCCAGTGCGCGCTTTGATGAAGACGGCCAGATCATGGCGACCTTCGGCACCATGATGGACATCTCCGACCGCAAGGAAGCCGAAGAGGAAATCCGTCGCCTGGCCTTCTTCGATGGCCTGACCGGGCTGCCCAATCGCACGCTCCTGCACGACCGTCTGGGTCAGGCCCTCGCCAACACGGCGCGCTCGCGCCACCACGGCGCGGTCCTGTTCATCGATCTGGACAACTTCAAGGACATCAATGACACCCTGGGACACGCGGTTGGAGATGATCTGCTGCGCCAGGTCGCCCGCCGCATGGAGGACTCCGTGCGCGAGGCCGATACGCTCGCCCGCCTGGGCGGCGATGAGTTCGTGGTCATCCTCAACGACCTCCACCCGGATCCGGCCCGCGCTGCCACCGAGGCCGAGGCGGTAGGACGCAAGCTGATCAATCTATTGCGCGAGCCCTTCGAGCTGGCCGGCCAGAACCGCCACGTCACCCCCAGTATTGGTGCAACCCTGTTCAGCGGCCACAGCCTCGGCGTGGAAGAGGTGCTGAAGCAGGCTGACCTCGCCATGTATCGGGCCAAGAACGCCGGGCGCAATACCGTGCGTTTCTACGACCCCGGGCTGCATCGCGCGGTGGAGGCCCGCTTCGAACTCGAAAACGAGCTGCGCCACGCCCTGGACGAGGATCGATTTACCATCGTCTATCAACCCCAGGTCGAAGCCGACGGCCGAGTCATCGGCGCCGAGCTGCTGTTGCGCTGGCCGCATCCGCAGCGCGGCGCGATCTCCCCCGGCGAGTTCATCCCCATCGCCGAGCAGACCGGCCTGATCGTTCCCATCGGGCGGAAGGTGCTGCGCACCGCCTGCGCCCAGCTCGCTGCCTGGCAGCACATCGCCGCCTTCCGGGAACTGACCCTCTCGGTCAATATCAGCGCCCGGCAGTTCCGCAACAAGCACTTCGTCCAGCAGCTGCGCGAGATCCTCCAGGAGACCGGCGCCCCGGGCGACCGGCTGAAACTCGAGCTGACCGAGAGCATGCTGCTCGAGGAGATCGACACCGTCGTCGCCCACATCGACGAACTGCGCACACTGGGCGTGGAATTCGCCCTGGATGACTTCGGCACCGGCTACTCGTCCCTCGCCTACCTGAAACAGCTCCCACTGGCACAGCTGAAGATCGACCAGTCCTTCGTGCGCGATGTGCTGGACGACCCCAACGACGCCGCGATTGCGCAGATGGTCGTCAATCTGGCCCACACGCTGGACCTGGACGTGATTGCCGAAGGGGTCGAAACGGCCGAGCAGCGGGCCTTCCTGTTCGGACTGGGCTGCCGCCACTTCCAGGGCTTCCTGTACGGCTACCCGGGTGACTTGTCGGACCTGGAAAGGGCGGTACTCGGGACATCACCCGCGCAACAAAGCGCCGCGCAGTCACCCCATTAACGGTTCTATTTAATCGAACAATAAAGCCATTAAAAGGCCATTTTTGTTCGGTTTAATGCGAATTAAGCTGGACCTCGATTAAACCCGGAGGTCCTTCCCATGAGCACCAAAGTCCTGATCCTGTACTACTCCACCTGGGGCCATATCGAGCAGATGGCCGAGGCGGTCGCCCGTGGCGCCCGCGAGATCCCTGGCACCGAAGTCACGATCAAGCGTGTCCCGGAACTAATGCCCGAGGATGTCGCAAAGCAGGCCGGGGCCAAGCTGGACCAGGCCGCCCCCATCGCCAGACCGGAAGAACTGGCGGACTATGACGCGGTCATCATCGGCACCCCGACCCGCTTTGGCCGCATGTCCGCGCAAATGGCCAATTTCCTCGATCAGACTGGTGCGCTGTGGTTTGGCGACAAACTGGTCGGCAAGATTGGCTCTGTATTCGGTTCCACCGCCTCGCAGCACGGGGGCCAGGAGACCACGCTGGTCTCGACCATCGTCAACCTGATGCACTACGGCATGACCATTGTCGGGCTGCCCTACACCGAGAAGCGGCTGCTGGATATGAGCGAAATCAGCGGCGGCACACCCTACGGTGCCACTACCCTGGCCGATGGCGACGGCTCGCGTCAGCCGAGCGAAAACGAACTTGCGATGGCCGCCTCCCAGGGCCGACATGTCGCCGAGATCACACGCGCCCAGGTCTTGGGACGCCAGGCCAGCTAACCGGATCGGCCTGCCCAAAGGGGCGGCCTTCGCCGCCCCTTTGCGGTACCATGCGCGGCCGAATTCCCTCGGTCTGGCCTCCCATGTCGACAACCCGAACTCTGGTTCTCAGTGCCTCGCAGATTCTGCCGGTGATCCCGCGCGACACGGTGCTCGTCGATCACGCACTGGTGATTCGCGACGGCATCATCGAGACCCTGCTGCCGCGCGAAGAAGCCCTCGCGCAGTACCCCGATGCCGAACATCTGCACCGCGAGGGCCATGCCCTGACCCCCGGCCTGGTCAACGTACATACCCACTCCGGCATGAGCCTGCTGCGCGGTGTAGGCAGCGACCGCCCGCTGATGGACTGGCTCAAGCGCTACATCTGGCCGGCCGAAGGGCGCCTGTTGTCACCCGAGTTCGTACGCGCGGGCACGCGCCTCTCGGTCGCCGAGATGCTGCGCGGCGGCACTACCTGCTTCAGTGACATGTACCTGTTCGTCGACAATGCCGCGCGCGTGGTCGACGAATCCGGCATCCGTGCCGCACTGGGGCTGACCGTGTTCGACTTCCCCACGCCCTGGGCCCAGACCACGGACGAGTACTTCCAGCGGGGCGCCGAGGTCGTGGAGAACTGGCAGCACCACGACCGCATCCACTACACCGTGGCACCGCATGCGCCCTACACCGTCGGGGACGAGAGCCTGCAGCGCGTGGCGGAGCGTGCCCGCGAGCTGGCCGTCCCCATCCACATGCATGTGCACGAGACCGCCGGCGAGATCGCCGATGCCGAACGTGATCACGGGGAGCGGCCGCTGGCCCGGCTGGCACGCCTGGGACTCCTGGACCAGCCGTTCATCGCCGTGCATATGACCCAGGTCAGCGCACAGGACCGCGAGTTGTTGCAAGGGCGTCCGGTGTCGGTCGCACACTGCCCGGAATCCAATCTCAAGCTCGCCTCGGGCTTCTGTCCGGTCGCGGAACTGCTGGGCGCCGGCGTGACCGTGGGGCTGGGAACCGATGGTACCGCCTCCAACAACGATCTCGACATGATCGGGGAGATGCGCACGGCCGCGCTGCTGGCCAAGGGCGTCAGTGGCGACGCCTCGGCCCTGCCCGCCACCGCCGCGCTGGAGATGGCCACGCTGGGCAGCGCCCGTGCGCTGGGCCTGGCTGACCGCATCGGCAGCCTGGAACCGGGCAAGCAGGCCGACGTGGTCAGCATCGATCTTAGCGCCATCGAGCTGCAACCCATGCACGAGCCCGCCGCCCAGATCGTCTACGCCGCCACCCGCGAGGCGGTAACCGACGTCCATGTCGCAGGACGGCCATTGCTCAGGGACCGGGAACTGCTTACGCTGGACCTGGACGAGCTCCAGGCCGAGGCCCGCGAATGGGGCGCGCGCGTGCTGGAAATCCAGCGCGAACTGGCCGCGTAATCGAGATAACCATGACCCGCGAATCCCAAAGCAGCACTGGCGACAACGTCGATCACGCCGAACTGCACAAGTTCACGCATCGGGCACACGAGTGGTGGGACCCGAACGGTGCCTTTGCCACCCTCCACGCGATCAACCCCCTGCGTCTGGAATGGATCGACCAGCACGCCGATCTGGCCGGCAAGAAGGTGCTGGATGTCGGCTGTGGCGCGGGCATCCTGTCCGAGGCGATGGCGGTGCGCGGTGCACAGGTGACCGCACTGGATGCCGGGGCCGAACACCTGGAGGTCGCGCGCGAGCACGCACACGACTCCGGGTTGGAGATTCACTACCTGCACACCACCGCCGAGGCCCATGCCGAGCATCATGCGGGCGACTACGACGTGGTCACCTGCCTGGAGATGCTGGAACACGTGCCCGATCCCGAGGCGGTCATCGACGCCCTGGTCAAGCTGGTATGCCCGGGTGGCTGGCTGTTCCTCTCGACCATCAACCGCACCTCCCGCGCGTTCGCCGAGGCGATCGTCGGCGCCGAATACGTGCTGCGACTGCTGCCCACCGGCACGCACGAATACAGCCGCTTTATCCGCCCCTCGGAGCTGGGCGCGGTCCTGCGCAAGCACCGTTTCGAAGTCGTCGACATGACGGGGCTTACCTACTCGCCACTGTCTGGCCGCTATCGGCTGGCCCCGCGCACGGACGTCAACTACCTGATGGCCGCGCGCCGCCCGGACAGCGACAGCGAGACCCCATGAGCCGCGAAATCCGCGGGGTCCTGTTCGACCTGGACGGGACCCTGCTCGACACGGCCCCGGACATGCACGCCGCGCTCACCGTGCTGCTGGCCGAGAACGATCGCCCGCCGCTGCCCTTCAACGCCGTGCGCAATCATGTCTCGCACGGGTCCCAGGCCCTTGTGCAGCTGGGCTTTCCGGATGTCGAGGGTGCGCGCCGCGAGGCCCTCAAGCAGCGCTACCTCGAGATCTACGCCCGCGACCTGTGCATCGACACCAGCCTCTTCCCCGGGCTGGACCAGGTGCTGGACGCCTGCGAGCAGCGCGGCTGGCCGCTTGGTGTGGTGACCAACAAGCCCGCCTGGCTAACCGAACCGCTCCTGGAGGCCCTGGGCCTGACGCCCCGGCTGGCCGCGATCGTCAGCGGCGACACCCTCCCGCAACGCAAACCGGCCCCCGAGCCCATGTGGCTGGCCGCACGCCAGACGGGGCTCCCGCCCGAACAACATTGCTACTGGGGTGACGCCGAACGCGATATCGCGGCCGGTCGCGCCGCCGGCATGGCCACGCTGATCGCGCGCTGGGGCTACATCGACGCCACCCAGGACCCGGACCGCTGGGGCGCCGATGGCGCCCTCGATCAACCGGGCGACTTCTGGGACTGGCACCAGGCCAAGGCAGGCCCGCAATGGCTGGCGAGCTGACCGCACTCCCCCTCACCGCCTGGACCGCGCTCGGGGCGACCCTCCTGGTCGGCCTCGTGCTCGGCTATGCCCTGGCCGGACTGCGCCTGAATCGCCGCGTAGGTGATCTGCAAACGCGCAATGCCCGCCTGGAGGCCGAGCTCGAAGCCGCGGAACAGCGCCGCGAGGACCTGCGCCAGAGCTTCGAGACCGCGCGCCAGGAACTCGACCGCTCCTTCTCGGCACTCGCCAGCGAGGCGCTGGAGGCCAACTCCAACCAGTTCCTGCGCCTGGCCCAGTCAATCCTGTCGCAGAAGCTCAGCGAGGGGCAGAACGAGATCGAGCGTTCGGAGAACAAGGTCGAGGCGATGCTCAAGCCCATCCGCGAGACGCTGGGCAAGACCGAGGCCGAGATCAACGCGATGGAACGCTCACGGGCTCAGGCCTTCGCCGCACTGAACGAACAGATCCAGCGCCTGAGCTCGGACAACGCCACGCTCCAGCGCGAGGCACACAACCTCGTGCAGGCCCTGTCCCGCCCCGGCGTGCGCGGGCGCTGGGGCGAGCTCACCCTCAAGCGCGCGGTGGAGCTGGCCGGCCTCTCGGCGCACTGCGACTTCACCGAACAGCCGCCGCTGGACGGCGACGGCGGCCGCCAACGCCCGGACCTGCTGGTGCACATGCCCGGCAATCGCGCCCTGGTCGTGGATGCCAAGACACCGCTGGATGCCTATCTCGACGCCGTCGCCGCGGCCGACCCGGAACCGCGCGCAGCGGCCTTCAAGCGTCATGCCCAGCACTTGCGCTCGCGCGTCACCGAGCTCTCCAGCAAGCAGTACTGGGCCAGCGTCGAGCAGTCCCCCGAGTTCGCCGTCCTGTTCCTGCCCGGCGACCCGTTCCTGGCCGCCGCGCTGGAACACGAACCCGGTCTCCTGGAATACGCCCTGGAACGCCAGGTTTTGCTCGCGACCCCGAGCACGCTGATCGCCCTGCTGCGCACGGTCGAGTACGGCTGGCAACAGGCGCAGCTCACCGAGCACGCGCTGGAGATTCGTGATCTCGGGGCGGAGCTCTCCCACCGCCTGGGCACCATGACCGAACACCTGGCGCGCCTCGGCAAGGCGCTGGACCAGAGCACCGACGCCTTCAACAAAACCGTAGGCAGCCTGGAGCGCCAGGTCATGCCGAGCGCCCGACGGTTCCAGGAGCTGGGTATCCGCGCGCGCAAGAACCCGGAGGCGCCGGATACCCTGAACAATCGCGCCCGCCAGCCCGTCGACGCGAACCTACCGGACGACAACCCGGACGGCGACACCGCTCCGGACACGGGCTCGCGGGACTGAGCCGCATGGCGGGCCGCCCCGACATCCGCGCCGCGTACCGCCACTGCCAGCGCCGTGCGGCGGAGCACTACGAGAACTTCCCGGTCGCCTCCTGGCTGCTGCCCGCGCGCCTGCGCGGGCCGGTCGCCGCGATCTACTGCTTCGCTCGCGATGCCGACGACCTCGCCGACGAGGACCAGCGCCCGGTCGACGAGCGGCGTGCCGACCTGATCGCCATGCAGGAACGCGTGCAGATCCTCGAGGACCCGGCCGCGGAATCCGAGCCGGAATGGATCGCGCTGGCCGATGCGCGGCAGCGTTTCAGCCTGCCCGCCGCCCCGTTCGTCGATCTGGTCGACGCCTTCATCCAGGACCTGGAACAGAAGCGCTACGCGACCTTTGGCGAGGTCATGGAGTACTGCCGCCGCTCCGCCAACCCGGTCGGGCGGCTGATGCTGTACCTCGACGGCAACCCGACCGAGGAGATGATTGGCTACTCCGACGCGGTCTGCTCGGCCCTGCAACTGATCAACTTTTATCAGGATCTGCACCAGGACATCACCGAGAACAACCGGATCTACCTGCCGCAGAACGAGATGGCACAGTACGGCGTCAGCGAGGAGATGATCGCGGCGGGCCAGACGACCTTTCAGTTACGAAACCTGATGCAGTTCCAGTACGCACGCGCCGATCGCCTGCTGCGCGCGGGGGCACCGCTCGGCGGCATGCTGCGCGGACGCATGGGCCTGGAGATCCGCGCCATCATCAACGGCGGCGCCCGCGTACTCTGGCGCCTGCGCCAGCAGGACGACGTATTCGCCCGCCCACGCCTGCGCACCCGCGACGCCTGGATCATCCTCGCCCACAGCCTGCGCCCCCGCCGCCGCAGGCGTAACACGAGCTAGACGACCTTGGAGTAGCGGCGCTGCGCTTCGCGGTTCAGGTAGGCGTCGAAGGCCATGGCAACGTTGCGGAGCAGGAGCCGGCCGCGTGGCTGGACCTCCAGGCAGTCGCTGCCGATGGTGACGAGGCCGTCGGCCTCCATCTCGGCCAGACGGTCCAGGGCATCGCCAAAGGTCTCCCGGAAGTCGATGCCGAATGCGGCCTCGATGCCGCCGAAGTCGACCCTCGAGTGACACATCAACTCGCTGATCACGGCGCGCCGCAGGCGGTCATCCGCGCTCAGCTCCAGGCCGCGGAACACGGGCAGCCGGCCGGATGCCAGCCGTTCCTGATAGGCATCGACCTCGCGCAGGTTCTGGCTGTAGCTGTCCCCGACCTTGCCAATGGCGGTCGGCCCCAGTGCCACGAGGTCGTACTCCGCGCGCGTCGAGTAGCCCTGGAAGTTTCGCTGCAGCGTGCCCGCGCGCTGGGCGATCGCGAGTTCGTCATCGGGCAGCGCAAAGTGATCCATGCCGATGTACACATACCCCGCGTCGGTCAGTCGCTGGATGGTCATCTCAAGGATCGCGAGCCGCTCCGTGGCCGGCGGGAGGTCGCCGTCGCGGATCTGGCGCTGCGTCTTGAACAGCTCCGGCAGGTGCGCGTAGTTGTACACGGCCAGCCGTTCCGGGCGCAGTTCCAGCACGCGGTCCAGTGTCGCGGAGAACGTGTCGACCGTCTGCAGGGGCAGCCCGTAGATCAGGTCCAGGTTGGTGGAGGTAAAGCCTTGCTCGCGCGCCTGGCGTACCGCCTGCTCGGTGACCTCGAACGGCTGGATGCGGTTGACGGCCTTCTGCACGGCCGGATCGACATCCTGCACCCCGACACTGATGCGGTTGAAGCCCAGCGACGCCAGGAGCGGCAGGGTGCCGGGGCGCACGGCACGCGGATCAATCTCGATAGAGAATTCCCGCTCCGGACCGGTCTCCAGCGTGAAATGCCGGCCCAGGGCCTTCATGACCCGGGTCAGGTCCTCGTCGGACAGATACGTCGGCGTCCCGCCCCCGAAGTGCAGCTGGCGTACCGGCCGATCGCGATCGAACAGCCCGCCCTGCAGGGCGATCTCCTGCTCCAGCGAGTCGAGATAGCTCGTCGCGCGCCGATAATTGCCGGTAATCACCTTGTTGCAGGCACAGTAGAAACACACCGTGTCGCAGAAGGGCACGTGGACGTAGAGCGACAACGGGCGCGCTGCACCTTCGGCATTCGTCGCCCGCGCCACCCGCGCATAGGCCTGCGCGTCAAACCCCTCATGGAACTGCGGAGCCGTTGGGTAGGACGTAAAACGAGGCCCGCTCACGTCATAGCGGCGCAGCACCTCGGGATCGAATACCAGACGTTGTTCCATACGACTCTCCGCAACGGGAGGGCGGGCCCTTGCGCCACCCTGACACCCCCACCCTACGCGGCCTCCAGCCGGGTACGGTTGATGTATGTCAAACGTGGCTTCGATCACCGCCGCCATCCGCATCCCGGCCCCGCTGTGCTAGCCTTGCCGTCCCAAGACGGAACCCCGATCCCGAGCGCGTATGTCCCCCGACGAATATTGCGAGGAGAAGGCCGCGAAGAGCGGCTCCAGCTTCTACTACGCATTCCGGTTCCTGGAACCCGACCGGCGCCGTGCGATCACCGCGCTGTACGCGTTCTGCCGCGAGGTGGACGACATCGTCGACGAGGTCAGCGAGGAGAGCGTGGCGCGCACCAAGCTCCAGTGGTGGCGCGAGGAGATCGAGCGTCTGTTCGACCATCAGCCGCGCCACCCGATCACCCAGGCCCTGCAGCCGCATCTGGCGCCGTTCGATCTCAGCCGCGAGTATTTCGACGAGATCATCGACGGCATGCAGATGGATCTCGACTACGACAGCTATCCCGACTTCACCACACTGTCGCTGTACTGCTACCGCGCGGCCAGCGTAGTCGGGATCCTGTCCGCCCATATCTTCGGCTTCTCGGACCGGCGCACGCTGAAATACGCGCATGACCTGGGGATGGCCCTGCAACTGACCAACATCCTGCGCGACGTCCACGAAGACGCGATGCGCGGCCGGGTCTACATCCCGCTGGACGAGCTGAAAAAGCACGGCGTAAAGCCCGAGGAATTCCAGCTTAACGTTACAGACGACCGCCACCGCGCCCTGTTCGCCGAGCAGGCCGAACGGGCCCGCCGCTACTATCAGCGCGCGGAGGAGCACCTGCCCGCCGAGGACCGCTACGCCCAGCGCCCGGGCCTGATCATGGCCGCGATCTACCGCACCCTGCTCGACGAGATCCAGGACGATGGCTATCGCGTGCTGGAGCACCGCGTGCGGCTGACCCCGATCCGCAAGCTCTGGATCGCCTGGCGCACTGCGCGCCGACTGAAGCGCGACTACCGCCGCGCGGGCTGACCGCGCCCGCCCCATGGCTGCCGTTCCCGCATCGCATCCGGTCGTCGTGCTCGGCGCCGGCTGGGCCGGTCTGACCGCCGCGCTGACCCTGGCCCGGGCCGGCATCGCGGTCCACCTGATCGAGGCCGCCGCCACCGGCGGCGGTCGCGCCCGCAGCCTGAACCGCGATGGCGCCGAACTGGACAACGGCCAGCACGTGCTGGTCGGCGCCTGTCACGCCACCCTGGAACAACTGCGCTCGGTCGGCACCGACCCGGAGCGCGCCTTTGCGGCGCTGCCGTTCGGCCTGCGCATGCATGCACCGGGCCGCCCTCATCCGGCCTTTGGCCTGGAGCCCCGCTCGCCACGCCTGCCCGCCCTCGCCAGTGGCCTGTGGCAAAGCCTCGCGGGCACCCCGCTGCACAGGCGCCTCCCGGCCCTTTTGGGGGCAGCCTCGATCCTGCATCGGCCGCTGGACGAGGACCTCGACGTACTCGAATGGCTGCAGACGCGCCATCAGCCGGACACGCTGATCCGCCAGCTCTGGGAACCGCTGTGCCTCGCAGTCATGAACACGCCGATCCGCAGCGCCTCGGCCCGGATCTTCCAGAACGTGCTGCGTCTGGCCCTAAACCACGGGCCGGACGACGCCCGACTGCTCATCCCGACCCGGCCGCTGGGATCGCTGTATCCGGAACCCGCCCTGCGCGAATTGCGCGAGCGCGGCGCCACGGTCGAGATCGGACGGCGCATTGTGGCCATCGAATCCGGGGGCACGGAGGCCCGCTACCAGCTCCGCGACCGCAACCATCGCGTCACCCATGCCAACGCGGTGATCCTCGCCACCGCGCCCAGCGCGGCCGCTCGGCTCCTGCCCGAGGCCCCCGAGCTGCAACCCCACCATCGGGCCCTGGTGGCCATGGGCGAGCGCAGCATCTGCACGGTGTACCTGCGCTACCCCGGCCCGATCCTGGAACGCCCGCCGCTACAGGGGCTCATCGACCAGCACGGACAATGGCTCATTCCCCGCCGGGTGGCCGGCGAGCCGCACTGGCTGGCCGTCGTGATCTCCACCTCGGACGACCTGCCGGCGATGACGGCGGAGGAGCGCTGGCGTCGCGTCGCGGAAGAACTGGAACGGACCTTCCCCGAACTGGGAATCCCCCAGACCGGTCATGTCGTGTGCGAGAGACGCGCCACGATCGATGCCCGCGTCGATCTGGACGCACTGCGCCCGGTAGCCGGCACCCCCTGGCCCGGACTGTTCCTGGCCGGCGACTATGTGACGCCGGGCCTGCCCTCGACCCTCGAAGCCGCCGTGCGGTCTGGATTAGAATCAGCCCACAAGCTACTGGAGACGCTGCCTTGACCGATCTCGACATCCCCGCCCTGCTGGACTATCGCCCGGAACCGGGCGCCTTCAACGACCGCGTGGTCCTGGTGACCGGCGCGGCCGCGGGCATCGGACGTGCGATCGCGCAGGCCTGCGCGGCGGCAGGCGCGGTCGTCGTGCTGCTGGACAAGGACATCAAGGGGCTGGAGAAGACCTACGACCTGATCGAGCAGGAAGGCCACCCGCAGCCGGCGATCTATCCGCTCAACCTGGAAGGTGCCACGGTCAAGGACTACGGCGACCTCGCCGAGAACATCCGCGACTCCCTCGGGCGCCTGGACGGGCTGGTGCTGCACGCCGGCTGGGCCGGTACGCTGACGCCGATGAAGGGATACGACCCCGAGCTGTGGTTCAAGGTCATCAACAGCAACCTGCACGGCCCGTTCTTCCTCTCTCAGGCCGTGCTCCCGCTGCTGGAAGACAGCCCGCACGGCAGCCTGGTCGTTTCCACCCAGGACTGCCGCAAGGCCTTCTGGGGTGCGTTCGGCATGGCCAAGGCCGCGCAGGACGCGATGATCGACATCCTCGCGCGCGAGCACCGCAACGAGAAGCACTTCATCCATGTGAACGGCATCGATACCGGCCCCGTGCGCTCGCGCTTCCGCGCCGGCCACTACCCCGCCGAGAACGCCGAGAAGCTGCCACGCCCGGAAGACGTCGTCGGCCCGTACCTCTATCTGCTCGACACCACCGACCCGGAACACACCGGCCTGCACCTGTCCCTGGAAGGCCACGTACCCGAGCCGGCACCCCGCCCGCACCGCCAGCCCCAGGAGGGCTAACCACCGCCCCTGACAACCCGGGGCGCCCCCCCTGTAGGAGGCCAGCCCTCTGGCCGATTGGATGCCGGACAGACCCCATCGGCCAGAGGGCTGGCCTCCTACAAGACATTGCTTCTCCCGGCGCCCCAACAACCGTGCAGCGGCTATCCGGGATGCCAGGGAGGCAGAGCAACACGATGACTAGGACCGCGGGTCATGGCGGCGGGATGGCAAGGGTGGACACCCCCAACGGCCAGAATAAGCGCATTTCCCCGACCCGGCCCTCACCCCCTGTAGGAGGCCAGCCCCCTGGCCGATCGGGTGTCGGACATGCCCCATCGGCCAGAGGGCTGGCCTCCTACGCAATTCATGTAGCGGAGGTGGAGCTCTACGGACGCTGCGGTCGGCGCTTGCCCGGGCGGGATTTGGCCCGGGGCGGGCCCTTCTTCGGCCCGGGCCCGGCCGGGCGGGCGGCGGTCTCCACGCCCTTGTGCTGGGTCTGGAAGGTCTGGCCGCGTTTCTGCAGGGCCTTGCCGCCGCGGGTCACACGGCCGCCGGTGGCCTCCCTCGCACCACCGGTGCCCTTGCCGGTGCCGGCGGGCTGCCAGGTGGGGATCAGGTGTTGCTTGCCATTGCCGATCAGGTCTGCGCGGCCCATGCGCTTGAGCGCATCGCGCAGTAGCGGCCAGTTGTTCGGATCGTGGTAGCGCAGGAACGCCTTGTGCAGTCGCCGCGCCCGTGCGCCGCGCGCGACCGGCACCCGGTCCCCCGCCTTGCGCTTGATGCCGCGCAACGGGTCCCGCCCGGAGTGCCACATCGCGGTCGCGAGCGCCATCGGGCTGGGCAGGAAGGCCTGCACCTGGTCGGCGCGGAAGTTGTGCCGCTTGAGCCACAGCGCGAGGTTCAGCATGTCCTCGTCCGACGTGCCCGGGTGCGCGGCGATGAAATACGGGATCAGGTACTGCTCCTTGCCCGCTTGTTTCGAGTATTTCTCGAACATCGCCTTGAAGCGGTCGTAGGCGCCCATGCCCGGCTTCATCATGCGAGAAAGCGGCCCGGATTCCGTATGTTCCGGGGCAATCTTCAGGTAACCTCCCACATGATGGGTAACCAGTTCCTTCACGTACTCCGGTGATTCCACGGCCAGGTCGTAGCGCAGGCCCGAGGCAATCAGGATCTTCTTGATCCCGGGCAGCGCCCGTGCCTTGCGGTAGAGGTTCACCAGCGGCGTGTGGTCGGTATCGAGGTTCTTGCAGATCCCGGGATAGACACAGGACAGCCGGCGGCAGCTGCGCTCGATCTCCGGGTCCTTGCAGGCCAGACGGTACATGTTCGCGGTCGGCCCGCCGAGATCGGAGACCACGCCAGTAAACCCGTCGACCTTGTCGCGGATCTCCTCGATCTCCTTGAGCACGCTCTCCTCGGAGCGGCTCTGGATGATGCGGCCCTCGTGCTCGGTGATCGAGCAGAACGTACAGCCGCCAAAGCAGCCCCGCATGATGTTCACCGAGAAGCGGATCATCTCCCAGGCCGGGATACGCGCATCGCCATAAGAGGGATGCGGCGCACGCGCATACGGCAGGTCGAACACCGCATCCATCTCCGCGGTGGTCAGCGGGATCGGCGGCGGGTTCAGCCAGACCTCCTTGTCGCCATGGCGCTGGACGATGGCGCGGGCATTGCCCGGGTTGGTCTCCAGATGCAGCACGCGGGAGGCATGGGCGTACAGCACGGAATCGCCCTTGACCTGTTCAAAGGCCGGGATGCGGATGACCGTCTGGTCTCGCGGGGTCCCGCGCGGGATGTCGCGGTGGAAGCGAACGACCTGAGCGCCCCCCTCCTCGGCGGCACCTTTCGATTCCTGCTTCGTGTCGGCCTCGGCACAGGTCGACGGCGAGACCATCGCGTAGGGGTCGGGGTTGGAATCCACCGGGCCCGGGGTATCCACTTCGCTGGAGTCCAGCTCCACATAGCCGCCCGGCACCGCATCGCGCAGGAACGCCGTACCCCGCAGGTCGGTGATCTCCCGCGGGTGCTCGCCGGCGGCCACGCGATGGGCCAGCTCGACCAGGGCGCGCTCGGCATTGCCGAACAGCAGGATGTCGGCACGCGCATCCAGCAGCACCGAGCGGCGCACCTTGTCCTGCCAGTAGTCGTAGTGGGCGATGCGGCGCAGGCTCGCCTCGATGCCGCCGGCGACCACCGGCACGTCCTTGTACGCCTCGCGGGCGCGCTGGGCGTAGACAATCACGGCACGGTCCGGCCGGTGGCCGTGTACATCCCCGGGGGTATAGGCGTCGTTGGAGCGGATCTTCCGGTCAGCCGTGTAGTGGTTGACCATCGAGTCCATGTTGCCGGCAGTGACGCCGAAGAACAGATTGGGGCGGCCCAGCGCGCGAAACGGCTCGGCGGAGGTCCAGTCCGGCTGCGCGATGATGCCGACGCGAAAGCCCTGTGCCTCCAGCAGCCGCCCGATGATCGCCATGCCGAAGCTCGGGTGGTCAACATAAGCGTCCCCCGTGACCAGCACGATGTCGCAGCTGTCCCAGCCGAGGTCGTCCATCTCCTCGCGGGTGGTCGGCAGAAACGGGGCCGTACCGAAGCGCTTGGCCCAGTAGGGCTTGTGCGCAAACAGCGAAGGCGGGAAATCAGGGACAGCGGACATGGGCTCAGGCTCCCGGCGCGGGGCCGGTGGATTCAAACCCGCGCATTACACGCCGGAAACGCCGCCAAATCAAACGGCCCCGGCGCTTGCGGGGCCGAAATCTCATCGAGTACGGCCAGCCTCAGTAAAGCTTTACAAACAGATCAATCGCCGGCTGCATCGCACCGCGCCAGCGCTCTTCCAGATCCGGCTCCCAGCGCGGATCGATCTCGGCAGCCGTGCGCACCATGCAGTCCAGCCAGATCGGGTACAGATCCGGCTCCACGGGTACACGTCCTTCGCGGGAATGGACCTGGCCCATGCGCTCCATGGTGGAAGCCACGAAGCTCTCGCCCTCGGCATAGCTGATTGCCGTCGAGACGGCCTGCCCGAGTGCACGTTTCTGCTGCGAGAGATCCGTCGAGCCAAACGCGGCCTTCACCCGTGGGTCGGCCTGGAGGAAGTGTTCGTAGAAACGCGTAACGAAGTCGCCCGCCCGGCGGCATCGCCCGTAGCTCTGGTGCACGTCGGAGAAATTCATGACTATCCCTGCGCCGTAAGAAGACGCAAGGATAGAGCCTCTCGGAGACCGAGCGATTGAGCCAGATCAAGCTTCCCTGGCAGCCGTCGCGTCCACCCAGTGCAACTGGGCAAACAGATCCACCGTCGGCGCCGTCGCCGCGCGCCAGCGCGAGGCCAGTTCGTCTTGCCACTCGGGGTCGGTATCCCGTGCGGCCTCGATCAGGGCCTCGACCCAACAATCGTTCAGCGCGGGCGCGACGGGCACACGGCCATGTGCGCCGTGCACCATGGCCATGGTGTGCACCGGAGCCCGACCATCGCTGCGACGCTCGGCAAAATCCAGCGCCGCCAGCACCGACTCGTTGAGGATATGCTCCTGGTGCGTGGGTTCGCTGTCGCCAAATACTTCGGGGATCCGCGGGTCCGCCGCCATCAACAACAGCCGGAAATGGCGCAGGAAGGCATCGGTTCGCATGCAGCGATCATGGCTCGCGCGAACATCGGGGAAGAACATACGGAACTCCGTTCCAAAACCCGCGATGCTACGCAGCCTGCCGATGCCCGGCGATAACGCATGCTAACGCGGCCCATCGTGCCAGCCGGGGTGCTCCCCGTCAGGACTTCGGATACACCCCCGCATACTGAATGCCGGCCAGTTCCGCCAGCTCGCGGTCGAACGTCGTCAGGTCGTTCGGGCCGAAGTCCTCCAGACGGTTGTGGCCGCAAGCCCGCGCCAGTACGCACATCAGCTCGCTCGAGGCCTGCAGAAAGCGGCCCAGCCGCTCCCCACCCTCCTGGGGATCCAGCCGCGCACGCAGCTTCGGGTCCTGTGTCGCCACACCGGACGGGCAGCGATTCGTGTGGCAGATCCGCGCACCCACGCAGCCCACCGCCTGGATCGCGGCATTCGCCAGCGCAATACCGTCCGCCCCCAGCGCCAGGGCCTTCACAAAGTCCGCCGGCGTGCGCAGCCCGCCCGTCACCAGCAGCGTGACCCGGCCACTGGCGCCATTGGCGTCCAGGAATCGCCGCGCGCGGCCCAGGGCGGGGATCGTGGGCACACTGATGTGGTCGCGCAGCAGCGCAGGCGAGGCCCCGGTCCCGCCACCGCGACCGTCCAGGATCACGTAGTCCGCCCCCGCCTCCAGGGCAAAGGCCAGATCCGCCTCGATATGATTGGCCGACAGCTTGAAACCGACGGGGATGCCCCCGGTCTTCTCCCGTACCTCATCGGCAAAACGGCGATAATCCGCAGGCGTCTCGAACCCGTCCAGGCTGGCTGGCGAGATGGCGTCCTGCCCCGCGTCGATCCCCCGCACCCGGGCGATCTCGTCACTCACCTTCGCCCCGGGCAGCACGCCACCCACACCGGTCTTGGCCGCCTGGCCGGCCTTGAAATGAAAGGCCTGCACCTTCTCCAAGACCTCGTCGGAATAGCCAAACCGCGCCGGCCCCAGCTCGAACAGATAGCGCGAGTTCTCCGCCTGTTCTGCATCCAGCATCCCGCCCTCGCCGGAACAGATTCCCGTCCCGGCCTGCTCGGCCCCGCGTGCCAGCGCAATCTTCGCCTCGCGCGAAAGCGCGCCAAAGCTCATGTCCGATACCAGCATCGGGATATCCAGCTGCAGCGGCCGCTTCGCCTCCGGCCCGATCACCAGCCCCGTCTCGACCGGAGCGCCATCCGGCAACGGCCGACTCGCCAGCTGCGCCGCCAGCAACTGCAGGTCGTCCCAGATCGGGAGCCGGCTGCGCGGCACGCCCATGGCGACTGTCGGCCCGTAGTGGCCCACCTCGTCCAGCCCCGAACGGGCCATGCGATGGATCAGTTCGACATGCGGCTCTGTCTCCGTGTTACGCGGGTCCGGTGCACCGTCACTATCATCCTCGCTGGAACCCTTGCCCGCCTCCGGCTCCGTGCCGATATCGTCCTCGTCGAACTGCTGGTGCGTCCCATCGCAGTACGGCAGATCACCCGACTGCTTGCACTGGCAGAGAAACGCCTCGCCGTCTTCCTCGGGAGTAAAGGCGATGGGCTCCAGCCCCGTACCCTCGTGCGAGCCGTCGCAAAATGGCTGGTCCTTGGATCGCCCGCAGCGGCAGAAGTAGTACTCCTCCCCCTTCTTGAGCTCGACACCCTTGGGCTCCACTGCCGCGATCTTCGCTCCAGCCATCATCCGCTCCTTGCTGTATGGGGCACACAGGTCGTGTACTGTCCCTGTGACAACAAAGCCACCGCAAATTTCCCGTGCCGTTCGCGATAGCAGCCTTTATTATGGACACAAAGGCCTCCGGGAGACCCGATGAGCACCACCGACCACCGCCACACGCGCCGCGACTACACCCAGGGCGAGCTCCACCGCCGCGACCTGCTCGACAACCCCCTGACCCTGCTGGACCGCTGGCTGGTCGACGCGCGCGAAGCCGGAAACCCGGACCCCACCGCGATGATCCTCGCCACGGCCGACGCCGACGGCCAGCCCTCCGCGCGCACGGTTCTGCTCAAGCACGTGGAGGGCGAAGACCTCTGCTGGTACACCGACTCCCGCAGCCGCAAGGGTCAGGACCTCACCGAGAATCCGCGCGCCGCACTCCTGTTCTACTGGCCCGAGACCGAGCGCCAGATCCGCGTCGAAGGCAGCGTAACCGCCCTGCCCGGCGAGGCCGCGGACGAATACTTCGCCCAGCGGCCGCGCGCCAGCCAGCTGGCTGCAGCGGCCTCCATCCAGAGCCAGCCGATCGGCACGCGCGCCGAGCTCGAGGCCCGTGTCCAGACGCTGGAAACGCAGTACCCCGAAGGCGCGATCCCCCGCGATCCCGCCTGGATCGGCTACCGCCTGCAGCCCGAGCTGTTCGAGTTCTGGCAGGGGCGCGCCGGCCGCCTGCACGACCGCTTCCAGTACCACCGCGCGGACAACGGCTGGCACATCACTCGCCTGATGCCCTGACGCGCTACCGCTACAGCCTCCGAATCTGCTAGGATTCGCTCCGCCGTCGCGGCTCGACCCCGCACGGTGCAACAATTCGGAGAGGTGCCGGAGTGGTCGAACGGGGCGGTCTCGAAAACCGTTGTACTCTCGCGAGTACCGAGGGTTCGAATCCCTCCCTCTCCGCCAAAATCAGTAACTTGCTTGCATGGTGGCGAGCTTGAGTGGAAGGAGTCCTAGCGATTTGGGACAAATTTGGGACACTCAGCCATGGCGACCATCGAGAAGCGAGCAGGTAAAAGCGGGACCAGGTGGCGGGCAAGGGTCCGCAGAGACGGATCCTTCGTCACCCGGACCTTTGACAGTAAGACCCGAGCCACGCAATGGGCACGGGACCAGGAACACGCAATCGACCGGGGCGAATGGATCGACCATTCCGAGGCCGAAGGCACGACCCTGGTAGAAGCGCTGGACCGCTACGCCAGCGAGATCACCCCGCACAAGAAGGGCCACCGACAAGAACACCTGCGCATCCAGGCATGGAAGCGCGTCAAGTTCGCTCGTAAGCCTCTGAGCCGCATTCGAAGTACCGACGTGGCCGCATGGCGTGACGAGCGCATTAAGACGGTAGGCGGCCAGACGATCCGTAACGAACTGGCCCTGCTGTCACACGTCTTCAAGATTGCGCGCACTGAGTGGGGCATGGGCGGCCTGCGTAACCCCTGCGAGGACGTGCGGCGCCCTCCCCCGAGCCAGCCACGCGAACGTCGCCTGCGAGAAGGCGAGGAAGCGGCCCTGCTGGCCGTGGCCGATGCGGAATGGACCGGCCTCATCATCATGGCGATTGAAACGGGAATGCGCCGTGGTGAGCTTCTGAGCCTGACATGGGACCGGATCAACCTTTCCCAAGGGCTCGCACACCTGCCTGAGACGAAGAACGGCAGCGCCCGAACCGTTCCCCTATCCCCGCGCGCAATCGAGGCCCTCAAGGCCCTACCGCGCCGCCTGGACGGCCACGTCTTCTCCATGAGCTTCAACGATCACGGCAACCGTTGGCGCACCCTGTGCAAGCACGCCGGTATCGAGGGCCTGACGTTCCACGACCTGCGGCACGAGGCCACGAGCCGCTTTGTGGAGGCCGGTCTGTTCAACATGGCGGAGATCGCGGCGATAACCGGGCACAAGACGATGGTGATGCTCAAACGCTACTACCAGCCGAACGCTGCCGGGCTGGCGGAGCGGATGCGGAAAGGGGCAAGAGCATGACCCCCGCATGGCTACCGGACTGGCGAGACTCGGACGCTTACCCCGCGCCTGAAGACCTGACGGTCAATCAGTGGCGCTGGGAATTCACCAGACGCCGACAGGACTATCAGGACGACTGGGAGGTGTATGCCCCGCCTTCTCACAGGCAGGCCGCTGAGATCCACAGCCAGGCCGGGCTGCCTGTACCCGAGGGCTACTCCACCTGGTTCGGAGTCCCCTTTGAATCCGCCGAGATGCCGGACTCCGAAGGCAAGTACGGCATGTGCCAGCTACATGACCCGGCCAAACCGAAAATACACCCCGGACACTTCAGCACCAGCCGCACGCCGTCTCTCGTTACCCAAACTGAGCACCTGAGCCAGGCGCAACTACACGAAGAGCACCTAGCGCACTATTCATTCGACCTGCGCAAGCCGATCAAACCCCAGATTGAGAACGCGAGGAAGCATCTGGAAGAGACGCAGATTGATCTGGTCGGGAAACCTGACAGCCGGCGGCTCCACAAGGCGAAGCTGCCCCTTTACCTGCGCGTCCTGGACGCCCGCCGATCTGGCGCTACGTTCGAAGAAATCGGGACGGTTGTCCTAGAAGATCAACCTGGGAGCTGGGATTGGGGACCATCGGAATTCGCAGCCCGCGCCAAGCAGATCTTCGACGCTGCCGAATCTCTAATGTTTAACTGGCCTCGCTAAATCTAATAGTAGCCACCCCGTCGCCTCGCAATACTGGCCCTGCGTTCACAACAAAGGCCAGTATTGGAGGCGAACATGCAACACCTTTCACGACCCCAGCAGTTCCTTCAGAAACACCCCAACACCTTCCCCACTGAAGCCGGCCTGCGCTGGTTCATCTTCAAGAACCGGGCACAGCTCGAGTCGAGCGGCGCCCTGGTCAAGAACGGGCGTCGGTTGTTCATCAACGAAGACAAGTTCTTTGCGGTCCTGACGGGCGGCCAAGGGGGTGCGGCGTGAGCGAACCGAACTACTACGAAATCGGATACCGCTGCCATTCCAACCGCGAGCTACTGCGTGAGGCACCTGTCGCGATCAATAACGCGCTGTGGATGCTGCGCCGCGACCTGGTGGAACAAGACTTCGAGAACGGAAACGAGCTTGAACCACACGTGCGGGATGCCGTTCTGGTGCTTTGCAAAATTGCCGCTGGCGATCTGTACGACCTAGCCGCTCGCGTAGTCGGGGAAGACGACTTCGACCTGAGCCAGATCGACAAGGCGAAAGGGGGTGCGAAATGAGCCGAACGAAAAACGCCCTGAGCCACAGGGGGGCGACTCAGGGCGCGAATGAGCACGGCGAAGCACTCGCATCCAAGGTTGCCACAAAGCGCGCGCGCGTTCTACAGGCCCTGATCGAAGGGCGGCGGCTCCATCGGTTCATGGCCGAGCGCCTGCTGTCGGATCACGTGCTGCCGAGCACCGTGTCCGAGATCCAGAGCCGCTACGGGATCCGCGTCGAACGGCGGCGGATCACCGTTCCGGGCTACCGGGGCCTGCCGGCGCATGTGTCCGAGTATTGGCTGTCAGACGCCGAGCGCCGGCGGGCGCGGGCGATCCTGGGCCAGGAGGTGCGCCGTGGCTGAACGAGGGCAGTTCTATGCCGTAGACGCGGAGACCGTGGAGCTTGCGTGCGACCAGGGCCTACACCAAGCGCTTGCGTACCTGGTCATGGCCGCCGGATCGGGGCACGACCAAATCACCACGGGATGGTCTGCCGAGGCGGTGCGCAAGTACACCGGGATACGCTGGACGCGAGCCAAGGCCGCCGTAGACGCGCTGCTGAGTGCGGGCCTGGTGAGCCAAAGCAAAGGCAAGGGCCGACCGCGCTACAAGCTCAGGAAGCCGACCAACAAGGTATGGCTGCCGAACACCCTGGTCACCGGCGTGGGCACGGAAGACCCACCATTGGCCCGGATGCGCCGGCTTCACGATACGGATGCTGTGCGCGTGCTGGTGCGGCTGTATGCGGCGAACGACCTTCAGGAGGAAGGCGGTATCCCGACCAGCGTCCTGCGCGACCAGTACGCGGCTGAGCGGGTTGCGGACTACGGCAACCTGAGCATTTGGCGTTTCGATTACGACACCAGCTATGCGTCTCCGAGCGCGCCCCTGGAGGGCATCGACCGCGAACGCTGGTGGCCGATCCTCAAGAACATCCAGCGCGCGGGCCTGCTGTATTGCGAGCCCTGGCTGTTCGACGCCGACCACGAACACGGAGAACCGATCCACCCGCTCGAGGGCGACGGGATCGAAGGCGAGCTGTCGGCATTCCTCGGGTACATCAGCGACCGCATGCCGAGCGTTGAACACGCACTCGAGATCGCGGACCTGGTGGTGCCCGTGTATTCATCCATCCCGGAGCCCGCCGCTGTGGGCATCTATCAACTGCGGTATCTCCCGCACGCCAAGCACACCATGGCGGGCCTGTCCGGTCGCCAGGAGTCCACCCGAGAGTTCGTCCGCATGCTGCGAGAGAAGACGGGCCAGCCTCATTTACAGGGGGTCTTGTGAGCTTGGGAAGACATCAAGGAGGTATCAAGGAGGTATCAAGGAGACATCAAGGAGGAATCAAGGTTTTATCAAGGAGACATCAACGATACCTAGGGTCTGTAGATTCAGGGTCTGTTTCCTGCGGAAACATGACCGCGACACGAGGGCTACACCATGACACCGGCACAGCAAGCCTACTGGTCACACCAGCGAACAGCGACCGAAACGCGCACCCAGCAACCCAGCACACGGATGCCGGCCAAGATCCTGCCGTTCCGTCAACGCGGGACCCAGGGATAGGGCATGGCTGAATGGCCCTACACCACCGCCACGTGGGCACGCCTGAGGGCTGCCGCACTGGCAACTGATCCGCTTTGCGCCGTCTGCCTCAAGCGGGGCCGCGCAGTACCGGCTACCCAGGTGGACCACGTGACCCCGATCAACCAGGGGGGCGATCCGTTCCCCCCGCTGTCGGGCCTCGAGTGCCTGTGCGCGTCGTGCCATAGCAGGAAGACCCGACGCGGGGACTCGGGCCGGTACGCCGATGCGCATGGTCTAGCGGTGGATCCCGAGACCGGGATACCCCGAAGCACGGAGCACTGGTGGCACAAGTGACTGATTCCGATGAAAAAATCTCTCACAACTGGCGCTCGGGGATCGTCGTGGGGGGACGCATTTATGGTTAGTTTCCCGGAATATTCAAGAGGTTAGCGATGGGACTCCGAGGACCGGGCGCACGGCCCAAGAAGAAACGGCAGCAGGCGGAGGACGCGGCACCGGCAGAACCGCCCGCATGGGAAGCGCCGGGCCTGTCGCGAGCCGAGCGCGTGATCGCGTTCATTGAGAGCCTGCCTGTCACCAGTGGCGTGCTGGCCGGCACGACCATGGCCCTGCGGGACTGGCAACGCGAGATCATCCACGGCATCTACGCGACCGACGCGGACGGCAAGCGCTCGGTGCGCACGGCCCTGCTGACGCTGCCTCGCAAGAACGGCAAAACGGGCCTGGCTGCCGGCCTGGCGCTGGCCCATCTGTGCGGCCCGGAGGCGGAGGCGCGCGGCCAGGTGTATTCGGCTGCGGCGGATCGCGACCAGGCGGCGCTGCTGTATACCGAGATGAAGGCGATCATTGAACAGGTGCCGGCGCTGGACGCGCGTATCGTGACCCGCGACTTCACCAAGTCCATGGAAGACCTCGAAACCGGCTCGCACTACAAGGCACTGAGCTCGGACGCGAAGACCAAGCACGGGTTCTCTGCGTCGTGCGTGATCTATGACGAACTGGCACAGGCGCCGAACCGCAATCTCTACGATGTGCTGGCGACCAGTACCGCCGCGCGGGCGGAACCGCTGATGTGCGTTATCAGCACGCAGAGCCCTGACCCGAACCACGTAATGAGCGAGCTGGTGGACTATGCGGTCCAGGTGCGCGACGGCGTTGTGGAAGATCCGGCCTTCTACGGCGTGGTGTATGCGGCGCCCGAGGATGCCGACCCATGGGACGAGGAAGTATGGCATGCCTGTAACCCGGCCCTGGGAGACTTCAGGAGCCTGGAGGAAATGCGCACCAGCGCGTTACAGGCGCAGCGGATCCCGGCGCGTGAGAGTGCCTTTCGCTCGCTGTACCTGAACCAGCGCGTAGACGCAGACGAGCGATTCATCGCGGCCAACGATTGGGCCGGGTGCCAGGGTGATCTACCGGATCTGAAGGGCGCTCGCTGCTTTGCCGGGCTGGACCTGTCGAGTACCAAGGATCTGACCAGCCTGGTGCTGTTCTTCCCGGATAGCGGCGCGGTGCTGCCGTACTTTTGGTGCCCTGGGGACTCGCTGGACCAGCGAGAGGACCAGGACCGCGTGCCGTACCGAACGTGGGCGCGGGCCGGCCATATCGAGCCGACGCCGGGCCGCGCGGTGGATAAGCGCCATGTGGCCCTGCGGCTGGCCGATGTGGTGGCTCAGTACGATGTGCGCGCCATTGCGTTCGACCGCTGGGGCATGGAGGAACTGCGCCGCATCCTGTCCGAGGAAGGTATCGAGGATCTGCCCCTGCGCGAATTCGGCCAGGGCTACGCCAGCATGAGCCCGGCCCTGGCGGCGCTCGAGGCCCTGGTGCTGGAAGGCGACCTGCTCCACGCCGGCCACCCCGTGCTGACCTGGAACGTCGCCAACGTGGTGGTCGACCAGGATCCCGCCGGCAATCGCAAGATGACCAAGGGCCGCGCCCGTGAGCGGATCGACGGGGCGGTGGCGCTCGCCATGGCCGTGGGAACGTGGGCAAAGGAACCCAAGGCGCAGCGCTTCGAGCTGTCCGGCCCCATGGTGATGACCGTCTAGGGGCAGAAGATGTAGGCCAATCGGCCAAATGTGCCACAACATATTGACGTTTCGAGGGTTTCTCCTGATACTGTTGATATGAACAGTATCCCGCGATACCGGCAATGCGATGCCCTCAGCATCCTGCCGATGGTCGCCAAGGCCGATCTGAACAACTGGATCGGTCGCGGCGCCCTGACGCTGGACAACCCGGACGCAACCCCGCGCCGGTATTCGGATCGCGACCTGGTGGCCATCGCCTGTATGTGGGAGCTGCGCCGCCAACATATCCCGCCTGGGGCAGCCGCCCGTATCGCCATCCATGCCAAGGATCGCACCCGCAACTGGTCCGAAGGGGGCCGGTCGTGTGCGTTCCTTTTCTGGTTCCAGGGCGACCGCGTGACCGTGCGCACCGTCGCGGCGGACCAGGTAGGCCAACACCTGACCCGCAACGTGCTGGGCGCACCGGCCAGCGTGACGCTGTTCCACGTCGATGACGTGATCGAGGCGGTTCACCAGAAGATTCAGGAGGCGGCGGCATGCCAGGCAGCGGCGTAACACTTCAGGACGCCAAGGACCACGTGCGCGTGGACGGCAACGATTCGGATGCCGACCTGATCCCGATGCTCGAGGCTGCCGAGGGCTACGTGGCCAAGTATCTGGGGCGCTCGTTCCCCTGGACTGATGACGAGGGCACGGAGGTGGACACCCCGCCCGCCGTGCGCCACGCCATCCTGATGCTGGTGGCGGACCTGTTCGAGGCCCGCACCGCGACCGTGGATTACCGCATCCGCGACAACCCGACCTTCCACCGGCTGCTCGACTTTCATCGCGTCGGCATCGGCGTTTGACCCCAAAGGAGACCATCCCCATGAAGCTGAAAGACCTGAAAGAAAAGCGCGGCCAACTGGTCGCGGAAATGCGCTCGCTGACCGACAACCCGAAAGGCGACGGTGGCGACCTGTCCGACGAACAGAGCACGCAGTTCGACGGCCTGAAAACGGAGCTCGAGCGAATCGAGGCGAACATGGAGCGTGCGCGCGCCGTGGAAGATGCCGAGCGCCGCATGCAAGGCGCCCCGGTATCCGGGACCGAGGAACGCCAGTGGGACCAGGCACGACGCGATTACTCGCTGACCCGTGCCATGGCCGGCGCGGCGGGCCTGAACGTGGACGATGGGCGCGAGCGTGAGGTTCAGCAGGAGCTTGCCCGCCGCAGTGGCCGCAGTTTCCAGGGCATTGCGGTGCCGGCGGAAGTGTTCGAGGAGCGCATCGAATCCCGCGACGTGCTGACCAGCACCGGCCAGGGCGCCGATCTGATCGCCACCGATCACCTGGGCGGCCAGTTTATCGACCGGCTGCGCGAGGCGGTCGTGGTCCGTCGCCTGGGCGCGCGTGTCCTGCGGGGCCTGTCCGGCAACGTGGACATTCCGAAGCTGGCGGCATCGGCCACCACCGGCTGGGTTGCCGAGAACAGCGCCCTGAGCGAATCGCAGCACGATTTCGACAAGGTGAGCATGGCCCCGAAGCATGCGGGCGCGATCACCGAACTGTCGCGGAACATGCTTCAGCAGGCGAGCCCGGATGTGGAACAACTGGTGCGCCGTGACTTCGCGCAGATCCTGGCGGCCTCGCTGGACGCCGTGGCGATCAAGGGCGGCGGCAGCAATGAGCCGACCGGCATCCTGGAGACTGCCGGCGTATCCGAGGTCTCGAGCTTCGCCGCAACGTGGGAGAAGGTTCAGGAACTGATCGGCATGGTGGAAGATGAAGACGCCACCGGCACCGCGTTCCTGACGCATCCGAAGGTGCGCCGAATCCTGCGCAGCACCAACAAAGTGGACGGCGAAGCGGAACATGGTTTCATCATGGATAGCCGCGACTCGCTGGACGGCTACACCGTCGCACGCACCACGCTGACGCCGATCACCGAAGGCGACCCGGATACCGCGCCGCTGATCTTCGGCAACTTCTCCGACCTGCTGATCGGTTTCTGGTCCGAGCTGGACGTGCTGGTTAACCCGTTCGAGTCTACCGCCTACAGCAAGGGCAACGTGAAGGTCCGCGCGATGATGACGGCGGATGTGGCCCTGCGGCACCCCGAGAGCTTCGCGTTCGGGATGCTCGAGGTCTGAGCATGGAACGGCGCTACGCCACCGAGGTTCGGGCTGTCGGTCGCCGGCTGGAGGGCTACGCGGCCCTGTTCGGCAGCGAGGCCCGGATCGCGGACTTTACCGAGACCATCCGGGCCGGCGCGTTCGCGGACTCCCTGCGAGGCGATCGCGACGTGCTGGCCCTGGTGGACCACGACACCAGCCGTCTACTGGCGCGGACCCGCACGGGCACCCTGCGGCTGTCTGAGGACGCGCAAGGGCTCGCATTCAGTCTCGACGTACCGGATACCCAACTGGGGCGCGATGTGCTCGCCATGGCGGAGCGTGGCGACCTGGGGGGTATGTCGTTCGGGTTCACGATCCCCAAGGGCGGCGATACCTGGGAAGGACGGCGCCGCGAACTGCGGAAAGTGGACCTGCGCGAGGTGAGCGTGGTCCATGCCTGGCCCGCCTATGACGGCACCGAGGTAACGGCCCGCAGCCGCACGCCCCGCCTGTCCCTCGCCACCCGCTACCTGGAGACCGTCTAATGGGCCTGCTACGTCGCATGGCGGAATACTTCGAGCCGGAGACTCGAGACCAGGAGGAACCGTCCTGGGATTACCTGAGCGGCCACAACACGGTCGCGCCAGTGAACGCCCGCGTGGCGGAGAACCTTAGCACGGTCCTGGCCTGCGTGGGCGCTATCAGTGGCAGCATCGCGAGCCTGCCGACCTATATCTACCGGCGCGAAGGCGACAACCGCGTGGAAGATCCGACGCACCCGCTGGGGCGCCTGATCCACCTGGGGCCGAACCGCTGGCAGACGTGGCCGGACTTCGTGGAATGGCTGCTGGCGTCCACCCTGCTGCGCGGCAACGGCCTGGCGGAGATCGTGACCGACCACCAGGGCCAGGTAGTCGAACTGCGTCCGATCCCCTGGGATTGGGTCGCGGTCCAACTGTTGCCGAACGGTCGCCTGGCCTATGACGTGACCGAGCTCACCAGCGTCTACGGCGGGACGGGCCGGATGCGCCGGCTGCTCCAGGATGAAGTGCTACACCTGCGGGACCGTACCGACGATGGGCTACTGGGGCGTTCCCGCCTGACCCGTGCGGCGGCTGCCGTGGGCGCGGCCCTGAGCACTCAGGAATTCGCCGGGAGCATGTGGAAGAACGGGGCGAACCCCAGCGGTGCGATCAAGGTGCCGGCCAAGCTGGACACCGATCAACGTAACGAGATCCGCAAGGGCATGGAAGCATTCAAGGGCGCGGCCAATGCCCACAAGATGCTGATCCTCGAGGCCGGCATGGAATGGGAATCCATCTCCATGAACCCCGAGGATGCCGAACTACTGGCGAGCCGGAAGTTCAGCGTAGAAGAACTGGCCCGCATCTACGGGGTGCCGCCGCCCATCATTGGCGACCTGACGCATGGCACGTTCACCAATGCCGAGACCGTGGGCCGCTGGTTCGCACAGCAGACGCTTTCGCTGTGGATCCGCAAGCTGGAGGCGGAAATGGTGCGCAGCGTGTTCAGCGAGACCAGCCGCGCCACGCATATGCTCGACTTCGACCTGTCGGGGTTCCAGCGTGGCGATCCCGAAAGCCGCTGGACCTCGCACAAGATCGCCAAGGATGCCGGCATCCTGACGGCCAACGAGATTCGCCAGGTAGAAGGCTGGAACCCGTTGCCGGGCGGCAACGGGCTGGAAACGAATTCGCCAGTAGGCGAGTAGGCCAGGGGCTTTCCTCCCCCAGACATGCGGTGCGCGGAGCCGTGGCTGTAATCCGCTAGGCCAGGGGCTATCGTTCTCCCCCGGTTTGCCGGTTGCGGAGCCGGTGGCCGAAGATCCGCAGCCCCGCCAGCGTGATGCCGGCGGGGTTTTTTGTGCCCTCACCCGCCCCGATTCTTGGTCCAAATTTGGGACACTGCGGACAAAAAACGGCCATATTGGGGGGTGTTGTCGGTTCTGTAACCTACTGGTTTTCCTGCTGTTGAGTGTTGTACACTGTTGCCAGACTAGGACTCGAAAACCGTTGTACTCTCGCGAGTACCGAGGGTTCGAATCCCTCCCTCTCCGCCAGATTCAGCATGGGGGCCTGCGTGGCCCCTTTTGCATTTCTAGCCCCAGCGTTCCGGGATTCGAACCCGAGGAATCCGAAACGATGGTTCGACCGATGGCGCATCGCGACATCGGAACGCCGCAGCGCAGCGGAGGCGGCCCGTAGGGCGGCGACAACGTCGCCGTAATCCCTCCCTCTCCGCCAGATTCAAGCAAAGGGGCCCAAGTGGCCCCTTTCGCATGTCTGTCCCCTAAGGTGTCGAGATTCGAACCCGAGGGATAGAAAATGATGGTTCGACGGGTGACGCGAAGCGGCACCCGAACGTCGCCTCAGGCGACGGCCCGCAGGGCGAGGCACATCGTGCCGAGTAATCCCTCCCTCTCCGCCAGATTCAGCATGGGGGCCTGCGTGGCCCCTTTTGCATTTCTAGCCCCAGCGTTCCGGGATTCGAACCCGAGGAATCCGAAACGATGGTTCGACCGATGGCGCATCGCGACATCGGAACGCCGCAGCGCAGCGGAGGCGGCCCGTAGGGCGGCGACAACGTCGCCGTAATCCCTCCCTCTCCGCCAGATTCAAGCAAAGGGGCCCAAGTGGCCCCTTTCGCACGTCTGGCCCCCGACATATCGGGATTCGAACCCGAGGAATTAGAGGCTATGGTTCGACTACTGGCAGCGCGAAGCGATGCCAGAACGTCACCGCAGGTGACGACCCGAAGGGCGAGGCACATCGTGCCGAGTAATCCCTCCCTCTCCGCCAGATTCAAGCAAAGGGGCCCAGTGGCCCCTTTCGAATGTCTGGCCCCAGCCTTCTGGAATTCGAAACCGAAGCCTGTGGGAAGTATCTTGAGGGGGACTTGTGGGAGCGGGCTTGCCCGCGAAGCCCCTGCGCACAAAAAAGGCGACCCCGGAATCCGTGGGTCGCCTTTTTTGCGTCATTTTCTGGTGGGCGGTACTAGGTTCGAACTAGTGACCCCTGCCGTGTGAAGGCAACCAGTATCCAGCCCTGCCAAGGGCCACACGCCTACAATCATAGACTTACCGAAACGGTTTGTGCAAGGTGGGGCACCGTAGTTCCCGTTTGTGTTACCTTAATGGTCACCAAATGGTGACCAAAACGGGTGACCCCATGGCTGCGAAGGCCCTCGACACCAGTATCACCGACACCGCCGCCCGGCGGTTCCTGGAATCTGCCGAGGGCCGCGCGACTCTCTGGTGCGATCGCGTTACCGGACTTCACCTGATCCGCAACGCTAAGGGCGGAAGCTGGCGATACCGCTACACCGACCCCACCGGCAAGCGCCGCACTGCGACCATCGGGCGATATCCCGCGCTGAAGCCTCAGCAAGCCGCCGAAAAGGCCCTGGCATGGCGAACCGAGGATGCCGACGTGCTGGCGGACAAAGAGCGCCGGCGCCGCGAGACCCTAGAGGAAAAGGCCCTGGCGGGCACCCGGACACTGCGGGCCTATATCGAAGGCCCGTATGCCCGCTATCAGGCGCGGCGAACCGCGGGTGACGAGACGCTGGCGATCCTGCGGACGAACTTCGATCACTGGTGCGACCGCGACCTGGCAACGCTGACCCGTTCCGACGTTATGGCGTGGCAGTCCTGGCGCGAGGAACTGGGACGCGCACCTGCGACCATAAAACGCGCCTACGGGGCCTTGCGCACGCTGTTGCGCCAAGCGGTTCGGGACGGCGTGATCGAAGATGATCCGCTGCGGGACGTGGCGCTCGACAAGCCTGCGGAAACCGAGCGGACCGAAGCCCTGCGAGAGCGCCGGGCCTCGACCCGGCGGCTGCTGACGGACGATGAGATCCGCCGCCTTCATGCCGGGCTGGATGCGTTCGCGGCTGAACTGCGACAGCAGCGCCGGAACAGTCGGGCGCACGGCAAGCCGGACTTGCCCGATCTGGACGCCGTGACCTATCCGCACTGGTTTATACCGTTCGCCTATCTATCCCTGTACACGGGACTACGCCCGGGCGATCTGTACGCCCTGACCTGGCTGGAACTGAACCCGCAATTCGGGCGGCTGGTGAAGGTGCCCGAGAAAACCCGCCACCACCCCGAACCGGCCCGCGTGGAAATGGACCTACCGCCGGGCGCCCTCGACGTGGTGCGTGCCTGGTGGGAGCAACGGGGGAAGCCCTCGACCGGCCTGGTTTTCGCGTCGCCCATCACTGGTAGGCGTATGGACAAGAAGGCGCACGGCAAGCCCTGGCGCCGCGTGAAGCGTTTGGGCGGGCTGCCCGACGACCTCACGTTCTACGCGATGCGGCATCACTTCATTTCGACCCTGGTGGCCGCTGGGGTGCCGCTGCTGACGGTCGCCAAGCTGGCCGGGCACAAGTCCGCCGCAATGATCGAAAACCACTACGGACACCTTTGTCCTGATTCGGCCCGCGAGATCATGCGTCAGTACGGCCAACGTATCGGCGGGGCTAAAGGTGACCAGGGGGCATCGTCGTGCGAGTCCTGATCGACGTAGCCGAGCTATTCGCTGGCGAGCACCTGGCCGGTCTGGCGGTTGAGGACTGGATGGCCCTGCAGCCCGACGAACAACTGGTCGAGCGGCTGAGGTTCATTTGGGATCGCGCGGGGGCCTTGTCTCTGGCGACGTACGACCAGGAACTCGGGATTCCCGCGAACGTATCGGCAGAAGCGGAACGGCTTAGACAGGCGGCAGCAACGGCACTGCATGCGATCGAGCGGGGGGATCATGCCGAGGCCAGCTTGAGCGCGCTGGATGCAGGCAAGCGCATGGAATCGCTGAACAAGAGCATGGCCATCTATTCCGGTCTGCAAATCAAAGCCGACCTGCAAAAGCCCCGATCCGAGGGCGGCAAGTCGACCGCCAAGCGCAAACAAGCCGAGGAGCAAGACGAAATCGACGATACGCGGCGCCGTTGGGAAAAACTGGCGAGCGAAGGCAAGCCAGAGCGTGAGCGCGCCGGAATCATTGCAAGGCAGAAGGGTAAACCAGCCAACACCGTGCGGGGCTGGATCAGAAAAGCGGGATTACGCTAAGCGCGGGCATTGAACGGAAAAACATGCTTGGCCCAGGTGCACAACCGGGAGCCATAAAGCATGAACACGCAAGATCACCCTGCCGCTATTTTGCGGCCCAATGAAGCCGCGCCATATCTCGGCATGAGCCGGCGCAAGCTCTACGACCTGTCCGAGAGCGACCCAACGTTTCCACGCAAGATCGTTTTCAGTTCTCGCTGCGTCGGCTGGCGCCGTGAGGCCCTGGACGCCTGGCTGCGCGGCAAGGAAGGTGCGGCATGAGGGGCACAAAAGGAAGCGCCCCGGCCAGGGGGGAGGCACGGGGCGCAGTAGCAGAGCACGGCGAAGCACTCTACCGGCAGTATAGCAGCGACGATCTCTTTCGCATCGCGGAGATCCGCGCCTACATCATCGGCATGCATTCCCGTGGCCCTGCCCGCCGCCGTGCGATTCTGCGCTTCCTGCGCGCACTCAGGGCCGCGCTAGGGGGTGAGCGATGAGCGCCCCGGTCGAGCGTCTCCTGGATCGTCTCGAGAAAGTGAAGACCACCGGCCCCGGGCGCTGGCTCGCGTGCTGCCCCGCCCATGGGGACCGACACCCGAGCCTGAGCGTTCGCGAGACCGATGACGGCACCGTCCTGGTGAAGTGCTGGGCCGGCTGCGGCGCGGCTGACGTGCTGG
>NZ_KB912061.1:0-143211 GCF_000383695.1 Thioalkalivibrio sp. ALJ15
CGCGCCAGCAGGATGTGCTCGCGGGTCTGCGGCATCGGGCCATCGGCCGCGGACACCACCAGAATCGCGCCGTCCATCTGCGCCGCACCCGTGATCATGTTCTTCACGTAGTCCGCGTGCCCAGGGCAATCCACATGCGCGTAGTGACGAATGTCGGATTCGTACTCCACGTGCGCCGTGGCAATCGTAATCCCGCGCGCCTTCTCTTCCGGCGCATTGTCGATCTGGTCAAACGCACGGGCTTCACTGCCGTACTTCTTGCCCAGCACCGCCGTCATCGCCGCCGTCAGCGTGGTCTTGCCATGGTCCACATGACCAATCGTCCCCACATTCACATGCGGCTTCTTACGCTCGAACTTTTCCTTGGACATCTCTCGCTTCCCCGGATCGTGACGCTTTCACAAGCGACGCAGGTTGTACGCTGACTTACACAAAATTGGAGCTCATGACCGGATTCGAACCGGTGACCTCTTCCTTACCAAGGAAGTGCTCTACCGACTGAGCTACATGAGCCTGACTTACCTGGCCAGGGCCGGACCCGAACCGTTCGGATCAACTGGAGCGGGTGATGGGAATCGAACCCACATCATCAGCTTGGAAGGCTGAGGTTCTACCATTGAACTACACCCGCAGAACCCTGGCTTGCCGAACCACCGCCCGCTACAGGCCGCTGGCTTGAAAACCCGATGGTGGAGGGAGGAGGATTCGAACCTCCGAAGGCTGAGCCAGCAGATTTACAGTCTGCCCCCGTTGACCGCTTGGGTATCCCTCCTCGATCAAGCCGCGTATTCTGAACCAGCGCGAAGCACAGCGTCAAGCAGGGATTGCATCCCGCTCGCAGATCACGCGGACACGCGCGCGTGTCACTCATTATCTGCCTATGATTTCCGATCATACGGTGCGCCTGACGGTTTCCATTCCACGACAGACGCACGTAGAGTGTGCCTATTCAGGACTTGAAGATTCGCGCGTAGAGGCCCATGCCCAACACGACAACGGCGCCCCGCCTGCCGGGTCTGGCCAAGCGTCTCGTGGACGCCGGCCTGATTGCGGAAGATATCGCTGCCCAGATCGCCGAGGAATCGCGCGCTCAGCAGACCCCTTTGATGCCCCTGCTGGCCAGCAAGGGGCAGGTCTCCGAGGCTCGCCTGGCCGAGGCCGCGGCCGAGGAGTTCGGGCTCCCGGTACTGGATTTGTCGTGCTTTGATCCCGAGCTGCTGCCCAAGGATCACCTGAACGAGAAGCTGATCCAGAAACACCACGCCCTGCCGATCATGCAGCGCGGCAACCGCCTGTATATCGCGGTCTCCGACCCCACCAACCTGGGGGCCACCGACGAGTTCAAGTTCGCTACCGGGATGCCGGTGGAGGCCGTACTGGTCGAGGGGCACAAGCTCGACCGCCTGATCGAAAGCGCGCTGAGCGCTGCCTCGTCGCTGATGGACGATCTGGGCGACGACGACCTGGAGAACCTGGCCATCGAATCGGGTGGCGGCGATGACGGCGACACGTCGGATGCCGGGGACGCGGTGGACGACGCACCCGTGGTGCGGTTCGTCAACAAGGTGCTGATGGACGCCATCAACCGCAAGGCGTCGGACATCCACCTCGAACCGTTCGAGAAGGATTTCCGCGTGCGCTTTCGTATCGACGGCGTGCTGCACGAGATCGCCCACCCGCCGAACACCCTGGCGCCACGTATCACCGCGCGGGTCAAGGTCATGTCACGCATGGACATCGCCGAGCGTCGGGTCCCGCAGGATGGGCGCATCAAGCTGAAGCTCTCGCGCACGCGCGCGATCGATTTTCGTGTCAGCACACTGCCCACGCTGTACGGCGAAAAGATCGTAATGCGTATCCTCGACCCGAGCAGCACCCAGATCGGGATCGATCAGCTCGGCTACGAGGAACACCAGAAGGAGGCCTACCTCCAGGCGCTCAAGCGACCCTACGGGATGATCCTGGTCACCGGCCCGACCGGCTCGGGTAAAACGGTGTCGCTGTACACCGGCCTCGGGATCCTGAACACGGCCGACCGCAACATCTCCACCGCGGAAGACCCCTCGGAAATCAACATGCCCGGGGTCAACCAGGTCAACGTGAACCCGAAGGTCGGGCTGACCTTCGCCAGCGCGCTGCGCGCCTTCCTGCGTCAGGATCCGGACGTGATCATGGTGGGCGAGATCCGCGACCTCGAGACCGCGGAGATCGCGATCAAGGCGGCGCAGACAGGGCACCTGGTGCTCTCCACGCTGCATACCAACGATGCCCCGCAGACCCTGACCCGACTGGCGAACATGGGGGTACCGCCCTACAACATCGCCTCCTCGATCCTGCTGATCATCGCGCAGCGCCTGGCGCGCCGACTGTGCACGAACTGCAAGGAACCGGAGGATCTCCCGGAGGAGGTCCTGCGCAAGGAGGGCTTCACCGACGCCGACATCCAGGCCGGGGTAACGGCGTATCGCGCGGTGGGCTGCGATCAGTGCACCAACGGCTACAAGGGGCGGGTCGGCATCTATCAGGTCATGCCGATCAGCGAAGAGATGCAGCGCGGGATTCTGGAGGGCTACAACTCCATGCAGCTGGCTCAGCAGGCCGCAAAGGAAGGAGTCGAGGACCTGCGCCGCGCCGGCCTGGTAAAGGTTCTGGCGGGGATGACCAGCCTCGAGGAAGTTAACCGCGTGACCAAGGACTAGGGAGACGCCGGAAGGGCTCCGGTTCGGGTCACCAGCACAGGGGGACAGTAGATGGCCGATTCCGGGACAATCTACGCTTGGGAAGGACTGAACAAGAACGGCGACCGGGTCAAGGGCGAGACCCCGGCCGACAGCGAAGCCGTCGCACGCTCCGAACTGCGCAAGAACGGCATCAATGTCGTCAAGATTCGCAAGAAGCCGAAGTCGCTGCTCTCCGGGGGCAAGAAGAAGATTGTCCCCGCGGACATCGCCTACTTCCTGCGGCAGATGACCACGATGCTGCAATCCGGCGTGCCGCTGGTACAGGCCTTCGAGATCGTCGGCCGCGGCAACGAGAAGCCGGCGATGCGCGATCTCGTGCTCAAGCTCAAGGCCGACGTCGAGGGCGGCGAGACCTTTGCCGCCGCGCTGGCCAAGCAGCCCAAGTACTTCGATGATCTGGTGGTCAACCTGGTCGAGGCCGGCGAGCAGGCGGGGACGCTCGAGACCCTGCTGGACAAGGTCGCCACCTACAAGGAAAAGACCGAGGCCCTGAAGGCCAAGATCCGCAAGGCCATGTTCTACCCGGCGGCGGTCATTGTGGTCGCAATCGTGGTTACGGCCATCCTGCTGATCTATGTGGTCCCGCAGTTCGAGGCGCTGTTCCAGGGTTTTGGTGCGGACCTGCCGGTCTTCACCCGCATGGTGGTCGACCTCTCGGATTTCGTGCAGTCCTGGTGGTGGCTGATCCTCGCGATCATGGTCGCGATCGGCTTCGCCTTCGTACAGACCCGGCAACGCTCACCCCGGTTTGCGCGTTTTCTCGATATCGCAATCCTGAAGGCCCCGGCCTTCGGTCCGATCCTGCGCAAGGCCGCGATCGCCCGCTTCGCGCGGACGCTGTCCACGATGTTTTCGGCCGGTGTACCGCTGGTCGATGCCCTCACCTCGGTCTCCGGCGCCACGGGCAACGCGCTGTATCGCGAGGCCACGCTGCGCATGCGCGACGAGACCTCGGCCGGGGCACAGCTGCAGTGGTCGATGCGCAATACCGGGGTCTTCCCCAACATGGTCGTGCAGATGGTCGCGATCGGCGAGGAATCCGGCTCGCTGGACTCGATGCTGGCGAAGGTCGCGGACTTCTACGAGGCCGAGGTCGACAACGCCGTGGACAGCCTCTCGAGCCTGCTGGAGCCCCTGATCATGGTCGTACTCGGCGTACTGGTCGGCGGCCTGGTGATCGCGATGTACCTGCCCATCTTCCAGATGGGTCAAGTCATCTAGGGAAGCCCTGACCAATGTACACACTCGCGTTGGTACCCCAGGTTTTCCGAGACAAGGCGCGCCGTGCAGCGGGTAGTGGTTCTACCCGCAAGCGGCGCAACGCAGGATCGGGGAACCTGGGGTTCCAACCCCACCAATCATTCAATGCAGGGGCTCGGCCGCTTTTGCGCGCGAACGGCGTTGCGGCTCGCTTATGTAGCTCGGCTACACTGCGCTTACCGCGCCTTGTTCGCACGCAAAAGCGACTCGAGCGCGAGCGTGCACATTGGTCAGGGCTTCCCTAGGATGCTCGGCACGGAAGAACTCCTGCCCCTGTCCTGGGCAATCGCGGTCGCAGCGGTATTCGGGCTGCTGATCGGCAGCTTTCTGAACGTGGTCATCGCCCGGCTGCCGGTGATGCTGGAGCGCGGCTGGAACGCCGAGGCACGCGCAATCCTGGAACAGGAGCCCCCGGCGGACGACACCCCGTTCGACCTGCTGCGCCCGCGTTCGCGCTGTCCCCAGTGCGAGCGGCCGATCCGCTCGTACGAGAACATCCCCGTGCTCAGCTTCCTCTGGCTGCGCGGGCGCTGCCCAGGCTGCGGCACGAGCATCAGCTGGCAGTATCCGCTGGTCGAGATCCTCACCGCAGTCCTGTTTGCCCTGACCATCTGGCACTTCGGAGCCGACACGACGGCGCTGCTGGCGCTGATCTTCACCGGCGTTCTGATCGCCGCCGCCGGGATCGACGCGCGCACCACCCTGCTCCCGGACCAGCTGACCCTGCCGTTGCTCTGGCTGGGGCTGCTGGTCAATATCCCGGGCACCTTCACCGATCTGCAGTCGGCCGTGATCGGAGCGACCGCCGGTTACCTGGTGCTTTGGCTGATCTTTCACGGCTTCCGCCTGGCCACCGGGAAGGAGGGCATGGGGTATGGCGACTTCAAGCTGCTCGCCGCACTGGGCGCATGGCTCGGCTGGCAGGCCCTGCCGGTAATCCTTCTGCTGGCTTCCCTGGTCGGGGCGATCGTCGGCATCCTGCTAATCCTGCTGCGCGGGCGCGACCGCAACATCCCGATCCCGTTCGGGCCGTATCTCGCGGCCGCCGGGTGGCTGGCACTGATCTGGGGCGATACGCTGGTGGCGTTCTACTTCCCACAGGGGCTCTAGTGTCATGCGGCGGGTCGGACTGACAGGCGGGATTGGCTGCGGCAAGAGCCGCGTCGCCGGGTTGTTTGCCAGCCTGGGGGTACCGGTGCTCGACGCCGACCGGATCACCCGCGAACTGCAAGAGCCGGGACACGACCTGCATGCCGCGATCGTTCAACAGTTCGGACCAGGGGTACTCGATGCGCGGGGACGCCTGGATCGCGGGGCCCTGCGCACACGGGTCTTCGCACAACCCGACGAGCGCAAGGCGCTGGAAGCGCTGGTCCACCCCGCGGTGCACGCAGAACTGGAACGCCGTCTGCGTGATCTGCCAGACACCAACGGCTATGCGCTGATCGTGGTGCCGCTGCTGTTCGAGGCCGGGTGGGAGCACGAGTTCGACCCGGTCATCGTGGTCGACTGCAAGCCGGAGGAACAGCTCGAGCGCGTCACCCATCGCGATGGCCGCACCCCGGCCGAGGTGCAGGCCATCATGGACTGCCAGTTGAGCCCGGACGAGCGCCGCCAGCGCGGCGACCGGGTGATCACGAACGACCGCACGACCACGGACGAGGATCTGCGCCAGCAGGTGTCCGGCCTGCACGATGAGCTGCGAGCCGTAACGGGGCATGGCTAGCCACATGCATCCGGGCCGCAATAAGGGGAGAGATTGCGCACCGACTCCGATTGCTGACAAGGACGGGTGGAAAGTCGCCCCCTGAATACTGGATACTGCCAAGGTCGTGTTGCCCCGCAACACCGAGAACCCAAGCCGGACGGGCCGCCCGTGACCCAATTGCTCACCTTCGAACAACCGCTGCACGAACGCGTGCGACTGCTGTTGCGTCTGGAGGCGCTGGCCCAGCGGTTCGGGGATGCCCTGGAGTCCGGCCGGCCTTTTGACCACCATGAGGCCCTGGTCTCGCTGGTCGACATCTATGCCCTGGTCACCCGCGTCGACATCAAGCGCGAACTGATGGGCGAGATCGAGCGCCAGACTGCCAACCTCAACCGACTCACGCACCAGCCGGGCGTCGACCCGGAGCGGTTCACCGAGACCATGCAGGCGCAGAAACGCCTGCACTCCGCCCTGGAAGAACAGGCCGGGGCGCTGGATCATCGGGTGCGTGGCAACGAATTCTTCAACAGCGTGCGCCAGCGCATGGCGCTACCCGGCGGGGCCTTCGATTTCGACCTGCCGATCTACCATCACTGGCTGGCCCAAAGCTCCCCGGAGCGCACCGCACTACTGCTGGAATGGTTCGAGCCATTGAACACGGTAGCCGAGGCGACCATCCAGGTCCTGTCCTATATGCGCCGCTCCGGGCGCTCGGAGTCCGCCATCGCCGAAGACGGCTATTTCGAACGCAGCCTGGACACGAGCCATGCATGGCAGCTGATCCGGGTCAGTGTCGATCCCGATCTGGGGTACTACCCGGAGATCAGCGCAGGACGCCAGCGCTTCACGGTACGTTTTTTCTCGCCCGAGGATTTCCGCAGCCGCCCCATCCCCGCCGCGCAGGACATCGAATTCCGGCTGTGCTGCTGTGCCCTGTAAGCGAGTTTAACGGATTCACTTCTCAAACCGCCGCTTCACCGGCCTGCATGCCCAGCAACCCCCGGATGGCCGCGATCCCCTGGGCTCCACAGGTCCGCGCCTGATCCAGATCGGACGCACGCATCCCGCCCAGGGCATAAACCGGGACCCCAGCCTCGCGCACCCGCGCGGCGAATTGCACCCACCCCATCCCCGGCACGCCGGGATGGGAGGCCGTGGAACACACCGGACTCAGGACGGCAAAATCCAGCCCCAGCCGGGCGGCGGCAGCCAGCCCTTCGGCGCCATGCACCGAAGCCGCCACCAGACCCGAAACCGAAGGGCGTTCGTCCAGCGCACGCCAGCGCCGCTCGGGGAGGTGCCATCCGATACCCAACAGGTCCGCGACCCACTCCCACGGGGCGTTGGCCAGCAGCGGTACCCCGCGAGCGCGGGCAAATCTGTGGAGTGGCTCGACCAAGGCGCGGTAGTCCGCCCGCCCCAATGACGGCGCCCGGACCTGCAGCATCGCGCCGTCCATATCCACCAGCGCTGCCTGGACCTGCTCAACCACGGCCGGGATCTCGGCCCGCACCGCAGGGGATGGCGTAATCAAGTAGCGCTGCGGCAGGACCAGGGCCTGGAACATCGGGTGATTGGCAGCGGGGAAATCCGCGGGGTCCAGGGTGGCCGGGTCGCGCCAGGCCCATTCCTGCCCCTCGCGGCCATGCACCTCGCCGGACCAGTCCGTTACCCGGAACACGCGCAGGGCCACGGAACACTCGGCAAAGTCATGGCGCACAGTCAGACACTGAACCCCGGCGCGCACGACAATCCCCAGCTCTTCGTGCAACTCGCGCACCAGCCCGGCAAAGGCGCTCTCGCCGGCATCGATCTTGCCGCCCGGAAACTCCCAATAGCCAGCCAGGTGCCGGCCGGCCAGACGACGGCTGACCAGCACGCGGCCCTCGGCATCGAGGACCAGCCCCACCGCAACCTCCAGCGGCGGAGTGGTACCGACCGGCTCAGGACCGGTATTCGGCATTGATACGGACGTACTCGTGGGAGAAGTCGCAGGTATACTTGCGGGCCACGGCCTGTCCCCGGCCCAGTGCGATCCGGATCTCGATCTCGTCCTGCGCAAAGGCCTGCTGCCCGGCCGCCTCGGTGTAGTCCGGGGAACGCCCGCCGCCGCGGACGATCTCGACGCCATTGACGGTGATGGCGACCTGCTCGATCACCAAGTCCGCGACGCTGGCGCGGCCGACCGCGGCCAGGATGCGCCCCCAATTGGGGTCGGAAGCGAACAGGGCGGTCTTGACCAGCGGCGACAGGGCCACGGTCTCGGCCACCCGGGCGGCTTCGGCCTCGTCACGGGCCGACTCCACCGCCACGGTCACGAACTTGGTCGCCCCCTCGCCGTCGCGCACGATCGCCTGCGCGAGCTCCAGGCACAGATCTCCGAGTGCGCGCATGAAGGTCTCGCGGTCCTCGGCCGTTGCCAGCGTCGCACTACTGGCGCCCGAGGCCATGCAGACGACCGCATCGTTCGTGGAGGTGTCGCCATCCACCGTAATGGCGTTGAAGCTGGCCCCATTCGCTTCGCGCAGCAAAGGCAACAGTTCGGCTTCGGTGATGGCGAGATCGGTCCCGATGAACCCGAGCATCGTGGCCATGTTCGGGTGGATCATCCCGGAGCCCTTGGCGATCCCGGTCAGCGTCACGGTACCGCCCGAGAGCTCGATACGGCGACTGCCGCCCTTGAGCACGGTATCGGTGGTCATGATCGCGCGGCCCGCCTGCATCCAGCCATTCGGTACCAGCGCCGCATGCAGTGTGGGCAGAACCTTGGTGATCCGCTCGACCGGTAGCGGCTCGCCGATCACGCCGGTGGAGAAGGGCAGCACCGCGCGGGCATCACCACCGACCACTTCAGCGACCGCCTCGCAGCAGGCCCGCGCAGCGGCCAGCCCCGGCTCCCCCGTTCCCGCATTGGCGTTGCCCGCGTTAATCAACAGCCAGCGGCCAGGGCGCGCGGACTGGTGTTCACGGGCCACGACGACCGGGGCGGCGCAGAAGGCGTTGGTGGTATAGAGCGCGGCAATGGTGGCATCCGCGCCGGCATCGATCAGCACCAGGTCGTCGCGCCCGGCATAGCGGATGCCCGCCGCGGTAGTCGCCAGACGGATACCGGGCACCGGCAGCAATGTGTCCGGTGGTTGCAGCCCAACGGCCATATTCACGTGCTCCCGTATACGTTCAGAGCTTGCCGTGGCACTGCTTGTACTTCTTGCCCGAACCGCACCAGCAGGGCTCGTTGCGGCCGAGCTTGGGGCCCTCGCGACGATAGGGGGTGTCACCACTGGCCACCGGCTCGCGCTCCTCCGCCCCGGCGTCCAGCGCACTGTCCGGGTTCTCGTGCTGGAAGTTCATGTCGGACTCGGCCGGGGCCTTTTTCTTCGGCTGCAGCGCCTCGACCTCTTCGGGCGAGCGCAGCTGGATGCGCAGCAGATACTTGATCACGTCGTGCTTGATGCGTTCCAGCAGGGACTGGAACATCGCGAAGGCTTCCTTCTTGTATTCCTGCTTCGGGTTGCGCTGGGCGTAGCCTCGCAGCCCGATGCCCTGGCGCAGATAGTCCATCGCGGCCAAATGTTCCTTCCACTGGGTATCCAGCACCTGCAGCATCATGTCGCGCTGCAGCCGGTTCATCGTGGTCTCGCCCAGCTGCTCGCGCTTGCCGGCAAGAAGCGTGCGGGCGTGCTCGATGATCCGTTCGCGCAGCGGCTCTTCGTGCAGGTCGTCCTCATCCTCCAGCCACTGCTTCACGGGCAGATCGATCCCGAATTCGCCGTTGAGTGCCTGCTCCAGACCCTCGACGTCCCACTCGTCCTCGATGGAGCCGGGCGGGATGTACTCGCTGATCTGGGCATTGACCACGTCATTGAGCAAGGCCTCGATCGTGTCGCTGATATCCTCGGTGGTCAGCAACTCGGCGCGCTGTTCGTAGATCACCCGCCGCTGGTCGTTGGCGACGTCGTCGTACTCCAGCAGCTGCTTGCGGATGTCGAAGTTGTGCGCCTCGACCTTGCGCTGGGCATTCTCGATCGCGCGCGAAACCCAGGCATTCTCGATCGCCTCGCCCTCCTTCATGCCCAGGCGTTGCATCAGCCCGCGCACGCGCTCGGAGGCGAACACCCGCATCAGGTTGTCTTCCAGCGAGAGGAAGAAACGGCTGGAGCCTGGGTCGCCCTGACGCCCGGAACGGCCGCGCAGCTGGTTGTCGATACGGCGGGACTCGTGGCGCTCGGAGCCGATGATGTGCAGACCACCGGACTCGAGCACGGCATCGTGGCGCTTCTGCCAGTCCGCCTTGATCTGCTCGCATTTCGCGGTGTCGTCCAGGTCCACTTCGGCCAGCTCGGCGTCCAGCGACCCACCCAGCACGATGTCAGTCCCGCGGCCGGCCATGTTGGTGGCCAGCGTGATCGCGCCCGGGCGTCCGGCGTGGGCAATGATCGCGGCCTCGCGCTCATGCTGCTTGGCGTTGAGCACCTCGAACTTGATCCCGGTCTTTTTCAGCGCCTGGGCCAGGCGCTCGGAGCTTTCCACGGAAGCGGTACCCACCAGTACCGGCTGTTTCCGCTCGACGCACCACTGGATCTCCTTGATGATCGCCTCGTACTTCTCTTCCTGGGTCAGGTAGACAAGATCCTGCATGTCGTCCCGCACCAGCGGCTTGTTGCCGGGGACCACGACAACCTCGAGGCCGTAGATCGTCTGGAACTCGTAGGCCTCGGTGTCCGCAGTACCGGTCATGCCGGCCAGTTTCTCGTACAGGCGGAAGTAGTTCTGGAAGGTAATCGAGGCCAGGGTCTGGTTCTCGCGCTGGATTGGCACGCCTTCCTTCGCCTCGATCGCCTGGTGCAACCCCTCGGACCAGCGCCGACCACCCATGATGCGGCCGGTGAATTCGTCGATGATCTGGACCTTGTTGTCACGCACCAGGTAGTCCACGTCGCGGTGGAACAGGGCGTGGGCGCGCAGCGCGGCATTCAGGTGATGCAGGACCTGGATCGCGCCGGCGTCATACAAGGACTGGTGCTCTTCCAGCAACCCCTCCTCGCGCAGCAACTGCTCGGCCTTCTCGTGCCCATCCTCGCTCAGAAAGACCTGCTTGGCCTTCTCATCGACGTAGTAGTCGCCCTCGCTCTCCTCGTCTTCCTGACGAGTGAGCTGCGGCGGTAGCTTGTTCATCCGCTCGTACAGTTCGGAGCTGTCACCACTGGGACCGGAGATGATCAGCGGGGTCCGCGCCTCGTCGATCAGGATCGAGTCAACCTCGTCGACCACCGCGAAATTGAGACCGCGCTGCACCCGCTGGTCGGCGGAGAACGCCATGTTGTCGCGCAGGTAGTCGAAGCCGAACTCGTTGTTGGTGCCGTAGGTGATATCCGCGGCATAGGCCTCGCGGCGGGTCACCGGACGCAGGTGGTCCATCCCGCCTTCTTCGGCCTTGTACTCGGGGTCGTACAGATACGAGGCGCTGTCCACGCCCAGCCCGCCGGAGGAGTTGACCACGCCAACGCTCAACCCCAGGGCGTGATACAGCCGGCCCATCCACGCGGCATCGCGGCGGGCCAGGTAGTCGTTGACCGTGACCACGTGCACACCATCGCCGGACAGGGCGTTGAGGTAGGTAGGGAGCGTGGCGACCAGGGTCTTGCCTTCACCGGTACGCATCTCGGCGATGCGCCCGTCGTTCAGCACCATGCCACCGATCAGCTGCACGTCAAAATGGCGCATGCCAAGGGCATGCACACTCATGGCTCGGCAGACCGCAAAGGCCTCCGGCAGCAGCTTGTCGATGGACTCGCCGTCCTGGGCGCGCTTGCGCAGCTCCGTGGTCTTGTGTTCCAGCTCCTGGCGCGGCAGGGCCTCGGTGGCTTCCGCGAGGGCGTTCACCTGCTCGACCTGCTTGCGATAGCGCTTGATGATGCGGTCGTTGCGACTGCCGAAGAACTTCTGTACGAGCTGCTTGACCATAGGGATCCGCTTGAGGGGGCTTGTATTAAGAGCCAGCCGTTGTCCGAAACCTATCTAGGATAAACCATCCGCCCACCACCTGCGCGGGGGGCGGGTGCCGGAGAGGGTTTCGGATTCAGTCGTCGCTGGGCAGGAAGTCGTAGGGGTTAACGGCCTGGCCCGCCTTGAGGACTTCGTAGTGCAGGTGCGTATCCGTGGCACGGCCCGTGCGGCCCATGCGCGCAATGGTGTCGCCGGCATCCACGCGCTGCCCCGGCTCCACCAGCAACTCCGAGTTGTGCGCGTAGCGGGTGCGCAGACCACCCCCGTGATCGATCTCGACCATCTTGCCGTAGGCATCGCGCTTGCCCGAGAACACCACGATTCCACCACCCGCGGCCCGGATATCCGAACCATGGCTGCCGGCGAAGTCCATGCCGGAATGGAAGCGCCGGGCGCCGGTAAACGGGTCATTGCGGTACCCAAAGGCCGAGCTGATCCAGGCCTCGTCGTCGACCGGCATCAACTGCGGGCGCAGGGCCTCGCGCGAGGCATCCTCGCGCAGTGTGTCGTCGATCAGGGCCACCGAAGCCTGGTGTCGATGGAGCAGGCGCTCCAGGGCGTAGAGGCGCTCATCCATCGCAATGGGTGAATCCGGGCCCTCCAGTTCGGGGCCACCCTGCCCCCCCATCGCGGGCATCAGCTCGGACAAATCCAGGTCAAGGCTCTCACCCACCGAGCGCATGCGCAGGTCGACGCGGGCGAGCTGGCGTTCGAGGACCACCACCCGTTCGGCCAGGTGTTTCAGGCCCTCGTGCGCAACCTCGCGCTCGGCGGCCTCGATCACCGCCTGGTCGCTTCCCGGTACCACCGGTACCTTGATGACCTCGCGCTGCTGCTGTCCCACCCAGTAGGCGGCGGCGACTGCGGCCACGACCAGGGCGAGCAGGGTTACGGAAAGGACAAGGGTGATGCGAAACGGGAGGCGGGTACAAAGGCCATCCGGTCGTAGTACGATCAGTTGCATGCGTTTCTCAATTACTCTTGTACTGTCGGGCTTCGTGGAGGCACGTCGATGATGCCGCGCCCCGCGAACCGCTTTGTCGCGGCGAATCTGAGCGTCCACAGCGACCGCGATCGGGAGCTGGAACGCGCGCTCGCCCCACTGGTGGGGGAGGAGCTACAGCGCGGACGCCTGGCGCTGACCCGGCAGGGAGAGACCCTGATCGCGGTCTGCGCCGATCGCCCACTGGCGACCGAGATCCGCTTCCAGCAGCGCGAGCTGCTCAAGACGCTCGCGGCGGCCGGCATCGAAGGCACCACCGAGGTGCGCATTCGACTCGACAGCACGCCACGTGCACCGCAATCCAAACCGGTCGCGGTTCAACGCGAGATCCCGGAGTCGGCCCGCTCGCTACTGATGCAGACCGCGCGCTCGATCGGCGACCCGGAGTTGGCCGGGGCGCTGGAACGCCTGGCGGCGCTACCGCCGCAGGGGCGCTAGCCCCCGCAGCGCAGGACAGGACCGCCCTAACTGCCAGCGATCGTGGGCGCCAGCTGCCCGAAGGAGATCGGCAAGCGCTCCGAGGGGTCCTCGAAGGTGACCTTTTCCCAGGCCGTCTCGTCCGCCGCGAGCTGGCGAATCAGCTGGTTGTTCAGCGCATGCCCGGACTTGTGCCCGGTAAACGCGCCGATCAGGCTGTGCCCCAGCAGGTACAGATCACCGACCACGTCGAGGATCTTGTGTTTGACCAGCTCGTTGTCGTAGCGCAGGCCGTTCTCGTTCAGGATCTTGTAGTCATCGAGCACCACCGCGTTGTCCAGGCTGCCACCCAGCGCCAGCTGGTTGGCGCGCAGGGCCTCGATATCGCGCATGAACCCGAAGGTCCGGGCACGCGAGACCTCCTTCACGAAGGAGGTGGACGAGAAGTCCAGCTCGGCGCGCTGGCTTCCGTCGGTAAACATCGGGTGTTCGAAGTCGATGCAGAAACCGACCTTGAACCCGTCATAGGGGTCGAAGCGCACCCATTTGTCGCCCTCGCGGACTTCCACGCTGCGCTTCACCCGGATGAATTCCTTGGGGGCGTCCTGTTCCTTGAGCCCGGCGGACTGCAACAGGAACACAAACGGTCCGGCACTGCCGTCCATGATCGGGACCTCGGCGGCGCTGACATCCACGTGCAGGTTGTCGATGCCCAGCCCCGCGATCGCGGAGAGCAGGTGTTCCACGGTCGAGACGCGCACGTCTCCCTTTACCAGCGTTGTCGACAAACGCGTGTCGCCCACGTTCTCCGCCCGAGCCGGGATCTCGACGACGGGATCCAGATCGCTCCGGTGGAAGACGATCCCGGTATTCACCGGCGCCGGTCGCAGCGTAAGCACGACCTTTTCCCCGGTATGCAGCCCCACGCCTGTGGCCCGGATGCTGTTCTTGAGCGTTCTTTGTCGAATCAACGCGTATAACCTCTTGCTTTTTCAGGTGCAAAGTGGAGCCCGGGGCCCTCCCGGGCTCCTCATGCACACAACGATTACCGCATTATTGCAAGTTTCCGCCCTCCCTGCATGCGGCCCCCTGCTCAGTCGGCTTGTTTGCGCAGAAAGGCCGGGATATCCAGCACATCAATGCCTTGCTGCTGGTTGTAGTCGACCGCGAGGTTGTCCCCGCCGCGACGCTTCACCGTCGGCTGGTCGAGGTCCACCTCGACGTCGGAGCCGACCGCACGCTTGGGCTGGGCATCGACCACACGCACCTGCGGGCGTTCCTGCTGGGCCGTCTGGGCACCGAGGCCGGTGGCCACCAGGGTCACGCGCAGTTCGTCACTCATCTCGGGGTCGATCACGGTACCGACCACCACGGTCGCATCCTCGGACGCCAGGGCTTTCACGGCCTCGCCGACCTCCTCGAACTCGCCGATTCCGACATCCATGCCCCCGGTGACGTTCACCAGGATCCCGCGGGCACCGGAGATATCGACATCCTCCAGCAGCGGGCTGGCGATCGCGGCCTCGGCGGCCTGACGCGCACGGTCTTCGCCGGTACCGGTGCCGGTACCCATCATCGCCATACCCATCTCGCGCATCACGTTGCGCACGTCGGCAAAGTCGACGTTGATCAGGCCGGGACGGGTGATCAGCTCGGCGATCCCCTGCACCGCACCGAACAGCACGTCGTTGGCGGCCTTGAAGGCATCCAGCAGCGTGGTGTTCTTGCCCAGCACGGTCAGCAGCTTCTCGTTCGGGATGGTGATCAGCGAATCGACCTGCTCGGTCAGCGCCTTGATCCCGGACACGGCCACCTGCATGCGCTTCTTGCCCTCGAACGGAAACGGCTTGGTGACCACCGCGACGGTCAGGATGCCCATCTCCTTGGCGATCTGCGCGACGACCGGGGCCGCACCGGTGCCCGTACCGCCACCCATACCGGCGGTAATGAACACCATGTCCGCCCCCTGGAGCAGGTCCTGGATGCGCTCGCGGTCTTCCAGGGCCGCCTCGCGCCCGACCGACGGATCGGCCCCGGCACCCAGGCCCTTGGTGATATCGCCACCCAGCTGCAGCAGCGTCTTGGAGTCCAGGCTCTTCAGGGCCTGGGCATCGGTATTGGCGCAGATGAAGTCCACGCCGTCGAGTTGCGAGTGAACCATGTGCTGTACGGCATTGCCGCCACCACCCCCAACGCCAACGACCTTGATCGTGGCGTTCTGGCTAAAGGTATCCATCAGTTCGAACGTCATGGCTGCGTCCTCTCGGTTCGTGTGTACATGTCTGTCGTTTGCCTATGGTCGGAGAGCGGTCCGACCCCCATAAACCCGGTCGCTCTGATCATCAGAGCTGCCCGGAAAACCAGCGCTTCATGCGCGCCCACACACCCTGGAACCCGCTACTTACGGGCCGGGCCTCCTGTTCCGCACGCGACTCGCGGGCGTAGAGCAACAGCCCCACCCCCGTCGCGTGGATCGGGTTCTTCACCACATCCAGGAGCCCGGTGACCCGCTGCGGCACCCCCAGGCGTACGGGCATGTGGAAGACCTCTTCGGCGAGATCCACCACACCTTCCATTCGGGACGAACCGCCGGTGAGCACCACCCCGGCGGCAATCATTTCCTCGGTTCCGCTGCGGCGCAGTTCCGCCTGCACCAGCTGCAGCAGCTCCTCGTAGCGCGGCTCGACCACGGAGGCGAGCGTCTGGCGCGACAGCCGGCGCGCGGCGCGATCACCGACACCGGGGACCTCGATGCTCTCACCCGGGTCGGCCAGCGTGCGCAGCGCGCAGGCGTACTTGATCTTGAGTTCGTCGGCGTACTGGGTCGGCGTGCGCAGGGCGACCGCGATGTCGTTGGTCACCTGATCGCCAGCGATCGGGATGACCGCCGTGTGCATAATCGCGCCGTGGGCAAAGACGGCGATGTCGGTGGTCCCGCCGCCCACGTCGACGAGGCACACCCCCAAATCCTTTTCGTCCTCGCTGAGCACCGAGTAGCTGGAGGCCAGCTGCTCGAGGATGATGTCGTCCACCCGCAGGCCGCAGCGTTCCACGCACTTGACGATATTCTGTGCCGCCGAGACCGCGCCGGTGACCAGGTGCACCTTGGCCTCCAGGCGTACCCCGGACATCCCGATCGGCTCGCGGATGCCCTCCTGCTCGTCGATGATGTATTCCTGCGGCAGCACATGGAGGATGCGCTGATCGGCCGGGATCGCGATCGCGCGGGCAGCATCGATCACCCGGTCGACGTCGCCGGCGACCACCTCTCCGTCCTTGATCGCGACCACGCCGGTGGAGTTGTAGCTCTTGATGTGAGAGCCGGCGATCCCGGTGTAGACCGAATGGATCTCGCAGCCGGCCATCAGCTCGGCCTCCTCGACCGCGCGCTGGATCGACTGGACGGTGGACTCGATGTTCACGACCACGCCCTTCTTCAGCCCGCGCGACGGGGAGGAGCCGATGCCAATGATCTCGATCTCGCCCTCGTCGGTCAGCTCGCCGACGATCGCCTCGATCTTCGAGGTGCCGACATCCAGGCCGACGATCAGTCCGGGTTCCGACTTCTTTGCCATCATCTTTCTGCGTCCTGTCGTTCGTGTCATCGGGCGTTGCCGCCGTTGTTGTCCGCTTCTTCGGCCCAGGCCACAGCCAGACCGTGCGGATAGCGCAGATCCACTCGCGCAATCGGGGCGTCCTCGCGCGCCCTCAGGGCCGGCGCCGCGCGTACCAGCTGGCCCAGCCGGTTCAGATTCACGTCGCGGCCCATCAGGACCTCGGCCCCGTCGGACAGGTGTATGGTCCAGTCATGCCGCTTGCCCTCGTGCACGCCCACCACCTCGAAACCGGCGTCGGCCAGGCGCGCGGAGACCTCCAGGTAGCGGTGCATCAACACCACCTGACGGCCGTCCTCGCCGGCCAGTGCCGGCAGGAAATCCCATTCGGCGAGATCCACCGGCCCGAACAGGCGCCCATGGCGGTCGACCAGGTGGTCGTCGCCCCACTGGGCCACCGGGACCGGCTCGGTCACGTGGATCTCCAGGGTGTCCGGCCAGCGCCGACGCAGTTGTACGCTGTCCACCCAGGGCATCGCCTGCAGCTCCCCGCGCAGCACCTCGAGGTCCGTACCCACGAAACCCGGTGCATGCGCCCGTACCCGCTCGAGAATCACGTCCGTGTCGGCGTGACGCGGCTCGCCGGTAATCTGGATGGAGCCGATCGGCAGATGCTGATCCGGGTCGAAGTGCAGCCACAGGCTGAAGCCCAGCACCAGAGCCCCGGCCAGTCCCATGCCGGCGAGCAGGCGTAGCCCCGGCCCCGTCATGGCCTGCAGCCGCGACGGCCCTGCCGGCCGCCGCGCGGGTCGCGTTGTACGTCGCGCGTTCAACGCAGCCCTCCGCATTCAAAGCTGGAATCGAGGATGCGCAGGCACAGCTCGTCGAAGTCGATGCCCGCCTGCGCGGCGGCCTTCGGCACCAGCGAGTGGTCGGTCATGCCGGGGATGGTGTTGACCTCGATCAGGAAGTTCTCGCCGTGTTCGTCCTGCAGGATGTCCACCCGGCCCCAACCGCAGCCCTCGAGGGCAGCAAAGGCGGCGATGGCCAGCGACTGCAGCTCCAGCTGCGCACTGCGCGACAGGTCCGGGGGCGGGCACAGGTAGCCGGTATCGTCCGCCTCGTACTTCGCGTGGTAGTCGTAGAAACCGCTCGCCGCGCGAATCTCGATCACCGGCAGGGGCTCGTTGCCGAGCACCGCAACCGTGTACTCGCGTCCGGTGATCCACTGTTCGGCGAACACCTGGCCCGGCTGCACGCGCGCCGCATCAAAGGCGGCCGGCAGGTCTTCAGCACGATCGACCCGGGTGATGCCCAGGCTGGAGCCACCGCGCGCGGGTTTGACGATCAGCGGCAGGCCGAGGGCATCCGCCACCGCCTCCGGATCGAAGCCCGGTGTCAGCAGGCGATACGGCGCACTCGGGAGGTTCGTGCCCGCCCAGAGGCGCTTGCAGGCCAGCTTGTCCATACCCAGCGCCGAACCGAGGACCCCAGTCCCGGTATACGGCATGCCGGCCATGTCCATACAGCCCTGCAACGTCCCGTCCTCGCCGCACTCGCCATGCAGTGCGATGAATACCCGGTCGTAGCCCTCCAGCGCCATGCACCGCGCCGTCTCGCGGGTAAGGTCAACGGCATGGGCATCGACGCCCTGGCGGCGCAGCGCCGCCAGTACAGCGTTGCCACTCTTGAGCGAGATGTCCCGCTCGCCGGACCAGCCGCCCATCAGGACCGCCACGCGCCCGTATTCTTCCGGTTTGCGCCTGCTCATTGCCTTCCCTCGATTGTCTCGTCCATGGGGCGCGGTCGACCCAGCAGCCGCACCTCGGGCTCCAGGCACACACCAAAGCGCCGCTCCACCTCGCTTTGGGCGTGGTGCAGCAGCCACTCGATGTCGGCGGCCTGCGCCGCGCCATCGTGGGTAATGAAATTCGCGTGCTTGGGGGAGATCTCCGCGCCACCGTGGCGCAGGCCCTTCAGTCCCGCCGCCTCGATCAGGCGCGCAGCGTGATCACCAGGCGGATTGCGGAACACCGATCCGCACGACGGCAGACCCAGCGGCTGCGTGCGCGAGCGCTCACGCAGCAGCTCCTTGATGCGCGCCGTGGCGGTGGCCGGATCGCCCGGTTCCAGCTGCAGCACGCAGCCGGTAAACCACTCGTCCGGACCCTCGACGCTGCGATAGCCGATGCGGTACTCGCCCGGCTCACGCTGGTGCTCCTGTCCGTCGGCATCCACGGTGGACACCGACTCGACCAGCGGCCAGATCTCGCCGCCCCAGGCCCCCGCGTTCATGCGCAAGGCGCCGCCCAGGGTGCCCGGGATGCCGGCCAGAAATTCACCGCCCACCAGTCCCTGGCGCGCACAGAAACGGGCCGCCTGGGCGCAGGCGAGCCCGGCTCCGAGCCGTACGCGGTTGCCCTCCAGGCGCTCGCGTTCGTTAATTACACCGGAAAGGTGCACCACCAGCCCCTCGATGCCGCCGTCGCGGATCAGCACGTTGCTGCCCAGCCCCAGGAAGGTAACCGGCATCGCGGGGGCATGACGGGCGTGATCCGCCAGCGCCGACACGAGATCGGCCCGGTCCACCGGCCGGAACAGCCAGTCGGCCGGACCTCCCACACGCCAGGAGGTCAGCCCCGCCAGCGGGGCATCGGGCCGTACCTCGCCCCGAGGGGCGTGGGCGAACGGGCCGTTCACCGGTTCCACCGCGCGAGCCGCCATCATGTCGTACTCCCGGGGCGTTTCATCGCTCCCAGCTGGTCCGGCAGCAGGCTGGCCAGCCGACCGATATCGCCGGCCCCCTGGGTGATCACGACATCGTTCGGCTTCAGCATCCCGGACAGGACCTCGGCGACGTCGGCCGCATGCTCGACGAACACCGGCTCGACCTGCCCGCGCAGACGGATCGCCCGCGCGAGGCTGCGGCCATCGGCGCTGGGGATCGGTTCCTCGCCGGCGGGATAGACCTCCAGCAGGATCAGCACATCGGTCTCGGACAGGGCCTCGGCGAAGTCCTCGAACAGGTCGCGGGTGCGGGTGTACCGGTGCGGCTGGAACACGGTGATGCGCCGCCGGTCGGGCCAGGCGTCGCGCGCCGCGGCCTGGGTCGCCTCGATCTCGCGCGGGTGATGCCCGTAGTCGTCGACCAGGGTCAGCGGGCCCGGCGCGGTCTCGAGCTCCTGCACCTGGAAGCGCCGCCCGATCCCCTGGAAGCGCTCGAGCGCCGCCTGGATCGCCGCAGGGGCAACCTCCAGTTCGTGCGCGACGGCCGCCGCGGCCAGGGCATTGAGCACGTTGTGCCGCCCGGGGAGGTTCAGCGTGACCGGGAACGCGGCCTGCCCGGGCAGCTTCAGGTCGAAGAACATGCGCACGCCTTCCTGGCGCACGTTCAGGGCGCGCACATCGGCTTCCGCCTCGATGCCGTAGGTCAGGCGCGGGCGCTCCAGTTCGGGATAGAGATCGCGCACCTGCGGGTCGTCCGCGCACAGCACGGCGATGCCGTAGAACGGCAGGTGATGCAGGAACTCGAGGAAGGTCGCGCGCAGGTTCCCGAAGTCGTTGCCATAGGTCCCGAGGTGGTCGGCATCGATATTGGTCACGATGCTGATCATCGGCTGCAGGTGCAGGAACGAGGCATCGCTCTCGTCGGCCTCGGCCACCAGATAGTCGCCCGCCCCCAGGTTCGAGTGACTGGCCGTGCTGTTCAGGCGCCCGCCGATCACGAAGGTGGGGTCCATACCGGCCTCGGCGAGCACGCTGGCCACCAGGCTGGTCGTGGTGGTCTTGCCGTGAGTGCCGGCCACCGCAATGCCATAGCGAAAGCGCATCAGCTCCGCCAGCATCTCCGCGCGGCGCACAATCGGGATCCCGCGGCGGCGGGCCGCCTGCACCTCGGGGTTGGAGGGATCGATTGCGCTGGAGACGACCAGCACATCGGCCTCGGCGACGTTTTCTTCGGTATGCGCGGGTGACACCGGGATGCCCATGCCCGTCAGTCGCGCGACCATCGCCGACTGCCCGAGATCCGATCCGGAGACCTCGTAGCCCAGCTGATGCAGGACCTCGGCGATCCCGCTCATGCCGGAGCCACCGATCCCGACACAGTGAATACGGCGGATGCGGCGCATCGCGTGGCGGGGCAGACGCGGGGCATTCATGAGTTCTTCCTCCCGCGCCGGGCATGGGCCATCTCCAGGCAGGCCTCGGCCAGACGCTCGGCAGTGTCGGGGCAGGCCTGTTCGCGGGCCAGCCGGGCGCGCTCGCGCAGGGCCTCGCGGCCCAGCGGACGTACGATCTCGGCGACCCGCTCTGGCGTCAGATCGGTATCGGCCAGGCGCCAGGCCGCACCCGCCTCGACCAGAGCACGGGCATTGGCGGTCTGGTGATCATCAACCGCATGCGGATAGGGCACGAACAGGGCCGGGACACCGGCCGCCGCGACCTCGGCCACAGTCAGCGCCCCGGCCCGGCAAATCACCAGATCCGCCCAGCCATAGGCCTCGGCCATGTCTTCGATAAACGGGGTCACCTCGTATTCCAGCGCGGTCTCGGCATAGGCCGCGCGGGCCTCGTCCAACGTACGCTCCCCGGCCTGGTGGCGAATCACCATCGGCTGCGCGTCGCGGGCCTGCTCGAGCCCCGCCGGCACCATGCGGTTCAGCGAGCGCGCCCCAAGGCTGCCACCCAACACCAGCACCCGCAGCGGGCCCGAACGCTCGTCGAAGCGCTGCTCCGGCTCCGGCAACGCGGCGATCTCCGCACGGACCGGATTGCCCACCACGGTCACGGTGTGACGCTCCGGGAAGGCGTGATCGAAGCCCGCATAGACCCGGTCCGCGATGCGCGCCAGCCAGCGGTTGGTCAGGCCGGCGACGGCGTTCTGCTCATGGATCGCCAGGGGGCGCCCCAACGCAGCGGCCATCAGGCCGCCGGGGCCGGCCGCAAATCCGCCAAAGCCGATCACCGCGGCCGGACGCAAGCGGGTAATCAGGGCCAGCGCCGCCCACAGCGAGATCCCGAGGCGCCAGGGCGCCAGCAGCAGTCCCGCCAACCCCTTGCCGCGCACGCCGCTGATCGGGAGGGTATGCAGCTCGATGCCCGCCGCAGGCACCAGACGCGTCTCGATCCCGCGCGCGCTGCCCAGCCAGAGGACCTCGACGCCACGGGCGCGCAGGGCGTCGGCGACCGCCAGCCCCGGGAAGACGTGTCCACCGGTACCGCCGGCCATGATCAGGATGCGCAGGGGATTGTTCATGCCCGCCCCCTCTTGCGCCGCGGCGCTGTCGACTGGCGCGGGGCCGGGATCTGCGCCTCGCGATAGACCCGCATCACCAAACCGATCGCCATCAGCGTGACGATCAACGAACTGCCGCCGTAGCTGAGAAATGGCAGCGTCATACCCTTGGTCGGCAGCAGCCCCATGTTCACGGCGAGATTGAGCGCACTCTGCAGCGCCAGCCAGATCGCGACACCAAAGGCCAGGTGCGAACCAAATGCATGCCCGGCACGCTCCGCCCAGAGCCCAATCTTCACGCAGCGCCAGACCACGACCGCAAACAGCGCGATCAGTGCGATCACACCGATAAAGCCAAACTCCTCGGCGAAGACCGCGAACAGGAAGTCGTTATGGGCCTCCGGCAGGTAGAACAGCTTCTGCACGCTGTTGCCCAGACCGGCACCGAACCAGCCGCCAGACCCGATCGCGATCAGCGACTGGGTCAGCTGGAACCCGGTCGCGAACGGGTCCTGCCAGGGGTCGAGGAATGCGGTCAGGCGCGCGACCCGGTAGGGCGCAGCCACTGCGACGAAGGCCATACCCACCGCGATGGTCGCGCCGAGCGCGGCGAACTGCCACAGCTTGGCGCCGGCCAGGAACAGCATGCCCATACCGATCGCCAGCATGATCGCCGCGCCACCAAAGTCGGGCTGCAGAAGCAGGAGTACTGTCCCGAAGCCCAGCACGACCAGCGGGCGGACAAAACCGCGCAGGTGCAACCGCAGGGTCGAGTAATGACGCACGATGTAGCCGGCCAGGTACATGACCACCAGCAGTTTCACCGGCTCGGCCACCTGGAGGTTGAACATGCCGATCGGGATCCAGCGGGTCGCGCCGTTCACGGTTCGGCCCACGCCCGGGAGCAGGACCGCAATCAACAGCACCATCACCAGGATCAGCAGCCAGGGACCGGCGCGCTCCCAGCGCTCCAGCGGGATCGCCCACATCACGGTCGCCAACGCCAGACCGATGGCGGCGAACAGGACCTGGCGCTGGAAGAAGTGCCAGGTGTTGCCATAGTAGCGCTCGCCCAGGTCCATCGAGGCCGAGGCCACCATGATCAGACCGAGCCCCAGCAGCAACGCGGCCGCGGCCAGCAGCGGCAGGTCCACGCTGTTGCGCAGTCCATCGAGCGAGTCGCGCGAGGGCAGTCCGAGGGGCAGCGATCCGGTACTCATGCCGCTCGCTCCCGCACGGCCCGCGCGAAGTCGTTGCCGCGGGCCTGATAGTTCTCGTACATGTCGAGGCTCGCGCAGCCCGGCGAGAGCAGCACGGTGTCTCCGGGCTGCGCCCAGGCCGCGGCCTGTGCCACGGCGGCGGTCATGTTGTCCACCCGCTGGACCGGCACCACCGAGGCCAGGGCCCGGGCAATCAGCGGAGCATCCTCGCCGAGCAGCACGACGCCCCGGACCTTGCCGGGCACGTAATCCGCCAGCGGCGAGAAATCCTGCCCCTTGCCCTGCCCACCGGCGATCAGCACCAGAGGCCCCGGCGTACCCCGTAGCGCGGCCAGGGTCGCGCCCACGTTGGTGCCCTTGGAGTCGTTGACGTAGTCGACCTCGGCCACCCGCGCGATCCACTGCGAACGGTGCGGCAGGCCCGCGAAGTCGGCCAGCGCAGCCAGCGCCTCGCTACGCGCCTGCGTTGATTCCAGCCACGGCCAGGCCAGCGCCAGCGCGGCCAGGGCATTGGCCCAGTTGTGCTGTCCGCGCAGACGCAGGCGCGCGGTGGACAGCAGGCGTTCCTCGCCACGCACCAGGTCCGGCTCGGCCTCGCCCGTCGTCACGCCGAAGTCGGTCGCGGCCAGCGGGGCATCCAGCCCGAACGAGACCACGCGCAGACCGGCCGGCAGGGGCAGCTCGCGCAGCCAGGGGTCATCGCGATTGAGCACACCGCGAGCGGCACGGTCGAGGATGCGGGCCTTGGCCTGGATGTACGCGGCCAGATCCGGGTAGCGGTCCATATGGTCGGGCGAGATATTCAGGATCGCGGCGCCATCCGGCACCAGGTGCTCGCTGCGTTCGAGCTGGAAGCTGGACAGCTCCAGGACATAGACCTCCACCGCCGGGTCCAGGAGGTCCAGCGCCGGGGTGCCGAAGTTGCCGCCGATCGCGACCTTGCGACCTGCGGCTGTCAGGATCTCGCCCACCAGGGCGGTGACCGTGCTCTTGCCGTTGGAGCCGGTGATCGCAATGACCGGGGCCTGCGCCACTGCCGCAAACAGGTCAATGTCGCCGGTGATCGCCGCGCCAGCGACCCGGGCCTGTTCGACGGCCGGGTGTTCCAGCGGGACCCCCGGCGAGACGATCAGGCGGGCATAGCCGGAGGTATCAAGACCGTCCAGCGGTCCGGCCCAGGCCTCGGACAGCCACGCGGCGGCGGCCCCGGCCGCCAGGGCCGGTGGGTCGCGGCGCGTGTCGGTGATCGCAAAGGCCTCGCCGCGCGCACGCAGGAATCGGGCGACGGACTGCCCCGTCGCTCCGGTTCCCACGATCAGATTGTGCGGCTGTGGCTTCGACATGGCGTTAGCGGATCTTCAGAGTCGCAAGACCAATCAGGACGAATACAACGGTCAGGATCCAGAAGCGCACGATCACGCGCGGCTCCGGCCAGCCCTTGAGTTCGAAGTGGTGATGCAGCGGCGCCATGCGGAAGATGCGCCGCCCGGTGAGCTTGAACGAGGCGACCTGCAGCATCACCGACAGCGTCTCCAGCACGAAGATGCCGCCCATGATCAGGAGCACGATCTCCTGACGGGTCAGGATCGCCATCATGCCCAGCGCCGCGCCCAGGGCCAGAGCCCCGACATCGCCCATAAAAACCTGGGCGGGATAGGCGTTGAACCACAAAAAACCGAGCCCGGCCCCGACCAGCGCGGCGGCGAAGACGCCGACCTCGCCCACCCCCGGCACTGCGGGGATCTGCAGGTAATCCGCGAACACCGCGTGGCCAGCTGCATAGGCGAACACCCCGAGGGCCCCGGCCACCAGCACCGCCGGCATAATCGCCAGACCGTCCAGGCCATCAGTCAGGTTGACCGCGTTGGAGGACCCGACCACGACCAGCCAGACCAGCGGGATGAACAGCCAGCCAAGGTGCAGCTCGAAATCCTTGAAGATCGGGAGATAGAAGCTCGTCTCCACCGGGCTCTGCGCGGTGGCCATGATCACGCCGGCGGCGATCAGCGCGAACAGCGTCTGCCACAGGAGCTTGGCCTTGGCCGAGAGTCCCTTGCTGTTGCCGTAGCGCAGCTTCAGATAGTCGTCCCAGCCACCAACCGCACCAAAGGCCAGCGTGGTCAACAGCACGATCCAGACAAAGCGGTTGGTCAGGTCGCTCCACAGCAGCGTGGCGACTGCCACCGCCACCAGGATCAGCGCCCCACCCATGGTCGGCGTACCGGCCTTGCTCAGATGCGACTCCGGTCCGTCGTCACGAACCTGCTGGCCGACGTTGCCGACCGTCAGCCGACGGATCATCGCCGGGCCAATCAGCAGCGCGATCGCCAGTGCGGTGACCACGCCCAGGATCGCGCGCAGGGTCAGGTACTGAAAGACCGTGAAGCCGCTATAGAACTGCGCGAGATACTCAGTCAGCGCGTACAGCATTCGCAGCCCCCCGCGCCGATGGGGCCAGTTCCAGCCCCTCGATGATGCGTTCCATGTGCTGGCTGCGCGAGCCCTTGATCAGGACCGTGGTCTCGTCCTCCAGCAGTTCCTCCAGGCGCGTCCGCAGGGCGTCATGGTCGGCAAACCACTCGCCACCCTCGCCAAAGGCCTCGGCGCTGTCGCGCGCGGCCTCGCCCAGGGCCAGGCAGTAGTCCACACCCATCGCGCGGGCCAGCGCCCCGGTCTCCCGGTGCAGCGCCGGGGTCTCGGCACCCAGCTCGCCCATCGCACCCAGCACGAGGATGCGCCGGCCGGGCATCGCGGCCAGCACCTCGAGACCCGCGCGCAGCGAGTCGGGATTGGCGTTGTAGGTATCGTCCCAGAGGCGCGCGCCGCTGGCATGCCAGAGCTCCTGCAGACGACCCTGCACCGGCGTCCAGCGCGCCAGGCCGTTGGCGATCGCGTCGATCGCCACACCCACCGCATTCGCCGCGGCGGCCGCGGCGACCGCATTGGCGGCGACATGGCGTCCCGGGCTGGCCAGGCGCAGGTCGCGGCCGGCGCCCAGGATCGTCAGGCGCAGGCGGTCGGGGGCCTGCCACATGCCCTCGATCTCGCCACCGCCCTCCAGGGAGAAACGCTGGCAATGGTGGTGTTCGTTCAGCGACAGCCAGTAGTCGGCGAACGGGTCGTCCAGATTGATCACGGCCGTGCCGCCCTGGGAGGGCAGCCCCGAGTAGATCTCGGCCTTCGCGTGGGCCACGCCCTCGAGGCTGCCAAAGCCCTCCAGGTGGGCCCGCCCGGCATTGGTGATCATGGCGACCATCGGCTCGGTCCAGCGCGCCATGCGTCCGATCTCGCCGGCATGGTTGGCGCCCATCTCGATCACCGCGTAATCGGCGTCCTCGGGCATGGCCAGCAGGGTCAGCGGCACCCCAATCTCGTTATTCAGGTTGCCCTGGGTGGCATGCACGGAGCCCACGCCCTCGAGGATGCAGCGCAGCATCTCCTTGGTCGTGGTCTTGCCATTGGAGCCGGTCAGCGCAATCACACGCGCCCGGCTGCGGCGGCGCCAGTGCTGGGCCAGCCGACCCAGGGCCTCGCCGGTATCGGCCACCACCACCTGCGGATGCCGGACATCCAGCACGCGCTCCACCAGCAGCACGGCGGCCGGCAGATCGGCGGCGACATGCTCGTGGGCATCAAAGCGCGGGCCGCGCAGGGCCACGAACAGGCCCCCTTCGAGGGGTTGCCGGGTGTCGGTGAACACCCCCTCGAAGACCCGCTCACCGTCGCCGTTTTCCAGACGGCCGCGTACGGCGTCCGCCAGTTCCTGTCCGGTCATCCGGATCATTGGCTACCCCCCCCACTGTCTCCCGCGTTCGTCCGAGCGGCGAGCTGGCGCGCCAGCTCGCGATCACTGAACGGATAAAACTGCGCACCCACCTGCTGGGTGGTTTCGTGCCCCTTGCCCGCCAGCAGGATGACGTCACCCGGGCCCGCCTCGGCCACGGCCGCGCGCACCGCCGCCTCCCGATCGCCCAGCTCGCGGCAGGCCTCGGGCCGACCGCAGCCAGCCAACACGGCGGCGCGGATCGCGGCCGGGTCTTCGGAACGCGGGTTGTCGTCGGTCACGATCACCTGATCGGCGCGCGCACTGGCGGCCCGCCCCATGGCCGGGCGCTTGGTGACATCGCGATCCCCGCCACAGCCAAAGACCACGATCAGTCGGCCGGCCGTGTGCGGGCGCAGGGCATCCAGCGCCGCCGCCAGGGCCTGTTCGGTGTGGGCATAGTCCACGACCAGCAACGCCCCGCCGGGCAGTTCGAAGCGCTCCATGCGCCCCGGGACACCGCGCAGACGCGACACCGCATCGACGGCGGCCTGCCAGGAATGACCCAGCGCCCGCAGGGCGGCGAGCGTCGCCAGCAGGTTGCCGACCTGGAACAGCCCGAACAGACCCGCCTGCACCGGCCAGGCCTCGCCCGCAGCCTCCAGCGTGAAGCGAATGCCGTCGGAGCCTGCCTCGACCTCCCGCGCGACCAGATCGGCGGGCGCCCCGACGGCGCTGTAGGTGAGGGTGCGCCCAGCCGTGGTTTCGTGGATCAGGCGCTGCCCGAGGGCGTCGTCGGCATTGAGCACCGCGGTCTCCAGCCCCGGCCAGGTGAACAGCCGCGCCTTGGCGTCGGCATATGCCTGCTGGCTGCCATGAAAATCCAGATGATCCGAGCCCAGCCGGGTCAGCACGGCGACACGCACGGGCAGCCCGGCCATGCGGTCCTGCTCGAGCCCGTGGGACGAGGCCTCGATCGAGAGCGCCCGGCAGCCGTCGGCGGCCAGCTGCGCCAGGTGCCGGCGCAGGTCAATCACACCCGGAGTGGTATGACCACAGTCTTCCAGTGCTCCGAGGCGTCCCACACCGAGCGTCCCGACGACCCCCGTGGGGACACCGATCTGCTCCAGGGCACCAGCCAGCAGCTGGCTGACCGAGGTCTTGCCATCGGTGCCCGTCACCGCGACGACGGGATATTCGGCCGGCCAGGCGCCCCAAAGGGCATCGCAGATCGCGGGCAGCGCGGTGCGCAGACCGCGGAGGTGCAGCACCGGAACATCGAGGGCCGGGGCCGCCTCGGCTTCATCCCACAGGATGGCCACCGCTCCCTGCTCGGCCGCGGTCTGCGCATAGGCAAGGCCGTGGCCTTGCGTCCCGCGCAGCGCCACGAAGACAGCCCCCGGGGTCACCCGGCGGCTGTCCTGGACGAGATCGGTGACACGCTGCCCAGCGACCTCGCGCGCCAGCGCCGGCGCCCCGGCGGGCCACAGGCTGCCCAGTGTCGTGACGGTCTGGACCGTATTCGCCGCCATCATGTCGAGCCCTCGCGTTCGGCGGCGAACTGCATGGGGATCTCCGGCATCGCGTCTGGGCGCACGTTGAACATCCGCAGCGCCGAGCCGATCACGTTGCGGAATACCGGCGCCGCCACGGCGCCGCCGAAGTAGGTGCCGGCATTGGGTTCGTCGATCACCACGGCCATCACGAAACGCGGATCCGAGGCCGGCGCCAGGCCCACGAAGCTGGAGATATAGCGGTCCTCGGTGTAGCCCCCGGGGCCACTCTTGCGGCTGGTACCGGTCTTGCCCGCGATGCGGTAGCCGTCGATCGCGGCCTGACGCGCGGTACCCTCGGAACCGATCGTGTGCTCCATCATCGCGAGCACGCGCTGGGCGGTTTCCGGGGACATCACGCCCGCCGGCTCGCGCAGGTCGTCGGCAGTCTGCACCAGCCGCACCGGGATGCGCTGGCCATCGTTGGCGAAAGCGGTATAGGCCGCAGCCATCTGCAGCGGGGTAATGGAGAGGCCGTAGCCATACCCCATCGTGGCCTGCTCGACCTCGCGCCAGGTCGGGAAGTCGCGCAGGCGGCCGCTCACCTCGCCCGGGAAGTGGGTCCCGGTCGACTGGCCGAAGCCGGCCTGGTGCAGGACCTGCCAGAACCGGTCCGGCGGCATGTCCAGGGCCAGTTTGGTCGCGCCGACATTACTGGAACGCGCGATCAGGGTGGTCAGGTCGATCACGCCATAGTCACGAAAGTCGCGCACGGTCAGGCGCCCGACACGCATGGTCCCGGGACGGGTGTCCAGGGTCACATTGGGGTCGATGATGCCCGCATCCAGGGCCGCCGCAACGGTGAAGGGCTTGATGACGGACCCCGGCTCCATGCTGTCGGTCAACGACCGGTTGCGCGCGAGTTCCGAGCGGATCGAACCGCGATTGTTCGGGTTGAAGCTGGGCTGATTGACCATGGCCAGGACATCACCCGTACGGGCATCCAGCAGCACGGCCGACCCGCCCTGGGCATCGTGCTCCGCCACCGCGGCCTTCAGTTCGCGGTAGGCCAGATACTGCAGGCGCTGATCGATGGTCAGGCGCAGCGTGCGGCCGTCGCGTGCGGGGCGGATACTGGCCACATCGCGGATCGTGCGTCCGTGGCGGTCGCGCAGCACACGCTTGGCACCCGGCGCGCCCGACAGCCAGTCGTTGAACGCAAGTTCGACGCCCTCCTGCCCGCGATCGTCAATATCGGTGTAGCCAAGGATGTGCGAGGTCGTCTCGCCATGCGGGTAGTAGCGCCGGAACTCACGCGTCAGGCCAAGCCCCTGAACACGCAGGGCGGTCACCTGCTCCGCCTGGGCCGGCAGCATATGCCGACGCAGGTACATGAACTCCCGGCTGGCACGCGCCTCGATGCGCTCGGCCAGCCAGTCGGCGTCGACCTGCAGCGCCTCGGCCAGCTCGGGCCAGCGATCGCGTTGCTCGAGCAAGTCCTTGGGATTGGCCCAGGCGGTCTGCACCGGAGCGGAGATCGCCAGCGGCTCGCCATTGCGATCCGTGACCATGCCGCGATGGGCCGATTCGGTCAGCGTACGCACCTGACGCTGCTCGCCCTGCTGCGTCAGGAAGTCGCGGCTGAGCACCTGCAGATCGATTGCACGCAGCACCAGGGCCACCAGCACCAGCGCGGAGACGACCAGCAGCACCTTCAGGCGGCCATGGCTGACCTGGCGCTTCAGCGCTCCCATGTGCGCCCCCCGATCACCACGATGCGATCCGGCTCGGGCTTGATCATGCCCAGTTCCTCAAGCGCCTGCTGTTCGATGCGGCCCTGCGTCGCCCAGGTCGACTGCTCGATCTGCAGCTGCGTCCACTCCAGGTTCAGCGCGTCGCGCTCCGAAAGCTCCGACTGATGCGTGATAAAGGCCTGACGTGCCTCGTGCTTGGCCGCCACCACCCCAACGGCGGAGGCAAAGACCCCGGTCGCCAGGATGATCAGGATGAAGCCGCGAAAGACCATCAGGTGCGCTCCCCCACGCGCAGTACCGCCGAGCGTGCACGCGGGTTGCGGCGCTGCTCTTCGGCGTCGGCACGCACGGGCTTGCCGATCGGGCGCCACGTGCGCTCGGGCGTTTCGGGCATCACCGGCAGCCCGCGCGGCAGGCGCGCGTCCGGGCGCGGGCCACGCAGCGCCTGCTTGACCATGCGGTCCTCAAGCGAATGAAAGCTGATCACCACCATCCGCGCGCCCGGGTGCAAAATCTCCGGGATCGTCTCGAGCCACTGCTCCAGCTCCTCGAGCTCCCGGTTCACATAGATGCGCAGGGCCTGAAAGGTGCGCGTGGCCGGGTGCTTGCCCGGCTCGCGCCCGGGGACCGCGCGGCGCACGATCTCGGCCAGCTGCGCAGTCCGCGTAATCGGGGCTTCGGCGCGCGCCGCAACGATCGCGCGGGCGACGCGGCGGGAATGGCGTTCCTCGCCATAGTGGTAGATCACATCCGCAATCTCGTCCTGCTCCGCGCGAGCCAGCCAGTCCGCCGCGCTCTCGCCCTGCGTGGGGTCCATGCGCATATCCAGCGGACCATCGTGCTGGAAGCTGAAACCGCGCTCGGGGGTGTCCAACTGCGGGGAGGAAACCCCCAGATCCAGAAACACACCATCCGGCGCACGATCGGGGAAGCGCCGACGCAGGGTATCGGCCATCGCCGAGAACGGGCCCGGCTCGAAGGAGAAGCGTGGATCGTCCGCAAACGAAGAGGCGGCCGCAGCCGCCTCGGGGTCCCGGTCCATCGCCAGCAGGCTTCCGCCGGCGCCGAGGCGATCGAGAATCGCGCGGCTGTGCCCGCCGCGCCCGAAGGTCCCATCGACATAGAACCCGTCAGCGCGCACAGCCAGCCCCTCCAGCACCGCGTCGCGCAGCACCGGGATATGAGTGGCGTTTTCCGTCATGGTCACAACGCAATGGACTCGAGCGCGTCGTCATCCACGTCACCCCCCAGCGCCTGCTCGCAACGGGCATCCCAGGAATCGGCATCCCAGATCTCGAACTTGTTGCCCTGCCCCAGCAGCACCGCGCGCTTGTCGAGGCTGGCGTACTGGCGCAGCGGCGTCGGCAGCAGGAGACGGCCGCTACCGTCCAGCTCGCACTCGGTCGCATGGCCGACCAGGAGGCGCTGCAGGTTGCGGACCTTCGGATTCATGTTGGGGCGGGACATCAGACTTTGCTCGATGCGCTCCCACTCGGGGAACGGGTACAGGAGCAGGCAACGGTCGGGATCTACGGTAATCACCAGCTGGCCGCCACAGGATGCCGCCAGCGTATCGCGATAGCGCGCGGGCATGGCCAAGCGACCCTTGGCATCCAGATTGAGTTGGCTTACGCCTCGAAACATGGCCGGTACCGGTTGCGGTGGTCACCCACCTTTCCCCACCTTTTCCCACTTTTCGACACTATAGGTACGGCTATCTCCAGGAGTCAAGAAAATTGACCCGAAAAAACCAAAAATAAGCGTTGAATCACAGAGACTTAGCGAACACCTGCCCAGCGACGGTGCAGCCAGAAAATAAGACCCCAAAAGCCGCGTCTTGAGGGCCACACTTAAGAAACTACTTCACTATTTTTCGGCAAGGACCGCCGACACGGCGAGACACGGACCCACGGATGGGGCCGCAAAGGTGGGAAAAAGTGGGAGCCGGCCGTAAGCCGGGTTCTGTCGTGGACAGTCATTCATCTGGGACGTCCGTCACCGGACGCCTCGAGCAGCCTACCCGGGTGCGATGCGGGCCACACCATGCACCCCTATTTGGCCTTGCTCCGGACGGGGTTTACCCTGCCACGGACTGTTACCAGCCGTGCGGTGCGCTCTTACCGCACCATTTCAACCTTACCTGTGCCCGAAGGCCATCGGCGGTATATTTTCTGCGGCACTTTCCGTCGGCTCGCGCCGCCCAGGCGTTACCTGGCGTCCTGCCCTGTGGAGCCCGGACTTTCCTCCGCATCCAGTGGATACAGCGACTGCCAGGCCAGCTCCCGCGCTCCTTTTACGCCCGCACCTGCAACAACGCAAGGAAAAACCCCATCAACCCTCGTCCTTCAGCCGCAGGGCCCGGGCATAGACACGGTTGCGCGGCAGTCCGGTGGCATCGGCAAGGACCCGCACCGCGCGTTTCAAGGGGAGCTCCCCCAGCAAGGCCCCCAGCAGGCGCTCATATTCGTCAGCCAGCGGGGCATCCTCGGACTCCGGGTCGGCCGCCTGCGGCGCCGGCGCGAGGATCAGAACGAACTCACCCCGCAGCCGATTGGCATCGGCATCGAGCCAGGTCGGGAGCCCGCCAGCGGCTCCTCTATAGTGTTCCTCGAACTGCTTGGTCAGTTCGCGCCCCAGGAACACCAGCCGCTCCGGCTCCAGTGCGGCCAGGTCGTCGGCAGCGGCGCGTACGCGATGCGAGGACTCAAACAGGATTGTGGTCACCGGCTGGGCCAGCAAGGTCTCCAGGCGGCGACGGCGGGCCCCACCAGCATGCGGCAGGAAACCCTCGAAGCAGAAACGATCGGACGGCAGGCCGGCGACGGCCAGCGCCGCGAGCGGGGCGCTGGCGCCGGGCACCGCGCGCACCGGCAGCCCCGCCTCCGTGGCCGCTCGTACCAGCCGGTAGCCGGGATCGGATACCAGCGGCGTACCGGCATCCGAGATCAACGCGAGATCGTCGCCCGCCTCCAGCGCAGACAATAAAGAGGGGATCCGGTCGCGCTCGTTATGCTCATGGAGACTGACCAGCGGGGTCTGCACCCCCAAATGCGCCAGCAGCCCGCCGCTGTGTCGCGTATCCTCCGCAGCGATACGCGAAACGCGCGCCAGCACGTCACGGGCACGGGGGCTGAGATCGGCCAGATTGCCGATCGGGGTGGCAACCACCCATAACGTGCCGCAATTCGTTGACACAACTTGATGCGCTTTCAATACTGACTCCCCAATACGCTGAGCATCTCGCTATCGTGAACCTATACCTCTCTCTAGCCGCCGGGGGGCGCTACCGGGGCCGTCTGGCCCTGAGCCTGCTCGCCGGCGCAATCCTCGCCGGCTGCGCGACCCCGCGCCCGGACCCAACCCCCGCCCCGGACCCGGAGGAGGAACGACCCGAGGTCGTTGACCTGCCGGCCGAGCAGCAGGCGCCGATCCTGATCAGCGAGGCCTGGGCGGACCCGCAGCCGGACAACGTGCGCGCGGCGATCGACGCGGTCCTGAGCCTGGACGACCCCGACGGCGACCTGGTCGACCGCGCGGACGCGCTGTGGCGCGACCTGGATGCCCAGCACCGGGAACCGCTGGCGGACCGTGTGCGTGGCGGCCGCCTGGCGGCCACCCGTGGCGAATGGGAGACTGCGCGCGAGCGACTCGGCGCCGATGACCCGGACGACGAGACCCGTACGCCCGAGGTTTACCGCGAGGGTCTGGCCCTGCATGCACGCCTGCTGGAGCATGAGCGTGAATGGTATCAGGCGCTGGACGCCCGTTTGCGCCTGGATGGGCTGCTCCTGCTGGAGCCCGATGACCAGACCGTTAACCAGGAACGCATCTGGGGCCTGCTCTCGGCGCTTCGACCCGCACAGCGTGACCGCCTGGCGGCGGGCGAACACCCGGATGCCGAGCCCTGGGTGCGGCTGTTCAGCGGACTGCGCAGTGTCAATTCGGAAGAAGACGCCCGCCGCGTGGCTGGCCAGTGGCGCGAGCGCTATCCGTCGCACCCGGCCAACAGCCTGCTCCCGGAACTGGTCGCAAGTCACCCGCTCCAGCCCGAGGCGCCGGAAACGATCCTGGTCCTCCTGCCGCTGTCCGGTGATCTCGCCCAGCTCGGCAATGCAATCCTCGACGGCATCACGCGCGCCTACTACGCGGAGACCGGGGGCCACGGCCGCCTGGTGGTGCGCGACACACGCGGCGACCCTGACACGGCAGCAGACCTCTACAGGCGCGGCGTCGAAGACGGCGTAAACCGCATCATCGGGCCGCTCAACCGCGATGCGGTACGCGCAGTGGCTGCGAGCGAAGAGACTCGCCCGACGCTGCTGCTCAACCGCACACAGCTCGACGGCAACGGGGCCTTCGGCACGCTGGCGCTGAACCCGGAAGAGGACGCCTACGCCGTGGTGGATCGCGCGGTACGTACGGGCTGGCGCAACCCGCTGGTCATCCTGCCCGAGGGCGAGTTCGGCGACCGCATTGCCGAGGCCTACCAGGATGCGCTCGCCGACCACGGCCTGCGGCCGCGCGATATCGTGCGCCTGCGGCCGGACGCCGAGGACATCAATGCCCGCGTGGGCAATGCGCTCGGGATTGAGCAGAGCGAGGCGCGCATTCGCGACGTCGCCCGCCGTACCGGGCTAAACTTGGAAGGCGACCCCCAGGTTCGGGGTGATGCCGATCACCTGTTCGTGACCGGAACCTCGCGCCAGATGCGCCAGCTCGTGCCCTACCTGCACTTCCACGGCGCGCGTCAACTCCCGATCATGGCAACGCCTCATATCTACGCCGGACAGCCGGATGCCAATCGCGACCGCGATCTCAACGGCATCGTCTTCCCGGACGCGCCCTACCTGTTTACGACCATCGAGCCGCTGAACGGCGAAATGGCCGAAGGGGCGACTGACGAGCTCCCGCGCTTCGTCGCGCTGGGCATGGATGCGATGCGGCTGAGCCTGCATGATCGCGCGGTACGCGAGGCCAGCCACCATCAAATCGTCGGCGGGGCCGGCACCTGGTCACTGAACCCGATCAGCGGGGACTGGGTGCGCGAGCCGGTCTGGGCGCGCTTCGAGAGCGGCGCACCACGCCAGCTGGGGTCCACCAGCGAAGGCAGCTGACCGATGCTCCGCCCGGGCGTGACCGGCCAGGCCGCCGAGGACCGTGCGGCGCACTACCTGACCGGGCAAGGCCTCACCCTGGTGGCGCGCAACGTGCGCCGCCCCTGGGGCGAGCTGGACCTGGTCGCACGCGAGGGCGACACGCTGGTACTGGTCGAGGTGCGCAAGCGTAGCCACCGCGGCTTTGGCGGCAGCGCCGAGAGTATCGATTCCGGCAAGCGCAAACGCCTGCTGCGGGCGGCCGAGGGCTACCTGCAGGAGAGCCGCTGGCAAGGCCCCGTGCGCTTCGATGTCGTGCTGCTGGACGGCGACGACACGATTGAATGGCTGCCCGACGCGATTCAGGGGGACCCGTCATGACACCGCTGGCACGCGAAATCGAGCAACTCCTTCCCGCCGAAGACCGCCTGCTGGACCCGGCCGATTGCTGGGCCTATGGTGCGGACAACTCCAAGCTGCACACGCCGCCGGATGCCGTCGCCTTCGCCCGCGACGCCGAGACGGTCGCTGAACTCGTCCGACTTTGCCGACGCCTCGGGGCGCCTGTGACCTGCCGCGGACGCGGCACCGGCACCACAGGAGCGGCGGTCCCTGATCATGGCGGACTGGTCCTGTCGTTCGAGCGCATGAACCGGATCCTGGAGGTCGACCCGGCGAACCGCTGGCTGATCGCGGAACCCGGAGTGACCAACGGCGAGGTGCAGGAAGCGGCAGGCGCCCTCGGGTTTTTCTGGCCCCCGGACCCCACGAGCAGCGCCTACTGCACGCTCGGCGGCAACCTGGCCTACAACTCGGCAGGCCCCCATGCGGTGAAGTACGGCACGCCGCGGGACAACACCCTCGGGCTTGCGGCGGTCGCGGGCACCGGCGAGGCCTTCCGTACGGGCGTGCACACGACCAAGGGCGTCGTCGGGTATGACCTCACCCGGCTGCTCATCGGGTCCGAAGGGACCCTCGCCGTGATCACCGAAGCCACGCTGCGCCTCACACCGAAACCCGAGGCGACGCGCCTGATTCAGGCCATTTATCGGACCGTGGGCGACGCGGCCGCCGCCGTGTCGCGACTGATGGGCCGCGCGGAGGTCCCGTCGGCCCTGGAGTTCATGGACCATTCGGCGATCGCAATGATTCGTGACTATGCCCCCGACTGCCCACTGCCCCGCGACGCCGGGGCTATCCTGATGATCGAGACGGACGGCACCGCGGCCGGGATCGACGCGACGACGCGCGGCGTCCGCGGCGCCGCCGATGGCGAGGGTTGCCTGCAGACCATCAGCGCGGACACCCCGGAAGAGGCCCAGGCCTTGTGGGCCGTGCGCAAGGCCCTCTCGCCGGCGCTGCGCACCGTCGCGCCGAAGAAGATCAACGAGGATGTGGTCGTACCCGTCTCGCGCATCCCCGACCTAATCGCGGGCCTCGACCGGCTCGCCCAGGCGCACGCGATCAAGATCGTGAACTTTGGTCACGCCGGTAACGGCAACATCCACGTGAATCTGTTGGTGAACCCGGACGACCCGCAGGAGCTCGCCGCCGCCGAACGCTGCCTGGACGAGGTCTTCACCCTGGTGCTGGGCCTCGGTGGCACCTTGTCCGGCGAACACGGGATCGGGCTAGTGAAACGCGCCTTTGTGGGCCGGGAGATCGATCCCGTGGCGCTGAACCTGATGGCCGGGATCAAACAGAGCTTTGATCCCGACAACATCCTGAACCCCGGCAAGGCGCCGGGGCCGGACATCACTGGGCTTACTTGACGACCTTCAGGGCGGGACCCTTGCGCTTGGCGGCCGGCTTGTCCCCGTCCTGATCCGAACCCGCGGGACCCGAGTCGTCTGGTCCGTCGCCGCCCGGGCCATCTTCCGGCCCTGGTCCCGGCTCGCTGCCGAACATCATCCCCTGCCCGTTCTCGCGCGCATAGACGGCGAGCACCGCCTGCGTGGGCACGTAGACGTCCATCGGGCTGCCGGCAAAACGCGCGGAAAAGGCGACCGCCTCGTCCCCGATATTCAGCGCCTGCACCGCAGACGGGCCAATGTTGAGCGTGATCTTGCCCTGCTCGACAAAGGCATCGGGCACTAGCGCACCCTCCACCGTGGCGTCGACCAGGATGTGCGGCGTAAAGCCGTTATCCGTGATCCACTCCCACAAAGCCCGGAGCAGATAGGGACGCGAAGAGGTCACAGCCTCAGCTCGCGCTCGGCCTCGGTGAGACTGATCTGGAAGGATTCCCGCTTGCAGACGCGATCCGCGTATTCCTGAATCGCAGCCGGCAGAGAATCGAGATCGATCCCCAGTGACGGCAGACGCCACATGACCGGAGCGATCGCGCAATCCACGATGCTGAACTCGTCACTCAGGAAGTACGGCTTCAGCTCGAAGATCTCGGCCGAGTTCATCAGGCTCTCGCGCAGGATCTTGCGCGCCTTGGTCAGCCCGCCCCCGGACGCCTTCTTCACCGCATCCAACCCCTCGTACCAGTCGCGCTCGACGCGATAAAGCGCCAGCCGCGCGGCCGCACGGGAGACCGGGTCCACCGGCATCAGCGGCGGATGCGGGAAACGCTCGTCCAGGTACTCGGTGATCACATGAGTCCCGTACAGCGCCAGGTCCCGATCCACCAGGGTCGGCACCTCGTTGTAGGGGTTGAGATCGGAGAGATCCTCGGGAAGCTCGTCCGGCCCGAGGTTGACGACATCCACCGCGATGTCCTTCTCGGCGAGGATGATACGCACGCGATGGCAGCGCACGCAGTCGTGAGCAGAAAACAGAGTCATTACGGAACGACGATTGGCGACCAGCGCCATAACTTTCTCCCTACCCCGGTCGTGCGGCACGCCGCGCCGGGCAGACGGTCAATAACACCGGCGGGCGCTCATCCGTGAGCGCCCGCCAGCGACGGTTCAGGCCGCCTAGTGTACGTCTTTCCAGTACTCCTTTTTCAAGAAGTAGGCCAGCACGGTAAACACGGCCAGGAAGATCAGGACGTACAGGCCAATGCGCTGACGGTCGAGCTGCATCGGTTCGCCCATGTACGAAAGGTAGGTGACCAGGTCACGCACTGCGCGATCGTACTCGCTCTGGCTCATCGAGCCATTGCGTACAAGCTCCAGCCGCTCGTTTCCGTCATCGTCCTCGACCAGCTCCTGCCAGCCCTGCAGCTCCCACAGCACATGCGGCATGCCGACGTTGCTGAACACCGTGTTGTTGGCACCCAGCGGGCGGTCCTCGTCGATGTAGAAGCTCTTGAGGAAGGTGTACACCCAGTCTTCGCCATGAATGCGGGTCGCCAGGGTCAGATCCGGCGGCGTCACACCAAAGGCCTCGTCGGCATAGGAGTCGGACATCGCGTTCTTCATCAGCGAGCCCGGGTTCACCAGGTCGCCATCCTCATCGGTGATGAAGATGAAGTTCTCGGTGACCTGCTCTTCGGTCAGACCGATGTCGCGACCCACACGGTTGTAACGCATGTACTGGGTGGAATGACAGGCCATGCAGTAGTTCATGTACAGCCGGGCGCCGCGTTGCAGCGACGCCTGGTTGGTCACGTCCACATTGGCTTTTTGCAGATCACCGCTGGCGCTTGCAGCCGAGGCCGCCGGCACGGTGAACAGGGCCGCCAGGGCCATAACAGTCGTTGCGATAAACGTTTTCATTACGAAGTCACCCTTTCCGGAACGGCACGATCACGACCCAGACCCCGGGCAAACACCGGGACCACCATGCAGACAAACAGATGCACGGTCGGGATCAGCCAGGACCACATAATCAGGCTAGCGTCACTCGGATCGAAGCGCGTGATGTCGTAGAGGGTGTAGATACCCACGACCACCGCGAACAGAATCAGACTGGCCGCCGCGGAGCGCTCCCGACTGAGGAACCACAGCAGGAAGAAGAACGCGAAGTACACAAGCGACCAGCGGAAGCTCATTTCGCTGATCATCGTGGTCGCCTGCTGCAGACCCAGCCAGCCCAGGATCACGAAAGCCACCACGAACGCCGCCAGGTTGAACTTGGCTGCGAACGAGCGATAGCGCATCGACAGAACCGGGTTGCGGTCCAGCCAGGGGATAAAGAACAGCATCATCACCGCGGCACCCATGGCCACCACGCCGAGGAACGGATCCGGCACGGAACGCAGCACCGAGTACATCGAGGTGAAGTACCAGACCGGCGGAATCAGCTCGGGTGTAACCAGCGGGTCGGCCGGGATCATGTTGTCCGGCTTCAGGAACAGACCGCCGCCCATCGGGAAGAAGAACATGATGACGGCGAACACCATCAGGAAGACGCCGACGCCGACGATGTCCTTGACGGTGTAGTACGGGTGGAACGGGATGCCATCCTTCGGGATGCCGTTCTCGTCCTTGTTCTTCTTGATCTCGACGCCATCGGGGTTGTTCGAACCCACTTCGTGCAGCGCGATGATGTGCGCGGCCACCAGCAGGATCAGCACCAGCGGCAGGGCAATCACATGCAGCGCGAAGAAGCGCGTCAGCGTGGCATCGGACAGCAGGAAGTCACCACGAATCCAGGTCACCAGATCCGGCCCGATGTACGGGATGGTCTGGAACAGGTTCACGATCACCTGCGCGCCCCAGTAGGACATCTGACCCCACGGCAGCAGGTAGCCGGCGAAGGCTTCGGCCATCAGCACCAGATAGATCAGCACACCGAAGATCCAGATCAGCTCGCGCGGCTTCTTGTAGGAGCCGTACATGAGCGCCCGGAACATGTGCAGATAGACCACCACGAAGAACATCGAGGCGCCTGTGGAGTGCATGTAGCGGATCAGCCAGCCCCATTCCACGTCGCGCATGATGTACTCGACCGACGCAAAGGCCAGCTCGGCATCAGGCTTGTAGAACATGGTCAGGAAGATGCCGGAGACGATCTGAATGACCAGCACCAGCAGGGCGAGGGAGCCGAAGAAATACCAGAAGTTGAAGTTCTTCGGCGTGTAATACTGAGCCAGATGTTCGTTCCACATCTGGGACAGGGGGAAGCGGGCGTCAACCCAACCCAGCAGCCCACCCTGCCACTTTTCCGCGGGATTACCGGCCATCAGACAGCTCCTCCGTCTTCATCTTCACCCACGAGCAGCAGGTTGTCCGTGATGTAGTGGTGCGGCGGCACCTCGAGGTTGTCGACCGCCGGCATGTTGCGATAGACGCGGCCGGCCATGTCGAAGCGGGAACCGTGGCAACCGCACAGCCAGCCGCCCTGCCAGTCGGAGCCCATGCCGGGATCGCCGATCTCCGGACGGAACGACGGCGAGCACCCGAGGTGAGTGCAGATCCCGATCAGCACCAGGATTTCCGGCTTGATCGAGCGATGCTCGTTCTGCGCGTATTCCGGCTGCTGGGCCTCGTTCTCGGAATCCGGATCGCGCAGGCGATCGGTCACCTGGGACAAACCATCCAGCATTTCGTCGGTACGCCGCACGATCCAGATCGGCTGTCCACGCCACTCGATGCTGACGCGCTGGCCGGCCTCGACCTCGGTCACGTCGAACTCGACCGGAGCCCCTGCTGCCTGAGCGCGAGCGCTGGGCTGCAAGGACGCCAGGAACGGGGTCGCGACCGCTGCGACACCGGCACCGCCGACGACTGTCGTCGCGGCGACGAGGAACCGGCGACGGCCTCGATTTACGCCTTGGTTTGCCATGTTTGTCTCTCCAAACAACGTGTTGAAATCGTGTCTCGGCAGCCACTCGATACGCGGACGAGGGTGCGGAGATGCCCGCAGACTGCCCCGTGAGCGCGCCGCCCTGGGCGCGCTCACGGGCGAACGGGCAGGCCACCGCGGGGCGGCCAGTAAAATCCGATAGAATTCCCGAACACGCTAATAAGGTCAAGTAGGTGAACGCCTTAAGACCGGGCGGACGGCGTCGCCAGACGCGCCCAATCGATCATAAGTTATTCATGATAAAGGCGGGATTTCAGCGCCCCCGGCAAGAGCAGATTGCCCCGCGAATGTGCGCTCGCCGGGGCGCCGGTCAGGCAGGGTTGTCGATGTCGATGAACCGGTGCTCCAGACCGAAACGTTCGGCGCACCATTCCCCCAGGGCAGGCGCCCCGTAGCGCTCGGTCGCATGATGCCCCGCGGCGAAGTAGTGCACCCCGCTCTCGCGCGCCTCGTGAGTGGTCTGCTCGGAAATCTCGCCACTGATATAGGCATCCACACCCTGCGCCGCCGCCTCCATCAGTAATGACTGCGCCCCGCCAGTGCACCAGGCAACGCGCCGAATCGGCCGCTCGCCGCCCGGCACCCACAGACACTCGCGCCCCAGCACGGCGGAGATGTGGTCGCGCAGGTCCGCCCCCGACACCTCGGCGGCAGAACGACCGTACTGGCCCACGCCGTCCTCGCGCAGCACCCCCTCGATCGCGAATCCGAGGCGATTGGCCAGTTGGGTGTTGTTGCCCAGCTCCGGATGCGCATCCAGCGGCAGGTGGTAGGCCACCAGATTGATCTCGTGCTCCAGCAGCCGGCGCAGGCGTTCACGCTTCATGCCAGTGACCACCTCTGGCTCGCCCTTCCAGAAATAGCCGTGATGCACCAGGATCGTGTCGGCCCCGTCCTCGATCGCGGCCTCGACCAGCGCCAGCGATGCCGTCACCCCGCTGACGATGCGGCGCACCTCGGCCCGCCCCTCTACCTGCAACCCGTTCGGACAATAGTCGCGAAAGCGCTCCGGCTGAAGCTCCTCGTTCAGGGCCTGCATTAATACGTCACGTTCGATCACGATCGGTTCTCCGGCTGGACCGGGATCGGCGGCTGTGCAGCCCATCCCATTTCGGTATATTCACTATATGGTGAATTTCTCGCGTTTCCTGCTGCAAGCGGCCCTGACCGGCGTGGCGATCGCCGTGGTCGTCGCCGTGTTCTTTCCGCATGTGCTTGACCGCGACCGGGGCGAGCAGGCGGAGCTGCAAGTCGCCGCCCCGCTCTCCACGACCAGCAGTGCCGCGCTCAGCTACGCCGACGGGGTCGAGCGGGCCGCGCCGGCCGTGGTCAACATCATGACCTCGCGCGTGCTCGACACCCCCGGCATCCTCGACCTGCACGAGTTCTTTGGCCAGCCCGTGCCCCCGGGCGACACCGAGCAGGCCAGCCTGGGTTCCGGCGTAATCATGACCGATCGGGGCCATATCCTGACCAACCACCACGTGATCGAGGAGGCCGACGCGATCGCTGTGGTCCTGCCCAATGGCGACGCCCATCCGGCCGAGATTATCGGCATCGACCCCGATACCGACCTCGCCGTCCTGCGCATCCGCACCGACGACGTGGCCGTGGCCACGGTTGGCCACTCCCGCGAGCTGCGGGTCGGTGACGTCGTGCTCGCGATCGGCAACCCCTTCGGTGTCGGGCAGACCGTGACCCAGGGGATCGTCTCCGCCACCGGGCGCAACCAGCTCGGGATCAACACCTTCGAGGACTTCATTCAGACCGACGCGGCGATCAACCCCGGCAACTCCGGTGGCGCACTGATCAATGCCAAGGGCGAGGTAATCGGCATCAATACCGCGATCTTCTCGCGCTCCGGGGGGTCCCATGGCATTGGCTTCGCGATCCCGGTGGACCTCGCCCGCGACGTAATGACCGAGATCATCGAACAAGGCTATGTCTCCCGCGGCTGGCTGGGGATCGAAGTCCAGGCGATGAACCGCGAACTGGCCGACTCCTTCGGGCTGGATGCCCCACGCGGGGTCCTGGTCGCCGGCATCCTGCGTGACGGCCCCGCCCAGGAGGCCGGCATCGAGATCGGCGACGTAATCACCCACCTCAATGACGACGCGGTCAACAGCCCGCGCGAGGCCCTGAATGTCATTGCACGGACCGATCCAGGCGCCGAACTGACGATCAAACTCCTGCGCGACGGCGAGGAAGTCGAGCTCGAGGCCACTGTCGCCCAGCGCCCGATCTGATACCCAATGGCACCTCCCGGATGTCCGGGAGGTGCCCCTTTCTCTACCCGTTGGCCGGGGAACTGACCGTGGTCAGTATGGCCGTGACCAGCAACACCAGCCCCACCAGTCCGATCTCCATCGCGATACTGCGCCGGAGGCGCTGCGGGGCCCGGGGCTCGCCCCGCTCGAAGGCGGGCACCAGGCGCCACTTGTTGGACGCCGCCAGCAGCAGGAGCAGGGCCACAATCAGCACCTTGCCGATCAGGAACTGCCCGTAGCCGGTAGTGAGCAGTGGCGTGACCCCGCCGAGCAGAAGCGCAGCCAGAACAACGCCCGCGAGCACCAGCAGGCCAACCCCGAACGCCGCCACCCGACCGAAGCGATCCAGGATGCGTACGGCATCCGCTCCGCCAGGTGGGTGTCCCGCCAGGCGATACAGGGGCCATAACGAACCAATCCAGAATGCAGCCGCCAGCAGGTGAAGCACCAGCAGCCCGCCGAGCAACCAGCGGGGTTCGTCGACCGTGTGCCCGACCTGGACGAAGGCGAGCATGACCAGCAACACGCCTCCGAGACTCAAGCCATGCCCGAGCCCCGGCAGACGCCGGGCATCCAGCAAGATCGCCTGCACCAGTAGCAAGCCACTCACGGCGAGGATTAGCTGAGTCCCCTGCGCGCCCTCGAATACCATGCCGAGCAGCATCGGATCGACTGCGGCGGCACCATTGCCACCGCCGAGATACCCGGCCTGCAGCGGCCACTCGATCACGGCCAGCACGATCGCGGCCCAGGCCGCGATCGCCCCCGTGCGGCTGGCCGCCCGACGTTCCGGATCGGGCAGATCCGGAAACGCCAGGCGAAACAGCACCGCCCCGGCCGCCAGCAAGGCACCGGCATAGAAGCCGGCCGCCACCAGGATCATGGCGACCGTCCAGGCATCCACACCGGCAAGCGCAGACAGCCAGGCCACGGCTCAGTCCTCCACCGTAAAGCGGAAGGTCCCGGACATCATGTGGCCGTCACGAGCCAGGCCGCGCCAGCGCACCTCGTAACGACCCGGTTCCAGGTCGCCGGCCGGGCGCACATGGTATTCCTCGGTCGGGTCATTGCCGGGCTGGTCTTCCAGGGAGACCCGGCCACGCGGGCCGATCACGTCGAACTGGGTAACGCGCATCGCGCCATCGAAGTGAATCCCGATCTCCTCCGGGGTGCCCTGCACCGTAGAGCCGTCCTCCGGCACGTGTCCCATCTCGCCCTCGTGGGCCAGCAGGGGAGCGGCGACAGCCAGCAGCAGGGCCGCAAGGGCGGAACGCAGGGTATTACGGGTACGAATCGTCATCATGATTGAGTGTCCTCTTTGTTAAGTGCAGTCGTGTCGTCTTAGAGTCCGCCGGCCGCAGGCCACCGGGGCCCGCCTTGCGGCGGTCCCGGTGCCCGCACCGGTGGAAACTCAGTGGTTATGGCCTCCGTGGCCGTTGTGTCCTCCATGCCCGCCATGGGCATCGCGACTGGGGGTCGGGAGCCCGTCGGAATCCGCACCCGCGACCTTGCCGCGGCGCACCGGACTACCGAAGTCGGGGTCGCTGCTCACACGGCGGGCGACCTCCCCGTCCGGGTGCCAGTACCAGCCCGGATCACGGAAATCCCCGGGCTCCAGGTCGTCGCGCACCTTGATCAGGGTGAACATGCCGCCCATGCCGATGTTGCCGAACGGTCCCTGGCCCATGCCCATCGCCAGGGTGTTCTCCGGCCCGCGCATATGGCCGCCATCGGTGTGGTCCTGGTGATCCGCCATGCCGTGCTCGCCCATGGCCATGTAGCCCGGCAGCAACGTGCGGATCTCCTCCTCGAGACCGGACTGGTCCACGCCCAGGGTGTTGGCGATGCCATGCCCCATCGGATTCATGGTGTGATGCGTCATGTGGCAGTGGAAGGCCCAGTCCCCCGGCGGTGCCGTGAACTCGATATCGCGGGTCTGGCCGACCGCCACGATCTCGGTGGTCTCCTTGCGCCACTGCTCGCGCGGCCAGCGCCCGCCATCGGAGCCGGTCACCTCGAACGACACCCCGTGCACATGCATCGGGTGGTTCCACATCGACAGGTTGCCCATGCGGATGCGCACGCGCTCGCCGGTCTTCGCCACCAGCGAGTCGATAGCCGGGAAGACCTTGGAGTTCATCGACCACAGATCGAAGTCCACCATGATCGACGGATCGGGCGTGCGGGTACCGGGATGCAGGCCCCAGTTGTGCAGCAGGATCGCGTAGTCACGATCCACCGGTTCGATCTCGCCGTCCTTCGGGTGGATGATGAACATCCCCATCATCCCCATCGCCATCTGCACCATTTCGTCGGCATGCGGGTGGTACATGTGCGTGCCGTGCTGGTTCAGCTCGAACTCGTAGACGAAGGTCTCCCCCGGATGGATCGGCGGCTGGGTCACGCCCTTCACCCCGTCCATGCCCGAGGGCAGATGGATGCCGTGCCAGTGCACCGAGGTGTATTCCGGCAGGCGGTTGGTCACGTAGATGCGGACCTTGTCGCCCTCCACCGCCTCGATGGTCGGCCCCGGGGTGGTGCCGTTGTAGCCCCAGCACTTGGCCACCGAACCGGGTGCGAACTCGTGCTCGATCTCCTCGGCGACCAGATGGAACTCCTTCACGCCGTTGTTCATTTCGTACGGCAGGGTCCAGCCGTTCGGCGTATGCACCGGCATGTAGCCCTGTTCGGTGCGTTCGCCGGGCGTGGCATCGCCCTCGTTGTGGTGCTCGTGACCCGTTTCGGCCATCACCCGGGTCAGGGTGGTTGCCGGCAGCATTGCCGCGCCGGCGGCCAGCAGGAAGTTACGCCGTTTCATCAGTGATGCCCTCCGTGACCGTCGTCGCCGTGGTCACCGTGATCGCCATGGTCATGATCTCCGTGATCTCCGTGATCTCCGTGATCCCCGTGATCCCCGTGATCCCCGTGATCCCCGTGATCCCCGTGATCCCCGTGATCCCCGTGATCCCCGTGATCCCCGTGATCCCCGTGATCCCCGTGATCCCCGTGATCCCCGTGATCCCCGTGGTCACCGTGGTCACCGTGGTCACCGTGGTCACCGTGGTCACCGTGGTCACCGTGGTCATGATGGTCGTGATCCATCTCGGACGGGTCATGCTCGAGCGCGTCGGTTTCGAGATAGCCCTCGTCACCCGGCGCCCCGCCCGGCAGCTCGCCGGCCACCGTAAAGGCCAGATCCACCCGGGCCCGCCAGTAGTCACCCAGCGCGGCCACGGCCCGCTGCCAGTCGGCCAGCTCTTCCTGCTTGGTCACCAGCAGGTCGAACACATCGTCGAACATGAAGTTCACCCGTTCCTGCATACGCTCCAGCTCGATCTCGCGGGCCGGGAGCAGTTCGTAGCGCTTGGTGCTGAACTTGTCCCGGTTATGAGCCAGCCGCACGAAGTGCTGGTGGACGTCGGCGGTCACCGCCTGCTCCAGTTTGGCCTTCCGGGCCTCGCCGTCCTCCAACCGCGCCTCGGCCCGGGCGATGCCGGCCTGGTTCTGGTTGAAGATCGGCAGGGTGAAGGAGATGCCACCGCCCCACAGGCGGGTGCCGTCCGTCTCGCGCTCGAACTCGATACCGGGCTCGATGTCACCCAGCCAGCGATAGCGCCGCACCAGGGCCACCCCCTCGGTGAGCCCCTCCAGGGCATGGTCCAGGGCCCGCAGGTCCAGACGCTGCTCCAGCGCCTGCTCGACCAGGGCATCGCGATCCTCCACACCGGCCAGCGGCAGTGGCAGCTTGCCGGGCACCTCCCAGCCATCCACCTGGCCGGGCAGCCCCATCAGGTGGGCCAGGCGCAGACGGGTCTCGCGCTCGCGCTGCCGCGCATCCTCGAGCTTCAGCCGGGCCTCGGCCGCACGGATGCGCAGCTGTGCCCGCTTCAGGTCGGGGATATTGCCGGCGTCATAGAAGCGCTCGCCCAGCAGCGAGCCGAGATCCGCGGCACGGGTCTCCAGCGCCTGTACCTGAGCCCGCTGGCGCGCGGCCACCGCGTCATACCAGGCACGCTCGGTGTCCGAGGCCAGGGCCACCATGCCTTCGGCCAGCTGCAGACGGGTGGACTCCCAGTGGGATTCGGCAATGTCCTGACGGGCACTGCGCATCAGCAGGCCGGAAATACCCCAGGCCAGGCCAACCCCCGTCTCGTTGCCGCCACCGCCCTCGGGGCGCATCACCGACAGCGACAGGGTGGGATTGGAAAACTGGGCGGCCTCGACCACGTCGGCGGCCGTCAGATCCAGCTTGGCGTAGGCCTGCTGCATGCGCGGGTTGCGCCACAGGGCCTGATGAATGGCCTCCTCGAGCGTCAGCTCGCCGGAGGGGCGGGGCATCTCCGACTCGGGCAGGTCGATCCCCTGCACCGAGATGTCCTCCTCCAGCTCGGAGCGGTCCAGCTCGGGCGCGGTGACCGCGCAACCGGCGAGGAACAGCACCGAAACGACGGGGAGCAGCAATCGGGTTGCTCGCATCGTGAAAATCTCCTTGATCGGACTTCGACTCCGCATCCCGCGCGAACGCGCGACACGGCCTTGCCGTCCGCCAGTGCCGAGTGGAACCCGGACGTGCGGACAGCCCCGGCGCTCGGGCCGGAAGTCAGATCAGGAGAGGATGGGGGGTCGGTACAACGCGGCCGCAGGCGGACCGCTCTGGAAGGAATACAGGCTCATGGCCTGCGTGACCGGGGTCAGCAGGTGCATCCCGGTGATGGACGGCATGCCCTGGCAGTGGCTGCAGGCCGAGCAACTCGCCAGACAGGCCGCGTCCACGCAATCCGCGTGCACGTTCACCCCGCTGGCGTCAGAGGAATCGGATGCTTCATGGGCGTGGTCACCGCCATGCCGGGTATCGGCATGACCGTCCTGCGCATGGTGATCATGGTCGTCGCCGTGCGAGTGATCATGTGAGTGCTCATGGGCCGCGTGATCCGCAGGCTGGTCACCCTTCGACTGGGCCCCGTGCATCGCATGCCCGGCGTGACCGGCGCCCTCGCTCGCGACGGCCGCAAGCGCCGGCAGGCCGGCGATCGCCAGCACCAGCATCCAGCACAGCAGTCGGTAGAAGACCCGTTTCACGTCGGCCAAACCCTCATCTCAAGGGGCATCACCCCGATAACCCGCCGTTACGCTACCACAGCCCGCACACATCAGCGCACCCGTGTGGGAGCGTGCCTGCACGCGAATGCCCCTGCCCGCATCCGCGCTTTGGCAGGGGCTTCGCGGGCAAGCCCGCTCCCACACACATTCCCGTCGCCCCATCGGCCAGGGGGCTGGCCTCCTACGCGAGCGCGCGTTCGATCACGTCACGCAGGTCGCGCGACAGTTCGAGCGCGGCGAGGCGCTCGAGTTCCGCGCGCATCTGTTCGCCGCGGGCGCTGTCCACCTTCTGCCAGCGGGTCAGCGGCTGGGCCAGGCGCGCGGCGGTCTGCGGGTTCATCGCATCCAGCTTCTCGACGAAGCCGCCCATGCGGCGGTAGCCCGCGCCGTCCTCCTGGTGGAAGTGGCGTTCGTTGCGCGCCATGAAAGGCCCCAATACCGCGCGCACCCGGTTCGGGTTGGTCCAGCGGAACCCCGGGTGCTCCAGCAGCGCGTCCAGGCGCTCGAAGCCGCCCGGGACCTGACTGCCGGCCTGCAGCCCGAAGTACTTGTCCAGCACCAGCGGGTCGTCGCGGTAGCGCTGTTCGAAGTCCGTCAGCAGCACCTGGCGGGCCTCGTGATCGAGCTCGTTCACCGCATTCAGCGCGCCCATGCGCATGGTCATGCTGCGCGCCTTCTGGTACTGCGCCAGGGCCTCGGGCACCGCAGCCTGGTCGCCGGCCGCCACGCGCAGCGCCAGCAGGCGGTTGCGCAGCTGGCGCCGGCCCATCGCCTCGGCGGTGAAGGCGCCGTTGTCCACATCGTCCAGCTTCGGCTGGATCTGCTGCATCGCACCCGCCAGCGGGGCATAGAGGCGCTTCTCCAGGTCGTCGCGCTCCATGCGCAGGCGCACCGGGTCGACGCGCTCGAACAGCTCGGCCAGCTCGCGCGTGGGCGGCAGCTGCAGGATGGTCGCCAGCAGCACCGGCTCGATCGCCGGGGCCTCGATCAGGGCATGCAGGGCGTGCTCGATGGCGGCCTCCAGCGCGGAGTCGGCGGCGTCATCCTCGATGCGCGCACGGATTGCGCGGCGGAACAGGGTCTGCGCCGCCTCCCAGCGGGCGAAGGCGTCGTCGTCGTGCGCCAGCAGGTGAGCCAGTTCGTCCACGCCCTGATTGGCGTTCAGGATCACCGGGGCGGAAAAGCCGCGCAGCCAGGAGATCGCGACCGGCTCGGCAGACAGATTCTCGAAGCAGAAGGTGTGCTCGGCGGCATCCAGCTCCAGAACCCATTCGTCGCACTCGGCGGCGTCGCCCTCGCGGAGGGCCTGGATCCGCCGCCCCTGGGCATCGAGAAAGGCCATGCGCACCGGGATCACGAGCGGATCCTTGTGGTCCTGCCCGGGCGTTGGCGGGGTCTCCTGCGCGAGCGTGATGCGGGCGGGACCACCGGGGCCGTCAAAGGCGGTACTCGCGGTCACATGCGGCGTGCCGGCCTGGGTGTACCAGCGCTTGAAGCGGGAGAGATCGCGACCGCTGGCCTCGGCCATCACCGCCACAAAGTCGTCCGTCGTCACGGCCTGGCCGTCGAAGCGCTCGAAGTAGAGGTCCAGCCCGCGGCGGAAGGTCTCGCGCCCGATCAGGGTGCGCAGCATGCGGATCAGCTCCGCGCCCTTCTCGTAAACGGTCAGGGTGTAGAAGTTGTTGATCTCGGCGTAGTGGTCCGGGCGCACCGGGTGTGCCAGCGGTCCGGCGTCCTCCGGGAACTGGAAGGCGCGCAGCATGGCGACATCGTCGATGCGCTTGACGCCAAACAGAGTGCAGTCGGTGGTGAACTCCTGGTCGCGGAAGACCGTAAGCCCCTCCTTCAGCGACAGCTGGAACCAGTCGCGGCAGGTCACGCGGTTGCCGGACCAGTTGTGGAAATACTCGTGGGCGATCACCGACTCGATGGCGACAAAGTCGCTGTCGGTGGCGGTGTCGGGGCTGGCCAGCACGTACTTGGCGTTGAACAGGTTCAGCCCCTTGTTCTCCATCGCCCCCATGTTGAAGTCGTCCACCGCGACGATCATGTACACGTCCAGATCGTATTCGCGGCCGAAGGCCTCCTCGTCATAGCGCATCGCCCGCTTCAGCGAGGCCAGCGCGTGATCGCAGCGATCGGCGTTGTGCTCCTCCACATAAAGCTCCAGCGCCACCTCGCGCCCGGACATGGTGGTGAAGGTGTCGCGCTGGCAGGCCAGATCCCCGGCGACCAGTGCGAACAGGTACGACGGCTTGGGGAACGGATCCTCCCACACCGCGTAGTGGCGCCCGCCGTCCAGCTCGCCGGCCTCCACGCGGTTGCCGTTGGCCAGCAGCACCGGGTACTGCGCCCGGTCCGCCTCCAGGCGCACGCGGTAGGTGGTCAGCACATCCGGGCGGTCGGGGAAGAAGGTGATGCGGCGAAAACCCTCCGGCTCGCACTGGGTGCATAGATTGCCGCTGGAGGCGTACAGGCCTTCCAGCGCGGTGTTCTGCTCCGGGTGACAGCGGCTGACGATCTCCAGCCGTGCCGCCTCCGGCAGGCCGTGCAGCAGCAGGCCATCGCCATCCTTCTCGAGCATGCCCTCGCCTGGCTCCGCACCATCCACGGTCAACGACGCCAGCTCCACGCCATCGCCGTACAGCCGCAGCGCTCCGTTCGGCTCCGCCGCCTGCGGATTGCGCCGCACCGCCATGCGCGTGGTCACCTCGGTGGTCGCCGCCGCCAGGTCGAAGTCCAGCTCCAGGCTCTCCACCACAAACGCCGGCGGCTGGTAATCGCTCAGATAAACCGCCTGGGGACTCGCATCACGCATTCCAAACTCCAGTCATCACTCGCTTTCCACACGTATCACGCCCGGCAAGCACGAACGCTAAACCCCGACAAAGGCAACGTCATTGCGAGGCGCCGCAGGCGCCGCGGCAACCTCCATCCATCACCCCCCACGTTTCTCGGCCCAACCACCGGGGTTCCTCACAGAGATCGCCACGTCGCTGCGCTCCTCGCGATGACACCGTCTCTTCCCGTCATTGCGAGGAGCCGAAGGCGACGCGGCAATCTCTCGACCGAACCCCGACTTGTACCCCGACCAGCGCCGGAAACTGGCACCACAACAACAATCCGTTAGCATACCGCGCATGGAATGGATCGATATCTGCTTCAACCTCACCCACGAATCCTTCAACAAGGAACGCGACGAGGTCCTCGAACGCGCCCGAGAGGCCGGCGTGTCCTGGATGCTGATCACCGGCGCCGACGCCCACCAGAGCGAAAAGTGCCTGGAGATCGCCGACCAGTACCCGGACTGCTGCCGCGCCACGCTGGGCGTGCATCCGCACCTGGCAAAGCAGTGGACCGACGCGATCGCCGCGCGGTTCAGTGACCTCGCACGCGCGGACGCCAACGTCGTCGCCATGGGCGAGATGGGGCTGGACTACAACCGCGACCACTCGCCGCGCCCGCAGCAGCGCATCGCCTTCGAGGCCCAGCTGGAGCTGGCCGCCGACCTCGGCCTGCCGGTATTCCTGCACGAGCGCGACGCCCACCACGACTTCGCCCAGACCCTGCGGCGCTGGCGCGACAAGCTGCCGGCCGCTGTGGTGCACTGCTTTACCGGCGAGGCCGATGCCCTGGCGGAATACCTCGACCTCGACTGCCACATCGGCATCACCGGCTGGGTCTGCGACGAACGCCGCGGCACCCACCTGCACCCGCTGGTGCCGCGCATCCCGCGCGGCCGCCTGATGATCGAGACCGACGCGCCCTACCTCCTGCCACGCACCCTGCCGAAGGGCAGCGGCAAGAAGATCGGCAACGGCCGGCGCAACGAACCCGCCTTCCTCCCCCACATCGGCGAATACGTGGCCCACCTGCGCGACGAGACCCCGGAAGACCTCGCCGCCCACACGACCGCCACCGCCACCGCCTTCTACAACCTGCCCGAAACCGCCGGTGCCTGAACCCCCGGACAGCGGGTCGCAACGCGTCGCGCTGGTCACCGGCGCGGCGCTCGGGATCGGCCTCGGCATTACCAAGCGCCTGGTGCGGGATGGCTGGCAGGTCGTGCTGGCCGATATCGACGGCCCCGAATGCGAACGGGCCGCCACGCGGCTGGGCCCCACCGCCCGGGCCATCACGCTGGATGTCCGCGACGAGGAACAGGTCCGCGAGGCGGTGCGACGCACGGAAGAATGGCACGGCGGCCTGGATGCCCTGGTGAACAACGCCGGCATCAGCGACCCGCACTCCGGACCACTGGAAGAGCTGGAACTCGCCGACTGGAAGCGCTGGCTGGACACCAACCTCACCGGCGCCTTCCTGCTCGCCAAGCATGCTCTGCCGCTGCTGCACCGCCGCCGGGGCGCCATCGTCAACATCAGCTCCACCCGCGCCCTGCAGTCAGAACCGGACACCGAGGCCTACGCCGCGAGCAAGGGCGGACTGGACGCCTTCACCCACGCCCTGGCGATCAGCGCCGGCCCGGGGGTCCGCGTCAACGCCATCCGCCCCGGCTGGATCGACACCCGCAGTCCCGAGCAGCAACAGGCCGAGCCGCTGTCCGCACAGGACCACACCCAGCATCCGGCCGGGCGCGTCGGCCAGCCCGGCGACATCGCCGCCCTCACCGCCTTTCTGCTCGGCCCCGACGCCGGCTTCGTCACCGGCCAGATCTGGACCGCCGACGGCGGCATGACCCGCCGCATGATCTACGCCGACTGACTCGTTCCGGCGACGGAACAGATCCGTCACCCCGTACCCGTCAAAGTCGAGCCGGCCCGGAAGCAGACGAGGCGCTGCTGCACCACGTCGGCGACCACCCGCAGGGCGGCGTCGCGGGTGTCATGGACCTGCACGGTTGCGAGTACCGCGGGGTCCACAGGGTCCCCGATGTCGACCTCGGGCGTGTGCGCGGGGTGCCGGTCGAGCCAGGCGGGGTGGTACTCGCAGTCCGCCTCGGCGGGGAACAGCGCGGCGTAGGCGATCCGCGCCTCCACCAGGTCCTGGAAGAAGTGGCTGCCGAACGAGAGGTCGGGGACGATGCCGGCATCGGGGTCGGCCACCTCCACCAGTATGCGCACGCGGTCAATATCGGCGAAGCGCACGGGCACGCCCAGTTCGGGGGTGCTGGTGCCCCAGCGGCCGGGGCCGATCAGGAGCGTGGTGCAGTCACCAGGGGTGGCATACTGGCGGTTGAGGGCGCCCACCAGGCGGGCGACGGCGTATTTCTGCGGGCGGGGCAGCTCGGCGTAGCGTGCGCCGTCCACGCGGATGACGCGGTCGATGGCAAGGTCCAGATTGCCGCCCATAAAGCGGCCCTGGCTGGAGAACAGCAGCCGCTGCGGGTCGACCTTCCCGGGCAGTTCCACCGGCCGGTCGCTGCCCAGGGTGGCGAGCGGCCGGCACTGCACCAGGTTCACGCCGGCGTTGCCTTCGGCGTCGAGGTGCACAGTGAACTCGACGTCCACCGGGTGGGCGTAGGCGGCCTCCAGGGTCTTGAGCAGGTCGCGCATCAGCGGGGCGAAGCCGGTGCGCTGCAGCAGCGGGGTGAAGGTCACCCGCCACAAGCGCTCCTCGCGCCCCTGTTCGCGGGCGCGGCGGCGGGCCTCACGGTCGACCTCGCCGAGCAGGTTCAGGGGCAGGTCCGGCGCGGCCTCGGCCAGTTCCTGGATGGGGACGACGGCCTCGCGGTTGGCCTGGATGTCGAGGACGTCGGCGGCGTGCTGCGAATAGCGGTACGCCTCCTCCGGGCTGCGAAACGGCCGCCGTTCGGGCTGGTCCAGTGCCACCACGCAGGCATGGTCGCGCGCGACCCGGTCCACCGCGCGGGTGCCCAGACCCAGCACCAGGCGCAGCATCCCGGCGGACGGATCCAGCGCGCCGTCCCAGACGAAGGTATTCCACGAGACCCCGACCCCGGCGGCGTCCGGAAGGTAGTAGTGCCCGTGGTAGCGACCGTTGACCCGCTGCAGCAGCAGCGCCATGGGTTCTTCCTGATCCATCAGGCCACGCTGCTGGCGGTAGCTCAACGCGTCGTCGCTCATGGTCGAGGCATAGACCCGGCGGATGGCGTCCTCCAGCTGCGCCAGACGCTCGCCGGGACTGCCCTGGTTTACGCAGAACACGCTCTCGTACTTGCCGGCAAAGGCGTTGCCGAAGCCGTCTTCCAGGAGGCTGCTGGAACGCACCAGGATCGGGTACTGCCCGTAGTGGTCGAGCACCCGCTCCAGCTCGCGGCGCACCTCCGGCGGGATCTCGCCGTGCAGCATGTCCCGGCGCAGGCTGCGCGCCTCGTCGAAGTAACCCTCCGCGGTGCGCTGGCGCATCAGCCGCGGCCACCAGCCGTTGTGCACCAGATAGGCGTAGTACACGTCCGCCCCGATGAAGTGCGAGTCGTGGGGCTCCAGCGCCCGCCTCCAGCGCTGCGGGTCCTGCGCGAGCAGCATGCGCCGCGCCAGCAGCATGCCCGCAGCCTTGCCGCCGATGTAGCCGCTGCCGACCATGTGGCTGCGGACCACCAGCAGTTCCTCCAGCCCGAGGTGACGCCGCGCCAGTTCCAGCAGGCGCTCGTCGCGGCCGATCAGCACCCGCAGGATCTCGTCCTGCACCCGGGCACGGTCGGCCGCCGGCGCCCCCTCCGCCAGCGCATCGGAGGCGGCGAGGAACAGGCGGTCCCAGTAGTCCAGTAGCTGCCGGCCGTGCGGCTGCCCGGGGCGCTGCTCCTCCAGCAACGCCTGCAGCCGCGTGGCCTCGCTGCTGTCCACCACCGGCACGAACTGCGTACCGTGCTGACAGTGCGGCAGGAACATCGTCGGCGAGCTGCGCTGCCACACCTTCACCGGCTGCACATGCACCGCCTCGCCGGCGCGGCGCACGTCGATCAGCACCTGCGTGGTCTCGCGGATGCGCGACAGCGTGGTGTGCGAATGGCTGTGCGGATGCAGCGCGAACCAGGCCACCGTATCCATCTCGTACAGATAGGGGCAGATGGCGCGGAAGAAGTTGCCCACCATGTGGTCGGTGGCCCAGGCCTCCAGCAGGTCGGAGAGGCAGTCGCACAGATAAAAGGCGCCGCGACCATGCTCGGTGATCAGGCGGAACACATGGCGGGTAAACGGCTCGAAGCCGCGTAACGCGTCGATGGCGACCACTTCGATGCCCGGGCCCGGCTCCACCAGCGGCGCATGCGCGCCAAAGCGCAGATAGATGATGGAACGGTCCTGGGCGCGGGCGGCGGCCACGAACGGCCGGACAAAGCGGCGGTAGTCCGCGATGTCATCGACCCGCCAGACCACGTTGTCGCCGATCCGCAGTCCGTCGAGCACCCGATCCAGGCCGTCCAGCCCGGTAGAGACTGCCTCGTGCTGAGGTTGCCGATCGGTGGCCATCAAGCGCCCGTGCGGTCTGGGCGCCCCACAGTACCCCCTGCCCCGCAGGTGCTCAACGCTCGGCACACCCACCCGGCACCGCGAGTACACCCAACAGGCGTCACTTGGCTTACCATGGACTGTCCTGCCCCAGCGGCAACAGGAGATCGACCATGAAGACATCTTTGATTCTTACGCTCATCGGACCGGACCACCCGGGACTGGTCAGCGCGGTAGCGGCCCGGGCACGTGCGGCGGGCGGCAACTGGCTGGAGAGTCGGATGGCACATCTGGCCGGGCAGTTTGCCGGGGTGGTACTGCTGGAGGTGGATACCGAGAACGCCGACGCGCTGGAGGCCGCGCTGCGCGGGCTCGAAGGCGACGGGCTGCAGGTGCATATCCAGCGGGGCAGCGAACTGCCGCCGGCGGCGCGGCATCCGGTGGTGCTGGACCTGATCGGGCACGACCGACCGGGAATCGTGCAGGACATTACCGCCGTGCTCTCGCACCACGGCGTGAGTGTCGAGACGCTGGAGACCGCCTGCGAGCCGGGCTCGATGACCGGCGAGCCGATGTTCCGCGCGATGGCCCGCCTGGGCGTTCCCGAGGACCTGGACCTGCACACCCTGCAGGATGACCTGGAGGCCCTGGCCAACGAGCTGATGGTCGACCTCGAACTCCACGACCCGCTGCAGGAACCGCCCGAGGCCGTAGCCTGACCGCCTCCCGACGCGGGTAGGCAACATCCTGCACCCACAGGCTGCCGTTGAGCGCAGCGAAACGCACCACTTCCCCGCTCGGTGCATCCCCCGATGCGATTCGCTTCGCTCATCACATCCTACGACGCTTCTTCATCCGGTCTGTACGCCAATGGCGTAAAGCGTAACGCCGTTCAACGCGCCACGTCAGGGCGCGGCGCGGTGGCGGCGGGCGGCGTCGAGGCGGCGGACAAAGTCCTGCATCAGGGTGGTGTAGAGCGTTTCGCCGAGGACCTTGTCCTCGATGCCGGCGTCGAGGTTGGGGTTGTCGTTGACCTCGATGACCATCACGCCGCGCGGGGTCTGCTTGAGATCGACGCCGTAGAGGCCATTGCCGATCAGGTTGGCGGCCTTGACGGCCGTCTTGACCACGGCGGCGGGAACGTCCGCCAGTGCCAGCGTGCGAAAGCCGCCCTCGCGCGGGCCGCCCTTGGCGTCGTGATTGACGATCTGCCAGTGCTTGCGCGACATCAGGTACTGTGAGGCGTACAGCGGCTGCCGATTGAGCACCCCGATGCGCCAGTCGAACTCGGTGTAGACGAATTCCTGGGCGAGGATCAGATCGCTCTCCTTCAGCAGGCGCCGGGCAATGGATTCCAGCTCGGCGCGGTCGTTCGCCTTGAATACCCCGCGCGAGAAGCTGCCGTCCGGGATCTTGAGCACCACGGGATAACCGATCTGTTCCTCCGCGCGCAGGATGGTCTCGCGGTTGAGGATCACGGTCTTTGGCGTCGGCACGCGATGGGCGGCCAGGCGCTCGGCCAGATAGACCTTGTTGGTGCAGCGCAGGATGGAGTCGGCGTCGTCGATCACCACCATGCCCTCGGCCTCGGCCTTGCGCGCGAAGCGATAGGTGTAGTGGTCGATGGCCGTGGTCTCGCGGATAAACAGGGCGTCGAACTCCGCCAGCCGTGGCAGATCGCGTGCCTGGATCAGCTCGACATCCATCCCCTGCTCCTGCCCGGCGCGGGCGAAGCGCTTGAGCGTGGCCGGCGTGGACGGGGCCATGGCCTCGTCCGGGTTGTGCAGGATGGCCAGCTCGTAGCGCGCGCTGCGTGCCCCGCGGCGGCGGCGCCAGGGTTTGGAGAGGTAGCGCTCCAGCGCGGCGAAGAAGGCTGGCTCCTGCTCGGGTTCCAGCGCGTTCAGCGCGAACGGGCGAAGGGCGTGGATCTGCCAGCGTCCCTGCAGCCGGAACTCCACCCGGAACATCGGCGCGGGGAACAGGGCGAACAGCTGCGCGGCGATCTCCTGCAGTGCCGGCTCGTCGCACTGGCCGAACAGCACGGTCAGCTCCAGGCGCTCGGGCTGCGCGCCCTGGCGGCTGCGGCCCAGAACGCGCGCCACGCGCTCGTCCAGCTCCTCGGTATCCAGGCTGTAGATCGACTTGCGCGACAGGTCCTGCAGGGTGCGCACGCTGGGGATCACCCGGTGCCCGCGCGCCTCCGCCAGCAGCGAGCCGTAGTACCCGGCGGACAGGTAACGCTGGCTGCGGCACAGGTTGATCACACGCAGGGTGGCCGGGTCGTCGGCGGCCGGGCCGCGCAGGTAGTCGTCGATGGCCATGACCGGAAGGTCGGGGAAGTGCGGCTTCCAGTCCGCCCGGCGCTCGACCAGGATGCGGTGCTCAGGCATGCGCGCCCTCCGCCGCCCGGCGCGGGCCGACGATCACCGCTGCCTGCAGGCCCGCGCGGCCGTAGCGCGCCATGCGCTCGAAGTCCGCACGCGCGATCGGCATGTTCACCGAGTCCACCGCGCGCTCCCCTTGCTCCACGTCCACGAACGGGTCATGCACGTAGACAAAGCGCTCGTCGAAACCCGTCACCGTGACCCAGTGCGGGAAGCGCTCGGCATACAGCCGCACGCTGCTGATCAGAACCACTGGCACCCCGCCTTCGCCAAAGCGCGCCTCCAGCTGGGACACGTTCACCGGGCCGTGCACCACCGGCACCCCGAGCTGTTCCAGCTCCTCGACCATGTCCTCCTGCACCAGCTGCATCACCTCCTTCTTCTCCGCGCTGCGCACGGAATCCCCGAACGCCACCCCGCGATCGCGCACCAGCAGTTCCACCTCGAACCCGCGATGGGCGGCCGCCAGCGCGAGCCCGTACGGCCCGCAGCCGCCGTGGCCCGAGGTCATAAAAATCGTGGTGGCGTCGCGCCACAGGCGCAGCTCCAGGCGCCGGTCCAGCTTCAGCGCCGGGTCCACCGCGCGCATCGCCATCATCAGCGCAGCCGGGCCACAGGTGAACTCCAGCGTCTGCGCGTAGTACGGGGCGCGTACCAGCGCCGGATCGGGGCCGGTCGCCAGCGACTTCTGCAGCCGCAGCGCATCCATGTGGTCCTCGTAGTAGTCGTCGATGGTGCCGAAGTCGCGATACCCGAGCCCGCGGAACAGGGCCAGGCTGGCCGCATTGTCGCGCCGCACCTCCAGACGCAGATCGGTCCGCCCGTGCTGGCGCGCCGCGTCTTCCGCCGCTTCCACCAGGCGCCGGCCCAGCCCCTGGCCGCGCGCCCGCGCGCTGACCGCAATCGAGTACAGCCGCGCCAGCGACGTCCCGCGGCTGAACAGCAGCATAACGTAGCCGAGCAGGCCCTCCCCGCCGGGTCCCTCCGCCACCAGCGTGGCCGCATGCCCGCGCGTCAACAGGTAGCGAAATTGCCGCCGCGAGATGCGATCGATCTCGAACGCCGCATCTTCCAGCGCGACTAGCGCCTCCAGATCCTCCAGCGTGGCCGGACGGATCAAGGGCGATTCCACTGTGGGCGCAACCCGTTGCTTGACCTGCTGGCTCACGCTCCTCTCCCGGCGGCGGCCCGATCTCCATCGTAGCGCAACCACCGGGCGCCAATAGCCCGCTCCAGCAGGAATATTTGCCGACGGCAAGACCCCGGCTAACGCAGTACCCCGGACAGTTCGTCCAGGCCGCCGATGGTGGCCGTGGGCTCCCCGCCCCAGGGGTCGAAAAGACCCTGCCGCGCACGGTCGAGCCAGACCGTGCGTATGCTCGCAGCCTGCGCGCCGATCACGTCAAAGGGGTTGCCCGAGATCAACCACGCATCCGTGGGCGAGGCATTGGCCCGCTGCAGGAAATGCCTGTACACGCGCGGGTCCGGCTTGAAGCAACCGATCTCGTCCACGCTGACGAGATCCTCGAAGCGATCCCCCAGCCCGGCGTTCCGCAGCAGCCCGCTGACCGTCTCAGTGGTCCCGTTGGAGAACGCGAACAGACGGTGTCCCTCCGCCCGCAACTCGTCCAGGGCCGACCCCGCATCGGCGAAGGCCGGGAGCTCTCGATAGCACCGCAACAGCTCCGCCTCCTGCTCCGCTTCGAGCGCGATACCCAGTGCCTCGCAGCAGTACCGCAGCGCCTGCTCGGTGCAGGTATCGAAATCCGCGTACGCCCCCATCAGCCCGCGCCGGAAGGTGTACTCCAGCTGCTTCTCGCGCCAGGCCCGCGCCAGCACCGGCGCCCGCTCGCCCATCCACCCTTCGAGCGTCGCCGTAACCCCCTGGGTATCGATCAGCGTCCCGTACACATCAAACGCCAGCGTCTGCCGCATAGCCCCTCCCGGATGTAACCACCAAACCGCCATCTCGCACTACCGGCCGCAAGATGCCAGTATGAGAATTCCGCTTGCGCCGGTCATCGCCCCCAGCGATACCAGGAAGATGGTGACATGAAGATCAAAGACCTCATTGACGAAGCCGAGTCCCTGCCCGTGGAAGAGCGCGCTCTGGTGGTCGATTCCCTCCTGCGCAGCCTGAACCCGCCCGATGCGGGCGTGGACCGCAAATGGGCGGAGGTCTCGCGAAAGCGCCTGAAAGAGATCCGCTCGGGCACAGTCGAAGCGATTCCGGGCGAACAGGTCTTCGAGAGGATATGGAGCCGGTTTGAACGATGAGTTTTCGCTTTCACCCGGAAGCGGAGCAAGAACTCACCGAGGCCGTTCAGTACTACGAAGAAATCGAGCCCCGCCTCGGGAACGATTTTGCAGTTGAAGTGTTTGCAGCGGTGCAACGCGCCATCGCCTACCCGCGTGCCTGGACCGTTCTGGAGGGCGAAGTGCGGCGCTCATTCGTGAAGCGGTTTCCGTATGGGGTTCTCTACGCAGAAGAGGACGGGGGCATCCTGATTCTCGCGGTCATGCACCTGCACCGCCACCCGGATTACTGGAAGGAACGCACACGGGAAGGCTGATGACTGCCCCCCAGACAGCGGCAGCCATGCGGCTGGCCAAGGATCTGGACATGCGGGTACGACACGGCACACTGAGTGCGATGTCCCGTCAATCGAAGCACTGGAGTCGTCGATGAGCATGCAGGAGACCATTACCCGGAAGCTGGAGGAGCGCTTTGCGCCCGAGCATCTGGAGGTGGTGAACGAGAGCCACATGCACAACGTGCCGCCGGGTTCGGAGTCGCATTTCAAGGTAACGGTGGTATCCGAGGCCTTTCGCGACCAGAAGCTGATCGCGCGGCACCGGCTGGTGAACCAGGCCCTGGCCGACGAGCTGGCCGGGGGCATCCACGCCCTGGCGCTGCACACGCTGGACCCGGACCAGTGGTTCGAGCGTGCCGGCAAGGTCGCCGACTCCCCGCCCTGCATGGGTGGCGACGGCGGCAAGGCCTGATCGCTTGTCGATAACGGCTAACGCCGCGGCCGACTCGGTCGTGGATGACATCCTGCGCGCCCGGCTGGAAGCGCCGGGGCTGATGGACCTGCTCGGCCAGATCGAGGCCAGCCTGAACCCGGTGGCCAGCCACCCGCCGCTGGCGGGTGTATCCGAACACCTGGGGCCGGACCGCCATATCGTGCTGTGGCTGATCGACGGTTTTGCCACCCGCTATCGCCGCCACACGCCGCTGCTGGGCGCGGACTACGTAACCGACCTCGAGACCGTGTTCCCCAGCACCACGGCGACCGCGATCACCAGCATCCTGACCGGGCGCACGCCCGCGCAGCACGGCCTGCTCGGCTGGCACACCCGCCTGCCGTCCGCCGAACGCACGCTGACGGTACTGATGGGCCAGGAGCGCGACGCCGAGGACCGCCCGGCCACGCTCGGCTACCGCGAGCTGACCGGCCGCGTACAGCCAGACCGCCTGGTCGACCGGCTCGGCTGCCACACCACCATGATCGGCCCGGACTGGATCGGCGGCACCCCGTACAACCGCATGATGAACAGCTCCGCCGCGTTCATCGGCTTCGAGGACCTGTCCGAACTGCCGGCGCGGGTGGCCGCGCACGTGAACGCGACCCCGGGGCCGCATTTCACCTACGTCTATTGGTCGGAGCTCGACCACCTGGGCCACCAATACGGCCCGGAGAGCCCGGAGGTGGAGCGCCACCTGAAGCAGCTGGACCTGGCCTACACCGCGACCTGCGCGCAGATCCAGCGCCCGGAAAGCGTGTTCCTGACCACCGCCGACCACGGCATGCGTACCATGGAACGCCGCCTGGACCTGCGCGAGCACCCGGCGGTGCAGGCCTGCCTGCGCCACCGCCTGACCGGCGAGCCACGCGCGGCCATCGCCCATGTGCGCGAAGGACGCGACACGGACTTCCTGACGGCCCTGGACGCCGCCTTCGGCGCGGACGTAGCCGCAGTCCCCGCCGCGGACTGGCTGGGGCCCGGCACGCTGGGCCTGCCGCCGGGGCATGACCGTGAGCACCCCGAGCTGCGGGCACGCGCCGGCGACTACCTGCTGCTGCCCGCGGAGGACGCCTACCTGGTGGACCCACCGGACGACGACGAGGGGCCGTTCTTCGTCGGCGCCCACGGCGGCCTGTCGCCGGAAGAGCGGCATATTCCCCTGTTTCTTCGGAATATCGGCCAGTCGCGGTAAACTATCGGGTTCTGTGCCGGCCAAACGGGCTGGCGCTGGCTGAAACAAGACTGTCCCGAGATCCCATGAACGACACCGCCGACCAGACCTACAACAACGCCGCCCAGCACCTGATCGAGCTGGCGAACCGGCTCGCCGATGACGGCCAGGCCACCGAGACCGGCGACGTCGCCGACGGCCTGCTGGCCGGTGCCGTGCACTTCTGGCTGTACAGCCGCCAGCCCTGCGGCGATCCGTTGTGCGAGGACTGCGCCCCGTTCGCGGACGCCGAGAGCCGTCTGGCCATGCTGCACGAGCTGATTGACGAGCTGGCGCGCGACAGCGACTACTTCCACGCCACCACCGACACCACCGTCGGCCACGCCTGACCCGCTACGCCCGAGCCGATGCCGGTCACGCCCTTTCGCCCCGCGACCGATACCTGGTTCGGCGAGGCCTTCGGGCAGGCGACCGCGATCCAGTCGCGCGGCTGGCCCGCGATCCGGGCCGGCCATCACTGCCTGCTGATCGCCCCCACCGGCAGCGGCAAGACCCTCGCCGCCTTCCTCAGCGCCATTGATCGCCTGACCGGCGAGCCCGCCCCGGATGCCCGTCGCGGCTACTCGGTGCTCTACATCTCGCCGCTGAAGGCGCTGGCCACCGACATCGAACGCAACCTGCGCGCCCCGCTGACCGGGATCGCGCAGACCGCCGCGCGCTTGGGCGATGATGCCCCGCGCGAGCCAGTGGTCCATATCCGCACCGGCGACACCCCGCAGGCCGAGCGCCGCGCTCAGGCGCGCGAACCCGGCGATATCCTGGTGACCACGCCGGAGTCGCTGTACCTGCTGCTGGGCTCGAAGGCCGCCGAGAACCTCGAATCCGTCCACACGGTGATCATCGACGAGGTGCACGCGCTGGCCGGCAACAAGCGCGGCGCCCATCTCGCCCTGTCGCTGGAACGCCTGGCCGAGCGCTGCGACAAGGACCCGCAGCGCATCGGGCTGTCCGCCACCGTGCACCCGGTGGAGGTGGCGCGCGGCTTCCTCGGCGGCGACCGCGAGGTGGAGGTGATCGACGCCGCCGAGCCCCCGCGCCTGGACCTGGAGATCCTCGCCCCCGAGGAGCCGCCCGCCGCGCACGCAGCGCCGACCGTCGAGGGCCCGGATACGACGACCCCCTCGTCCGGCCCGATCCCGTCCGGCTCCATCCTCGGCGCGGTGTACAGCCAGGGCACCGGGCAGCTCCCCGCCGCTGGCGGCGACCGCGCCGCACGCCTGGAGCCGCGCCTGCTGGCCGCGATCCTGGAGCACCGCTCCACCATCGTGTTCGTGAACAGCCGCGGGCTGTGCGAGCGTCTGGTCCAGCGCATCAACGAGGCCTGGCGCGAGCAGCAGCCGGAGGATGCCGAACCGGTGGAGGATCTGGTCGCCGCTCACCACGGCAGCGTGTCCCACGAGCGCCGCGCCGAGATCGAGGGCCGGCTGAAGACCGGGCGCCTGCGCGGCATCGTCGCGACCAGCTCGCTGGAACTGGGCATCGACATGGGCGCGGTGGACCTGGTGATCATGGTCGAATCCCCCGGCGCGGTCGCCCGTGGGCTGCAGCGCGCCGGGCGTGCCGGGCACGGCGTGGGCCAGGTCTCGCGCTCGCTGCTGCTGCCGCGCTTTCGCGGCGACCTGCTCGAATGCGCGGTGATCGGCGAGCGCATGCAGGCCGGCGCGCTGGAACCGATCCACGCCCCGCACAACCCGCTGGACGTGCTGGCCCAGCAACTCGTCGCGATGGTCTGCGAACGCCCGCGCACGGTGGACGAGCTGCACGCGCTGGTCCGCCGCGCCGCGCCCTGGCGCGAGCTGTCGCGGGCGCTGCTCGAGGCCACGCTGGACATGCTCTCCGGCCATTACCCGAGCACCGACTTTGCCGACCTGCGCCCCTGGCTCGCCTGGGACCGCGCCCGCGACGAGCTGACCCCGCGCCGAGGAGCGGCACTGGCCGCGCGCCTGAACGCCGGGACCATCCCCGACCGCGGGCTGTACGGCGTGCATGTCGGCGAGGGCGGGCCGCGCATCGGCGAACTGGACGAGGAGATGGTGTTCGAGCTGAAGACCGGCGAGAACGTGACCCTGGGTGCCAGCACCTGGCACGTGGAGGCGATTACCCGCGACCGCGTGCTCGTCTCCCCCGCCCCCGGCGAGGTCGGCAAGCTGCCGTTCTGGCATGGCGACGGCCCCGGCCGCCCGATCCAGCTCGGCCAGGCCATCGGCGCCGCGACCGAGCGGCTGGCCCGCATGAACCGCGCCGAACGCACGACCTGGCTCAGGGAACACGCGCCACTGTCGGAGGCGGCGGTCGAGACCCTCAGCGACTACATCGACGAGCAGCGCGAGGCCACCAGACAGCTGCCCTCCGACCAGCGCATCGTGGTCGAACGCTTCCGCGACGAGGTCGGCGACTGGCGCGTCTGCATCCTGACCCCGTTTGGCGCGCGCGTGCACGCCCCCTGGGCGCTGGCCCTGCAGAGCGCGCTGACCAGCCGCTCCGGCTTCGAGGTGCAGGTGATGTACACCGACGACGGCATCGTGCTGCGCCTGGCCGACAGCGAGGACCTGCCCGAGCTGGACAGCCTGTTCCCCGACCCGGAGGAGCTGGAGGAGGCGGTCACCCGCGAGCTGGGCAACTCCACGCTGTTCGCCAGCGCCTTTCGCGAGAACGCGGCACGCGCCCTGCTGCTGGTACGCAACCGCCCCGGCCAGCGCACCCCGCTGTGGGCGCAGCGCCTGAAGTCGCAGCAGCTGCTGGCCTCGGTGCGCGAGTACGCGAGCTTCCCGGTGGTGCTGGAGACCTACCGCCAGGTGCTGGCCGACGTGTTCGACCTGGACGCCCTGCGCCAGATCCTGCGCGGCGTGCAGGAACGCCGCATCCGCGTGCACGAGGTGGAGACGCCGCAGGCCTCCCCGTTCGCCCGCAGCCTGGTGTTCGCCTATGTCGCGGCCTACATCTACGAGCAGGACGCGCCGATGGCCGAGCGCAAGGCCCAGGCGCTCACGCTCGACCGCGGCATGCTGGCCGAACTGCTGGGCCAGGCCGAGCTGCGCGAACTGATCGACCCCGAGGCCCTGGCCGAGCTGGAGGCCGAGCTGGCGCACGCCACCGAGGCGACCCGGGTGCCGGACGCCGACGCCCTGCACGACCTGCTGCGCCGGCGCGGGGACCTGAGCCCGGACGAAGTGGCGGCCGCCTGTGCCGAGGCACCGGGGCCGTGGCTGGAACAGCTCGCCCGGTCCCTGCGCGCGGTGGAGGTGCGCATCGCCGGCGAGTCGCGCTGGATCGCGGCCGAGGACGCCGCGCTCTACCGCGATGCCCTCGGCGTGGTGCCCCCGCCCGGCCTGCCCGCCGCCTTCCTGGAACCGCCGCAGCGCCCGCTGGAACAGCTGCTGCGCCGCTACGCCCGTACCCACGGACCTTTCCGCAACGAGGACCTGGGCGCTCGCTACGGCCTCGCGCCGGGCGCACTGCTGCCGGCGCTCGAGAGCCTGGAGCGCGCCGGCGTACTGCTGCGCGGCGAGATCCGCCCGCAGGGCACCGGCGAGGACTGGTGCGAACTGGACATCCTGCGGCGGCTGAAGCGCCGCACCCTGGCGCGGCTGCGCGACGAGGCGGCGGCGGTGGACGCCCGCGCACTGGGCCGCTTCCTGCCGGCCTGGCAGGGTCTGACCGAACCCGGACGCGGGGCCGGCGCCCTGCGCGACACGCTGACGCAACTGGAGGGCATCGCCCTGCCCTGGTCCGCCTGGACCGCCCACGTACTGCCGATGCGGGTGCGCGACTTCTCGCTGGATGCGCTCGACCGCATCACCGCCTCCGGGGAGTTCGTCTGGGTGGGCAGTGGTGCGCTGGGCCAGCGCGACGGGCGCCTCCGCTTCCTGCGCCGCGAACAGGCGATGGTGCTGCTGGAACCGGAGGCCGGTGCCGCGGATACCCCCGCCAGCGACGACCCGCTGGCGCAGGCGATCCTGGAGGCCCTGGACCGGCGCGGCGCCTGCTTCTACCTGGAGCTGGAACGCGCAGCCCGGACGGCGCAGCCGGACGCCCGCCAGGACGCGATCGAAACCGCGATCTGGGACCTGGTCTGGGCCGGGCAGATCACCAACGACACCTTCGCGCCGCTGCGCAGCCTCGGTCAGCGCCGGACCTCCGCGCGCGGCCGGCGACGCCCGGGACAGGGTCTGGCGGGCGGGCGCTGGTCACGGGTCGCCGAGCTGATCGACCCCGGCGTGTCGCTGACCGAACGCGCCCGCGAACAGGCCGAGAACCTGCTGGCCCGGTACGGCGTGGTCAGCCGCGAGATGGCCCGCGCCGAGGGCCTGCCGGGCGGCTTCGGGCGCGTATATCCCGTCTACCGCGCGATGGAGGACGCCGGCAAGCTGCGCCGTGGCCACTTCGTCGAGGGCCTGACCGGCGCTCAGTTCGCCCGCGCCGGCGCAGTGGACCGCCTGCGCGCCCTGGAACGCGCGGCCGACGACACCCCCGAGCCGCAGTGGCTGGCGAGCGTCGACCCGGCCAGCCCCTGGGGCCAGCTCCTGCCCTGGCCGCAGCCGCCGGAAGCGGCCGAGGGCCGCCTGCGCCGCGTGGCCGGGGCGCTGGTCGCGCTGGCCGGCGGCCAGCCGCTGCTGTACCTGGCCGCCTCCGGTCGCCAGCTGTTCGTCTGGGAGACCATCCCCGGCCTCGACACCGGCGAGGCACATGCGGCACTGGTCACCGAGGCGATCCGCCAGCTCGCCGGGAGCCGCTGGCTGCCGAAGCGCCGCGGCGTCACCATCGAGAGCATCAACGGCGAACCGGCGCGCCAGTCCCCGTTCGCCGCCGCCCTGCGTGCCGGCGGCGCCCTGGGCGAGGTCCGCGGCCTGCGCCTGGAGCCACCCGCCGGCCGCCGTTGATGCGATTCGCTGCGCTCATCGGCATCCTACCGTGACATCGGCGCGACCTAGGGTGCGTTGAGCCCTGCGAAACGCACCGTTCGCCCGGAATCTCTCGAAGCTCGAACGGCTGCCCCAACCCATCGGCATATCGCAGTCGCCCATCACACGAGCCCGGGCAAAAAACGCCTGTCTCGCTGGACACTCGCACCACCGGTACGGCAGAATCCCGTTCATTCGATGCACCTTCCATTTTTGGTGCAATCGCGTCCATTCACGACAGGATCGCTGCCGATTCCGCCCATCATGCCTTCTATCCTGCTACTCAACGGCCCCAACCTGAACCTGCTGGGACAGCGGGAGCCGGAGCGGTACGGGCACCATACGCTGGCGGACATCGAGGCCGACCTGACTGCGCACGCCCAGGCCGCCGGGGAAACCCTGGCCTGTTTTCAGAGCAACCACGAGGGCGAGCTGATCGACCGCATCCATGCGGCACGCAGCGAGGGCGTACGCCGCATCCTGATCAACCCGGGCGGCCTGACGCACACCAGCGTAAGCCTGCGCGACGCCCTGCTAGGCGTCGACATCCCGTTTTACGAGATTCACATCAGCAACATCCACGCGCGCGAGGCGTTTCGTCATACTTCGCGCCTGGCCGATGTCGCCGCCGGCACCCTGAGCGGGTTCGGCGTCATCGGCTACCGGATGGCACTGGACGCGGCAATCGCGGCCCTCAAGGAGTCATAGACACCCCATGGATATTCGCAAGGTCAAGAAACTGATCGATCTGCTCGACGAGAGCGGCATCCACGAGATCGAGATCCACGAAGGCGAGGAATCGGTGCGCATCACCCGTTCGCCGAGCGGCTCCGCCGTGGCCGCCGCCCCGGCAGCGATGCCCGCCCCGGCACCGGCCGCCGCCCCGGCCGCCCCGGCGGGCGAGGCCGCGGCACCGGCGGCGCCGGAAGTGGACGGCCACCCGGTCACCGCGCCGATGGTCGGCACCTTCTACCGTGCCCCGAGTCCCGGCGCGAAGCCCTTTGTCGAGGTCGGCCAGACGGTAGAGGTCGGCGAGACGCTGTGCATCATCGAGGCGATGAAGATGCTCAACCCCATCGAGGCGGACCAGGCCGGCACCATCCGCGACATCCTGGTCGAGAACGGCAACCCGGTGGAATACGGCCAGCCCCTGTTCATCATCGGCTGACGCCCCCCGACTTCGCTGCCTACAGGTCCGAGCATGTTTGAAAAGATTCTGATCGCCAACCGCGGCGAGATCGCCCTGCGGGTCCTGCGCACCTGCCGCGAGATGGGCATTGCGACGGTCGCGGTGCACTCCAGCGCCGACCGCGACCTGAAGCACGTGCGCCTGGCCGACGAGTCGGTCTGCATCGGGCCGGCCGCCTCCGGCGAGAGCTACCTGAACATCCCCGCGCTGATCGCCGCGGCCGAGGTCACCGATGCCGGCGCGATCCACCCCGGCTACGGTTTCCTGTCGGAGAACGCGGACTTCGCCGAGCGCGTGGAGTCCTCGGGCTTTGCCTTTATCGGCCCGCGCGCCGAGACGATTCGCCTGATGGGCGACAAGGTCTCAGCCAAGCAGGCGATGCAGGATGCCGGCGTCCCCTGTGTGCCCGGCTCCGGCGGCGCGCTGACCGACGACGCCGACACCAACATGGCGCTGGCCCGCGAGATTGGCTACCCGGTGATCATCAAGGCCGCCGCGGGCGGCGGTGGCCGCGGCATGCGCGTGGTGCACACCGAGGGCGCGCTGCTGCATTCGATCTCGCTGACCCGCAGCGAGGCCCAGCAGGGGTTCGGCAACGACACCCTGTACATGGAGAAGTACCTCGAGCACCCGCGCCACGTGGAGTTCCAGATCCTCTCCGACAGCCACGGCAACGCCATCTGCCTGGGCGAGCGCGACTGCTCGATGCAGCGCCGCCACCAGAAGGTGATCGAGGAGGCCCCGGCACCGGGCATCACCGACGAACAGCGTCAGGCCATGAGCGAGCGGCTGGTGCGGGCCTGCCAGGAGATCGGCTACCGCGGCGCCGGGACCTTCGAGTTCCTGTACGAGAACGGCGAGTTCTACTTCATCGAGATGAACACCCGGCTGCAGGTCGAGCACACGGTGACCGAGCAGGTCACCGGTATCGACCTGGTGCGCGAACAGATTCTCATCGCGGCGGGCGAACCGCTGTCCCTGACCCAGGATCAGGTGGAGATCCGCGGGCACGCGATCGAGTGCCGCATCAACGCCGAGAACCCGGCCACGTTCATCCCCAGCCCGGGCACCATCCAGCAGTATCACGCCCCGGGCGGGCTCGGCATCCGCATGGACACCCACATCTACAACGGCTACGCGGTGCCGCCCTACTACGACTCGATGATCGGCAAGCTGATCGCCCACGGGTTTGACCGCAAGATCGCAATCGCCCGCATGCGCGGCGCGCTCGGCGAGATCGTGATCGACGGGATCGAGACCAACATCGCCCTGCACAGCGAGCTGATGAACGATGCGAACTTCCAGAACGGTGGGACCGATATCCACTACCTGGAGAAGAAGCTGAAGTCGCTGACCTGATGAGCCTCGCCGAGCTGCAGTGCCAGATTGCCCCGGAGCAGGCCGAGCCCCTGGAGGATGCCCTGTTCGAGCTTGGCGCCGTCAGCGTGGAGCTCCACGACGGCGCCGACGAGCCGCTGTTCGAGCCCCCGCTGGGTACCCATCCGCTTTGGTCCAGCGTGTGCCTGAAGGCCGTGTTCGCCGACGCCACCCAGGCCGAGCTGGCCGCGGCCTCGCTGGAGCGACTCCAGCCGGCGCCGGAATCCATCTCCGTGGTCGCGATCGAGGATCAGGACTGGGTGCGCGCGGGGCTCGATGGCCTGGGCGCCATCCACTGCGGGGGCCCGCTGTGGATCGTGCCCTCCTGGGAGACCCCGCCCGACGTCGAGGATGGCGTGTTCGTGCATCTCGACCCGGGCCTGGCCTTTGGCACCGGCAATCACCCGACCACCGCGATGTGCCTGAAATCACTGGCGGCGAACCCGCCACGCGACCAGCAGGTGCTCGACTACGGCTGCGGCTCCGGCATCCTCGCGATCGCGGCGCTGAAGCTGGGGGCACGACATGCAGTGGGCACCGACATCGACCGCCAGGCCGTCCAGGCCACCTACAGCAATGCGGCGGAAAACGACATCTCCGAGGACCGGATCGAGGTCGGACTGACCGATCACCCGGTACCCAATGCCGGCTTTGATCTGGTTATTGCCAACATCCTGGCCAAGCCCCTGATCGACCTCGCCCCGGAACTGGCCCGCGCGGCCCGCCCGGGGGCACGCCTGCTGCTGGCCGGCCTGCTGGAGCGCCAGGCCGACGAGGTCATGGCGGCCTACGCGGACGCCTTCGACATCGGGATCGAGGACACCCGCGAGGGCTGGGCCCTGCTCAGCGGGCGCCGGCGCTAGCGTATGCGCCCGCGACCGGTCTTCTGGCACGGCTGACCGGAGCCCCTCGCGATGCTCGCCCGCTGTCCCCATTGTGGGGTTGCCCACACCCTGACCCGCGGCGAAGAGCTACGACTGGACCGGGCACATTGTGATGCCTGCGGTGCGGACTTTGCACTGTTCGTGGCACTCGAGATCGGCGGCGCCGGCGAACGGGCAACCGGCCCCGGCATCTCGGCGGTGCGCCACACTGCCTCCCTGGATATCGAGCGCAGCCCCCGGCGCCAGACACTGGAACTCGATATCGATACCCGCCCCGGGCAGACCACGGCATTTCCGGGACGACGCCCGGGGCGGGCCTTCGCTGCCTTTCTGGCCCTCCTGCTGCTCGCCCTCCTCGCCCTGCAACTCCTGCTGGCGCCGCCGGTGCCCCCGGGGGCCTGGAGCGGACTGGACGACGCCCGGGCGAGTCTCTGTGCCACCCCGCGGGTCGAGGATCTCTGCCCGCCATGGGAACCTGGGCGCGAACCGGAACGCATCCGCGTCTCCTCCCCCGACCTGCACCTCGCCAACGCGGGAGACCTGTCCATGCGCTTTGAGCTGGAAAGCCCACTGCAACAGGGATGGCCGGTCATAGACGTTTGGCTGTCGGACCGACTGGGGACACCCCGCGGCCATTGGCGACTCCATCCGGCGGACGGCCATGCCAACCTTCAGGCACCGATGGCGGCGGGTCACCGCTATGCGATCGAGATCGAATTACCTGATACCGGGCCGCACATCACCGGGGCCCACATCACGCTGCACTGACCCCGCCCCGCTCAACGCTGCTAGACTCTCGGGTTTTACCCTGCTGGTTCGAAATCCCGCATGCAGCTCGGCCCCCACCATTTCCCCGGCCCACCCGTGTTCCTGGCCCCGATGGCCGGGGTCAGTGACCGGCCGTTGCGCCTGATCGCGCGGCGCCTGGGCGCGAGCGCGGCTGTCTCGGAGATGGTCACCTCGGACACGCGCCTGTGGGGCAGCGACAAGAGCCGGCACCGGCTGGACCACCGCCAGGAACCCCGCCCGCGCATCGTGCAACTGCTGGGCAACGAACCCGAACCGCTGGCCGAGGCCGCGCGCGAGAACGTGCGCCGCGGGGCGGACGTGATCGACCTGAACCTCGGCTGCCCCGCCAAGAAGGTCTGCAGCAAGGCCGCAGGCTCGGCCCTGCTGGGGGAACCGGAGCGGGTACGCGAGCTGCTGACCGCACTGGTGGAAAGCGTCGAGGTCCCGGTCACGCTGAAGATGCGCCTGGGGCTGGATCGCGAGCGGATCAACGCCGAGACCATCGCGGGCATCGCGCAGGATTGCGGCATCGCGATGCTGACCGTGCACGGGCGCACCCGCGCCGACGCCTATCGGGGCACGGCCGACTACGAGGCCATCGCGCGTGTGGTACGCGCCGTTTCCATCCCGGTGCTGGCCAACGGCGATGTAGTCGACATCGACAGTGCGCGCCGGGCGCTCGCAACCACCGGCGCGACCGGACTGATGATCGGGCGCGGGGCACAGGGGCGCCCCTGGCTACCCGGCCAGATCCGCGCCGCCCTCGCCGGCGAACCGGTGCCAGTCGACCCGACATGGGATGCGCGTCTTGCGCTGATCGAGGAGCATTTGCAGGCATTGCATGCGCAATACGGCGAAATGCAGGGCGTGCGTATCGCGCGCAAGCACCTGGGCTGGTATCTTCAGCACATGGGTCTCGGGGAGGACCCAACCCGGGCGGCACGGGCTTCCCTTCTCGCCGCCACTACCGCTAGTGAACAGCTTGGGCGCCTGCGCGCCATTCTGTCAGGAATCACAAGCGAGGCCGCATGAGGATGGACGTACCCTCTTTAGAACAAGAACAAAGCGGGGAACCGGTATCATCCGGCAACCTCGCGTCGGGCTGCGTACTCGCCGAGTCGGTGCGCAATGCGCTGGACCAGTATTTCGAGACGCTGGACGGGCAGAGTAGTCACGACCTCTATGCGCTCGTAATGAACGAGGTCGAGCGCCCGCTACTGGCCTGCGTGCTGGAGCGCTGCAACGGCAACCAGAGCCGGGCGGCGGCGCTTCTGGGGCTCAACCGCGCCACGCTGCGCAAGAAGCTGCGTGCCCATGGCCTGATCAGCGAGAACGGCCACGGGAACGGAAACGGGAACGGCGCCCAGCGCTAACTCACCCCGCCGGACCCGGCACACGCCCGCCACCTGACGGGCGTGTGCGCAATCATCGACCGATCTAGCCCTTCCAGCCGAGGCGCTGCAGCGCCGTGCGGTGCAGTTCCGGCGTCGCGGCCGCCAGCACGTTGGTGGTCTGCAGGTCCAGCTCGCCGCCAGACAGATTGGTGAAGGCCCCGCCCGCCTCGCGCACAATCACGGCCAGCGCCGCGATATCGAGGATGTTCACATCCGACTCGATGATCAGGTCGATGCTGCCGCGCGCCAGCAGGTGGTAGTGGTAGAAGTCGCCATAGCCGCGCGTGCGATTGACCTCGGCCATGATCCCGCCCAGCGCCGCCCAGCCTTCGGGATTCTGCGCGAGGGTCTTCAGGTTCCCGGTGGACAGCGAGGCGCGGCCCAGCTCGGTGGTCGGGGCGACGGCAATCTTTTCGCCGTTGAGGTAGGCGCCCTGGCCCTTTTCCGCCCAGGCGCGCTCTCCGAACTGCATGCCATTGGACAGCCCCAGGATCAGATCGCCCTTGTGCATCAGCGCGATCTGGGTGGAGAAGAACGGGTAGCGGCGCACGAAGCTCTTGGTGCCGTCGATCGGGTCGATCAGCCAGACATAGTCGGAGTCCATGTCCGACTGGCCGGTTTCCTCGCCGTAGAAGCCGTGATCCGGGAACCGCTCGCGGATCACCTGGCGGATCGCCTGTTCGCTTTCCACGTCGGCGCGCGTCACGGGCGTGTCGTCGGGCTTGGTCTCCACATCGACGCCGGCGGCGTAGTAGTGACGAATGACCTTGTCCGCGGCATCGGCGGCGGCCTGGGCGGCCTCCATAAACGCGCTTTGCTGCATGCTGCTACCCCTTCAAAAAAGGAGCTATCTTAGCATGCCGCCCCCAGCGGCTCTGGCCAGGAAGCGGTCGGCGGTTGTCCCGGCCCCGGCATGCCCCGATAATGCCGCCATCTTTTCGAGGAGTCCGACATGCCCAAGAAGCTGCCCGACGTCAGCAATCTCGAACGCCTGGAACTGTTCGGCGAGGACTACAACCCGAGCGCGACCATCGAGAACGTGGACGGCCAGACCCTGTCGCTGCAGATCTACTACCAGCTGGCGCTGGACTACGGCGGCATCGGCCCGAAGGCCGCCAACTCCGGTTTGCTGATGTACGGCAGCCATGCCGACGATGCCCGCGCCAACCCGGGCAAACACCCGAACATCGACCGCCTGTTCGAGATCCTCGACAAGGGCTACTACCTGTCGGTGAAGGCTGTACCCAAGCGCAAGAGCCGCGCCAGCTAGTTCCTTGCGGAGACGTTCTCCCGTTCCGGCGCATACGTGCAAACCGGAACGCGTCCTCCGCACATCACGGCAGGCGGTTGGTGTGGATCACGCGCCAGCCGCGCGTCGGATGCCGATGCAGTCGGGTCCGGCTCGCATACTCGCATTCCAGCTGGAACAGCCGCTCGTCCGGCACCCCCATCACCCAGCCGACCAACGCACGGATGACCCCGGCGTGCACGATCACCAGCACTCGTTCCACCGGCTGGCCGCCGACCGTGGTCTCGAAGGCCGCCTCCACCCGCCGGCGAAAGGCGCCCAGCGGCTCCGCCCCGGCCGGCCGCGAATGCACCGGATCGGCATAGAACGCCCGGTATTCCTCCGGCCGTTCGCGCTGCAGCTCGACCCGTGTGCGTCCCTCCCAGTCGCCAAAGCCGACCTCGCGCAGGTCCGGCTCCAGATGCAGGGACAGGTCACGCTCGTCCGCCAGGCGTTCGGCAAACGCCCGGCACCGGTGCATCGGCGAACTGACGACCGCCTGCCAGCCGTCATCGTCACGCACCGCGTGTTCCATCTGCGTCCACCCCTGCGCGCTGAGCGGGTCGTCGCAGCCATGCCCACGATAGCGCTGCCCGCCCTCCGGTTCGCCGTGTCGCAACAGATCCACAATCATGCCGTGTCCTCGCTCAGGCAGGCCTCCAGGCAGGCCCAGTCGAAATGCGGGCCCGGGTCGGTCTTGCGCCCGGGGGCGATGTCGCAGTGGCCCACCAGCGCATCCGGGGTAATGGCCGGAAAGCGTTCGCGCAGCCAGCCGATCAAACGGGCCAGCTCGGCGTACTGCACCGGCGTGAACGGGTCGTCGTCGGTGCCCTCGAGTTCGATGCCAATGGAAAAATCGTTGCAGCGCTCGCGGCCACGCCACTGCGAGGCGCCGGCATGCCAGGCCCGCCGGGAGAACGGCACGAACTGGGTCGCCACCCCCGCCCGATCGATCAGCACATGGGCGGACACGCGCAGATCGGCGATCTGCGCAAAGTAGGGGTGGGCACCGGGGTCGAGCCGGTTCTGGAACAGTTCGGCCACGTGCGGCCCGCCGAACGTGCCCGGCGGCAGGCTGATGGCATGCACGACGATCAACTCGGGCTCCATCCCCGCAGGGCGTGCGTCCTGGTTCGGGCTCTCAAGCACTTGGGCCGACGGCCACCAGTCGCGATCGACGATCATAGTCTCGGTCACGGGGCCTCCTCGGGCGGGCGCTGCAGGCAGGCCGCGAGGGCCTCGAGCAGCAACGGCAGGCGTGGCGGGGCCTCGAGGCGGCCGTGGTAGGCACCGGCATTGAAAACGAACAGGGCCGGGAGGTGGAAGACCTCGAACTCGCGCACCAGCGCGGTATCCATCTCTGCATCGACGACGAACAGGGCGGGCGCTTCGGGCTCGGCCTGCCACTGCTCCAGCACCCGGCCCATCACCTTGCAGGCCCCGCAGCCCCGGCGGGTAAACAGGATCACCGCCGGACCCGGGACCTCCAGGAGGTGCTGATGAAAGTCGAACTGGGTCAGCCGGGGCAGGCCCGTCTGACGCAGGGTCGGGTCAGTTGGAGTTGTCTTCGGCCTGTCGCTCAATGGATTCACCGGCATCCTGCACGTCTTCGCCAAACCCCTCCATAGTGGCGCAACCAGCGATGCCAAGCGAGCCCAGAGCCACCAGCAGGATCAGCAGGGCGGCGGGAATGCATTGCGTGAAATGCATGCGAGCTCCTTGTCTCTTTCGTGATTCGGTCCGTGATACCGACCGCCAAAGGGCACTCCAGGGACGGTCACACTTTATGAGGCGCACGCACTGGGGTAGTTTACGCGCCGCCCTCTTTTCGTGAAGGAAGTCGCAACCCTGTGTCCGACCTGAATCCGCAACAACAGGCGGCCGTGACCACCACGGACCGCCCCCTGCTGGTCCTGGCCGGAGCGGGCTCGGGCAAGACCCGGGTGATCACCGAGAAGATCGCGTACCTGATCGAGCAGCGCGGGCTGGAGGCGCGCCGGATTGTCGCGATCACCTTTACCAACAAGGCCGCGCGCGAGATGCGCGAGCGCGTCCAGGGACGCCTGTCGAAGGAACAGGCGCGCGGGCTCGGCGTCTCCACCTTCCACACCTTCGGGCTGAACTTCCTGCGCCGCGAACTGGACGCGGCCGGGCTGCGTGCGGGCTTCTCCATCCTCGATCCGGGCGACTGCCGCTCGCTGCTGCGCGAGATCACCTACCGCGACGATACCGGCTCCGAGGTCGACGCCCTGATCGGCCACATCAGCCGCTGGAAGAACGACTTGATGACGCCGGAGGAGGCGCTGCACGAGGCCAGCCAGATGAGCGACGCCCCGGAGGCGACCGCCGCGGCCAATCTCTACCCGCGCTACGAGGATGCCCTTCGCGCCTACAATGCGGTGGACTTCGACGACCTGATCAAGCGCCCGGTGGACTGCCTGCGCGCGGACACCGAGCTGCGCAACCGCTGGCAGGACCGCATCCGCCACCTGCTGGTGGACGAATACCAGGACACCAACTCCGCGCAGTACCAGCTGGTGCGCCTGCTGGTGGGCGTCAGTGACGGCCTGACGGTGGTCGGCGACGACGACCAGTCGATCTACGCCTGGCGCGGCGCCCGCCCGGAAAACCTCGCGCGTCTGCAGCAGGACTTCCCGCGCCTGGAGGTGATCAAGCTGGAGCAGAACTACCGCTCCACCAACCGCATCCTGCATACCGCGAATGCGCTGATCGCCAACAACCCGCATGTGTTCGAGAAACGCCTGTGGAGTGCGCTCGGCGAGGGCGAGAAGATCGAGGTGATCGGCTGCTCCGACGCCGACACCGAGGCCGCGCGCGTGGTCTCCGAACTGATGCGCCGGCGCTTTCGCCTGAACGCGGGCTGGGGCGACTTCGCGATCCTCTACCGCAGCAACCACCAGTCACGGTTGTTCGAGAAGCTCCTGCGCGAGCAGGGCATCCCCTACCGCCTGAGTGGCGGGCAGTCGTTCTTCGAGAAGGCCGAGATCAAGGACCTGGTCGCCTATCTGCGCCTGCTCGCCAACCCGGACGACAACACCGCCTTCCTGCGCGTGGTCAATGTGCCGCGCCGCGAGATCGGCCCGGCGACGCTGGAGAAACTCGGCCACTACGCCAACCAGCGTGGCACCTCGCTGCTGCAGGCCGCGCGCGGGGCCGGCCTGTCCGAGTACATGGACGCCCGGGCGCAGGCACGCCTGGAACGCTTCACCGACTGGGTCGACGGCTTCCAGCGCCGCGGCGAGGACGAAGCGCCGGACGCCTTGCTGCGCACCCTGGTCGAGGACATCGACTACGAGTCCTGGCTGCTGGAGAACAGCTCCAACCCGCGGGCCGCGACCCGACGCATGGAGAACGTGCGCGAGTTCATCGACTGGGTCGGGCGCATGGGTGGCGGCGGCAACACCACCGCGGAGTACGGCGACGACGAGGCAGACGACGCGCAGACCATGGACCTGGCCGATATCGTCAACCGCATCAGCCTGATGGACATTCTCGACCGCAACCGGGAGTCCCAGGACGGCGACGAGTCCGTGCAGCTCCTGACCCTGCACACGGCCAAGGGGCTGGAGTTCCCGCATGTCTGCCTGGTGGGTTTCGAGGAGGAACTGCTGCCGCACCGGGTCAGCGTGGAGGACGATTCCATCGAGGAGGAGCGGCGGCTCGCCTATGTCGGGCTGACCCGTGCCCAGCAGACCCTGCTGATCACCTACGCCCAGAACCGGACCCGCTACGGCGAGACCCTCGAATGCGAGCCCTCGCGCTTTCTCGACGAGCTGCCCGAAGAACACCTCGAATGGCCGGACGCCAGGCCGCCGGATCCCGAGACCCAGAAGCTCACTGCCCAGGCCCACCTGGCCGGCCTCAAGGCCATGCTCGGCAAATAGCCGCTGCGCGGCCGGGGAGCCTTCGCTCACTACTGGGGCGCCCGGCCCATTCCGGACGCCCCGGCCCGCTCCCCCCTTCGTCTTCTTGGCATCTCGCCGTGCGCGCCCAGCGCCTCAGGCGGCCCAAAAGTATGAAATTTGTCACACCCTGCTTTTGATTCTTATATCAAAGCCCCCACCTCAATTGAAGCCGCAAATGCGATCCATACGGATCTGGTCAAGCAAGCCCCCTGTCCGGCCTCCGGCATCGACGGCATCAGTGGCGCAGCTTCAGGCCGACCTTGGTGATGCGGGCGCCGTCCATCTCGCGGATCACCAGGCGCATCGGGCCAAGGTCGACGGCGTCGCCGACGACCGGCTCGGCCTGGAGTTCACGACGCAGGTAGTCCTCCAGGGTGTCGCCCTGGTGTTCGGGCGGTACCGGGGCGCCGTAGGCCATGCCGACCGCCCCGAGTTGGGCGTCGCCATTGAGGGCAAACTCCCCGAACACACTTTGCTCGGTCAGGCGTTCCGGCACCTGGTCCTGCGGGACGAACAGGCGGTCGAGGTCATGCAGATCGGCCGGGGCGACCATGATGTAGAGGTGGTCGCCGGCATGCAGATCGAGCAGCTCGAGCGTGTCCAGCAGCTTGCCCTCGCGCAGGTGAGCCACGACCCGCGCACTGCCCGGCAGGCGGAAGTTCGACCACGCCTCGCGCACCACCGGCGTGGTCTCGGCCAGGCGATAGCCGACCAGCTCCATCTCCTGCTGTCCGGGGATGTCCAGCTCGGTGCGCTGCACCCGCGCGGTGGTCGGGGGCAGCTCCAGTCCCAGCCAACGCGCCGAGGGCGCGACGGTCCAGCCCTGCACCAGCAGCGAGATCAGCACCACGAAGAACACGACGTGGAAGAAGTAGCCCGCCAGCTCCAGCCCGGCGAGCAGCGGGAACAGCGCCAGGATGATCGGTACCGCGCCGCGCAGACCGACCCAGGCGATGAAGACCTGTTCGCGCCACGGGAAGCGGAACGGGTACAGGCACAGCCATACGGCCAGGGGCCGGGCAACCAGGATCAGGACCGCAGCGACGAGCCCCGCATCCAGTGCCACCGGGGGCAGCCCCGAGGGCGTCACCAGCATGCCGAGCATCAGGAACATGCCGATCTGTGCCAGCGAGGCGATCCCGTCGTGGAAGCGCTTGATGTTCTGCGAGGCCTCCAGCGGGCGGTTGCCGATCAGCAGCCCTGCCAGGTACACGGCCAGAAAGCCCGAGCCGCCCACCAAGCCGGTCAGGCCGAAGATGGCCAGTGCCCCGGCCATCGCGAACAGCGGGTACAGCCCGCCCGCCATCGGCACCCGGTTGATCAGCGCCAGCAGGGCGAAACCGCCCGCCACACCAAACAAGGCCCCCAGCCCCATTTGCTGGACAAACTCGATGGCGACGACCACCCCGAATTGCTGGTCGGGCATCAGCAACAGCTCGATCAGCACGATGGTCAGGAAAATCGCCATCGGGTCGTTGGAGCCGGACTCGATCTCGAGGGTGGCGCCGACACGGCTTTTCAGCTCGAGCCCGCGCGAACGCAACAGCGAGAACACCGCAGCCGCGTCGGTGGATCCCACAATCGCTCCCAGCAGGAGCCCCTCCAGCCAGGACAGCCCCAGCCACCAGACGGCAAACACTCCGGTCAGGCCCGAGGTCACGAGCACCCCGAGCGTGGCCAGTCCCAGGGCCGGTTTCAACCCGATACGGAAATTGCGAGCAGGAGTGCGCATCCCGCCGTCGAACAGGATAATCGCCAGCGCGGCCGAGCCGATCAGATAGGCCAGGGTGATATTCTCCACCTCGAGACCGCCCGGGCCCTCCGGCCCGAGCAGCATGCCGATCACCAGGAACACCAGCAGCAGGGGCACACCCAGCCGCGAGGTGATCACGCTCGAAAGGATGCTGCCCAACAGCACAATGGCCGCCAGGAAGATGATCTGGTTGGAGAGGTCCATGCGTCGATCATACCGGAAGCCCCCGAAAACCCGCCCGGGGAGAGCGGCCCTTGCCCTGGCCGGCGCGCTGGCTGTCCCACTGGGTCTCGCAGCAGCGCCGGCCGCCGCCGAGCGCGGCGTCGACGCGCTGCACTTCGAGTTCGAGAACGACCTGTTCGCCGGTGAGGACCGCTACTACACCAATGGTTTCCGCATCGGCTGGACGCGCAGCGAGGAGCGCGTACCCCCCTGGCTGCAGCGGGTCGCGGACGCCCTGCCCTACTTCGTCGATCGCGAGGAGCGCGGGCGCCTGAAATCGGCCATCCACCTGGGCCAGAACATGTACACCCCGGAGGACATCGAGCGCTCGCCCGCGGACCCGGACGACCGTCCCTACGCCGGCTGGCTGTACCTGAACTTCAGCCTGGCCGAGGATCATGGCGACCGCCTGGACCGCCTGCAGGTCACCGTGGGCACCGTCGGGCCCGCCTCGCTGGCCGACCGCACACAGAAGGAAGTCCACAGCTGGTCCAGCGCGCCGCAACCACAAGGCTGGGACGATCAGATCGGCAACGAGGCAACCCTGATGGTGGGCTACGAGCGCCAGCTACGCGGGCGCTCGCATCGCGCCGAGGGCGGCTGGGGCTGGGACCTGACGCCACACTGGGGCGCGACCGTGGGCAGCCCATTCACCTTCGCCAACGCCGGTGCAATCGTGCGCGCCGGCCGCAACCTGCCACGCGACTACGGCCCGCCTCGGATCAATCCGGCCCTATCGGGTTCGCATACCTTCGAGACGGTCGGCTCCATGGGCGGCTATCTGTTCGCGGGGGTAGATACCCGGCTGATGGCCTATGACCTGTTCCTGGACGGCCCGCTGTTTCGCGACGGGCCCTCGGTGGACAAGCACCCAGCAGTGGGGGAACTGACCGCCGGGTTCGTGTTCCATGTGGGCGGGGTGCGCCTGGGCTACACCCATGTGTGGCGTTCGCGGGAGTTCAGCGGCCAGGCCAAGGGCGCGGCGGAGTTCGGCTCGCTGCACGCCACCTGGCAGTTCTGACTCCGGCCGCGCGCCTCAAAACACCGCGGCCTCGACGTCGGGGTAGGTCGTGGCGACCGAGCGGTCGATCTTGTCCTCGAAGCCCGGGTAGTCCTCGAGGATGTCCGCCATGCGCTCGCGCACGAGCGGCACGGTCTCGAAGTCGGCCAGCCCCTGCTCCACGCCCTCCTCAATCGCATCCCAGAGGGTGACCAGATAGTTCTGCAGGCGCGGCAGGGTCTCCGCCCCCTCGAGCCGGCCGTGGCCGGGCACGACCACATCGGGTTCCAGCGCGATCAGCTCGTCCAGCAGCTCGATCCACTGCGCGACATCGCCATCCCAGACCGAGGGCGCGCGATCGCTGTACACCACATCCCCGGCCAGCAGGATCTTCGTCTGCGGCAACCAGACGATCAGGTCACCCGGGGAGTGGGCACCGCCGGAGGGAAAGATGACGACCTCGGTACCGCCCAGGACTCGCGTGACGCGCTCGTCCACGGGCTTGTTCGGCAGCAATGGTGTGGTATCGCCGGTCGCGCCATCGGTCATCTCGCGAAAGTTCTCGACCCAGGTTTCGGCCTCCGCCTCCATACGCTCGATGGCCTCGGGGCCGGCCATGATCTCCGGCTCGTCTTCGGCGAACGCATGATTGCCCAGCCAGTGGTCGCCATGACTGTGGCTGTTCACGATCCAGCGCACGGGCTGATCGGTCACCTCGCGGATGGCCTCGCGCAGGGCCACGCCCATGGTCTCGGACGAGCCAGTATCGAACACGAGTACACCTTCGTCGGTCACCACGAACGCCATGTTCGCGTTCCAGCCGAGATTCTCGCGGCTGGGGAAATCGCGCGCCGATGTCATCACGGCGTAGACCCCGGGGGCCACGGCCTCGGGCTGCATTTCGTAGTCCTCGGGCGCCGCCGGCTCGCCAGCAGGCGACGACGTGGTCAAGACCAATGCCATCGCCAGGCTCGCCAGCACCACACCCAATGGTTTCCATCCCTGCATGGCAATCACCCCCGACTATTCCCGATCGTGAAGAATAGACCCGCCAGCCGCCGCAAAGTGCGCTGCGCCGCCTACGCGGCCGAAACTGATAGCATCGGGGCCTCCCCCCAGGGAAACACTGATCAATGTACACGCTCGCGTTGGTACCCCAGGTTTTCCGAGACAAGGAGCGTCGTGCAGCGGGTAGTGGTGGTTCTACCCGCAAGCGGCGCAACGCAGGATCGGGGAACCTGGGGTGCCAACCCCACAAACCATTGAACAGCAGGGGCTCGGCCGCTTTTGCGTGCGTACGGCGTTGCGGCTCGCTTATGTAGCTCGGCTACACTGCGCTCACCGCGCCTTGTTCGCACGCAAAAGCGACTCGAGCGCGAGCGTGTACATTGATCAGTGTTTCCCTAGGATGGAGACTGCAGGTGCGCAAGATTTCCCGGACCTTCCTGACCGGCCTGGCGGCCATCCTGCCCCTGGTCATCACCCTGGCCCTGCTCTGGTGGCTGGGCACCACGGCGGAGACGGTGCTGGGCGGGCTGCTGCGCGCGATCCTGCCCGATGCCCTGTATTTCCCGGGCCTGGGCATCCTGGCCGGGCTGGGGCTCGTGTTCGCGCTGGGCGTTCTGCTGCAGGCCTATGTGGTGCGCGGCCTGTTCGATTGGGTGGAATCGCTGATGCAGCGCATCCCAGTGGTCAAGACCATCCACGGCACCGTGCGCGACGTAACGAATCTCCTTTCCGGCGACATCCATCAGCGCTTCGGGCAGGCCGTGCTGGTGACCTTTCCGGGCAGCGACTTCAAGCTGGTCGGCTTTGTTACCCGCGAGGATTTCGAGGGGCTTCCGGAAAACCTGGGTGGCCCGGAGACGATCGCGGTCTACATGCCGATGAGCTACCAGATCGGCGGCTACACCCTGATGCTGCCGCGCGACCGCATCGAGCCACTGGATCTCTCGCTGGAGGACGCGATGCGCTATGCCCTGACCGCCGGTGTCTCCGCGCGCCAGGACAAGGGAACCGGGTAGAATTCGCTGCATGACGGACCACCACGACCACCAGCCACGGATTCTGATCGGCGTCAGCGGCGGCATCGCCGCCTACAAGGCCTGCGAGCTGGTGCGCGAGCTGAAGCGCGCCGGCTGCGAGGTGCGCGTGGTGATGACGGCCGGCGCCCGCGCCTTCGTGACCCCGCTGACCTTCCAGGCCCTGTCCGGCGCGCCGGTGCGCACCGAGCTGCTGGATGCCGAGGCGGAATCCGGCATGGATCACATTGCCCTGGCACGCTGGGCGGACCGCATCGTGGTCGCCCCGGCCAGCGCCAGCCTGATCGCCCGCTACGCCCAGGGCCTGGCGGACGATCTGCTGAGCACGCTGCTGCTGGCCACCACCGCGCCGGTCGCCCTGGCACCGGCGATGAACCATCGCATGTGGGCCCACCCGGCCACGCAGGCCAATATCGCGACCCTGAGCGAGCGCGGCGTGACCCTGATCGGGCCGGACAGCGGCGACCAGGCCTGTGGCGAGCAGGGCGAGGGTCGCATGCGCGAGCCCGCCGCGATCGCGCGGGAGCTGCTGCAGCCGGCACACGCCCCTCTGGCCGGGCGTCACGTACTGATTACCGCCGGCCCCACCTTCGAGCCGATCGACCCCGTGCGCTTTATCGGCAACCGCAGCTCCGGGCGCATGGGCTTTGCCCTGGCCGCGGCGGCACGCGACGCGGGCGCACACGTGACCCTGGTGCATGGGCCGACAGCAGAGGCCGTACCCGCGGGCGTCGCGGGCATTGCCACGGAGACGGCGGCCGCCATGCATGCCGCAGTGATGGAGCGGCTGCCCGAGACCGACATCCTGATCGCGGCCGCGGCCGTTGCCGACTACCGCCCGGCCGAGCCGCGGGCGCAGAAGATCAAGAAGTCCGACCCGGTGATGCACCTGGCGCTGGAGCGCACCCGGGACATCCTGGCCGAGGCGGCAACTCAGGCGGCCTCCCTCCCCCGGCGCCCGTTCCTGGTCGGCTTCGCGGCCGAAACCGAGCACCTGCGCGAACACGCCGAGGCCAAGCGCCGCGCCAAGGGGCTCGACCTGATCGCCGCCAACCGGGTCGGCGAGGGCCGCGCCTTCGGCACCCCCGACAACGAATTGCTGTGCCTCTGGGAGGGTGGCGAGCGCCGGCTCCCCAACCAGCCGAAGACCCAGCTGGCCCGGGCGCTGATCGACCTGATCGTCGAGCGCTGGGCCGAATGCGAAACGGACCAAGGAATCCCGAATGCCCGCCCCCGAGATTGACCTGAAGATCCTGGACCCGCGCATGGGCGCGGACTTCCCGCTGCCCGCCCCGGCCACCGACGGCTCGGCCGGCGTGGACCTGCGGGCGATGATCGAGGCACCGCTGACGCTGGAGCCGGGCGCCGCCGAACTGATCCCGACCGGGCTCTCGATCCATATCGAGGACCCGGGCTACGCCGGGATGATCCTCCCCCGCTCCGGGCTGGGCCACAAGCACGGCCTGGTGCTGGGCAACCTGGTCGGGCTGATCGACGCCGACTACCAGGGGCCGCTGATGGTCTCCTGCTGGAACCGGGGCAGCAAGGCGTACACCCTGGAAGTGGGCGAACGCCTGGCACAACTGGTGATCGTACCAGTGGTACAGCCACGTTTCCGCGTGGTCGAGGACTTTGAGGAAAGCGCCCGTGGCGTCGGCGGCTTCGGCTCCTCCGGCCGCGGATGACCGTGCCCCGATGATCTCTCAGCCCGAGGGATAGGACACGCCCAGACCACCCAGGCCGCAGTAGCCGTTGGGCACCTTGGCCAGGTACTGCTGGTGGTAGTCCTCGGCAAAGTACCAGGCGTCCAGCGGCTGAATCTCCGTGGTAATGAGGCCACGCCCCGCGGCGTCCAGCGCCGCCTGGTAGCGCTCGCGGCTGACCTCGGCCGCCGCCTGCTGCTCGGCCGAGTCCACATAGATCGCGGAGCGGTACTGCGTGCCGACATCATTGCCCTGACGCATACCCTGGGTGGGATCGTGCCCCTCCCAGAACACCCGCAAAAGCGTATCGATGGACACCCGGGCCGGGTCGAACACGACGCGCACCAGTTCCGTGTGCCCGGTCTGCCCGGAGCAGACCTCCCGGTAGGTCGGGTTGCGGGTGTAGCCACCGCCATAGCCCACACTGGTCGAATACACACCGTCGGTCTGCCAGAACAGCCGTTCTGCTCCCCAGAAGCAGCCCATGCCGACATGCAGCACCTGCATGCCGTCCGGATAAGGCGGCGCGAGTGGCGTGCCCAGCACCATGTGCCGTGGCGGGACCGGCAGCGGCTCGTCGCGCCCGGGCAGGGCCTCCTCGGGCGCGGGCATGCGCGGCTCGGAAAACGCAAACATCACAAGGGCTCCTTCCGGAAACGGGGATTCGTCAGCCGGGGTCGGCCGGGGTCAGCCGGATCAGCTCGCCCGGGTTGTGGTCGGTCAGCACGTAAATCGCGCCATCGTGCACGCGCACATCGCGGATGCGGCGGCCAAGATCGGGGAGCAGGTCTTCCTCGTTGACCAGCTCGCGGCCCTCGAAGGTCAGCCGGCGCAGGGTCTGGCCCCGCAGGCCACCCACCAGCAGATCGCCATCCCAGGCGGCAAAGGCGGAATCACGCAGGATCGCCATGCCGGACGGGGCAATGGCCGGCGTCCAGTAGTGGATGGCGGACTCCATCCCCTCCTTCTCGGACTCGCCGGTACCGATCGGGCCGCCGGAGTAGGCGCCGCCATGCGAGATCACCGGCCAGCCGTAGTTCAGGCCGGGCTCGATAATATTCACCTCGTCGCCACCGCGCGGCCCGTGCTCGTTCTGCCAGAAGGTGCCGGTCTCGGGATCGATCACCATCCCCTGCGGGTTGCGCACGCCGATCACCCAAAGCTCGGGATGGGCGCCATCCTCGTCGAGGAACGGGTTGTCGTCGGGTACCGAGCCGTCATCGTGCAGGCGCACGATGCTGCCGGCATGGTCGTCCTTCTTCTGGGCGCGATCCTGGTCACCACGATCGCCGATGCTGACGTACACATAGCCCTCGTCGTCGAACACGATGCGCGAGCCGAAGTGACGCCCGCCGCGGGCCGCCGGCTCGGCGGAGAACAGCACTTCGACCTCCTCCAGCGCCCCGTCCGTGAACTGCCCGCGGGCCAGGCGCGTCGTCTGACCGCCCTCCACCTGCGCGGAATAAGTGAAGTACAGCCAGCCGTTGTCCTCGTAATCCGGGTGCAGGGCCAGATCCAGCAGCCCGCCCTGGTTATTCGCAACCAGGTCGTCCGGCAGGCCGGACACCATCTCGCCGCGCCCCTCGAGGTTCTCCGCGTCGGGGAAATAGCGCAGCTGCCCGGGCCGCTCGCTGATCAGCGCCCCGCCATCCGGCAGAAAGGCAATCGCCCAAGGGTGATTGAGCCCCGAGTGCAGGACTTCGCCCCGCAGCTCGCCGTCGGCGGTGGAGAATTCCTCGGCCGCGATCCCGGCCGAACCCCCGCAGGCCACCAGAAGCCCGCCCAGCAACGGGGCCGCCAGCAACCGCCCCGGGTATCGCTTGTCCATGTCCCTGCCCTCGTTAGGTCCGTACCCGTTGGTGGCCCGTACCCGCCGCCGGGTTCCCCGGGGCACCAACGCGAGCGTGTGCATTCATCCGTGTTTCCCCGGCTGACAGGACGGACACCAGTAGGTGGAGCGCAGGTGCTCGCCCGCCAGCGCCCGCTCCACCGGTGTCCCGCAGGTGCGGCAGGCCTGCCCGCTGCGTCCGTACACGTTCAGGTACTCGTCCGTCTCGGCCCGCGCGCGCGTGATACGCGGGCCCGGCTTGAGGTTGCGTCGCAGCAGGCGCGCCGCTTCGCAATAGAGCGCCAGGAGCTCGTCATCCGTGATCGCGCCGACCGGGTCGAGTGGATGTCGTCCGTGCAGGAACAGCACCTCCGACTTGTAGATGTTCCCGATGCCGGACGCCAGCGACTGATCCAGCAGCACATCCAGAATGGGTCGCGCGGGGTCGCTGCGGGCACGGATACGCCGGACGACTGCGGTCAGGTCCACCTCCGGGTCCAGCAGATCCGGCCCCACGCGCGCATCCAGTCGCTCCGGGTCGCCGCGCCCCTCCGGCCGGGGTTGCCAGGCGAGTTCGCGCGGATGGAAACAGACCAGCACCCGGTCCGCGAGCCGCAGCACGGCCCAGGCCTGATACTCCGGCTTGTGCCAGACGGCCCCCGGCGCATACTGGTGCCAGGTCCCGTACATGCCCAGGTGCGTGCGCAGCTGCCAGGCGCGGCCCGCGGCGTCGTCCAGCTCGATCAGCAGATGCTTGCCGCGCGCGCTCACGCCACGCGCAGCCATGGCCCCATGCTCCACCAGTGCCGCACCACGCCGGGACCGGGTCGACACGGCCTCCAGCGCGGCGCCGGTCAGCAGCGGACCCAATGCCCGGGCCAGCTTGTGGATGGTATCGCCCTCGGGCATCGCGGATGGACGATCAGCGCTTGCGGCTGGGATAGAGCGGGGGCTCGCCCTCGGGACGGGTGCGAAACAGGCGCATGGACCACAGGTACTGGGCCGGGGCCTGTGTGACCCCGCGTTCGATGGCCTGGTTCATCTGCCGGGCATCCGTATGGTCATCGCCGCTAGGGAAGCCCTCGAGCGGGGGCCACAGGCGCATCACGTACTGGTCCGCCACCGAGTCGTACCAGGCGAAGCTGGGCAGCACGGCCGCCTTCGACATGCGCGCCAGGCGGCCCAGCGCAGTGAGCGTCGCCTTGGGTACCCCAAAAAAGTCGACGAACACCGCTCCCTCGGCCCCCAGATCCTCGTCCGGCAGGTAGTAGAAGAAACGGCCGCGGCGAAGCTGGCGAATGGCCGGACGCAGGCCCTGCTCACGGGCGAAGATGTCGCCCGAGTAGCGTGTGCGGCTGCGGTGGTTAATCCACTCCAGCACCGGGTTCTTCATCGGCTTGGCGAACGACACACCGTCGTACATCTGGCTCATGCGCACGCCGCCGTAGTCCAGCGCCAGCGAATGCGGGGCGAGGACGATCACCGGCGTACCGGCCGCCTGCAGGCGCTCGTAGTGTTCCAGCCCCTCGATGCGGATGCGCGCGGCGTGCTGGCCGGGCTTGCCGAACCAGAGCAGGCCGTAGTCCAGCACCGTCTGCGCCTGGTAGCGGTAGTAGGCCTCCATGCGCTTCTCGCGCTCGGCCGGGGTCATTTCGGGGAAACACAGCTCGAGGTTGCACTCCACCACCGCGCGGCTGCGCCCGGCGCCCTTGCGGATCAGTCGCCCGAGCCCCCGGGCCAGTGCATGCACGGCCGGGCGCGGTATCTCCTGCAGCACCCAGGCGACGCCCAGCAGCAGCCAGCTGCCCCAGTAGCGCGGGGCGAAATGACGGCCGGTCAGCGGTGCCTGATAGGCGCCTGCCTCCTGGCCCGAGCGGGTCTCCCCGGCCTGTTCGCTCATGCGCCCCCGCCCGCATCGAGCTGCTTGCGCGCGCGCTTCGCATAGACCTCCATCTCCTTCGCCGCCTGCAGGTCGCCCTTCTCGGTGGCGACGGCAATGCCGCGTTCGCAGGTGGACAGCGCGGCCTGCGGCCGCTCCAGGTCAACGAGGGTCTTGGCCAGCAGCTTCCAGGCGGCGGAATACCCGCCATCCAGTTCCAGCGCGCGTTCCAGGTGCGGAATCGCGGCCTCCTTCTGGCCGTCGGTCGCCAGGGCGTTGCCCAGCGAAAAGCGCAGCATCGCGGAGTCCTGTCCGCCATCCAGCATGTTCTGGAAGCGTTCGATCATGTCACTCATGGAGCTCCTCCTTCTGGATATCGTCAGGCTAACGCCGCCAGAAGGCGGGCGACAGAAGCACCAGCACGGTAAAGATTTCCAGCCGGCCCATCAGCATCGCCAGCACCAGCACCCACTTGCTGAAGTCGTTAATCGAGGCGTAGTTGGCCCCGACCTCGCCCAACCCGGGGCCAAGGTTGTTCAGGGTCGCGGCCACCGCGGAGAACGAGGTGACCTGGTCCAGCCCGGAGGCCATGATCAGCAGCATCATCACCACGAAGACCATCACGTAGGCGGCGAGGAAGCCCCAGACCGCCTGGACCACGCGGTCGGGCGCTTCCTTGCCGTTCACCTTCACCGCGATCCGGGCATGGGGATGGATCAGGCGCTTGATCTCGCGCAGCCCCTGCTTCACCAGCAGCAGTACGCGCACCACCTTCATCCCGCCGCCGGTGGAGCCGGTGCAGGCCCCGATGAACGACAGGAAGATCAGCAGCACCGGGAGAAAGCCCGGCCACAGGTAGAACGCATCGGTGGTGAAGCCCGTGGTGGTCGCCACCGACACCACGTGGAAGATCCCCCGTCGCAGGGCATCGTTCGTATCGGCGGCAAAGCCGCTCCACAGCATGTAGCCGACCACGATCACGGCGGCGGAGACCAGCAGGATCAGGTAGGTACGCAGTTCCTCGTCACGCCGGTACGGCTTCCAGGTCGCGCGGTGCAGCACCAGGAAGTGCAGCGCAAAGTTCATCCCGCCAAGAATCATGAACGCGATCGCCACCGTCTCGATCGCCACCGAATCGAAGTGCCCGATACTGGCGTCGTAGGTGGAGAACCCCCCGATCGCGATGGTCGAGAACGCATGCCCGACCGCGTCGAAGGCCTCCATCCCGGCGGCCCAGTAGGCCAGCGCGCAGGCCACGGTCAGGCCCAGGTAGATGTACCAGAGGTTGCGCGCGGTCTCGGCAATGCGCGGGGTCAGCTTGTTGTCACGGATCGGGCCGGGGGTTTCGGCCTTGAACAGCTGCATGCCGCCCACGCCCAGCAGCGGCAGGATCGCCACTGCCAGCACGATGATCCCCATGCCACCCAGCCACTGTAGCTGCTGGCGATACCACAGGATCGCGCGCGGCAGGTCGTCCAGCCCGGTGAGCACCGTCGCCCCGGTGGTGGTAAGCCCGGACATGGACTCGAACACCGCATCGGTAAACGAAACCGGCAGGTTCGGGTCCAGTACCAGAGGCGCCGCCCCGGCAATCCCCAGCCCAAGCCAGAACAGCACGACCAGGATGAAGCCGTCGCGCACCTGCAGGTCGCTGCGCGCCCGGTACATCGAGCCCCACAGGATCCCGCCGATCAGCAGCAGCAGCGCGAACGCCTGCAGGAACACCCAGGCGGTGGACTCGCCGTAGAGAAATCCGATCGCCGCCGGCGGCAGCATGGTCAGGCTGAACAGCGTCAGCAGGACCCCAAGCAGGCGGGCGGTGGATGCGAAATGCAGCATCGGCCAGTACGACCTAGAAGAACAGCGCGGAGGGCTGGAACAGGCGCTGCACCTGCTTGACCTTGCGCCGGTCGGTCAGGAACAGGATCACGTGGTCACCGGCCTCGATCACCGTGTCGTGGTGCGGGATGATCACGTCCTCGCCGCGCACCACCGCGCCCACACTCGTACCCTCGGGGAAGTCGATCTCCTCGATCCGCCGCCCCACCACCTGGGAGGTGCGGGCATCGCCGTTCACCACCGTCTCGATTGCCTCGGCGGCGCCGCGACGCAGGGTATGCACGGTGGCCGTTCCGCCCTCGCGCACGCGCGCCAGCAGCGCGCTGATGGTCGCCTGCTGCGGCGAGATCGCGACGTCAATCGTGCCGCTTTGCAGCAGGTCCACATAGCTCGGACGGTTGATCAGCGACATCACCTTGCGCACGCCCCAGCGCTTGGCCAGCATGCCGGCAAAGATGTTGGCCTGGTCGTCGTTGGTCACCGCACAGAAGACGTCGTTGTTCTCGATGCCGATCGATTCGAGGAAGCGGTCGTCCGCACTGTCGCCATGCAGGACCAGCACATTGCTGGGCAGCGAGCGCGCCAGGTGGTCGGCGCGATCCGGGTCGCGCTCGATCACCTTGACCCGGTAGCGCTTGCTGAGCGTCTCCGCCAGGCGCTCGCCGATATTGCCGCCGCCGGCGATCATGATGCGTTTGTAGGGCTTTTCCAGCTTGCGCAGCTCCGAGGTGACTGCACGGATGTTCTTCTTCGCGGCGACGAAGAAGACCTCGTCGTCAGCCTCGATCACGGTGCTGCCATCCGGCTGGATGGAGCGGTTCTGGCGAAAGATCGCCGCGACCCGCGTGTGGATGCCGGGCATGTCACTTTGCAGGTTCTTCAGCTCGTGCCCGACCAGCGGCCCACCGTAGTAGGCGCGCACGCCGACCAGCGAGACCAGCCCCTCGGCAAACTCCAGCACCTGCAGCGAGCCCGGATGCTCGATCAGGCGGTGGATGTGACGGGTGACGATCGCCTCCGGCGAGATCAGCATGTCCACCGGCATCGCATCCTGGGCGAACAGCTCCGGGGTCTCGTGGTAATCCCGTGAGCGCACACGGGCGATCTTGGTTTCGACGTTGAACAGGGTCGAGGCAACCTGACAGGCGATCATGTTCACCTCGTCGGAGTCGGTCACCGCGATGACCATCGAGGCATCCTGTGCCCCGGCGGCCTCCAGCACGCTCGGGTGCGAGGCGAAGCCGTTCACCGTCTTGATGTCGAACTGGTCCTCCAGCTCGGCCAGGCGCTCGCCGCGGGAGTCGACGATGGTGATGTCGATGCCGTCGGCGCTCAGGGCCTCGGCCAATGACTGGCCCACCTGCCCGGCGCCGAGGATGATGATGTGCTTCATGCGTCTCCCGTCCCGGAGATGTCAGGGCGTCGTGCCAGGGAAACGAAGGCTGGCGTCTCAGCCGTCGGCCTTCACCCGTTTTGGATCGATGCCCAGTGCCTTGAACTTGCGATAGAGGTGGGTGCGCTCCAGCCCCACCCGCTCGGCCAGCCGTGTCATGTTGCCTTCCGAGCGCTCCAGTTGCTGGATCAGATACTCGCGCTCGAACTGCTCGCGCGCCTCGCGCAGCGGCAGGTCGGGGATCGCCAGTGCCCCCTCCTCGAACTCCTCACCGCGCTGCGGCTGGCCGGTCAGGGTGCGCTCGACCTCGTCGCGGGTGATCTCGTCACCGGAGCCGAGGATCATCAGCCGTTGCACCAGGTTGCGCAGCTCGCGCACGTTGCCGGGCCACTGATACTGCTGCAGCCGCTCCAGCGCCGGACGCTGGAACAGCCGCATCGGCAGGCCTTCCTGCTGGTGCAGATGGCGCATATGGTAGTCCAGCAACTCCGGGATGTCCTCCGCGTGCTCGCGCAGCGGCGGGATGGCCAGCGGGAGGACGTTCAACCGGTAGTACAGGTCCTCGCGAAACCGGCCCTGCTCCACCGCCGCGCCAAGGTCATGCTGGCTGGCGGCAATCACCCGCACGTTGACGCTGATCGGCTGATCGCCGCCGATACGGGTAATGCGCTGGGTATCCAGGGCATGCAGCAGACGCCCCTGCGTCTGCATATCCATCTCCGCGACCTCGTCGAGAAACAGCACGCCACCGGCGGCCTGCTCGAGCAGCCCATAGCGCACACGATCGCCTTGCTCGCTTCCGAACAGCTCGGCCACGGCCTCGTCGCCCGACAGCGAACCGACCGATACCACGATGAACGGACTGTCCCGACGGGCGCTGCGCGCATGCAGCAGCCGGGCGAAGGTCTGTTTGCCCACCCCGGGCTCGCCGGTAATCAGCACCCAGGTGTCGTGTTGCGCCATGCGCTGCACCTGGTCGCGCAGGTTCACCATCACCGCACTGCCGCCCACCGGGTCGGCGACCGTGCCGGCATGGCGTTTCAGGCCCACGTTCTCGCGCTGGAGGCGGGCGGCCTCCAGGGCGTTGTTCAGCGTGATCAGCAGCTTGTCGATCGACAGTGGCTTTTCGATGAAGTCGTAGGCCCCCAGGCGCGTGGCATCGACGGCGGTCTCGACATTGCCGTGGCCGGAGATCATCACCACCGGACAGGGCAGACCCTCGTCGTCGCCCCACTCCTTGAGCAGGGAGATCCCGTCGCCATCCGGCATCCAGACGTCGAGGAGAATCAGATCCGGCCGGCGACTACGGCGCTGAGCCTTGGCCTCGGCCACCGAGCCGGCCAGCGCCACCTGATAGCCCTCGTCCTCGAGGACATCCTGCAACAGCATCCGGATATCCGGTTCGTCGTCGACGACCAGTACGTAGGGTTCGCTCATTCCGGTTCCTCGTGGGCCAGGGCCTGCGGGGTATGTTCGACCGGGATGCGAATGCGGAAAACCGCCCCACCTTCGCCCGCCGGTTCATTATGGCACTCAATCATGCCGCCATGTTCCTCGACGATCTTCTGCGCGACCGCCAAACCGAGACCGGTTCCACGCGGCTTGTCGGTGGTGTAGGGCTCGAAGATGCGTTCCAGCAACTCGGGCTTGATACCCGGGCCGGTGTCGGTCACCCGCAGCTCGATATGGGGTCCGGTCGGATCGTCGAGATAGGCGGTCGCGATATGCACCACGAACGCCTCCTGGTCCTTGCCGGCCTCCAGCGCGTTCTTGATCAGGTTGTGCAGCAGCTGTCGCAGGCGTCCGGCGTCGCCCCGAATCCCGGGGAGGCCCGACTCCAGGTCGGTCTGCACACGGGAATGGCCGTCGGAATCGACATACAGCTCGCAGACATCCTGGATCAGCTGGTTCAGGTCCACCGATCCCAGCTCCAGGCGCGGGGCCTGGGCGTAATCGCGGAAGGCGTTGACCAGCGTCTTCATCGCCTCCACCTGCTGGATGATCGTGCCAGTCGCGCGATCCAAGACCTCGCGGTCAGCCCCGTCCAGGACCTTGCCGAGCCGGCGCGACAGACGCTCGGCGGAGAGCTGGATCGGGGTCAGCGGATTCTTGATCTCGTGTGCCAGACGCCGGGCCACCTCGCCCCAGGCCGCGTCGCGCTGCGCCTTCAGGAACTCGGTCATGTCATCGAACACGATCGCGTGCAGGCCGCGGCTGGAGCCCGAGGTTGGCAGCCAAACGGCACGCGTCATCAGCACCTTGCGCCCGGAACGCGTAAACACGACAACCTGCCGCGACCACTCGTCTTCCTGGCGCGCCAGGGCATCGTTGATCGCCTCGAAGAACTGCCCGACCAGCGGACACTCGGCGCCCAGCTCGGAGATCGGACGCGTGCGGGCGCCCTGCAGGTCGCACTCCAGGATCTGGCCGGCGGCCTCGTTCGCGGTGCGAAGGCGCAGACTGCCATCCAGCGCGAGCACGCCGGAACGCAGGTGCTGCAGGACGCTCTCCAGGTAGGCGCGCTCGGCATCCAGCAGGCGGCGGTTGCGTTCGGCCTCGTCACGCGCCTCGTTCAGCGTGCGCGTCATCGCATTGAACGACTGCACCAGAAAGCCCAGCTCGTCGGCCCGCTGCACCGCGAGCCGGGTGGAATAGTCGCCAGCCGCGACCGAGCGCGTCCCCTGCACCAGATCGGAGATCGGACGCACCATGCGCCTGGCCACCAGAAGCCCGGCCCACAAAGCCGCCATCAGCGAGATCGCCAGCGCCAGCGACAGGGTAAAGATAAAGCCCTGGATGATCGGGCCGCGCAGGTAGGCGAATTCGCGGTAGCCGGCAAAGGCATCCTCCACGCGTTGTGACAGGGCCGACATGCGCGGATCGACCGGATAAATCCCCTGCAGGATGCGGTTCTCCGCCCCCGGTCTTCGACTACTGGTGGTCGCCACCACGCGAATCACCAGCGAGCCGTCGGTCTGCGGCTCAAGTCGCGAATACGGCTGCTCCGGGCGCACCCGCATCAGGATATCGGCCCCGGGGGGACTCGGCAGGCGGCGGATCGGGCTGTCGGTGGACGAGGCAATGATGCGGTTGTTGGAGCCGACCAGCGTCAACTCCTGGGCCCCAACCTGACGGCGGTAGTCATTCAACGCCAGCGGAACCAGACCCTCCGAGACCCCTTCCAGCTCGCTCATCATCTCCTGCGTCTCGGTCGCCAGCTGGCGCACGCGCAGATCCAGCGACGAACGCGACAGCTCCAGGGCATCCTCCAGCGCGGAGTCCACGCGCACGTCGAACCAGGAGTCCACGCCCTCGTTCAGGAACTCGAAGGAGAAGTAATAGACGACCGATACCGGCAGCACCGCGACCAGCATGAACCCCCCGACCAGCCGCAGCGTCAGGCGACTGCCGGGCACCCCCTGGCGATACTGGGCGACCATGCGCACGAACTGGTGGACGATCAGCCCCCCCAGCACCAGCAGGATTGCGGCGTGGAATACCAGCAGCCACAGGAACAGCTGCTCGAAGCGGGCCTGGTCCTGCGCCGCCCCGCCCATGACCACCAGCGAGGTCAGCAGCAGCAGGAACAGCAGGCCCATGCCCAGCAGGCCCCATGGGAAGCGTCTTAATCCAGGGACCATCGATGCCACTCCCGCCGGGTGGTGAGGTCACCGCGCAGACCGGCATCCAGCTGCAACGGCAAGGGCAGCGCCGAATACACAAGCAACAGCCGCGCGGCCATGTTGTAGTCTTCCGGCCGCTCGCGCACCGCCCCCGGGACGCCGTGCATCGGCAGGCGCCCGAGTCGGCGGGCGACATACTCCAGGGCATCGCCCAGGGTCGGCTTGAGCTCCATCCGGTCATCGTTCACGTCGGTTACCAGGTAATACCGGTTCAGCGCAAAATATTGCAGCTTGACCCGGCGTGTCTCGCGCTGCACGGACTCCCGTCCCAGCCAGCGATCCCGTTCGATCCGGGCCTCGGCCTCGAACTCCAGTGTGACCCCATTGGCCAGCGCATCTTCCAGCACCTGCGGCAGTCGCATGTCGAGCACGAGGCGCACCAGCAGGGTGTCATCGTCCATCCACATGTGCCGGGCGTCGCGGATCTCCAGGGCCTGCGCCGTACCCGGGACCAGCGCCAGCACGAGCGACCACGCCAGCAGGAATCCGATCGGCGACCGCCCCGCGCGCATGCCCTAGTCCTTTGTCAACAACGCGTAGTAGAAGCCATCGCCGCCTTCCAGGCCCAGCGGCAGCGCCCAGCCGACCGAGCGTACGTGCGCGCCGGCGATCGGCGGGCCGCCCTCGGGCTCCAGCGCGCGCGCATCCGGCGTGCGCTGGAGAAAGCCCGCGACCACCGCGCCGTTCTCCTCCGACAGGAGCGAACAGGTCGCATACAGCAGGCGCCCGCCAGGGCGCAGCAGTCCCCAGGCCGCCTCCAGAATACGCGCCTGCTCCGCCGCCAGGCGCGGGATGTCGTCGGCGCGACGCAGGGTCTTGATGTCCGGGTGACGCCGGATCACCCCGGTCGCCGAGCAGGGCACATCCAGCAGGATCGCATCGAAGGGCTGGCCATCCCACCAGGCATCGGGGTCGGCGACGTCGGCCGCGGTCAGTTGCGCGGCGAAGCCCAGTCGGTCGAGATTTTCGCGCACCTGCACAAGTCGCTCGGCATCGTTGTCCAGCGCAGTCAACTGGAGATCACCACCCGCCCGTTCCAGCAGATGACCGGTCTTGCCGCCCGGGGCCGCGCAGGCATCCAGCACGCGTTCGCCCGGCTGCGGATCGAGCAGGACCGCCGCCCATTGCGCAGAGGCGTCCTGCACCGAGAGCCGGCCCTCGGCAAAACCGGGCAGTCGAGCGACGTCCGCGGGTTCCTCCAGTGTCAGGGCTGCCTCCAGCTGAGGATGCGCCTGTGCCGGGTGCCCCGCCTCGACCAGCGCCTGGAGGGCGTCCTCGCGCGAGGTGCGGGACAGGTTCACGCGCAGGGTCATAGGTGCGGGACGGGTGGCCGCCTCCAGCAACGTCTCCCAGTCGTCGGGCCAGGAGGCGCGGATCGCCTCCAGCAGCCATTCCGGAACGGCATAACGCAGCGCCGGGTCTTCCCGGACTGCCGCCTCCAGCGCATCCTGTTCGCGCTGCGCGCGCCGCAGTACCGCATTGATCAGCCCCACCGCACCGGGGCGATGGATGGCCCGCGCCAGCTCCGCGGTCTCGCGCACGGCCGCGTGGTCACGGGTAGAGAAATGCATCAGCTCGGCCAGCCCCTGCGCCAGCAGCACACCGATCACGGCGTCTTTCTTGCGCAGCGGGCGCTCCAGGAACCCGTTTACCAGCGCCGACAGTTGCGGATACCAGCGCAGCGTGGTGTAGGCCAGCGCCTGCACCCAGGCCGCGTCGCGGGCGTTCAGCCCTTCGGTTGCGTGCTCGACCGCGCGCGTCAGGGAATGCCCCTGCAATACGACCCCCTCGGCCGCCTCCAGCGCCCGCTGGCGCGGGGAGCGCGAGTCCACCCGCGAGGGTACGATGCGTCCGTTGCGCTTGCCCGCCATCGCTCAGCCGCCCGCGAGGCGCTGCCCGATCAGCGCCGTAGTATTGGCCCAGTCCGCGGCCGCAACCGGGCGCTTGCCCGGCAGCTGCACGGTCTCCAGAAGCAGCTGACCTTGTTCGGTGCCCACTTGCACCCCGTCACGGCCCGCGGCTCGGATGGTGCCCGGCTCCGGGTCCGCCGGCCCGGGCAAAGGGCGCGCGGCATGCACGCGGATCACCTGCTCGCCCCAGCGCGCCTGGGCAACCGGCCAGGGGTTGAAGGCCCGCACCTGGCGATCCAGCTCCACCGCCGGGCGGGCAAAATCCAGCCAGGCCTCACCCTTTTCCAGCTTGTGCGCGTAGGTCGCGCCGGCATCGTCCTGTGGTTCCGGCTGCGAACGCCCCGCGAGGATCTCGGGCAGCCGCTCCAGCAGCAGCTCGGCGCCCAGCGTGGCCAGCGTATCGTGCATCTCACCGGTGGTCGTCGTCGCCGTGATCGGGGTCGAGCGACAGGCGTGCACCGGGCCCGTGTCCAGGCCGGGCGCCATCTGCATCAGGCAGACCCCGGTCTCGGTATCGCCGGCCAGGATCGCGCGGTGGATCGGTGCCGCACCGCGCCAGCGGGGCAACAGCGAGGCGTGGATGTTCAGCCCGCCCCGGCCCGGGATCTCCAGCACCGTTCGCGGCAGGATCAACCCGTAGGCCGCTACGATCAGGATATCCGGGCGCCAGGCGGCCAGTTCGGCCTGGGCCTCGGGCGATTTCAGGGATTCCGGCTGCAGCACCGGGATGCCGGCCGCCTCGGCGGCGACCTTGACCGGGCTCGGGCGCAGTTGGCGCCCCCGCCCCGCCGGGCGATCCGGCTGGGTGTAGACGGCCACGGGCCTCGGGCCGCGCTCGATCAGGGCCTCCAGCGCAGGGACCGCGAAGTCGGGTGTACCCGCGTAGACCACACGCGGCAATGGCACGTCCTTGTTGCCTTGCTTCATCAGACGGCGGGCGCCGCGGCCTTGTCTCCCGCGCCGGCCCGCGCGCCCTGCTTCTCCAGCTTCTTGCGGATGCGATTGCGCTTCAGGCTGGAGAGGTAGTCCACGAACAGCTTGCCGTCGAGGTGGTCGATCTCGTGCTGGATACACACGGCCAGAAGGCCATCGATATCGAGCTCATAGGGCTGGCCGTCTCGGCCGAGGGCACGCACACGAATACGGTCGGCGCGCTGCACCCGCTCGTAGAATCCGGGCACCGACAGGCAGCCCTCGTCCATCTCCTCCTCGCCGGAGGTCTCGAGGATCTCGGGGTTGATCAGCACGTGCGGCTCGCTCTGGTCATCGGAGACATCCGCCACCAACACCCGCTTTTGCACGTTGATCTGGGTGGCCGCCAGACCAATGCCCGGCGCGTCGTACATGGTTTCCAGCATGTCGTCGACCAGAGTGCGGACCTCGTCGTCCACCGTCTCGACCGGCTCCGCCTGCAGACGCAGGCGGGGATCCGGGAAATGCAGTATTTCGCGCTTGGCCATGAAAAACCTCAAACTTTGTACTGTACAGATGCCGCAATTCTGCTAACGTTGGACCGCAATATCCGCGGAATTGCGTCATCCGCATGGGGCCGGGCTAAAGCAAAAGAAGGCTCGGGGAGCGCGCGGATCTGACAGGGGACAGCAATGTACAAGACCAGGGCGACCACGACCTTCGTTCTGCCGGGCATTTTATTCAGTGTAACGCTGTTGCTCGGCGCCTGCGCAGCCACCCAGACCGAAGAGGGGGCTGCCACCGCCGAGGACACCGAGGCCACACAAACGGCCCGCAGCGAGGACACCTCCCGCGAAACCGACCGGGCCGCCGAGACCCCGGAGCCGGAACCCGAGATCCGCGAATCCGCTCCCGAACGCTACGTGGTCCGCGAGGGCGACACCCTGTGGGACATCGCCGCGATGTTCCTGCGCGATCCGTGGTACTGGCCGGAGATCTGGCTGGTGAACCCCGAGATCGAGAACCCGCATCTGATCTATCCGGGCGACGTACTCAGCATCTACTACGTGGACGGCGAACCGCGCATCACCGTGGATGGCGGCCCGCGCGTTCGCCCGACCAAGCGTCTGTCGCCCGAGATTCGCGTAGTCGATCGCGATGAGGATGCGACCCCGATCTCCACGCTGCAGTCGTTCATGTTCCGTCCGCAGGTGCTGGACGACGAGACGCTGGACAACGCCCCCTACATCCTGGCCTCGCAGGATGAGCGCGTGATCTTCGGCCCGGGCGACCGCGTCTACGTGCGCAATGCCGAAGACACCCAGCAATACGACCTCTATCACATCGTGCGTCGTGACGGCGAGCTGGTGGACCCGGACACCGGCGAGAACCTGGGCATTGCGACCCTGCCGATTGGCGAGGCCGAGATCGTCGAGCCCGGCAACGTGGCACGCGCAAACATCCGCAAGGGTGAGCGCGAAGCCATCCGTGGCGACCGCCTGGTCCCCTATGCCGATGAACAGGACATGCTGTTCGAGATCGGACGTCCGCCAGAAGACCTGGAGGGCACGATCATCTCCCTGTTCGACGCGATCAGCCAGATCGGCCAGCTCCAGGCTGCGATCATCAACCGTGGCGAGCGTGACGGCATCGAGAACGGCCAGGTGATGACCGCCTACACCGCCGGCCGCCAGGTTCGCGACCCGATCAGCGACCGGGCGAACGAGGTCGTGACCTTGCCCGAGGAATCGGTCGGAACGGTGATGGTGTTCCAGACCTTCGAGAAGGTCTCCTACATCCTGGTCACGGAGTCCGACCGCACCCTGCGCGAGGGTGACAAGGTCCGCCATCCGTCGCACTGATCCGCTCGCACGGGCATCCGCACCACCGATGACCGACGACTGGGACCGGGCGACGCATCAGCGCGCCTGGCTGGAACTGATCAACACCCCGGGGCTCGGCCACCAGCGCCTGCTGCATCTGGTCGAGGCCTTTGGCGGTCCCGGCGCCGCCCTGGCCGCTTCTCCTAGCGAATGGCGCCATCACGGCGTCGAGCTGAATATCGACCCGGCGGCCCGCACGGCAGCCGCCGATGCCGACCAGGCCTGGCTCGACCAGGACGAGCGGCACCACCTGCTATGCCGGGATGACCCCGACTACCCGCCGCTACTGGCCGAAATCCCCGATCCGCCCCCGGTCCTGTACCTGAACGGCGACCCGAGCCTGCTGCATCGGCCGCAAATCGCAATCATCGGCGCACGCGAGTGCACGCCGCAGGGCGAACGCCTGGCCGGGGAGTTCGCGCGCGAGCTCGCCGGTGCCGGCGTGGTGGTGACCAGCGGCCTGGCGCGCGGCATCGACGGGGTGGCCCACGAGGGCGCCCTGGCTGCCCCCGGTGGCCGCACGATCGCAGTCGTCGCGACCGGCCCCGACCGCATCTACCCGGCGCAGCATCGTCGCCTCGCCCACCGCATCGCGGATCACGGACTGGTCGTATCGCTGTGGCCAACCGGCACGCGCCCACTGGCGCGCAACTTCCCGCAGCGCAACCGGGTGATCAGCGGCATGGCCCTGGGCACGGTCGTGGTCGAGGCCGCACTGAAGAGCGGATCGCTGATCACCGCCCGCCTGGCGGCGGAACAGGGCCGGCAGGTCTACGCGGTGCCGGGCTCGGTACTGAGCCCGGTCAGCCGAGGTTGCCATCGCCTGATCCGTGATGGGGCGCAACTCGTGGAATCGGCCGACGAGGTGCTGGAAGACCTGGCGGACTGGCTCGGCGTCGCCCCCGGGGAGACAGCCAGCACACCACCGGAACCGGCCCGGGAGCCACTGGATCCGGAGCAGGAACGCGTGCTGAACGCGATGGGTTTTGACCCGATCCCGCTGGAAACCCTGCGGGATCGCACCAAATTGACCATCGAGCGCCTTTCATCCATGCTGGTTTTGCTGGAACTCAACGGCCGTGTGGCCGCCCTCGACCACGGGCGCTACCAGCGCCTCGACGCAGGATCCCCTGAATCATGAACGAAAGCGTGCTGGATGTGCTCATGTACCTGTTCGAGCACACCATGGACGAGGAATCCGACGAGGAGCCGGATCGCGCGGAACTGGAACGCCACCTGGTGGAGGCCGGTTTCGCCCGCCCCGAGATCGACCGCGCCCTGGGCTGGCTGGATCGCCTGATGAGCGAGGCCCCCCTCACCGGTCGCGGCGGCGACAGCGCGGCCCAGCGCATCTATGCCCCGGAAGAGCGCAAGCGCCTGGACACCGAGGCGCACGGCTTCCTGCTGCACCTGGAGCAAAACGGGCTGCTGACCGCCGGCACCCGCGAGCTGGTACTGGACCGCGTGATGGAACTGGACGCCGAGGAGATCGACCTCGACCAGCTGCGCTGGGTGGTGCTGATGGTGCTGTTCAACCAGCCCGACGATGCGATCGCCTATTCCCGCCTGGAAGAGGTGATGCGCGACGATGCCGGCCCGTCGGCCGTGGATTATCTGCACTGAGTCCACCGTCCTCCGCAGACAATGCGGTAGCCACGGGCGTTTTCCTCCTCTAGTCTTTAGCGCCCGTGAACCCGGTCGCTGCCATGCGACCGCGATCGCCCCGATACGGAACCCGCTGCCACGGAGACGGTCCCGAGCGACATGAGCAAGCACCTCGTCATTGTAGAGTCGCCCGCCAAGGGCAAGACCATCGAAAAATATCTCGGCCCGGACTACCAGGTCATGGCCTCCTATGGCCATGTCCGCGACCTGGTCCCCAAGGAAGGGGCGGTGGACCCGGAAAACGGGTTCCGCATGAAGTACGACGTGATCGAGCGCAGCGAAAAGCAGATCGAGGCGATCGCCAAGGCTCTGAAGAAATCCGATGACCTGATCCTCGCGACTGACCCCGACCGTGAAGGCGAGGCAATCTCCTGGCATCTCTACGAGGTGCTGCGTGACCGCGGCCTGCTAGACGATCGTGGCGTGCATCGGGTCGTGTTCCACGAGATCACCAAGAAGGCGATCCAGCAGGCGATCGAGGAACCGCGCGACCTGGCCAAGCCGCTGATCGATGCCCAGCAGGCGCGCCGCGCGCTGGACTACCTGGTCGGCTTCAACCTCTCCCCGCTGCTGTGGCGCAAGATCAAGCGCGGCCTGTCCGCCGGGCGCGTGCAAAGCCCGGCACTGCGCATGATCTGCGAGCGCGAGAACGAGATCGAGGCCTTCGTCCCGCGCGAATACTGGACCCTGGATGCGAAGGTCGAGCGCCAGGAGCAGCCGTTCACCGCGCGCCTGACCTACCTGGACGGCAACAAGCTGGACCAGTTCGACCTGAACAGCGCCGAACTCGCACATGACGCCCAGAAGCGCCTGACCGAGGCCGCGAACGGCGAGCTGCGTGTCGCCAAGGTCGAGAAGAAGCAGCGCCGCCGCAACCCGGCCGCGCCGTTCACCACCTCGACCCTGCAGCAGGAGGCCTCGCGCAAGCTGGGCTTCACCGCATCGCGCACCATGCGCACCGCGCAGCAGCTGTACGAGGGGATCGATCTGGGCTCCGGCGCGATCGGCCTGATCACCTATATGCGTACCGACTCGGTGGCCCTGGCCGGCGAGGCGATTGGCGAGATCCGCGGCCTGATCGAGGAGCGCTATGGCGCCAACAACGTCCCCGACAGCCCGCGCCAGTACAAGACCAAGTCGAAGAACGCGCAGGAGGCCCACGAGGCTATCCGCCCGACCTCCGTGCGCCGCCTGCCGAACGAGGTCCGCGCCCGCCTGAGCAGTGACCAGGCCCGGCTGTACGACCTGATCTGGAAGCGCACCGTCGCCTGCCAGATGATCCACGCGACCTTCGACACCGTGGCCGCCGACCTGGTCCCGGGTGACAGCCGACACCAGTTCCGCGCCACCGGCTCCACCCTGGTCGACCCCGGCTTCATCGCCGTCTACCAGGAGGGCCGCGACGACGCGCAGGATGACGACGAGGACAAGCGCCTGCCGGAAATGGCCGAGGGCGACACGGTCCAGCTGGAAGAGGTCACCGCCGACCAGCACTTCACCGAGCCGCCGCCGCGCTACACCGAGGCCAGCCTGGTGAAGACGCTGGAGGAATACGGCATCGGCCGTCCGTCCACCTACGCCAGCATCATCTCCACGCTGCAGTCGCGCGAGTACGTGGAGATGGACGGCAAGCGCTTCATCCCGACCGACACCGGCCGGATCGTGAACAGCTTCCTGACCCAGCACTTCGACCGCTACGTGGACTACGACTTCACCGCGAAGCTGGAAGACGAGCTGGACGCGATCTCGCGCGGCGAGAAGGACTGGGTCCCGGTGCTGGAGGATTTCTGGGGCGACTTCCGCGACCGGGTGAAGGAGAAGGAAGAAAACGTCACTCGCGCCGAGGCCGTGCAGTCGCGCGAACTGGGCCCCGATCCGCAGAGCGGACGCCCGGTCAGCGTGCGCCTGGGCCGTTTCGGCCCGATCGTGCAGATCGGCACCAAGGACGACGAGGAGAAGCCGCGCTTCGCCGGCCTGCTGCCCGGGCAGAAGATGGACAAAATCACCCTCGACGAGGCGCTGGAGCTATTCAAGCTGCCGCGCGACCTCGGCGAGACGCCCGAGGGCGAGCCGGTGATGGTCAACATCGGCCGCTTCGGACCGTACGTGAAGTACGGCTCCAAGTACGCCTCCCTCGGCCCGGACGACGACGTCTGGACCATCGAGCTGCCGCGCGCGCTGGAGATCGTCGCCGAGAAGAAGAAGAAGGACGCCGAACGCTTCATCAAGAGCTTCGACGAAGAGGGCATCCAGGTCCTCAACGGGCGCTACGGCCCTTACGTGACCGACGGCAACAAGAACGCCAAGATCCCCAAGGAGACCGATCCCAAGTCCCTGACGCTGGAACAGTGCCAGGAACTGATCGCCGCCGCCCCGGAACGCAAGGGCCGCGGCCGCAAGGGGGCGGCCAAGTCGACCGGCAAGTCCTCCGGGAAGACCGCCTCCAAGTCGTCGACCGCAAAGAAGACGACCACGAAAAAGGCAGCCACCACCAAGAAGGCCGCCAGCAAGACGGGCACGAAAAAGGCCACCGCAAAGAAGACGAGCACGTCGAAGAAGGCCCCGGCGAAGAAGGCTTCGACCGCCAAGTCTGGTAGCGCGAAATCCGGCAGCGGCGACAGCCGCCTGAGTGCCCAGCCCTCCGGCGACCGTGGATCCGAATAGCCAACCGCTGCTAACCCCCGAGATCGAGCCCGTCGCGCAGTGCGTGCGCGACGGCGGCGTGGTCGCCTACCCCACCGAGGCGGTCTTCGGCCTTGGCTGCCGCCCGGATGACCCCCGGACGATCGATCGCATCCTCGAGATCAAGGGCCGCCCGGCCACCAAGGGACTGATTGTGGTCACCGACCGGCTGGATCGCCTCGCGCCCTGGCTGGCGCCGCTACCGGCCGAACGCCGGGCCGAGATCGACGCCAGCTGGCCTGGGCCGACCACCTGGCTGCTACCCGTCACCGATGCCTGCCCGCCGCTGCTGCGCGGCGAACACGACAGCCTCGCGGTACGCGTCACCGCCCACCCGGAGACGCGCGCGCTGTGCGCGGCCGCGGGCAGCCCCCTGGTCTCCACCAGCGCCAACCGCGCGGGCATAGAGCCCTGCCGCACCTGGGACTGCGTGAACACGCAGCTCGGGGCGGGCATCGACGCGATCCTGCAGGCAGAATGTGGCGGGCGCACCGCACCCAGCACGATCCGCGATGCCCGCACCGGGGCCTGGCTCCGGGGCGCGCCGGATACCCACGAATAACCAACCGGGACGCAGCATGAGCCAGGACCACGTCTCCATCGACCGTGTCATCGACTACCTGCAGGGCCTGCAGGACCGCATCTGCCAGGGTCTCGAGGGCCTGGACGGCCAGGCCCGCTTCCAGGAGGACGCCTGGGAACGCCCGGCCGGCGGCGGCGGCCGCACCCGTGTAATGCACGAGGGGCGGGTCTTCGAGCAGGCCGGGGTCAACTTCTCCCATGTGATGGGCGACAACCTCCCGGCCTCGGCCACCGCGCACCGCCCGGAGATGGCCGGACGCTCGTTCCAGGCCACCGGCGTGTCGCTGGTGATCCACCCGCACAACCCGTATGTGCCGACCTCGCACGCGAATGTGCGCTTCTTCATCGCGGAGAAGCCCGGCGAGGAGCCGATCTGGTGGTTCGGCGGCGGCTTCGACCTGACCCCGTACTACGGTTTCGACGAGGACTGCATCCACTGGCACCGCACGGCCGAGGCCGCCTGTCGTCCGTTCGGCGAGCACCTCTACCCGGCGCACAAGCAGTGGTGCGACGAGTACTTTCATCTCAAGCACCGCGACGAGCCGCGCGGCGTCGGCGGGCTGTTCTTCGACGACTTCAGCGAGGGCGGCTTCGAGCACGCCTTCGGCTACATGCAGAGCGTCGGCAATGCCTATCTGGATGCCTATGGCCCGATCGTCGAGCGTCGCCACGCGACCGAATACGGCGAGCGCGAGCGCCAGTTCCAGCTCTACCGGCGCGGGCGCTATGTCGAGTTCAATCTGGTCTACGACCGCGGTACCCTGTTCGGCCTGCAGTCGGGCGGGCGCACCGAGTCGATCCTGATGTCGCTGCCGCCGCTGGTGCGCTGGGAATACAACTACCAGCCGGAGGCCGGCACGCCCGAGGCCGAACTCTACGAGCGCTATCTGAAGCCGCGCGACTGGCTGGCCGAGTCCGCCGGCTGACCCACCAACAAGGACGACCCGCATGACCGCACCGATCGCCCCCTATCCCGCCGGCCGTCCGCGCCGCATGCGCCGCGACGCCTTCTCCCGCCGCCTGATGCGCGAGCATCACCTGCGCGCGGACGACCTGATCCTGCCGGTGTTCGTCACCGAGGGCGAAGGGGTGCGCGAGGCGGTGCCGTCGATGCCCGGCGTGGAGCGCGTCAGCATCGACCTGCTGCTGGAGGAGGCGGCCGCCGCCGTGCGCCTCGGCATCCCGGCGCTGGCCCTGTTCCCGGTGGTCCCGGGCGAGAAGAAGAGCCTGGATGCCGCCGAGGCCTGGAACCCCGAGGGCCTGGCCCAGCGCGCGGTACGCGCGCTGAAGCAGGCCCACCCCGAGCTCGGCGTGATCACCGACGTCGCCCTGGACCCGTTCACCACCCACGGCCAGGACGGCATCATCGACGATGACGGCTACGTGGTGAACGACATCACCGTCGAGGCGCTGGTGAAGCAGGCGCTGTCGCATGCCGCGGCCGGGGCCGACGTGGTCGCCCCCTCCGACATGATGGACGGGCGCATCGGCGCGATCCGCACCGCGCTGGAAGATGGCGGGCACGTGCACACGCGCATCCTCGCCTACTCCGCCAAGTACGCCTCGGCCTTCTACGGGCCGTTCCGCGATGCGGTGGGCTCGGCCAGCAATCTGGGCAAGGGCGGCAAGGAGACCTACCAGATGGACCCGGCCAACGGCGATGAGGCCCTGCACGAGGTCGCGCTCGACCTGGCCGAGGGCGCCGACATGGTGATGGTCAAGCCGGGGATGCCGTACCTGGACGTGGTCCGCCGGATTCGCGACGAGTTCCAGCGCCCGACCTTCGTCTATCACGTCTCCGGCGAGTACGCGATGCTCAAGGCCGCCGCCGAACGCGGCTGGCTGGACGAGCGCGCCTGCGTGCTGGAGGCCCTGACCGGCATGAAGCGCGCCGGGGCCGACGGCATCCTCACCTACTACGCCCGCACCGTGGCCGAATGGCTGACGGAGGACGCGGCCCGATGAGCGAGCCGCGCCCCGATCGTTATGGCGTGGTCGGCAACCCGATCCGCCATTCGCTGTCGCCGCGCATCCATGCCCTATTCGCCGAACAGACCGGGCAGCACCTGACCTACGAGGCCCTGCTCGGCACCCCGGGGCAGTTCGCCGAGGAGGTCTGGGCATGGTTCTCCTCCGGGTTCCGCGGCCTGAACGTGACCGTCCCGTTCAAGGAAGAGGCGTTCGCCCTGGCCCGGGTCCTGACCGACCGCGCCCGGCGCGCCGGCGCCGTGAACACCCTCTGGCGCGACGACGAGCGCCAGCTCCACGGCGACAACACCGACGGCATCGGCTTCTGCCGCGACCTCGACCGCCTGGGTGGCGAGGTGCCCGGCCGGCGCATCCTGATCCTCGGGGCCGGCGGCGCGACCCGCGGGCTGCTGCAGCCCCTGCTGGAGCGCCACCCCGCACAGCTGGTGATCGCCAACCGCACTGCGGCGCGGGCCGAGGCACTGGCCGAGGACTTCGCCGACCTGGCGATCGATACCGAGCTCTCCGCCTGCGGCCTCGACGCCCTGCCCGCCGGCCCGTTCGATCTGGTCATCAACGCCACCGCCGCCGGCCTGTCCGACGCGGGCCTGAACCTGCCCGCGACGCTGGTGCACCCGGACAGCCTGGCCTACGACCTGGTCTACGGCCCCGGTGCGGCCCGGTTCCTTGACTGGGCCCGGGATGCTGGCTGCCGGCAGACGTCGGACGGCCTGGGCATGCTGGTCGAGCAGGCCGCCGAGGCCTTCGCGACCTGGCGCGGCATCCACCCCGACACCACCCCGGTATTGCGCCAACTGCGTCACGAAAACGACACGGCCTGACGCCCGGTTCACCTTCCGTTCAAGCAACGGCGCAATCCTGTTCCCGAGCGCGCCCGTGGGCGCAGACTGAAACCCGGGAGTTCCTTCCCGGCTGGGGGGCAAGCATGATCTCGCGCATTGGTGTTCTGGTACTGGTCGGTTTTCTGACCTTCGCCATCGGCTGTACCACCACGGATCCCTATACCGGCGAGGAGCGGGTATCGCGCACGGCCATCGGCGCCGGTGTCGGCGCGGCTGCCGGGGCCGTGGTCGGCAGCATCACCAGCCGCCGCAACCGCACCCAGCGCGCGATGATCGGGGCCGGGATCGGGGCCCTGGCCGGCGGTGCGATCGGCAACTACATGGACCGCCAGGAGGCCGAGCTGCGCGAGCAGCTGCGGGGAACCGGTGTCAGCGTGACCCGCGACGGCGACAACATCATCCTGAACATGCCCGGGCACATCACCTTCGATATCGACCGCACCGACATCAAACCGGAGTTCGAGGAGGTGCTGAACTCGGTGGCGCTGGTCCTGGCCGAATACGACCAGACCGGTATCGAGGTCGCCGGCCATACCGACATCACCGGACGCGTCGAGTACAACATGGACCTGTCGGAACGGCGCGCTCAGAGCGTCGGGCGCGCCCTGATACGGCGCGGCGTCCAGTCGGTGCGCGTCGACACCGTCGGCTTCGGGCCGCATCAGCCCATCGCGACCAACGAAACCGCCGAGGGCCGAGCGCTGAACCGGCGTGTAGAACTGACCCTGTTCCCGCTGACCGCGGACTGAGCGCCGGCCCCCAGCGCGGCCGGGCCGGGGATTGCCCGACCCGCCCCCTTCCGCATCCATCCGGCGCGCCGGGCTGGTAAGCTTGGCCGCCATGGACGCACGTGCACGCCTGTGGGAACTGGCCCGACTGGTCCGCCTGGACCGACCTGTCGGCATCTATCTGCTGCTGTGGCCGACCCTGTGGGCGCTCTGGATCGCAGCCGAGGGCTGGCCGCCGGGTTCGCTGATCTTCATCTTCGTTGCCGGCGTCGTGCTGATGCGCTCGGCCGGCTGTGCGATCAACGACTACGCGGACCGCGACTTCGACGCCCATGTCGCCCGTACGCGCGACCGCCCGCTGGCGCTGGGCACGATCACCCCGAACGAGGCACTGGCGACCTTCGCCGTGCTGGCCCTGACCGCCTTCGTGCTGGTCCTGTTCACCAACCTGCTGACCATTCTCTATTCCCTGGTCGCGGTGGTGCTGGCCGCTACCTATCCCTTCGCCAAGCGCTTTCACCACTTTCCGCAGGTGCACCTGGGCGCGGCCTTCGCCTGGGCCGTGCCCATGGCCTTTACCGCGGTCACCGGGGATCACCCGCCGCCGCTCGCCTGGCTGCTGTACGTGACCGTGCTGGCCTGGACCGTGGTGTATGACACCTTCTACGGGATGGTGGACCGAGAAGACGACCTGAAAATCGGGGTGAAGTCCACCGCCATCGCGTTCGGCGAGATGGACCGTCTGATCACCGCGGGGCTCCAGGTGCTCGTCTGGCTGGGGCTGTACCTGATCGGCCAGCATGCCGGGCTCGGCGGCTACTACACGGCGGGGCTGGTGATCGTGGCGATGCTGATGTTCTACCAGCAGTTCCTGATCGCCGAACGCGAGCCGACCGACTGCCTGCGGGCATTCAAGAACAACCATTATCTCGGTGCCGTGGTCCTGCTCGCGATGATCGCAGACCATCATCTGGGGGGCTAACTCGGTTACGCGCGGGCAAGCGCCAGACCCTCGACCGATGCCGCTCCCGCCGCCCGCAGCGCACGGGCCAGCGCATCCAGGGTCGCCCCGGTCGTGACCACATCGTCCACCAGCAGCACCCGCTCGCCCGCCAACTCCGCGTTCACGGCAAATGCATCGCGCAGGTTCCGGCGCCGCTGTGGACCGCTCAGCGTCTGCTGCGAAGGCGTGGCCCGTACGCGGCGAACGCATGCGGTATCCAGCGGGAGCCCCAGGACCTCGGCGACGCACCGCGCCAGCGGCTCGCACTGATTGAACCCGCGCTCGCGCAGGCGCGAGGGGTGCAATGGAACGGGCACCACGCGGGTAGGCAACGGTGTCGGCACATCCCGGCGTTCGCGGGCTGCCTGTGCGGCCAGGTCCACGAGGATCCGTTCAGCGCGGGCGTGGCCGCTGCGCTTGTAGGCCAGCAGCACCCGATCCAGCGGCCAGGCATAGGCCCATGGCGCCCGCAGGGCGTCTACTGCCGGAGGGCGGCGCTGACAGGCGGGGCAGGCCACTGTCGCCGGCAGGGGTGCCGCGCAACCCGGGCACGGGGCCTCCACCCGCACCAGGTCCTTGCGGCAGGCAGGACAGATGGCCCCGCCCTCCGGCAACGGGGCCAGACACAAGCCACAGTGGTCGGGATACAGCGCCCGGGCCGCCCAGGCGCTCAGCGCACGCAGCGCGCCCGATCGCTCTCCAGTTTGCCCCGGCGTGGCTGAAGGGGGATGAGCCATGATGGTATGCTTCCGCTTTTGCATTCAGGGTAGTCCATGGCGACCAAGACCGTCTCCGCACGCAGTTCGCGGCGCGCCGCCGCGATGTTCGACGTCGGCAATCTGATCAGCGTGTCGATTGCCGGCATCCCGCTGTTTGTGGTTAGCAGCGAGGGGGTCGGAGTCGGCTTCATCATTGCCGCGATCATGGGCATCGTGCCGCTAGTGCTGTGGTTTGGCGCCTCCATGCTGGTGTACGCCCTGAACAAGCACCACCCCGATCCGCGCGTGGGCCATTTCACGCAGTGGGCGGCCTATCGCTACTACGCGCTGATGGGCCTGCTGATCGGGGTCGCCACCTTCTTCCCGCCGGATCTGGCCTACTACCGCGCCTATTGGGCCGTGGCTGCCGCCATCCTGCTGCCGTGGACGGTCTACGCCCTGTTCCGCGTCTACCGCGAACCCTGGGCCGATGTCGCCATCCCGGCGGAAGCCGACAAGGAGCCACACTCATGAGCACGCCCCGCCACGACTGGAACACCGACGAGGTCGAGGCCCTGCTCGACCTGCCGCTGAATGACCTGATCTTCCGCGCGCAGACCGTGCACCGCGAACACTTCGATCCGAACGCAGTACAGGTCAGCACGTTGCTGTCGATCAAGACCGGGGCCTGCCCCGAGGACTGCGCCTACTGCCCGCAGAGCGCGCACCACGAAGTGGAGCTGGAACGCGAGCGCCTGCTGCCACTGGACGAGGTGCTGGAGGCGGCGCGCAACGCCCGCGCCCAGGGTGCGACCCGCTTCTGCATGGGTGCCGCCTGGCGCAACCCCACCGACAAGAACCTGGAGCGCGTGATCGAGATGGTGCGCGCGGTCAAGGACGAGGGTCTGGAGACCTGCATGACCCTCGGCATGCTGAAGGCCGAGCAGGCGAAGCGCCTGTCCGAGGCAGGTCTGGACTACTACAACCACAATCTCGACACCTCGCCGGAGTTCTACGGGCACATCATCTCGACGCGCACCTACGAAGACCGCCTGGAAACCCTGGAACACGTACGCGAAGCGGGCATGAACGTATGCTGCGGCGGCATCCTCGGCATGGGCGAATCGCGCCGTGACCGGGCGCGTCTGCTGCAGCAGATGGCCAACCTGCCGAAGCACCCGGAGTCAGTCCCGATCAATCAGCTGATCCAGGTCGAGGGCACCCCACTGCACGGGATCGAGGACCTCGACCCGCTGGAGTTTGTGCGCACCATCGCCGCCACCCGCATCCTGATGCCGGCCTCCTACGTGCGCCTGTCCGCCGGGCGCACCGAGATGTCCGACGAGATGCAGGCCCTGTGCTTCCTGGCCGGCGCCAACTCGCTGTTCTACGGCGACACCCTGCTGACCACACCGAACCCCGGCGAGAACCACGACCTCGCGCTGTTCGAACGCCTCGGCCTGCACCCGGAGACCGGGCCGGAAGCCCCCGGGGAATCGGACCGGCCCGCCTCCGCATCGGCCTGATGCCGACCGGCCAGTGGCGGGCGACTTTCCCGATCATTTCTCGGCGGTGGCGGCGGCGTATGCCCGCCACCGCCCGGACTACCCCGCCGATCTCTTTGACTGGCTGGCCGCGCGCACCCCGCACCACGAACAGGCCTGGGACTGCGCCAGCGGCAATGGCCAGGCCGCGCAGGGCCTGCAGCCTCACTTCTCCCAGGTCGTAGCGACCGATGCCGCCCCAGCCCTGCTGGCCGCTCTGCCGGCGACAGCCGGGATCAACCGAGTAGCCTGCGCCGCCGAGGCCTGCGCACTGGCCGATACCTCGGTGGATCTCGCCTGCGTCGCCCAGGCCGCGCACTGGTTTCGCCACGCCGAGTTCCATGACGAGGTTGCACGCGTCCTGCGCCCGGGCGGCCTGCTGGCGATCTGGGGCTACGGCATCCTGCGCGCCGAGGACCCGGCGCTGGACCGCCTGCTGACCGACTTTCACGACACCACCCTGGCGCCCTGGTGGCCGGAAGAACGCAGCCATATCCGCAGCCACTACCGCGACCTGCCGTTCCCCTGGCCGGAGATCGAGACGCCCGAGTTTCGGATCGACCGCGAATGGGGCCGCGACACCCTGCTCGGCTACCTCGGCACCTGGTCAGCCATCCGCCGCGCGCAGACGGCCGGCCAGGATCCGCTGGCCGCACTGGAGCCAGCCCTGCACGCACTGTGGCCGAACGCGGACATCACCGCCCGCCTGCACTGGCCGATCTTCCTGCGCGCCGGGCTGCGGCCGTGAGTCCGTCACCATGAGCACCTCGCTGCAGGCCTTCCTGCAGGCCCGTCTCGACCGCGTGCGCACGGACGGTCGCTGGCGCCGGCTGCGCACGCTGGACGGTCCGCAGCAACCGGAGCAGGTCATCGACGGCCAGCCGGTTGTTGCCTTCTGCTCCAACGACTACCTGGGTCTGGCGGCGGATCCGGCCGTCGCCGCCGCCGCCCGCGAGGCCCTCGACCGCTACGGGTTTGGGGCCGGGGCCGCCCATCTGATCAACGGCCACACCCGCGCCCATGTGGAACTGGAGCAGGCGCTGGCGCGCTTCACCGGGCGCGAGCGCGCGCTGCTGTTCTCGACCGGCTACATGGCCAACCTGGCGCTGGTACAGACGCTGGCCGGCCGCCACGACACGGTGTTCGAGGACCGCTGGAACCATGCCTCGCTGATCGATGCCGTGCGCCTGGCCGGCGCGCGCAGCCAGCGCTATCGTCATGCCGATCCCGGGCACCTGCGCGATCGCCTGGAGCGGGCTCCCGATCGCGGGCATCGGCTGGTCGTCACCGACGGGGTGTTCTCCATGGACGGGGATATCGCACCCCTGCCGGAGCTAGCCGCGCTGGCGCGCGAGTTCGATGCCTGGCTGATGGTGGATGACGCCCACGGCCTGTCGGTGCTGGGCGCGACCGGTGGCGGCAGCTGCCAGCACCACGGCCTCGGCGCGGACGATGTGCCGATCCTGATGGGCACGCTGGGTAAGGGATTCGGCGCCGCCGGGGCCTTCGTTGCCGGCTCCGAAGCCCTGATCGAGACCCTGATCCAGACCGCCCGGCCCTACATCTATACCACCGCGATGCCGGCCGCCCTCGCCGCCGCAACGCTGGCGTCCGTGCGCATCGCCGAGGCCGCAACGGATCGGCGGGCGCACCTGCAGGACCTGCTCCAGCGCCTGGGGGCGGGCCTGGACCGGCTCGGCCTGCAGCACCCGCCTCCGTTGACCCCCATCCAGCCGGTCCAGATCGGTGACGCCCACCGCGCTAGCGACGTGGCCGAGAGGCTGCTGGCCGCCGGGTTTCTGGTCCCGGCGATCCGTCCGCCCACAGTCCCCGAGGGCCAGGCACGGCTGCGCATCACCCTGTCCGCCGCCCACACCGAGGCTCAGGTGGATGCCTTGCTACGGGCGCTGGAGCAGGCCCTCGATCATGCGACTCCGTGAACCCGTACACACCCCGGCATTGACGCCCTTCACGTTTCCGAAAACCGCCATTCCCCGTTAAAGAACCGTTCAGCGACCCCGCGCGAGGCTGGGGCCGAGCACGGTCGAAAGGAGACGGACCATGGCACGGAAACGCAACCATTCCCGACGCGGTGTACCCACTCATCTGAAGGCGCTGGCGGCCGCGATGCTGTTCGGCTTCGCCGCCGACACCCTGGCCGCCCCACCGCCCTGGGCACCGGCCCACGGCTGGCGCGCGCAGAACGACCCGGGGTATGCCGGGTACCACGGCTACAGTGTTGACCGCTGGGAACACGACTACGGCGTGATGGACGGCCGCTGCAACCGCGACGCAATCGGCGCGGCGATTGGCGGCGGTGCCGGCGCCGTCATCGGCCACCAGGTCGGCGACGGCGATCCGGTGGCCATTCTGATCGGGGCGGCGGGGGGCGCGGTCCTGGGCGGCATGATCGGACGCCAGATGGACCGCAATGACCAGGCCTGCATGGGACATGCCCTGGAACTGGCCGAGCCCGGACAGCCCGTCTACTGGGACAATGCCAATGGGCAGCCGGTGCACATGACGCCGGGGCGCGTTCGCGACAGCGGCTGCCGCGACTTCGAGATGATGATCGACGGCGAACGCCACACCGGTACGGCTTGCCCGGACGAACCCGGACACTGGGAGATCCGCGGATAAACGACCATTGGCCCGGGGGCCTTGAACGCCCCCGGGCACCATCGCCTATCCTGCAGGGCCACCCTGCCCTGCCCCGGCCGGCCACACCTTCCGTCCGGCTACCGAAGGGCCGCACAGCACGGAATGTCTCACTCCATGGCCCGGATCCTGCCCGCCAATACGTCCCCGTCCGCACCGGAACGCGTGATCGTTCTGGATGTGCTGCGCGGAGTCGCGATCCTCGGCATCCTGGTGATGAACATCCAGTCGTTCGGACGCATCTCCAGCGAATACCTGAATCCGATGGCTCTCGGCCCCCTCCCGCTGGCGGACTGGATCGCCTGGGTCGTGGTCCACGTGCTGGCGGACGAGAAGTTCATCAGCATGCTGACCCTGCTGTTCGGGGCCGGGATCGTGCTGATGGCCTCGGGTTCGCGCCATCCGGCCGACACCTTCGAGCAGCGCTTTCGCCGCCGCATGGGCTGGCTGTTCCTGATCGGGCTGGCACACGGGCTGATCCTGTGGCCCGGCGACATCCTCGCGGCATACGCGGTGTGCGGACTGGTGGCCATGCATTTTCGCGACCACCCGCCGATGACGCTCCTGGCCTTCGGGGTCGCGCTGCTCGGAGGACTGACCGCGCTCTGGCTCGTTCTGAGCGCGATCCTGATCTTCCTTGTCCCCGAGCACTGGCTGCAGACGCTCAACGAGCGCTACTGGCAGCCCGGCGCCGATGTCGTCAGCGACGAGCTCAACCGGATGTCCCTGCACTGGCTGGCGGCGACCGGCGAACGGGCGACCGGTGCACTGACTGCGCAGCTGTGGATGTTCTTCTCCGAGCGCCTGTGGCAGATGCTCGCGATGATGTTCATCGGCATGGCCCTGCTGCGGCTCGGTTTCCTTCACGGGACCTGGTCACTGGCCGGCTATCGGCGCGTCGTGCTGATCGGACTGGGCGCCGGCATCCCGCTGGTACTGGCGGGGCTGTGGTTCAACACGGCCGTGGAGTGGGATCTGCGCTACTCGATGTTCCTGGGCCGCATCGCCAACCTGTGGGGCAGTGTCGCGATTGCCCTGGCCTGGGTCGCCCTGGTGATCCTGCTGGCCCACCCCGACGGGCGGCGGCGGATCCTGCCAGGCGTCATCCGCGCCCTCGAGGCGGTCGGCCGCCTCGCGCTGACCAACTACATCGGCCAGTCGATCCTCGCCGCGATGATCTTCTACGGGATCGGGCTCGGCCTGTTCTCGCAGTTCGGGCACCTCGAACTGCTCGGCATCGTGCTGGCGATCTGGGTGTTCCAGATCACCTTCTCCCTGCTCTGGCAACGCTACATCGGCCCCGGGCCAATCGAGACCCTCTGGCGGCGCCTGGCAAGCTAGCCAGGGTCTACAGCAGCCCCCGTTCAGCCATGGATACGGGGGTGTCGGCGATCACCACGTGATCGAGTATCCGCACATCCACCAGCCCGAGGGCCTCGGTCAAACGCCGGGTGATCGCGATATCCGAGCCCGAGGGCTCGGCCACCCCGGACGGGTGGTTGTGGGCAAGGATCACCGCGGCCGCATTGTGGTGCAGCACACGCCGCACGACCTCGCGCGGGTGCACGGCGGCGCCGTCAATCGTGCCGCGGAACAGCTCCTCGAAGGCGATCACCCGATGGCGGTTATCCAGGAACAGGACCGCGAAGACCTCGAAGGGATAGTCGCGCAGACGCGCCGCAAGGAACTGGCGGGTGGCAGTCGGCGAGGTCAACGCATCGCCACGCTCCAGGTCGGCGGCGAGGTGCCGCCGACCCATCTCGAGCACCGCCTGGAGCTGGGCGTATTTGGCATCCCCCAGCCCCGGCGCCGCGCAAAATCCCGCCTGATCGGACTGCAATAGAGGCCGCAGCCCGCCGAAGCGGCTGAGCAGATCGCGCGCGACATCGACCGCGCTCTTGCCGGCCACGCCGGTGCGCAGAAAGATCGCCAGCAGCTCTGCGTCCGAAAGCGCAGCCGCGCCCCGTTCGATCAGCTTCTCCCGCGGGCGCTCGGCCGCGGGCCAGTCGGTAATCGCCATCCCCACCTCCCTGTGGTTCAGTCGTTTGGTTTTTTCGTTCCAGGCCGTCTCGGTCATCCCGACCGTAGCGAAGAACCGTAGGATGCGTTGAGCGGCAGCGAAACGCATCGATTCGGACACCAATGGCAAGCATGATGCGTTTCGCTGCCGCTCAACGCATCCTACGACCCTGCTGGTAGCCCTCGGTCAGTCCTAGAAGCGGGAGATATCACGCACCGCGCCGAAGGCGGCGGAGGTCGTCATCAGGGCGTAGGCGCGCAGGGCCTGGGTGACCGGGCGGGTCCGCGACTCGGGCTTCCAGGCCTTCGCGCCACGGGCCTCCATCGCCTCGCGCCGGGCTGCCAGGGTGGCGTCGTCGACGTCGATGCGGATCTCGCGCCCGGGGATGTCGATCACGATGGTGTCGCCCTCCTCGATCAGGCCGATCGCGCCGCCCTGCGCGGCCTCCGGGGAGACGTGGCCGATGGACAGCCCGGAAGTACCGCCGGAGAAGCGCCCGTCGGTGATCAGCGCGCATTCCTTGCCCAGCCCCTTGGACTTCAGATACGAGGTCGGGTAGAGCATCTCCTGCATGCCGGGGCCGCCCTTCGGACCCTCGTAGCGGATGATCACGACGTCACCCGCCTGGATGCGGTCACCGAGGATCGCCTCGACGGCCGCGTCCTGGCTCTCGAACACCCGCGCGGGGCCGGAGAACTTCAGGATGCTCTCGTCGACCCCCGCGGTCTTCACGATGCAGCCGTCCGGGGCCATGTTGCCGTAGAGCACGGCCAGGCCGCCGTCCTGGGAGTAGGCATGTTCGATATCGCGGATACAGCCGTTCTCGCGGTCGATGTCGAGGCTGTCCCAGGTCTTGTCCTGGCTGAACGCGACCTGAGTGGGCACGCCGCCCGGCGCGGCCTTGTACAGGGTCTCGGAGGCAGCGGCGTGGCGCATCACATCCCACTGCTCCAGCGCCTGGCCCATGGTGTCGGCGTGGACCGTCGGGATATCGCGGTGGATCAGCCCACCACGGTCCAGCTCGGCCAGGATGCCGACGACGCCACCGGCGCGGTGCACGTCCTCCATGTGATAGAGCTGGGTGGCCGGCGCCACCTTGCACAGGTTCGGGACCTTGCGCGACAGGCGGTCGATATCCGCCATGGTGAAGTCCACGTCGCCCTCGCGCGCGGCCGCCAGCAGGTGCAGCACGGTATTGGTGGAGCCGCCCATCGCGATGTCCAGGCTCATCGCGTTCTCGAAGGCCTCGAAGGTGGCGATCGAACGCGGCAGCACGGATTCGTCGTCCTGCTCGTAGTAGCGCTTCGCGAGCTCGACCACGCGCCGACCGGCCTGTTCGAACAGCGACTTGCGCCCGGCATGGGTGGCCAGCAGCGAGCCGTTGCCCGGCAGCGACAGGCCCAGGGCCTCGGTCAGGCAGTTCATCGAGTTGGCGGTGAACATGCCGGAGCAGGATCCACAGGTCGGGCAGGCGGAGCGCTCGATGGCCTCCACCTCCTCGTCGCTGGCGCTGGAGTCCGCGGCCTTGACCATCGCATCCACCAGATCCAGGTGGATCACGTTGTCGGTACCCGGCTGCTTCACCTTGCCAGCCTCCATCGGGCCGCCGGAGACGAAGACCACCGGGATGTTCAGACGCATCGCGGCCATCAGCATGCCCGGGGTGATCTTGTCGCAGTTCGAGATGCACACCAGCGCATCGGCGCAGTGGGCATTGACCATGTACTCCACCGAATCGGCGATAATCTCGCGCGAGGGCAGCGAATAGAGCATCCCGCCGTGGCCCATCGCGATACCGTCATCCACCGCGATGGTGTTGAACTCCTTGGCCACACCACCGGCCTTCTCCACTTCGCCGGCGACCAGCTGGCCCAGATCCTTCAGGTGCACGTGCCCGGGCACGAACTGGGTGAAGGAGTTGGCGATGGCGATGATCGGCTTGCCGAAGTCGCCATCCTTCATGCCGGTGGCGCGCCACAGGGCGCGGGCGCCGGCCATGTTGCGGCCGTGGGTGGTGGTGCGGGAACGATAGGCGGGCATGGTCGGATCTCGTGAACGTTTATGCAGATGCGGAATCGTACATAATGAGTCGTACAAACCCCAGTTTCCGGAGGAAACGTTGATGAAAATCGAGGTCGAGAACATCAAATGTGGCGGCTGCGCCAGCTCCATCCGCAAGGGCCTGATGCAGGTCGAAGGCGTCACTGAAGCCGAGGTCGATGTGGAAGGCGGCGCCGTGGAAGTCCATGCCCCGGATAGCGCCCGCGAAGCGGTCGCGGCGAAGCTGGCCAGCATGGGCTACCCCGAGGTGGGCTCGGTCTCCGGTCTGCGTTCCGCCAGCGCCAAGGCCAAGTCCTTCGCCAGCTGCGCCGTGGGGCGCATGAGCGGCGACTAGCCGGCAACGGACGGCATGCGTGCAGTCTCGCGTATCGCGCCCGCCCTCGTGGCGGGCGCGGCTTTGCTGGGGGTCCTGCTGCTGTGGGGCGCGACCCAGGCCGAGTCCGGCCTGCCCGTCGCCGAACTCAAGGTCGGCGAGCGCACGCTGACCATCGAGATCGCCGCCGACGAGCCGGCCCGCCGCCAGGGCCTGATGTACCGCGAGGAACTGGCCGACGACCGCGGGATGCTGTTCGTCTGGGACCGCCCGGCACGTTACGCGATGTGGATGCGCAACACCTACATCCCGCTGGACGTCGCGTTCATTGATACCGACTACCGCATCACCAACATCGAGACCATGGAGCCGCAGACCACCACCCTGCACGAAGCCGAGCGCGACGTGCTCTATGCGCTGGAGGTCAACGCGGGCTGGTTCGCGGAAAACGATGTCAGCGCCGGCGACCGGATCGACGATCTCCCGCGCGCACTGGGCAAGAAATAGCCCAGATCTCACACTGATGCGCCCACCGCGTGCTTTCCCTACACTGTCCGACAAGCCCATCCGCGCGCGGACACGCCCGTGAACCCTCCCGCCACCGCCAGTGCCACGCCCGGCGCACCCAGTGAAACCCGGGCCGCCCCGCACCCCTCGGAACTCGACTGGTTCCGCGGGGCGGTGCCGTATATCGCCGCGCACCGGGGTCGAACCATGGTCATCGCCCTGGCCGGCGAGGCTGCGCTGGCACCGGAATTCCCGGAGCTGATGCGCGATATCGCCAAACTGCACGCGCTCGGTGTGCGTGTGGTGCTGGTCTATGGCGTGCGCCCCCAGATCGAGGCCCGACTGGCCGAGAGCGGCCTGACGCCGCAGTACGCGGAGGGCCTGCGAGTCACCGACGCGCCGGCGCTGGAGGCGGTACTGGATGCAGTCGGCCGGCTGCGCCTGCAGATCGAGGGCCTGCTGTCGCGCAGCCTGGGGCAGCCGGGCACCGGCAATGCACGGCTGCGCGTGGCCAGCGGCAATTTCGTCACCGCGCGCCCGCTTGGCGTGCGTGGCGGCGTGGACTTTCACTACACCGGCGAGGTGCGCGGGGTCGATACCGAGGCCCTGCGCAACCTGCTGGACCAGGATCAGGTGGCGCTGGTTTCGCCGCTGGGGTACTCGCCCACCGGTGAGGTGTTCAACCTCTCCGGCGAGGACGTGGCAACCCAGGTCGCGATCGCCCTGAACGCGGACAAGCTGATCTTCCTGACCGAGGCGGGGGTCCTGCGCGATCCACAACACGGGGTCCTGGGCCAGCTGACCGTGCCCGCCGCGGAACGGCTCCTGGCGGAATCGGACGATCTGCCGGAGGAGCTGGCCAATCACCTCAAGAGCGCGATCGATGCCTGCCGCCAGCGCGAGATGCGCGTCCACCTGGTGGACCGCCATGACGATGGCGGGCTGCTGATCGAGCTGTTCACCCGCCAGGGGATCGGCACGCTGGTCTCGCGCGAACCGCTGGAGCGGCTGCGTCAGGCAACGATCGACGATGTCGGCGGTATCCATGCCCTGCTGCAGCCGCTGGAGGCCGAGGGCATCCTGGTCCATCGTGCACGCGAGCACCTGGAGCTGGAAATCGAGCGCTTCCAGGTGCTGGATGTCGACGGTCTGATCATCGGCACCGCCGCGCTGTATCCGTTTGGCGAACAAGCGGCGGAGATCGCCTGCCTGGCTCTGCACGCCGACTATCGCGGCAGCGGACGGGGCGACCGCCTGCTGGCGGCCATGGAGTCACTGGCGCGGGAACAGGGCGCACGGCAGCTGTTCGTGCTGACGACCCGCACCGCGCAGTGGTTCCAGGAGCGCGGCTACACGACCGGAAAGGTCGACGATCTGCCGCCCGAGCGGCGCGCGCACTACAACCAGGCGCGAAACTCCCGGGTCTACACGAAACGGCTCCAGCCCTGACCCCGGCCGCCCGCCGCAACCGCGCCATCAGCGCCGGCGGCGGGTGACCTCCTCCCGCGAATCCCCCTCGGTCTCTGGGCGGCGATTGATCGGATAGCTGTCGGCGGGCCCGACGAATGGCTGGATCAGCATGCGATCGAGCCGCTCCCAGGCGGGGTCGCGGAACTGGTTCAGCCCAATCGTCATCCCGTCATGCCCGTCCTGCGGCTGCGCGCGGTAGGTCCCCATGATCCGGTCCCAGAGCGAGAGGTTGAATCCGAAGTTCGAGTTGGTCTCGTGCGGATACCAGGAATGGTGGACGCGGTGGAAGTCCGGCGTGACGATGAACCAGCGCAGCACCCGGTCCACCGCGGCCGGCATGCGCACGTTGGAGTGGTTGAACAGGGCCAGCGAGCTGAGGATCACCTCGAAGATCAGCACCGCCAGTGCCGGGGCGCCGATTGCGACCACCACCATGGCCTTGATACCGAACGACAGCACAATTTCCAGCGGGTGGAAGCGCAGGCCGGTGGTCACGTCGAAGTCGAGATCCGCATGGTGCATGCGGTGCAGCCGCCACAGCGACGGGACGGCATGAAACATCACGTGCTGGGCCCAGATCGCGAAATCGAGGACCACGACCGCGATCAGCACGACCAGCCAGAAGGGCAGGTCCAGCATCTGCAGCAGCCCCCAGCCCTGGGTCTCGACGAACAGCCCCAGGCCCACCAGCCCCGCCGGGAACAGGAACCGGGTCAGCAGCGTGCCGGTAATCACCACGCCCCAGTTATTCGACCAGCGATAGGCCTTGCCCACCGACAGGGGACGTCGCGGCCCCAGGATCTCCCAGGTCGCCATGATCGCCAGAACGGACAGCAGGATGCCGACCCGAATGATCGGCTCCTGCGCCAGAAACCAGTCCGCCATGTGTGTGCCCTGCGTTCGCTTCAGGCGCGGTCGCGCCCCTGCCTACTGACCGAAGCGCGCCTCGTTGCGTTCATGGGCCTCCTGGGCCGCCACGCTCAGGGTCGCGATCGGACGAGCCTCCAGGCGAGCGATACCGATCGGTTCGCCGGTCTCCTCGCAGTAGCCGTACTCGCCCAGATCAATACGCGCCAGGGCCGCATCGATCTTGTTCAGCAGCTTGCGGTAGCGATCGCGCGTGCGCAGCTCCAGCCCGGCATCGGCCTCGTGAGTCGCGCGGTCGTTGGGGTCCGGTTCCTGCCAGCTCTCGGTGCGCAGGTGCTCGAGCGTCTGCTCGGACTCCTCGATCAGTTCCGCACGCCAGGCCTCGAGCTTGGCGCGAAAGTAGTCCAGCTGACGCGGATTCATGTAGGGTTCGTCCTCGGACGGACGATACCCGGACTCCAGGATAGTTTCGGCTTCTTGGCTCATATCGGCCCCTCGCCGGACCGCCTTCCGACCCCATGTCGGAACGGACCCGGCACGACGACAGGTACACCCGATCCAGTATAGGGCACTTCCCCACGCGGACGGCAAACGCCGCGCAACAATCGCAGGACTTCATGGGAACCCATGCACACCATGAGCACCACGCAGCGCCTGATCCAGATCAGTGACACCCACCTGGGCCGCGTGCCCGGGCCGATCCGGGCCGGCTATCCGGACAGCGACACCCAGCTGGAACGAATCCTCGGCGCCCTGCCCCGGGAGCCGGCGGCGGATGCCCTGCTCCTGAGCGGCGATCTGGCCGAGGATCCGGAACCAGCGACCTATGCTCGGCTGGCGCGACTGCTGGGCAGCCGGCGCGAACCGATGCTCGCACTCGCCGGCAACCACGACGATTGCCAGACCCTGCGCACCGCCCTGGAGCCCGAGACCTGTCAAGTCCATGGCGAGAGGATGCTGGGGCCCTGGAAGCTGATCGGCCTGGATTCCAGCACACCCGGCGAGGCGGCCGGGCGTCTGGACGCGTCAGAGTGCGAGCGCCTGGAGAAAAGCCTGTCGGCCGATCCGGACCGCCCTACCGTCGTCGCCCTGCACCATCCGCCAGTGGCCATTGGCAGTGCCTGGATGGATCGGCTGGGGCTGCTGGATCCGGACGCGCTGTTCGCGGTGCTCGACCGCCATCCGCAGGTGCGCGCCTGCCTGTTCGGGCACATCCACCAGGACTTCCGGGCCCGGCGGGGTGCGATCGAGCTCCTCGGAAGCCCGTCGACCTGCGTGCAGTTCACGCCGGGCTCCGAAGAGTTCGCCGTGGATGCGGCCCTGGACGCCGGCTACCGCATTCTGGATCTGCACCCGGATGGGCGATTCGATACGCAGGTGGTCCGCGTACCGGGGACCCGCATCGCCATGGAACCTTCGGCATGAATACGCCAGACGCCCGCGCCCAGTCCTTGCAGCACTGGCTGGACACCCTGCCCGGGGCGTTCGAGGACCTGCGCCTGCTGCGGGCGGATGCGAGCTTTCGCCGCTATTTCCGAGCCCGTCGGGACGGGGTGTCGGTCGTGATCATGGACGCCCCGCCCGAACGCGAGGCAACCGAGCCCTTCGTACGAATCGCCCGGCTGCTGGAGGGTCTGGGGCTGCGACCGCCCCGGGTACTGGAACACGAGCCCGACTCGGGCTTTGTGCTGCTGGAGGACCTGGGGGACCGCACCTTCACCCGGGCCCTGGCCGAGGGGGCGAACGAATGGCCGCTGTACCAGCGCGCCCTGGATACGCTCGCCACGCTGCATCAGCGCTGGCCCGAGCAAGGCCGCGCTGATCACATCCCCCCCTATGACCGCGAGCGCCTGCTGGCAGAGACGGCCCTGTACGCGGACTGGTACTGGCCGCGGCTGCGGGGTCACGCCATGCCGGAGGCCATGCGTGCGGAGTTCGACGCCGCCTGGCACCAGGTGCTGGAGGCCCTGCCAGGTCTCCCGGACGCCCTGGTGCTACGCGATTTCCATGTCGACAATCTGATGCTGCCTCCCGGCGACGAGCAGGCCTGCGCGCTGCTGGACTTTCAGGATGCGGTGATCGGCAGTCCCGCCTATGACGTGGTCTCGCTGCTGGAAGACGCTCGCCGCGAGGTCTCGGCCGACACGGTCGCCCGCGGGCTCGAACACTACCTGGCGAACGCGGACATGCCCCGCGCGTCGTTCATGGCGCACTATCACGTGCTGGGCGTGCAGCGCACGGTGAAGATCCTGGGCATCTTCGTGCGCCTGGCCGAACGCGACGGCAAGCCCCGCTATCTGGAGCACCTGCCGCGCCTGCACCGACTGCTGGAACAGGGCCTGCGCCACCCCGAACTGGGGCCGGTCGCCCGCTGGTTCGCTGCCCATGCGGCCAGGGAGCACGCCTGATGCGCGCGATGATCCTGGCCGCCGGACGCGGCGAGCGCATGCGCCCGCTGACCGACCATTGCCCGAAGCCACTGCTCCCGGTCGCCGGACGCCCGCTGATCGCCTACACCCTGGAACGCCTGGCCCGGGCCGGCTACCGCACGGTGGTGATCAACACCGCACACCTGGGCGCACAGATCCGCGAGGCGCTGGGGGCCGAGTACGCAGGCACGCGACTGTTGTACTCCGAGGAACCGGAGGGGGCGCTGGAAACCGCGGGGGGCATCCGCCAGGCCCTGCCGCTGCTGGGCGACGGGCCGTTTCTGGTGGTCAATGGCGACGTCTGGTGTGAGCACCCGCTCCACCCTCCCGCCCAACAGCCGCTCGCGGAAAGCGGCCCGCTTGCGCACCTGGTGCTGGTGGACAACCCGCCGCACCATCCGCAGGGCGACTTTCGACTGTCCGGCGGGCGGGTATCGCTGGATACCGGCACGCCGCTGACCTTCAGCGGCATCGGCTGGTATCACCCCGCGCTGTTCGCTGGCCTGCCCGAAGGGCGCCGCCCGCTGGGACCCTTATTGCGCGAGGCCATCGGCGGCGGGCGGGTGAGCGGAGAGCGCTACAGGGGGGACTGGCGCGACATCGGCACCCCCGAACGCCTCGCGACGCTGGAGGCGGACATCGACCGAAGTCGGGATCACGGCTTGATGTAGGTGTAGCCCGCGCGCTGCAGCCGCGTCAGCTCGCCAATGCCCGAGGACACACGGTCCTTGGGCTCGGCATCATGCAGATCGTCCAGCTCGATCCCGCGCTTGTCCAGGGTGTTGCCGCAGACGAGGAACCGCACATCCTGCATCTTCAGGGTGTCCACAGTACTGCGAAGGTCGGGGTCGTCCTTGGCGTGCTGCAGCAGACTGACCCCGCCACCGTGCATCACGACCTTGATCTCCAGACGATCCACCGCACTGCCGTCGATATGGTTCTGCAGGTTGCGCAGGGCATTGAGGTGCAGAGCCGGATCATCGGCATTGATGTGATAGACCACCTGCAGTGTGTCGTCGGCATCAGCGGTCTCGCCGCCGTCTCGCTCGAACGAGAACAGGGCCCAGGTGACCCCCAGCGACAGTACGAAAAGCGCCCCGGCCAGGAACCAGCCGGGGCGCGCGAGAAACGAGAGGGGGTTCATCGCCAGGCCGAACCCTCGGGATGACCTGCGACTGGCGCGATCATACCTTGATGTAGATCCAGCCTTCGGCCTGACGGCGCGCGGCCTCGGCTACGCCGGAATCGATCCGTTCGGCCTGCGGGAGGATGTCCACCGTGCCACCCTCCTCGCGGGCCAGACGATCGAGGGTCTGGGTGCAGGCCGTGAAACGCAGGCTCGCATACTCCTGGCTGAGCGCCGCAACCCGCTCGGGATACGGAGCCCGGTCCGTGCGCAGGAAATCCATCGCGTTGTTGTGCACCACGACCTGCACGTTCAGCTCGCGACCATCGGCCGCCGCGTCGCGGTACATCGCCTCGATGTCGTCCAGCAGCTCGGCCATGGATTTCGGGTCGGCCTCGTTGATATGCAGCAGGATCTGGTCAGTCTCGGTCGCCGCGACGACCTGCGGCGCGGAACCATCGGCCTGATCGCTACCGGCAATCAGCGCCGTCTCGCCGGCATCACCACCGATCCAGGCGGTTGGTTCGCCACTCCCGAGGAATCCGGCATCGCGCGTAATCTCGTAACCCGCCAGGGACCCCAGCACGAGCGCCACCACCCCGGCCGCCATCGACGGGAACCAGTGGGTACGTGATGATCGGGAGATACGACAGCGTCCGCCGCCTGACTGGGCCGTGGGAAGGTCCTCGTAGGCCATGCCCACCAGCTCCTTGAGCTGGTGCATATCGCAGACCTCTCGGCTCAGGCGCTCGCTGGAGGAGATCAGCTTCAGTGTATTGAGGCGATCCTCGGGCGAGAATTCGCCATCGACGAACGCATTGAGAATCTCCTCGCTGGGGCGATCCTGCGCATTGAGACGGTGTTCAGCCATGCCGATTCCTCACTACCTGAAGATGGGGTCCATCAGCCGCTTGCCCCTGGTCGGCCTGCTGTTCCAACAGCACCTTTTTCAGTTGCGCCCGAGCCCGGCTCAGGCGGCTCATTACGGTCCCGATCGGCACATCCAGCACCTCCGAGACCTCTGCGTATGCGAACCCCTCCAGGTCCACGAGCGACACCACCTGTCGATGATCCGCGCTCAACTGCGCCATCGCACGGTGGACATCCGACACCATCCGGTTGCGTTCGGTCTGCATCTCCGGACAGTCCTCGCAGGGCAGCTCCATGCTGTCCACGTCCACCGTATCCTTCTGCCGCCGTCCCCAGTCCCGGTAGCAGTTGGTCATGATGCGGAACACCCAGGCCTTCAGGGCGCTCTCGTCCTGCAGCGATTTCAGCCGGGTCAGGGCCTTCATCATCGCTTCCTGCACCAGGTCGTCGGCCAAAGCGGCGTCGTGACACCAGGCAAAGGCCATGCGGTACATTTGCGGTCGAAGGTCACAGACCTTCTGGCGCAACCGCCTCTGTGCGAACCAGGTCGCCATGTTGTATTTCCTCCATCCGCAGGGCCGTACGTGCGGCCTTGCTTGTTCTTGTACCTTGTAGGACGCTACCCCACGCAGCGCTATTCCGGTCCAGGCCCTTCTCTTTGTGGCCTGCGTCCCGAATCCCCAGCCTCAGGATACCCAATGCCCTTCGATCCGCAACAACTGGAAGCCTCCTTTGCATTCGACCCGGAGACCACCCGTGACCTGCGCGAGCGCTGGTCGCGTCTGATCACGGATGCCGTCTGGGGCGACCTGAAGACCGGGACGATCGGGGCAGTACCCCGCCTGCGCAAGCGCCTGCTGGAGCTGGGCGAGAACCTGCGGTCGCTGTTGTCCGACCGCGCCTGGATTCCGCACGAGCGCGAACGCGTGAAGGGGGCGATGGCGGCCGCGCTCAACCTGCGCGACAGCCTGCAGCAGACCGACCGGGCGGCGAAGCTGCTGAACGGGGGCGAGGATTTCGCGGCCTTCGAGGCCGACTACCTGGCCTTTCGCAAGGCGCTACTGACCTTCCTCGAACAGCACGAACAGGTCTGGGGTGATCTCCTGGAAAGCCTCTACGACGACGCGCCGGACGAGGACTGACTTTGGGCCAGGAGATCGCCGACGAGCACTTCAACGCACAGGACTACGAGCGTTTTCGCGCCGCCCTGGGTCGCGAGACGGCGCTGCTGCACGAATGGCTGGAACAGCAGACGGATGGCCCCGAAGTCCCGCCACGACTCGGGTTCGAGATCGAGGCCTGGCTTTGCGATGCGGCCGGACGCCCCCTGCCGGTCAACCAGGGGGTCCTCGAATCGATGGACAGCCCCCTGGCCACGCTGGAACTCGCCCAGTTCAACCTCGAGCTCAACTCGTCGGTCTTCCAGGTAGGCCCCGGATGCTTTGCGGCGATCCTCTCGGAGCTGAACGAGACCCTGCGCCAGGCACGCCGCGCCGCACGCCACCATCAGGCCGAGCTGCTGATGGCCGGCACGCTCCCAACCATCCAGCCGGAGGACCTCGGCCTGCACCACATGTCGCCCCAGGCGCGCTACCGCGCACTGAACACGGCGGTGCTGGAACAACGTGCACAACGGCCGCTCAAGCTCGACATCGTCGGGCGCGAACATCTGCAGCACGCCCACCGCGACGTGATGCTGGAGGCCCTGGCCACCTCGTTCCAGGTCCACACGGAGACCCGTCCAGCAGTCGCCCACCGCGCCTACAACGCCAGCCTGGTGGCCAGCGCCCCGGTACTGGCCGCAGCCGGCAATACCCCGTTTGTGTTCGGCCATGATCTGTGGTGCGAGAGCCGCATCCCGGTGTTCGAACAATCGGTCGAGGTGGGTGGCTTTGCCGACAGCGCGCGCGGCCCGATCCGACGCGTGACCTTTGGCACGGGGTACCTGCATCACTCGATCGGCGAACTCTTTACCGAGAATCTGGAGCACTTTCCGGTGCTGTTGCCGGCCAGGCTCGATGCCCCGTCGCGGGAGCTGCGCCATCTGGCCCTGCACAACGGGACGATCTGGCGCTGGACGCGCCCCATCGTGGGCGTCGACGACCGCGGCCACCGCAACCTGCGGCTGGAGTTCCGCTGTCTGCCGGCCGGGCCCACGCTGATCGACATGCTGGCGAACACGGCGTTCGCGATGGGACTGACCGAACACCTGATCCACGGATCGCCCGACGGCACGCTGGGCACACCCTTCTCGGAGGCACGCGACAACTTCTACAATGCCGCGCGCTACGGGCTGGATGCCAGACTGCGCTGGGGACACGCGGAGCCGGAGCCGGCCCCCCGGCTGATTCGGCGGCACCTGCTGCCGCGGGCCGCCGCGGGACTCGAGCGTCTGGGCGTGGACCCCGCCGAGGCCAACAGCCTGCTCGGAATTATCGCGGCGCGCACGGCCACGCGGCAGACCGGGACCCAGTGGCAGCGCGACTGGGTCGAGCGTCATGGTCGGGACTGGTCCGGCCTCGTGCGCGCCTATCGCGGCTGGCAAAACACCGGCTCGCCGGTCCACACCTGGGGACTCTGATTCGACCCATGACCCAAGACCTGCCCGAACTCCACGAACTGCCTGATGGCTTTCTCGACGCCACCCCGCAGAACCTGCACGAGTGCGTACCGGAGCCCACACTGATCCACCTGGAGGGGCAACGCAGCCCGGCGGTCGCGGTCGTCCTTCTGCTGCACGGCAACGAGCCCGTGGGCCTGCAGGCGGTCCAGCAGCTGCTGCGACACTACACCGGGAAGCCCCTGCCACGGGCACTGACGCTGATCATCGGCAACCCGCGCGCCGCGGCCGTCAGCCAGCGCCATCTCGACGAGCAACCGGACTTCAATCGCATCTGGCCCGGTACCGAGCAGGCGGGATCGCCGGAGGCCGAGCGCTTCGCCGAGGTCTGTCGCCGCCTGGAACAGCGCGGGCTGTTCGCCGCGGTCGATTTGCACAACAACACCGGGCGCAACCCACATTACGCCTGCATCAACCGCCTGGACCCGGCCTTCATGAACCTGGCGGCGCTGTTCGGGCGCACAGTGGTTTACTTCACGCGCCCGCGCGGCGTCGCCTCGATGGCCCTGGCGCGTATCGCCCCCTCGGTGACGCTGGAATGTGGCCCGCCGAATGACGAGTCAGGCATCCAGCACGCCTTCGAGATGCTGGACGCGGTGCTGCACCTGGATCACTTTCCGGAGCATCCGCCACGCGCCGGCGATATCGAGATCTTCCACACCGTGGCCCAGGTGCGCGTACGACCCGGGCTGCAGGCCGGGCTGGACGCCCAGCACGATGTCCGGCTCGAACCCGACCTGGACCGCCTGAACTTCCAGTTGCTCCCGGCCCGCTCGACACTGGTGCATATCCGCCCCGAGGTCGACAGCCCGCTGGTCGCGATTGCCGAGGACGGAAGCGAGGTGACCGCTCAATATCTGGAGACGCATGGCGACGAGATCCAGCTCAAGCGCGCGGCGATGCCGTCGATGCTGACGCTGGATTCACGGGTAATCGCACAGGATTGCCTGTGCTACCTGATGGAGCCCCTGGCCCTGCCTTGACGAGCGCTCTGCCCCTGACGCCTCAGGGGCAGCCCCAACATTCTTACTTCTTGCTGCTGGTCCGGCGCTTGGTCGCAGTCGTACCGGTCTTGCCGTCGTTCAGGCTGATGATCTGCGTCTTGCTGGTGCGGTGGCGGTAGATTTCGCGCAGATAGCGAATCGCCTGCTTGACGTTCTCTCGACTCAGCCGGATGTCATTGATCGAGACGAAGCTCTGCTCGTCGCTGCACATCTCGCGATATTTTTTCTCGTACATCGGTTTGATCGCGTACCAATTGGTATCAAGGATGCGCGTCGGGTTCTCGAACTCGTTGAGCATGTCGTCCACGCGCTGTTCGTCGAATTCCTCGGCCCGGATCAGGTCCAGAACCGCATGGTCGAGGGTGTCATCGAAGCGGGTCTTGTCATTGGCGAAGCAGCGCTTGATGTAGGCAACGAACAGGGTCAGGAAGTCGTCCGACAGGCAGGGGCTCTTCACCACCAGGGTGGTCAGCGACAGGTTGGCCGAGGCCCCGATGACCAGGGCGTAGCGCTTGAGCGTGGTGTTCGGGAACAGCCCGTTCAGGTGCGTCTTCAGCCGGTTCAGGTCCATGTAGGACAGCTTGTAGTCCTTGGGCAGCGACAGGATCGTGACGATAGACGAGCAGTTCTTGAAGAAGTGCAGGTCGCGCAGATGGACCGCGTCCATGCTCGACTCCTTGTATTTCTTCAAGGCCTCGCGGTAGCGCGGGGCATCGATCGGCAGCAGGCTGATGCCCTCGATCGCCTCGGTCTGCTTGTTGAAATGCGGCAGATCGATGGAGCGATAAAACAGGTCATCGATATCCAGCGAACCCTGCCCGACCGGGGCCTGCTCGCCGGTCGCCACCTCGGACTCCGCGTAGGCCACGGCCACCGGCCCCGCCAGGCTCATGAAGAGATCGTTCGCATCCAGGCGGATCGTCTCGCCGATGTCGACCCCCGCACGGCGGAAGTAGTCTTCATCGTAGTCCGTGGTGACCGCCTGCGCGGTCAGGATGTTGAAGATCTGCTGGGAGATGTACTGGTTGGCGTACTTCTCCATGGCGTTGACATCGACGTTGCGGATATTGCCGTCGTCGGTCTCCTCCGCGTAGCGCATGATGTCGTTGGAGATCAGCATCATCGCGTTCCAGGGGCGGATGCGATGCATCATGTCCTCGTCGCGGGTCTCCTCGGCCTCGAAGTTGTAGGAGAAATCCCATTCCTCCGCGAGATACTTGCACAGCAGACGCCCGGCATTGATGTGCAGCGCCTCGGACATCTCCACCCGGTTGTCCTGGATGTTCGGCAGGATGCAGATACCGGCGGCAAAGATCGGCTCGAACACGAACGAGTGGTCGCGGTTGGCCTTGTCGCGCTTTTCCAGCTTCGGGTCGAAGGTCTTGCGCATGTAGGAGTACTGTTGCGCCAGCCCGAATTCCGAGGCCATGCCGGAGCCCGTACCGCCGCCGGCGCTGAAGATGTAGAAGTACAGCCGCGACTGGTTGGCCTTGATCCCGCAGGAATCGATCAGATAGGAGTGGATGAACTTCCAGTCCTCGTTGGAGAACTGATCGGTGTCCTTGTTCAGGATGATGCGCGCCAGGTACTGGCCCAGGATCGGCGCGTTACCGGCCCCGCCGGCATGCACCTCGGACAGATCCATGATCTTCATCTTGTTGTAGTTATCGATGAAGTTGTCCTGCCCTGCACGACTGGAGAAGCGGATGCGCCCCTCGATGTCCTTGTCGAGATCGCCCAGCATCACCATCGGCTCGATCAGGAATACCGGCTTCACCGCATTGGACGGCGGCAGGTTCAGGCTCTTGCGAATCCAGCGCAGCGGCCGCATCTCCTTCTCGCGGCCACCATTTTCTTCGTTGTCCAGCTCGCGCATGTATTCCGAGCGCGCGCTGTGAACCAGCGCCGCCACATCGAGGGCGACGTTGGAGCCGCACCGGCCAACACCGATCAGGCACACGGACGGGAAGCACTGCTGCTTGTGTTCGTCGGCGGCGCTCCCCTTGGTCAGTCGCGGGAATACCGTGCTGCGCAGGTGATCGAGATTTTCGAGGATCCGGTCGAGGTCGCGCTCGGTAAAGTAGTGCGGTTCTGCGCGATCCTGGGTGGTGCGCATCGACGCGCGACTGGCACCCGCGGCCGGCATGGCCATGCGCGGCCGCGACGGTGGCGCCACGACCCCTTCAGTCAGGACGTTGTCCGCATCCTCGGGCGGGTTCTCCGGCGTGGTATCGCTGGGGTTGGACGTGGACATGCCTGTACTCCTGTATGAATCGCCAAAAATGAGCGCTGGTTCCTTGCGCCTCGCACTAAAGCATGGCGAGGGCGGGGTTTCAACCAGACAGGAGGCACGGGCCGACCGGCCACGTATGGCGGAGTATCACGCGATGCAGAAGCGTTCGACGGGCCGGCGGGTCGTCATACTAAAGACGGACGACACGGGGAAGCATCGTCTTGGAAAACTCAGCCGTCGCGCTCGACGCGCTCGAGCACCTGGGAGACATGATCACCCTTGCGGTAATTCGGCAGATCACGCTGCATGTCGGCCAGGGCCTTTTCGCGCGCCTGCTCGCTGTCATACCAGCGATAGGACTCCCAGTCGGGCCCCAGCAGGTGCGGCATGGCCATGGTGCTGCCTTCCGGCAGGCGGATGCGGATTCCGTAACGTTTCATGGAGTTCGTCCGATGTTGGTCCCAATGAGCCGGGACGGCCGGGGCGCAGTCTAGCCGAGCCCTGAAAGACCAGCAACAAACCGGCGCAGCCCCCCCCCAGAACAAAAAAGGGGCTGCAGAAGCAGCCCCTTTCGGGAAGACGGTGGTGGCTACGCCCTGATTCGAACAGGGGACCCCATCATTATGAGTGATGTGCTCTAACCAGCTGAGCTACGTAGCCACGCGGGTTGCGAATTCTCCGGAGCTGCCCACCCAAAGTCAAGTAGATGCGCGAAGCGGGTCAGATCTGCAGGCGCTCCACCACCCGTCCGTTCTTCAGGTGCTCCTCGAGGATCTCGTCGATATCGTGCTCGTCGTGATAGGTGTACCAGACACCCTCGGGATACACGACGGCGATCGGGCCCTCGTTGCAACGGTCCAGGCAGCCGGCGGTATTGACCCGCACCTGCCCCTTGCCGTGGATCCCCATCGCCTTGGCGCGATCCTTCGCGTAGGCGCGCATCTCGGTCGCCCCGTGGTCCTCGCAGCAGTTGCCGTCTTCGCGGCAATTGGTGCAGAAGAAGATGTGGCGTTCGTAGTAGCCCATCGTGTGCTCCGTCATTCGATCAGCGCATCATAGCGCGGGGTGCGAAAGATCCGGTTACTGGAAGCGATAGACCAGACTCACGTCGGTAATGGTGTCGGTATTCTCGGTACCCGGCTCGACATCGGTGTTGTGCTTGACCGTGAAGCTGGTGCGCAGTGCCAGCCGGCTGGTCATGTCTGCGGTGAGCGAGAGGATGTTTTCAATCTCGGTGTTGTCCGAACCATAAAGGATCAGGAGTTCGTCGGTCAGGCGCGCATTCTCGGAGAAGTCCCAGCGAAAGTTGCCGCCAAAGCGTGCCACGGGTTCGCGTTCGGTGCTGCCCTCGATGCGCTGCTTGTACTGCCGCATACCGCCACCCACTTCGGCGTCCAGCTTGACGGTCTCGCGATCCACCAGCCGGCGACCGTAACCGCCAGTCAGCGAGCTCTGGTACACATAACTGCTGAACCGGTCACGCTCGTAGCGTGCAGCACCGAACAGGTAATCGTGTTCGCCCAACTTGCGATCCAGCTGGTAACTGCCGACATAGCGCTGCCCGGTCGTGTCGTCGTCTTCCTCGTGGTAGTACCCGTCCAGGCGCAGCCGATTGCGCCATTCTTCCGCCGTGTGCTGCGAGCGGAAGCGGGCATTGGCCGTAGTCGACTCGGTGTTCCCTGTGGTCTTGGATGCCCCGAGCTCGATACTGGTCTCCCAGCCCTCGGCATCCCAGGCGATGGCGGGCAGGGCTGGTATGCTCACCAGCATGAACAGGGCAAGCGAGGAACGAACAGGGTGGGCAAAACGCAGCATGAAACCTCTCCCGGGACAGAGTAATGGGGACGAAACCCTAGCAAAGCCCCTCGGTGCGTCGGACCAACCGCCCCGGTTTCAGGGTCTTTCCGCGGCTGACCAGTGCGTCCACTGCGGGCTGTGCCTGCCGCACTGCCCCACCTATGCCTGGCACCGAGTCGAAGGGGACTCTCCGCGCGGGCGCCTGACCCTGATGCAGGGGCTGGCCCAGGGCCGACTGGAGCCACAGGCGCCCCGCCTGCGCGAACACCTGGAGGGTTGTCTCGGTTGCCGCAGCTGCGAGGCCGTCTGCCCGGCACGCGTACCGTTCGGCGCATTGATGGATCGCGCACACGAGATCCTGGAGGAAAACCCGCAGGAGGACCGCCCCGCCACCGCCCGTTGGCGCCAGTCCCTGCAGGCCTCGGCTCTGCGCCACGAGTCACTGCGCGCCCTCGGTGGCATGGCCGCCCGCATCGCCCAGAAGACCGGGGTGCAGCGCTGGCTGCGCCCCGGACAGCGGTTGTGGCGCACCCTGGACCATACCCGTGCCTCGCTCGCCCCGGCGCCGCGACTGGCGGACACCGTGGCCCCGGAACACGCGGATGCCCTGCTGTTTACCGGTTGCATGGATCGTTTCTTTACCGGACCGGACCTGGAGGCCGCGCTCGCCGTACTGAACGCGCTGGGGTTCCGGGTCGCGGTACCACGCGACCAGGTTTGCTGCGGGGCACTGGAACAGCATGGTGGGCGGCCACAGGCCGCGCGCGCCCTGCAACAGCGAAACGCAGAGGCCCTGGCCGGCGAGATGCCCGTGATCGCGCTGGACAGCGGTTGCGAGGCCACACTGCGGGAAACCCCCGAGGGCAGTCAGGGGGAGCGCAGCATGAGCCTGACCCGGTTCCTGAGCGACCACATCAAGGCCGAGCCCGCGCCTCCGACCTGGCGCGACAGCCCGGTACGCGTCGCGCTGCACCTGCCCTGCACCCTGCGCAACGTGACGCACGAGACCCGCGATCTGACCGCACTGCTGCAACGGCTGCCAGGTGTCACCCTGACGGACGTGTCCGGTGCCCCGAACTGCTGTGGTGCGGGTGGCACCGCGATGCTTGCGCTGCCGGAGATGTCCGACGGGCTGGGCGCGGCCACGCTGGATGCGCTGACCGCCGATGCCCCGGATGTGATCGTGAGCGCAAACGTCGGTTGCAGCGTCCACCTGCGTGCCCTGGCGGACGACTGCGGGGGCCCGCCAATCCTCTCGCCGGCCCGCTTTCTCGCCAGTCGGCTCGGCTCCGGCCCCTCCCGGACCTGACGGCCGCAATCGCTTGCGTTACGCTAGGGAAACACTGATCAGTGTTTCCCTGGAACCATTCCCTGCGAAACAGGCACCACCATGCGCAAACTCAGCCCCCTGGATCACCTGATCGGCCAGGCCGATGCCTTCGTCAAGGTCGTGGCCGGCCACGCCCGCTCCACCGGCCGTCCGTCGCCCGGGGGCGACGACTGGCCGCACCTGGAAGAGGAAGACCGCCAGCTGTCGACGCGCCTGATGCGGGTCAACCATGCCGGCGAGCTTGCCGCCCAGGGTCTGTACCAGGGGCAGATGCTGACCGCGCGCAATCCACAGATCCGCGAGCACCTGGACCAGGCCTCACGCGAGGAAGGCGACCACCTGCACTGGTGCGCGCAGCGTGTGCACGAACTGGGCGGCCACACCAGCCTGCTGGGGCCGTTCTGGTACATCGGATCATTCGGGCTCGGCGCCGTGGCGGGCCTGGCGGGGGATGCCTGGAGCCTGGGCTTTGTCGACGAGACCGAGCGTCAGGTCGAGCGCCACCTGGACCGCCACCTGGAGCGCTTGCCGAAGAGCGACGAGACCTCCGCCCGTATCCTCGAGCAGATGAAGCAGGACGAGGTGGAACACGGGGCGCATGCGATGGCGCTGGGCGGCAAGCCACCCCCCTGGCCGGTACGCAACGTGCTGATGCCGCTCACCTCGACCGTGATGACACGCACCGCCTACTGGATCTGAGACCTGCCCCGGAGGACCGGGGCTATTCGTCGGCCGGGATGTCGCAGCGGTTGGGCAGATCGAAGTGCTCGATGCCCTCGAGGATACCGCGCGCATAGGTCGCGTCAGCAAAGAAGATGCGCTGGAATCCGCGCAGCCCTTCCAGCTCCGGCTGGTGATTCCCGACCACGACCCCGAGCAGCCGCCCGCGCAGCATATCCTCGTCGTTACCGGAGTCCCCGGCCACCAGCACATGTTCGAGCGGGATGCCCCACTTGTCGGACAGGTAGCGCACCGCGAGCCCCTTGGAGGCGCGCACCGGGAGCAGATCCAGATAACGCTTGTGCGAGTAGATCACGCGGGCGTGCAGGTCTTCGCGGTACAGGCGGGTCTCGATGCTCTCGGCATCCAGCTCCCCCGGAGGATCGACGAAAAAGCTCACCTTGAACGCCCGCTGGTCCTCCTTGGGCTGCAGCTCCAGCCCGGGCACCTTCAGCAGGCACTCGCGCAGGCGGTCGGGCTCCCAGCGGTGGCTGATGTGCCGTGCCCAGCCGCGATCCTCGGTCCGCTCCGCCCCGTAGTGGATCTCGCTGCCCACCGAGGTAATCCAGACGTCCGGCGCGGGCACCCCGTGCTCTTCCAGCACGGCCGCGGCGGAATCCAGCCGCCGGCCCGTGGCCACACCGAATACCACCTGCTTGCGGTGGCGCTTGAGCCAGGCGACAAAGGCCCGCGTGGCCTTGTCGTTGCCCAGCAGGGTGTTGTCGATGTCCGTGATCACGGCACGGTCGGCCTTGGCCAGCCGACCGGAGGTCGAGCGCTGTTCGCGCCGTGTCTGGCGCACCTCCTTGCTGAGCGCTTTGACCAGCCTCACGTACTTCTCGGCATGTCCGTCCCAGGAGTAGTGCTGGCGCACGCCCTTCAGGCCCGCACGCGAATAGCGCTGCCAGCGCGGGCGGTCCGCGAGGATGCCCTGGATCGCATCGGCGATCCCTTCCGGGTCCAGCGGGTCGACCAGCAACCCGTTGTGGCAGCGCGAGATGATCTCTTCGGGCCCCCCGTCATTGGTGGCGACGATCGGGGCCCCGCTGGCCGCGGCCTCGATCAGGGTCAGGCCAAACGGCTCGGTCAGCGCTGGATTGACGAACACCCCCTTGCTGGACGCGACCAGGCGGTAGAGGTCCGGCACGTCCTCGGGGCTGTGGTGCTTCGGGTAGGCCACGTGGCCGTAGAGGTCGTGGCGGTCGATGCGCAGCAGCAGGTCCTTCAGTACGTCGCGCGCACCCTTGTCGAGGTCGCGGATGTCATCGCGATTACCGGCCACGATCACCAGATTGGCGTTCTCGCGCAGCCACTCGTTGCCGGCGTAGGCCTCGACCAGGGCGCGGATGTTCTTGCGCTCGTCGGCCCTGGAGAGCGCCATGATCAGCGGGCGATCCGGCTTTTGCAGAAACCGCCGGATCTCGGGCCAGATCGGCGGCTTGCGCTGGCCGCGTTTGGGCGGGTAGAAGCGTTCGAGGTCGGTCCCGGGCGGGATCACCTCCATGCGTTCGGGCTGGTAGTTGTCGTAGGTCGCGTACTGCTCGCCAATCTCCTGGCGAGTGCTGGCAATCACCCGATGGGAATGGGCCAGGGCCTCTTCCTCGGCGTGGATGCGGGTGGCGATGTTATAGCGCGACTCGATGTCGTCGTCGGACATCCCGCCCTCGCGCAGACGCTCGCGCTTGACCCGACCCAGGGAATGCCCGGTCTGGAGCATCGGCGCGCCCAGCAGGTTGGACAGGCGCACCGCCACATGCCCGGCATCGGCGTAGTGCCCGTGAATCACGTCCGGGCGCAGCCCCACCTCGCGGATATGCCCGAGGGCGTTGTCGGCGAAGCAGTCGAGATAGGGCCAGAGCTTTTCCTTGCGCAGGTAGCGTTTGGGTCCGCAATCCAGACGCACAATAAAGGCGCCGTCGCCGAGTGGCTCCTCGCGTTCGGCGTAGTCGTCCACGACCCGGCTGTCGACAATGCGCCGTGTGAGCAGATCGACCCGCCCCACCTGCGGGTGTCGCGCCAGCGCGCGCGCCAGCTCGACTACGTACAGCGTCTGCCCACCGGTGTCGGCGTCGCGCCCCAGCTCCAGATCCCGCCCCCGCATCAAGCCGTGGACACTGATCAGGACGAGGTACAGGCCCTCCCCATCACGGGCCTTGCTCTGGGTCTTTTTCATGGACGCACATGCCTCATGGCAATTCGGGTTCGGGGCTGTCGAACAGGCTCATGGTATCGGGGTTGTCGAGCAGGGCCTGTGAAACCAGGACGGCGGTAGCCGACCAGGTCTGCTGATAGTTGGCGCGCCGACCGATCAACCGGCCGTGACGGCCGTCGTAATACTCCGGCCAGTCGTCGCGATGCAGCCGTTCGGCCGCCACTGCATGCACGCTGCGCGCGAGATCCGGGCGCCCGACCCGCAACGCGGCACCGGTAAACGCCCACAGCAACGCCGGCCAGTTGCCACCATTGTGGTAGGACCATGGCGTGTTCTTGGGGTCGGAGCCGGTCAGCAGGCGCCATTCCTCGCCGCTCATCGCCGGGTAGCAGATCTTCACCGGCATGGTCCCGATCAGGTCCTCGAAGCGCTGCTCGAAGGTCTGCATGATCGAGCGCGACTGGCGCTCGTCGGCCAGCCCGAACAGAACCGCCAGCAGATTGCCGAAGCTGAAGAAGCGAAAATCCATCCGCCCCGGCCCCAGGTTGCCGACCAGATACCCGCTCTCCGAGGGCAGCCAGTCCACCAGCCAGTCAGGGATGCTCTCGGGATAGATGTTCAGCGCATTCTCCGACTCGTGGCCGAAGTGCTCGGTACGGTAGCGGTGGATGTGGTTCAGTCGCTCGAGATCCAGCCAGTAGTAGTGGCGGATGTAATCGGACAGTTGCCGGGTACGGATCGCGGACTGCTCGCAGAGCTGCTCGGAGTCGGTATCGCAGGGTTCCAGCATCGCCAAGGAGGCCTTCAGCATGCCGTAGAACAGCGCCTGAATCTCCAGCGGGTGGCCGAACACGCCCATGCGCCGGTCGATCATGAAGCTGCCGTCCGGCACCAGCAGGGTCGGGAAGACCTCGAAACGGTCCTGCAGACAGATACTGAGGATCAGCCGGATGCCGCGCTGCACATCCTGGCTTTTGATGAAGTCGTGATCTCCGGTGCGGTTCTGATAGGCGCGCAGCAGCAGCACCCACCACATCATCGAATCCACCGGGGCCACACGGCCGATCGCGCGATCGCCGAAATCGGCCGCCAGCCCCTCGCGACCGTTCTCGTCGGTGAACACGCGAAAGCTCGCCGGCATCACGCGCGGCAGACGGCGGTGACCCTCGATTTCTTCCTGGGTATCGCGGATTTGCAGGATCAGCGACAGGAAGTCGCGCACCACCTCGGGCTCGTCGTTCAGCAGGTAGACGAGCCCGGAGGGCACGAAATCGCGGATAAAGCAGTCCGCGTAGTTGTCCGCAGGCGCGCGGGCATCCAGGCTGGCGACGGTCCCCACCGTACGGCCTTGATAGCGCACCTCGGCATCACGAAGAAGCTGGAAGGCGGACTCCAGCGTCGGGTTTCGGGCATCGGGCGGAAGCTGGTTCATACCCTTGAGTCTAAGGGAGACACGGGTCGGATGTGCACCGCCCCAGAGAAACCACGGTTCAGGCCTCCGGATGCACGGGCATGGGCGGCTCGGCGGCCGGACGGGCGAACAGGTACCCCTGGCAGTAGTCGACCTGGTCCTTGAGCCAGCGCCACTCCTCCACCGTCTCGATGCCCTCGGCGACGGTCTGGATTTCGAGCTCGCGCGCCAGTTCGGTGATCTTGCCGAGAATCTTCTGCTGATAGATATCGCGGTCGATGCCACTGACCAGCTGGCGGTCGATCTTCACGTAGTCCGGGCGCAGCTGCGAAAGCATGTTCAGCGAGGCATAACCCGCGCCGAGATCGTCCAGTGCCACCTGGAAACCGGCACGGCGATAGCGATCGACGATGCGCGAGAGGTGATCGACATCGGTCACGTAGTCGCTCTCGATCACCTCGAACACGAAACCGCTCGGACCATCCCCGTCCGGACGCGACAGGATCTCGCGCACCGTCGTCTCCAGACAGAACGCCGGGTCGTAGATCGCCGTGGGGTTGAAGTTGATGAACAGCCGACTCCCGATCCCGCGTTCGGTGGCGCGGCGAATTGCGTTGATCCGCGCCGAGCGGTCGAGATGGAACAGCAGCTCGGCCGCCCGCGCCGTCTTGAACAACTCATTCGGCGGGATCACGTCGCCGGCGGGCGTGCGGGCACGCACCAGCGCCTCGTAGGCGAACACCTCTTCGGGCTGGGCGGCGTGTACGATCGGCTGGAAATGAAAGTCCAGCGAGTCGTTCGCGAGGATCGCCGCCAGATCGCGGGCGTTGTGGCGGGCGATCAGCGTGGACAGCAGGTGGGTGTCCTGCAGATGGGCGAGGCTGAAGGTCTCGTCGCCCGGGACGAAGGTCGCCCGACAACCGGACTGTTCCGCGCCGCTCAAGGCCTGCTCCAAGCGCACCAGGGTGTCACCCAGCCCCCCGTTATTGTCTACCGGCATTGCAAGAATGCCGGAGACGGGTTCGCTGCAGGGGAGTTGTTCCTCCACCATGCGGCTGCGCAAGACTGCGCGGGTATGCGCCAGAACCGGCGCGAGATACAGGGTGCCGGATTCCGCCGGCAGGAGATCGATACGTTCGCAATCCGGGCAACTCACGACCACCTCCAGCGGTCCATCGTATCCAGTCGAGACCCTCCGGGCAGTGCTACGATCCCGGTCATTCTCGGTTTGTACGCACCATAGCACCACCCGGAGGCTGCAATGAATAACCCAGATCATCCCGACGACGACCTGCGCGCACGCCTGACACCCGAGCAGTACCGCATCGCCCGCGAAGGCGGGACCGAGCGCCCATTCACCGGGGCCTATCACGACCACAAGGCGGATGGCGTCTATCACTGCGTAGCCTGCGGTACCGCGCTGTTCGACTCCACCACCAAGTTCGATTCCGGCTCCGGATGGCCCAGCTATACGGCCCCGGCCGCGCCCGACGCCGTGAGCGAGTACCGCGACCGCTCGCTGGGCATGGAACGCACCGAGGTCCGCTGCGCGGGCTGCGACTCGCACCTGGGGCACGTCTTCCCCGATGGCCCACCCCCGACCGGGCTGCGCTACTGCATCAACTCCGCCGTGCTCGATTTTCGCCCCCGCACCTGAGTACGTCGCCACTCCCGTGGAAAGGAATCCCGTGCCCTCTTCGATCACCCCGCGCGAACGCGTGAATGTCCTGCTGCTGGCCACGGCCCAGGCCCTGTTCCTGATCGCCGCGGTCACCGTGATGACGCTGAGCGGGGTGGTCGGGGAACGACTGGCCACGGACCCGGCCCTGGCCACCCTGCCGGTGGCCGCGATGATGGTCGGCACCCTGGTTACCACCCTGCCGGCCTCGCTGTTCATGAAGCGCTTCGGGCGGCGCACCGGATTCCTGCTGGGTACCAGCGTGGGCGGGGCCGGCGGCGCCGCGCTGGCGGCGGCCGGGGTCTTCGCCGAGGCCTTCTGGCTGTTCGTGCTGGGCAACCTGCTGCTGGGGGCCTACCAGGCGTTCGCGATGTACTACCGCTTTGCCGCCGCCGACGTGGCCAGCCCCGCGTTCCGCCCGCGCGCGATCTCGCTGGTCATGGCCGGCGGGGTCGTGGCCGCCTTCCTCGGCCCGTGGAACGCCCACCATGCCCAGGCCCTGCTGCCGGACACGCCGGAGGCCGGACCCTACCTGGTCCTCGGCGCCCTGGCCCTGCTGGCGATGGCGCTGCTGGCCTGGCTGCGCGTGCCGGCGCCGCCGCCAGAGGAACGCGGGCCCGCCCGGCCCATGGCCGAGATCCTGCCGCAGGGTCGCTTCCTTGTGGCCCTGACCGCGGCCGCGCTGGGCTATGCGGTCATGGTGCTGCTGATGACGGCGACCCCGCTGGCCATGCGCCAGGCGGACTTCGACATGGGTCAGGTCGCACTGGTGATGCAGTGGCACGTGCTGGGGATGTTCGCGCCTTCGTTTGTGACCGGCCACCTGATCACCCGCCTCGGGGTCACACGCATCCTGGCGCTCGGCAATGCGCTGGTGCTGTTCAGCGTGGCGGTTGCCGCGCACGGGGAGACGCTGGGGCATTTCTGGCTGGCGCTGTTCCTGCTGGGGGTCGGCTGGAACTTCCTGTTCATTGGCGGCAGCACGCTGCTGACGACCACGCATACCGCCACCGAGAAGGGCAAGGTCCAGGGTGTGAACGACCTGACCATCTTCACGCTGGTCACGGCCGGCTCGCTGCTGGCTGGCGCACTGCTGCGACCACTGGGCTGGGACGGCCTGAACCTGGCCATGCTGCCGGTCGTCGCGCTGCTGACCATCGCCGTCGCCTGGCTCTGGTTCGACGACACCCGCGCCTCATCCGCCCCACGCGCCGAACCCTGATTTCCCGTTGCCGGGCCGCCTGTCTTGTTGTGGCTGGCTCTGGTTCGGCATCCGGTGTTTACGGTGGCTTCGGTCCGCCGCCTGCCATGCGCTGTCTCGCCAGCGCACCGCGCCCGTTGTTGATCAAAAACGGGCTTCTTTGCTCGTGCAAAGAAGTATCCAAGAAACACGCCCGACTGCCGCGACCCCGGCCCGCTATGCGGGCCGGGGTTTCCCTCGCTCCGAGGCTTTTCGCGAGCGGCGCTGAAACTCGCTGCGCTGTCGCTTCGCTCAGACAGTCAGCGCCTCTCTTCCCGCGAAAACCCTCTCCACTCGGCGCGACGACAACGGGGGGTGAAGGTCTAAACAGCGGCGATCCCCATGTTCGTGCTTCTGGATGGAGGCTGGGTCTTCGGACATCTTCGGCACGCTCGGCCTACGGCCATAGCGTGCCGCGCCCGCAAGCGGGCGCCAAGGGTAGGATGCCGATGAGCGTAGCGAATCGCATCAGGGTTGCCCGGACGCTGGGATGGTGCGTTTCGCTGCGCTCAACCGCACCCTACGGCGTCGGAGTTGGGCGAAACGTTGGGGAATGGCTCTTGTTTTGACCTTCTCCCCCCGTATGAAGCCCCTTGCGGAAGGGTCCTCGGGACGGACGATTCAAAATAGAAACGGGGGCGCTGACTGTCTGAGCGAAGCGACAGCGCAGCGAGTTTCAGCGCCGCCGGCCCGAGGGCCCTGGAGCAAGGTCCCCGGGCGGAATCCGGGTGCCCTTCTTTGGGTACTTTCTTGGGCAAGCAAGAAAGCCCGTTGTTGATCAAAAACGGGCGCGGCGCGCTCGCGAGTGAGCGCTCGGCAGTATGCGGACCAAAGGCACGTAAACACT
>NZ_KB912062.1:0-75530 GCF_000383695.1 Thioalkalivibrio sp. ALJ15
CTGCAGAGCCGGCAACCCGAGCCGGGGCTGCTGGTGCACTCCGACCAGGGCTGTCAGTACACCAGCGACGCCTGGCGGCGTCTGCTGGTGCAGCACGGCGCCCGGGCCAGCATGAGCCGGCGGGGTAACTGCTGGGACAATGCGGTGGCCGAACGCTTCTTCCTAAACCTGAAGATGGAGCGCGTCTGGCGACGGGACTATGCCAATCACGGCGAGGCCACCCGGGACATCACCGACTACATCGTCGGCTTCTACAACGAGCGCCGAAGGCACTCGACCCTGGGCTACCTGTCGCCTAACGCCTACGAGCGAAAATGGACAGCCGAAACACCGATCGAGGTGTCCGAAATCACTTGACCACTACACTCGCGCATCAGGTCGAGGAGGCCGTCGACGTTGGTCGGGTCTTCCGTTTCGAACATCACGCCCGCGCCGTTCTCGTCCAGGCGCATGACGATGCAATGCCAGACATGGGTCCGGCCGTCGGGCGCTTCTTCAGGGCTTACAATCAGCCGCACTCTGGAATTCTCGGAGAGACCGGAAATCGGCAGCTCCAAGTACAACCCGCTGAGGCTGACATCCCGGACCCGGCCACGGGCGCGATACCCTGGGGCACCGGATCGAGTCTGCACCTCGGCGGTCATGCCGATCGCCCTGCGACGCCCTTCGCGAAGCTCCATTGGCCACACTCCCTCCGCAGCTCATTCCGCTACGGCATGTTCGTGTCTTTCTTTGGACTGTAGTACATGCGTCTGGCCCCGGCTCGCGGGCGATGCGGAACCGCCCGCACTTCGCCCCGCACGCATCGGGAGACCCCAGCTCGCCGCTGTGACATGCGATCGACGCAGGATGGCGTGCGCTACACTGGGCGCCGATTCTCGTCCCACTTGGCGCCCCATTCGGTGATGCTCCTTACGCTGTTGATCATGCTCTTGTTGCTGGGCCTGGGTGTCGCGCTGATGCTCTGGCATGCGCGGCAGGTGTTCTCGGTGGAGCTGCGCGACGGGACGGCCCGCGTGCGGCGCGGCAAGCCCCCGGCCGGCTTCCTGCGTGGCTGCGAGGACGTGGCACGCCAGTTCGGGCTCAAGCGGGGCCGAATCGCCGCCGTGCGCACCGACGCGGGCGTGCAACTGCGCTTCTCCCGCGACCTGCCAGCAAAGACCCACCAGGCCTTTCGCAACGTCTGGACGCCCCCGCCGGGCGGCGGAGGTGGCGGCGGCATGCGCGCGACCGGATAGCAGGACGGTTCGGCCGATAGCCGGGGTCTCGCAATGACGATGAGGCCACCCCTTCAACACCAGACCTCCCTTTGCCACCCATGATCCCCGAACCATCGGGGCCAGCGTGCCTTTTGACCTTGGATCGCATCGAGTCGCCTCGCATATGCGACCGGCGGCTTGGAGGTCGGCTCGCACTAAGCGGCAGATAGAATGCAAGATATCGACAAGGGTCGATTTTGTGGGTGGTGCCCGTAGAGAAGACGGGTACGGCGCGGCGGAGCCAAGGGGGGCGAACATGAAGCTGAACATCGAGGAGTCCGGGCAGTATCGCTTCGGCCTGAGCCACCTGGGATTTCGTCCGTTCTTCCTCTTGGCCGGGCTGTACGCCGTTCTGGTCGCGGGTCTGTGGACCTGGCTCTACCACGTCGATATGGCGGCGCTGCCCACGGCCGCCTTTGGCGGACCCTTCGCCTGGCATGGCCACACGCTGATCTTTGGCTACGGCATGGCGGTGATCGCCGGCTTCCTGCTCACGGCCGTGCGCAACTGGACCGACATACAGACGACCCACGGCCCCTCGCTGCTGGTGCTGGCCGGACTCTGGCTCGGTGGCCGGATGGCGGCGTTGTTCGGGGACCCTGGGCTGGTCGCGATGGCGTTGTTTGATCTCGTCTTCACCCTGTGGCTGCTGGCCGCCCTGGCCCGCCCGGTATGGCAGGCGCGCCAGTGGGCCCAGCTCGCTGTAATCGGCAAGGTCGCGCTGCTGGGGGCGAGTAACGGGTTGTTCTATCTGGGCGCCTTCGATCTGCTGGACGGCGGCCAGCGCCTGGGACTTTACTCCGGGGTCTACCTGGTGCTGTCGCTGATCCTGATGATGGGACGCCGGGTCATCCCGTTCTTTATCGAGCGCGGCCTGGACGGTGCCTTTACGCCGGTGAACCGGGCCTGGCTGGACCGCCTGGCCCTGGTGCTGTTGCTGGCCTTCTGGCTGGTCGAAGTCTTCCTGCCCTGGACAACGGTCGCAGCGGCGCTGGCGGCCGGTCTGGCCCTGGCGCATGGCGTGCGCTGGGCGGGCTGGCATACACCGGCGCTGTGGGGCAAGCCGCTGCTCTGGGTGCTGATGCTGGCCTACGGCTGGATCGTGATCGGCTTTGCGCTGCGGGCCGCGACCGAGTTCACGCCCCTCGCCCCGATGGCCGCGCTGCACGCCTTTACCTACGGGGGCATCGGTCTGATGACCCTGGGCATGATGACGCGCGTGGCCCTGGGCCACACCGGGCGCAATGTCTTCGATCCGCCACGCATCCTGGGCGTGCTGTTCGCCTTGCTGGCCATCGGGACGCTGGCACGGGTGGCCGGGCCCCTGCTCTGGCCGGCCCTGACCGCAACCTGGATGGGCACCTCGCAACTCCTGTGGATCGCGGCCTTCGCCGGATTCGTCTGGGTGTACGCCCCGATGCTGGTCAAACCGCGCACCGACGGCCGTTACGGCTAGGAGCCTTTCCGCGCCCTCTTCCGGCGGGACGCGATCAGCCCTTGATGCAGACCAGGGGTTCGACGCGGGCGACGAGGCGGGCAAGGCCGGCCTCGTGGGTGGCCTGCACGACCTCGGCGACGTCCTTGTAGGCGCCTGGGGCCTCCTCGGCCACGCCGCGCAGGCTGGGGCTGCGAATCACGATGCCGCGGGCGGCGAGTTCATCGACCAGGGCGCGCCCGCGCCACTGGCGGGTGGCCTGATGGCGGCTCATCGCCCGGCCAGCGCCGTGACAGGCGGAGCTGAATGACAGGTCCTCGGCCTCGCGGGTGCCCGCCAGGATGTACGAGGCGGTCCCCATGGAGCCGCCGATCAGGACCGGCTGGCCGACATCCCGCAGGGCCGCCGGGATCTCCGGGTGGCCAGGGCCGAAGGCACGGGTGGCGCCCTTGCGGTGCACGTAAAGCTCGCGTTGGCGGCCGTCGACCAAGTGGCGTTCGGTCTTGCAGGTGTTGTGCGAGACGTCGTAGAGCAGATCCAGCCGCGCTGCGGGGAGGACGTCGGCAAAGACCTGACGGGTCAGGTGGGTGATGATCTGGCGGTTGGCCAGCGCACAGTTGATGGCCGAGCGCATCGCGCCGAGGTAGCGCTGGCCCACCTCCGACCGGATCGGTGCGCAGGCCAGCTCGCGGTCGGGCAAACGGATCCCGTGCTCCTCGGCGGCCAGTGCCATCTCGCGCAGGAACTCCGTGCCGATCTGGTGCCCCAGCCCGCGCGAGCCGCAATGGATACTGACCACGACCGCGCCGCCTTCCAGCCCGAAGGTACGGGCCACATCCTCATTGTAGATCTCGGTGACATGCTGCACCTCGAGGTAGTGGTTGCCGGAGCCCAGGGTGCCCATCTCCTTGCGCTGGCGCTTGCGCGCGAAGTCGGACACCGCGTGCGGGTCGGCGCCGGGCATGCGGCCGCGTTCCTCGGTGCGGTCGAGGTCGGCGTTCTCCCCATAGCCCTGGGAGACGGCCCAGGCGGCGCCGCCGGCGAGCATCTCGGTCATCTGCTGATCCTGCAGGTGGATTCGCCCGGTGCTGCCGACGCCGGCGGGGACCGTGGCGAACAGGGCATCCGCCAGCTCGCGTTTCACCGCCTCGATGTCCTGGCGGACGAGCCCGGTGTGCAGGGTGCGCACCCCGCAGGAGACATCGAAGCCCACCCCGCCGGCCGAGATCACGCCACCCTGGTCGGGGTCGAAGGCGGCCACACCGCCGATCGGGAAGCCGTAGCCCCAGTGGGCATCCGGCATCGCGTAAGAGGCCTGGACGATGCCGGGCAACGTGGCAACGTTGGTAGCCTGCTCGGCGACCTTGTCGTCCATCTGGCGGATCAGCCCGGCCGTGCCGTAGATGATCGCGGGGACCCGCATGTCGCCCCCGGGCTCGAGCTGCCAGGCGGTGTCGGAGAGGCGGGCAAAGCGGCTCAGGTCCATGGTGGTTCCTCCCGGCCCGGGGTATTCCCGTCATGGCCGTCAGGGCGAGACACGACGGGATACGCCGCACGGGGCATGCTCAAATATCGAGCACGCACTGTGCGACCCAACGCCCGTCGTCCTCGCGGCGCACGTCCAGCTGCGTGAAGGTGGCCCCCTTCACCTCCACGCAGGGCTGGTGACGCGCAACCTCGGTCTTCTCGCCCCAGGCCTCGGCCAGCAGGCGGTCACCCTCGATCTGCACACAAAAGCGCGAGAACAACAGACCGTTCACGGCCATCTCGTACACCAGGCCGTTGAGAAAATCATAGAACAGGATCTCCGGGTCCGCGGCCTGCGCGCGGACTTCCACCGAAATCTCCGGGCGCACGGTCTCCGGGTCGGTGATCACGGCGGTCATCGCGTGCGCGGCAGCGGCAAAGGCCTCGCCGAGGGTCCCACCAAAACCGCGCACCCCCATGTCGGCGACGTGCGGGAAATGCTCCCATCGCTCGGCCGGGACCTCCGGAGGCGGCGTTGTGCTCATGCCGACGCGGCCGGCTCAGCGCGCGCACTGACAGGCAGCCAGAGGTCCCGCCCAGGCGTCGAGCAGTTGCTGGCGCACACGGGCGTCGTCACAGTGCTGCAGTTGCTCCCGCGTGGCGGCGAAGGTGTGCGTGACCCAGCCGGAGTCCGCGGCGCATTCGATCTGGATCTCCCAGCCGCCGTCGCGTGGTTCGACATCGAAGGTGTAGTTGCTCAGGTGCAGCTCCTCCAGCAGGCCGCTGACCACCTCCCGCGCCCGGGAAAGTTCCTCGATTGACAGCGCCATGGTCTCCTCCGGCATGTTGCCCTGCAGCCACTGCCCGAGCCGGCGGGTGGCCTATGCGAACGGCGGGCGCACCCCTGTGGCAATGAAGTCAGGCCATCGGCACCCGCAAGCGCCTGATGATCAACGTCGACTGCGCGCGACCAGGAAGCGGATGCACGGGACTGCGTCCTTCATGCGGGGCCCGCAAAGGGCTCGTGCATCTGCAATGATGTAGGCCATGGACGGCCCGCGTGCAACGCGGCGGCCAGCAGAACCAGGCACGCAACACGAAGGGATCGGGGAGAAAGATGCTGGAACTGGGTGTGGTCGCACTGGCGACCTTCTTCGTGACCGTAGGCCCCGTGGACGTGGCGGTCGTGTTCGCTGTGCTGAGCCAGGGCATGACACGGGCCCAGCGACGCCGAGTGGCCTGGCGCGCGGCATTGCTGGCGACCGCCATCCTGATGCTGTTCGCGCTATTCGGCGAGGCCGTGCTGTCGGTACTGGGCATCACCATGCCGGCGCTGTACACCGCCGGCGGCATCCTGCTGTTGCTGATCGGGATCGACATGGTCTTCGCGCGCAGCTCCGGCGGGGTCTCGGCGACCCCGGCGGAAACCAGCGAGGCGCGCAGCCGGGGCGACATCTCGGTATTCCCGCTGGCGACCCCCATGCTGGCCGGGCCGGGCGCGATGGGGGCGGCAATCCTGCTGATGAGCCGGGCCGGCGATGACTGGATGGCCCAGGCGGTGGTGCTGGGCGCGCTGGCGGCGATCATGGTGCTGGCCCTGATCTGTCTGCTGGTGGCATCACGCCTGCAGCACCTGCTGGGGGTCACCGGCGCCCATGTGCTGACCCGTATCCTCGGCGTGCTGCTTTGCGCACTGGCCATGCAGTTCATATTCGACGGCCTCGAGCAAAGCGGCCTGCTGGGCTGACGAACTTGCACCTCGGCAAACCGGTGCGTTTGCTGCTATGAACTAGGTAATCGCCGCCTGTTCGCATTCCGTTCGCTGTTGGCCGCGGTTCCCATCCTGTTGCATTGATTTGTGTTCGGTTAGGGGGAACCGAGGGAGGCAGCCATGAACACCCTACCGAGCTTTACCGCGCCAGCCATCGCGGGGCTGGCTTTCGTGTTGATCACGTTTTCCGGCTGCGGCCAGTCGAACGACTCGGCCCAGGCCGCGGAATCGGACGCCATCATCCAGGAAGAACCGGAAGCGCCGGCCATGGAGCGCGCGATCGGCTTTTTGGAGTCCTGGATCGAGTTATTCGACACCATGAGTGCGGAACTGGCCGGGGTCGAAAGCCGGGAGGCCGCCAATGAGCACGCCACCTGGCTGACCGAAGAACTGACGCCGCGCCTGGAACAACTGGCGAGCGAGATGATCGTCTTCATGGAGTCGATCGAGGAACACGAGATGGAGGTCATGGAGGCGTCGTTTGACGCCCCGGAAAACCACCAGCGCATGCTGGAACTGGAAGGGCGCATGGAGCAGTCGCTGGATCGACTGGAAGAAAACATCATGCGTGTCGAGACAGCGCATGCAACGCCGGCCCTGGAGATGGCGTGGCTGAACTTCGCCCGGACCAACGAGCGGCTGGAACGGCAGATGGAGGCCACGTTCGCCGGTGGCGCGCAGGCGGTTGGCAGTCCCGCATGGTGCGACGCCATGGCCAACACGCCCCAGGCCCAATGGACGATGAACGACGCCTTCGCCTTTGCCAACCACTGCGTGGGGCGCTGATGCGGGGCCCCGGCATAGCTCCCGGAGCCCCGCTTGCAGGTTCAATCGACAGATTGCCGCGGCCCCTGCGGGGCCTCGCAATGACGTCAGCGCCTTGCGCGCCGCACGATGACGAGTGGCGCGTCCCGGCTGACTACTGCGAGCAGAGGCCGCCGTCGACAACAAAGGTGTTGCCCGTGCAGCCGGAGGCGGCGTCGGACAGCAGGAATACCGCCATCCCGGCGCATTCCTCATTACTGACGTAGCGGCCCAGCGGGATGCGCGCCTCGAAGGACTTGTGCACCTCGTCGGCGTGGCCCGGGTTCGCCTGCTCCTCGATGGACTGCATCATGCGGTTCGCGACCGGGCCGGGGTTGAGCGTATTCACGCGGATGTTCTCCGATCCCAGCTCGGCGGCCAGGCACTTCATCATGCCCACCACCGCGTGCTTGCTGGACACATAGGGCGACAGGCCCGCAGCCCCGCGCAGCCCGGCTACGCTGGAGGTGATCACGATGCTGCCGCCATTGCCGCGACGCAGCGCAGGAAGGGCCGCCTCCGCGCCCAGACGTACGCCATGCACGTTGACGGCAAAGACCTTTTCCCAAGCCGCGTCGGAACGGCTGTCGAACGGGCCCACCTCGCCCTCGATCCCGGCGTTCAGGAACACGCCATCCAGGCGCCCGAAACGTTCCAGTGCCGTCGCGACCATGCGCTCGTTGTCCTCGCGCCGCGTGACGTCCACGGCCAGACCTACCGCACGCTCGCCCAGGGACTGGGCGATGGCCTCCACCGGCCCGGCTTCGCGGTCGGTAATCACCACACTGGCACCCTGCTCGTACGCCATGCGCGCCGTGCTCTCGCCAATACCACCGGCACCACCGGTGATTGCGATCACTTTTCCTTCCAAGGGACTCATGCTGTGTCTCCTTCATCGTGCAGTCGGGTAACCGCGGCAAGGCGCTCGCGGACAAAACCATTATCAGCCCGGCAAAGGCCAGGCATCTTGATCCGGGTCACGACTCTTGCCGCATACGACTCCCGGCGGGCCGAACGAGCGATCTACAGGTTCGTGTACTTGCGTGCGCGGCCTCGCGCCTTGTCCACCGGGTATTTTTTCGCGTTGGTTTCCAGCTTGTCGCTCGCGGCCTGCACGAGGTCGATGTTCAGCTTGCGCGCCAGCATCAGCAGATAGATCTGCACATCTGCGATCTCGGCCCGAACCTCTTCCAGCGCCTCGCCGGACAGGCCACGCGACTGCTCCTCGGTCAGCCACTGGAAGTGCTCGATCAGCTCGCCGACCTCACCCGCCAGCGCCATCGAGAGATTCTTCGGCGAATGGAACTGCGCCCAGTCGCGCTCTTCGACGAACGCCTCCAGCCGCATCGCCAGCTCATCCAGCCCCCGCGTGTTGGTCGACCCCATGGCCATCGCTCCTGTCGCATCCGTTTCTCTGGACTCGACACCGTAACGAACTCTCGCCGCGCCGTAATCCGCCTGGTAATCGCCCGCGCAGGCACAGAACTGGCGCCACCGGGATGTTCGAACGCCGGAGGTCCCGGCTCGCTCGGGAACAGCGCACGTACTGACGAGCAGGCATGCGAGGCCTAGCCCGCCCCCTGTGCGGCGGAAGAACCCGCCTTACAGCCCCGGGAACGCTCCCGAGTAGACGCTTGCTGCGCCAGGAGCGTATCGGACAAACCAGACAGAACTGGTAAGGCGGCTGTTTCCGGCAAGGCCCGGGCGACGAGCACGAGTTCGTCCCGCTGCCCTGAGCGCCGGGGCCGGCATCCGCGAAAGACGTACTACAGGATGCTCTCGATCGCGCCGCGCAGGTCGGTGGAGTTGGGGCCGACCCGGCTGGGGAAGTGCGCGACCACCCGGCCGTCGCGGTCCACCACGTACTTGTAGAAGTTCCAGCGCGGGGCGTCGGCCTGGCGCGCCAGTTCGCGGAAGATCGGGTGCGCACCGTCACCGCGTACGCCGATCGGCTTGAACATATCGAAGGTCACGCCGAAGTTCTGAAAACAGACACGCGCGGTCTCCGCCTCGTCATCCGCCTCCTGGTTGAAGTCGTGCGAGGGGAAGCCGACGACCTTCAGGCCCTGGTCCCGGTAATCCTGGTGCAGCCGTTCCAGCCCGCCGAACTGATCGGTGTAGCCACAGTGGCTGGCCGTGTTGACGATCAGAAGCGGGTGCCCCTGAAAGCGCTCCTGCAGATTGACCACCTCGGAGGAGTGCAATCGACCCAGCTCGTGCTCGAACAACGCCGCCCGGTCAGGCTCGGCGGCACTGGCAAGCGCCAGAGGAAAGACCAGCAGGATGGCAGCGAACAGGCGCATGAACAGGGGCATGTCGAATCTCCGCGATAGCTCGACGTTCAGACCATCGGTAACAGCCAGGGTTCTGCGCATCGCCCACCCGATGCCGGTGACGCCCTGCAGCGGAACGTCCGCCGGCCCGTTCCGGTCCGACGCCCCGCACGGAACGAACTCAACCGAGATGGAGAACCTGATGACCGCTTCCAGCGACCCGCTTTTCCGCCCGTATCGCCTTGGCGATCTAGAACTGCCCAACCGGATACTGATGTCACCGCTGACGCGCTCGCGCGCCGCCCAGCCGGGCGACGCACCCTGGGAGCTGAACGCCGAGTACTACGCCCAGCGTGCCGGAGCGGGCCTGATCATCGGCGAAGCGACCCAGGTATCGCCGCAGGGCAAGGGCTACGCCTTTACGCCGGGCATCTACTCGGCCGAGCAGGTCGCCGGCTGGGGCAAGGTCACCGCGGCGGTGCACGCCGCCGGGGGCCGCATCCAGGCCCAGCTGTGGCATGTCGGCCGCATCTCGCGCCCGGAGCTTCAGCCCGATGGCGCCCAGCCCGTCGCGCCCTCCGCCATCCAGCCCAAAGGTGCCTACACGTTTGTCAGTGCGGACTCCGGCATGGTGGAGGTGCTCGAACCCCGCGCGCTGGAGACCGACGAGTTGCCGGACATCGTGGAGCAGTACCGCAAGGCGGCGCAGAACGCGCGAGCGGCCGGCTTCGACGGGGTGCAGATCCACGCGGCCAATGGCTATCTGCTGGACCAGTTCCTGCGCAGCGGCTGCAACCAGCGAACCGATGCCTATGGCGGCTCGGTCGAGAACCGCATGCGCCTGCCGCTGGAGGTCGTGCGCGCGGTCATCGGGGTATGGGGACCGGAGCGAGTCGGCATCCGCGTGAGCCCCACTGGCAGCTTCAACGACATGCATGACGACGACCCGCTGGCTACCTACAGCGCCTTTGCCCGCGAGCTGGACGCCACCGGCATCAGCTATATCGAGGTCGTCGAGGACTCGTTCCAGGGCAACCACGAATCCGGCCGCCCGGAACCCGTGATCGACGCGATCCGCGAACACTTCAGCCGCACCTACATCGGCAACGGCGCCTACACCGCCGACGAGGCCCGTCAGCGCATCGACGCCGGGCGCTGCGACCTCGTGAGCTTCGGCCGCCCCTTCATCGCCAACCCGGACCTGCCGGAACGCTTCCGCCGCCATGCGGAGCTGAACGAGTGGGACGAGGCAACCTTCTATGGTGGCGACGAACACGGCTACACGGACTACCCCGCGCTCGACTAGTGCCCTGACCAACCCGTCGCCAGCGCGAAGGCGTAGCGGTATGTTGGCGGTATGCAGATCGACCCCGTCATCCGCGAGTGGCTACGCCTGGCCGGGCAGGCGCCCTCCTCGCACAACACCCAGCCCTGGCGGTTCCGTGTAGACCGCGCGGGGGTGGAGGTCTGGACCGACCCGACGCGTTCGCTCCCGGTGAACGACCCGACCGGGCGCGAACGCATCATCAGCTGCGGCTGTGCGGTGCTGAACCTGCGCGTGGCCGCCGCCGCGGACGGCCAGGGCCTGAACGTGCGGCCGGAACAGGCGGGCGACGGCCCGTTCGTGCGGCTGTTGACTGGGCACCATGGGGGAGCAGGCCAGCAGGACCTGGAACCACTGCGAGAATGGATCGGTGAACGCCGCTCCTGGCGTGGCCGGTTTCTCACCGGCGAAATCTCCCCGGACATCGTCGAAACACTCGTGCATGCCGCCCGCCAGGAAGGGGCCTGGCTGCGCCCGATCACGGGCGACGAGCGCCGCGAGGAGGTCGCCAACCTGATCCGCGCGGCGACCGCTGCACAATGGAAGAATCCCGCCTGGCGCCGCGAACTGGCGCAGTGGATGCGCCCGGCCTCCCGGGGCGACGGCCTGCCGGTCGGTCGTGTGACCGGCGGCCTGGCCCGCTGGAGCGTCCGCCATCTGGTGCCCGCCCGCGCGATGGCGCGCGGCGAGGCAAGGGCGGCACAGGCGGCCCCGTTGCTGCTGGCATTGGGCACCGGAATCGAGGGTCCGATGCAGTGGCTGACCGCCGGACAGGCCCTGCAGCGCGTACTGCTCGAAGCCGCCCGGCACGGGCTATGCGCCCGCTACCTGAATCAGCCCGTCCAGCAGGCCGATTGGCGCCCGCAACTGGCCGAGACCCTGGGTGGGGGCCAGCCGCAACTGCTGTTCGCGCTGGGCCTCCCGGACGGCACATCCCACCCTACGCCGCGCCGCCCGCTGGACGACTTGCTGAAACACTGAGGCAAACGCAGACCCAGGTACGATTCCGGCCCTCCCCGCGCGAGCCAAAACGCTCTATGTTGGAGACACAAGGGCACGCGACAGCACGAGAGGGACAGCATGACAACACAAGGAATACAGAGGGCGTATGGACGGCGGGCCGCAGTGCTGGCCCTGGTCGGTGTGTTTGTGCTGGCGAGCGCCTGCGCACCGCGAGTCTCGGTGCAGGAGGAACGCCAGCTGGGCGAGGAACTGGCCGAGGAGATGAACGCGGAGTTGCCCATCGTCGAAGAGCCGGCCATCAACGACTACATCAATTCGCTGGGCCGCTCGATCGCGGCGGTGGCCGACGATCGCGAAGAGATCGACTACACCTTCTACGTCGTCAACGGGCCGGACGTGAACGCCTTCGCCGTGCCCGGCGGCCATATCTATGTCTACCGCGGCCTGATCGAGCGGGCCGATGACATGTCCGAGCTGGCCGGCGTGCTGGCGCACGAGGTCGGGCATGTGGTGAAGCGCCATGGCATCGACCAGTGGCGCCGTGCGCAGCAGGCCGAAATGGGGCTCGCCGTCGTCTACGGCGTGATTCTCGGACGCGACCCTGGCGCGGCGGAGCAGGTGGCCGTGCAGGTCGGCGCCGCGGGCGTGTTCGCCGGCTACAGCCGCGAGGCGGAGCGCGAGGCGGACGACGTGGCCATTGGCTACCTGGTGGATGCCGGTATCCACCCCGTTGGCCTCGTCTCGTTCTTCGAAACCCTGCTGGACGAGCGCGACCGGGATCCCGGCCGGGTCGAGCAGTTCTTCGCCACACACCCCACCACCCGCGAGCGTGTGGAGAACACCCAGGCGCGGATCGACGCGCTCCCGCAGGAAACACTGGACGGGCTGGCTCGAGACAGCGATGATTTCCAGCGCTTTCGCCGCCAGGTCGAAGCACTACCGGAACCGGAGTCGGATTAGACCGAAATGTCCATGCTCACCGCGTTACTGCTGATGATTGCGCTGCTGCTGGCCGCAGCGGCATTGATCATCTGGCAGGCCAGCATCCTGTTCAGCCTCGAGATCGTGGACGGCAAGCCGCGGGCACGGCGCGGCGACGTGCCCATGCACTTCGAGCACACAGCCCGGGATGTCGCCCGGCGCTACGGCATCCAGCGCGGCCGCCTGACCGCGATGCGCACCCGCGAGGGCGCACGCCTGCGCGCCTCCGGCTCCATCCCCCGCGAGGCGCAGGGCGAGCTGCAAACCGCCCTGAAGCGCATCAAGCTCGGCCGTCGGCGCCGCCGCAAACGCCGCTAAAAGAGCACTGGGGCGCCGATTCGCGCCCTTGAACGGCGCCCCGATCAGTGGCCGTGGCCATGGTGGTGATCGTGGCCGTGCTGATGTCCGTGCGCGCCGGGCCGATCCTCGTCGTAGCCACGGGCACGCTGGTAGGCCTCCTTCTGCTCATCCGACAGCAGCTCGTCCATTTCCAGGTGGTGGGAAAGATGGACGTGGCGCAGCCGCCCACGCAACTCGCCGATCTCGACCGTCAGCGCCTCGATCTGGTCGCTGGTGATCTCGCGCGAGGCAAAGCGCTCGTCAAGCTCACGCTCCAGATCGACGATCCGCTGCCCCAGCTCCCGCGCCTGCTCGCGCATGGCATCGAACAGCCGCTCGGTCTCCGCCTGCTGCTCGGCACTGAGATCCAGTTGATCGGCCACCTCCAGCACATGGAGCGGACCGGGATAGCCATGCAGCTCCGCCGGCAGGGCCATCCCCAGCCCCTGCCCATCCAGCAGACCCTCCTGCTCCTCGGCCGACAGGGCCTTGATCTCGCGGTCCTGCAGCGTCGTATACGGGTTGGCCAGCGCGGGGGCCATACAGCCGGCCAGCGCCAACCCGATAACCCAGCGCACTGGGGCCAGAGATTTCATCAGCGACTCCTTGGGGATGATTCGTCGGGCATAACGCATGATCGACCCCCTAAGGGATGGTCGGGTTCCGCTACAAGCGCGGGCAACCAACCGAGCACGAGCACATGCATGGGCACGTGACTTCCTTAAACGGCGACGTCGGCCAGGTGGCCCTTGCCTTCCAGCCAGGCGCGGCGTTCGGAGGCGCGCTTCTTGCCGAGCAGCATGTCCATCAGCTGCTGGGTGTCGTCGGCGGCGTCCAGGGTGAGCTGCACCAGGCGCCGGGTGTCCGGGTTCATGGTGGTCTCGCGCAGCTGTAGCGGGTTCATCTCGCCGAGGCCCTTGAAGCGGGTTACGGAGACCTTGCCCTTCAGCTTTTCCGCCTCGATGCGTTCCAGCACCCCGGCCTTCTCGTCGTCGTCCAGGGCGTAGAACGTCTGCTTGCCGACGTCCACGCGATATAGCGGCGGCATCGCGATGTAGATATGCCCCCGCTCCACCAGCGGCCGGAAGTGTTTCAGGAACAGCGCGCACAGGAGGGTGGCGATGTGCGCGCCGTCGGAGTCCGCGTCGGCCAGGATGCAGACCTTGCCGTAGCGCAGCCCGTCCAGGCTGGCCTGGCCCGGGTCCACGCCCAGGGCCACGGAGATGTCGTGGATCTCCTGCGATCCGAGCACCTGGTCCGGATCGACCTCCCAGGAATTCAGGATCTTGCCGCGCAGCGGCATGATCGCCTGAAAGTCGCGATCGCGCGCCTGCTTGGCAGAGCCACCGGCCGAGTCGCCCTCGACCAGGAACAGTTCGGTGCGCTCCAGGTCCTGGCTGGCGCAGTCCGCCAGCTTGCCCGGCAACGTCGGGCCCTGGGTGACCTTCTTGCGCACCACCTTGCGCCCGGCGCGGCTGCGCTTCTGCGCGTTCTGGATCGCCAGTTCGGCGATGCGCTCGCCCTGCTGCGGGTGCTGATTCAGCCACAGGCTGAAGGCGTCCTTGACCACGCCGGAGACAAACGGCGCGGCCTGACGCGAAGACAGACGCTCCTTGGTCTGCCCGGCAAACTGCGGGTCCTGCATCTTGAACGACAGCACGCTGGCGACCCGCTCCCAGACATCCTCCGGCGCCAGCTTGATACCGCGCGGAAGCAGGCTGCGGAACTCGCAGAACTCGCGCACCGCGTCGGTCAGACCGGTGCGCAGGCCGTTCACGTGCGTGCCGCCCTGGGTGGTCGGGATCAGGTTCACGTAGCTCTCACTGACGACCTCGCCGCCCTCCGGCAACCAGGTCACCGCCCAGTCCACCGCCTCGGTGGCGCCGGCCATCGCGCCCATGAAGGGCTCCTCCGGCAGGCGCTCCAGGCCGTCCAGCGCCTCCACCAGATAGTCGCGGAGGCCCGCCTGATAGCACCACTCGCAGGCCTCGCCGGTGGTCTCGTCGCGGAAGGTGACGGTCAGACCCGGGCACAGCACCGCCTTGGCGCGCAGGATGTGCTTCAGCCGAGGTACCGAGAACTTCGCCGAATCGAAATACTGCGGGTCCGGCCAGAAGTGCAGCGTGGTGCCGGTATTGCGCTTGCCGACCTCCCCCACCGGTTCCAGGTCCTGCGTCTTGTGGCCGCCGGCGAAGGCCATGCGGTACTCGCGCCCGTCACGCTTGATCTGCACCTCGAGCTTCTGCGACAGGGCATTGACCACCGACACGCCCACCCCGTGCAGGCCGCCCGAGAACTGGTAGTTCTTGTCGGAGAACTTCCCGCCTGCATGCAGCGTGGACAGGATCACCTCTACCCCCGGGCGGTTCTCGCGCGGGTGCAGGTCCACCGGCATGCCACGGCCGTCATCGGAAACGGATACCGAGTCGTCCTTGTGCAGGATCACGTCGATGCGCTTGGCGTGGCCACTGATCGCCTCGTCCACCGAGTTGTCGATCACCTCCTGCGCGAGGTGGTTCGGGCGGGTCGTGTCGGTATACATGCCCGGGCGCTTGCGCACCGGGTCCAGCCCCTCGAGGACCTCGATATCGGATGCGGAATAGCTCACACAGGAACCCCTTTATTGATCATGCCCTTTGCCGAACCCGGCCTTCTGAACAGGCACCGTCATTGCGAGGAGTGAAGCGACGAAGCAACCTCCCAACGAAACCACCGACATTGGTCCGGGCCAGCGTCGGAGCCGCCCGGGGAGATTGCTTCGTCGGCTACGCCTTCTCGCAATGACGGGGCAACCGTATTCGTGGCCAGCGCGGTGGCCTGTGCGCAGCGTACCAAAGCCCGCGGGGGAAAGGCTGCTTGCAATCCCGGTTCCGATCCCAACAATGCAGGACAGATTCCGTATCCCCGTCTTCACAGGAGGTTTCCGATGGAAGAAGCCGCGAGCATAACCGGCGACGATATCCTCGACGTCACCCAGGAAAGCTTCCAGCAGGCCGTGCTGGAAGAATCCGCCCGCCGCCCGGTCATGGTCGACTTCTGGGCCGCCTGGTGCGGGCCCTGCCAGCAGCTGATGCCGCTCCTGCAGCAACTGGCCGCGCAGTACGCCGGCAAGTTCCGCCTGGCCAAGGTCAACAGCGACGAGCAGCAGGCCCTGGCCCAGCAGTACGGCGTGCGCAGCCTGCCCACCGTGATGGTGTTTCGCCACGGCAAGCCGGTGGACCAGTTCATGGGCGTACAGCCGGAGCCGAACATCCGCGCGATGATCGACCGCTACCTGGAAAAGCCCTCGGACAGGATCATCGAACAGGCGCGCGAACAGGCGAAAACCGGCGATGTGGACGGTGCCCTGGCCACGCTCAGGGCCGCGCTCGAGGAAGACCCCGACAATGGCGACCTGCGCATCGAGCTGGCCCGAGCGCTGGCCCAGTCTGGCGATGCGGACGCCGCCGAAGCGGAGCTGAACAAGCTGCCGCTGGACCAGCACGAACAGGACGCGGTGAAGGAACTGCGTGCGCGACTAGTCTTCGCCAAGACCGCGGCCGGCATCGACCCGCAGGCCGTGGCGACGGAGATCCAGTCCGGCAACCCCAGCCCCGAGGCACTGGAGAAGATGGCCGCCTACGCGATCCTCTCGGGCCGCGCCGAGGAGGCGCTGGGGCTGTACCTGCAACTGATGAAGCAGCACCGCGCCTACAACGACGGCGCCGGCCAGAAGGGCCTGCTGGCCGCATTCAAGGTGCTGGGGGATGACCATCCGCTGGTCGGACAGTACCGGCGGCAGATGGCGTCACTTCTGTACTAAGGAGACGCTCGGGAATCCGCTCGAACAGGGGCTTCGCGGGCGACCGCGCTCCTGCATGCGCCCCATCGGCCAGGGGGCTGGCCTCCTACGAGGGGCGCGGTCCAGCGCTGTAGGAGCCGAGCCCTCTCGGCGATCAGACGCAGGCCAACCCATCCGACGGACGCCGAACCCCTGCCGTAGCCACCGGGAATACATCCGGCGCGGGCGGGGCTACGCGTGCGCGCGATACGGCAGCACCCCATCGGCCAGGGGGCTGGCCTCCTACGAAAGCGCAACATCAGGTGCTGGCGACGAGCTCTCCGGTGAGTTCGGTCCCAGCGGCCAGGGTCGAGTAGATCGTGCCCTTCTGCACGTTGCGGTGCAGGATCTCCAGCATCTCCTCATCGTCGTCGGTCCCGACTTCGATGCGGTACTCGATTCTGGCGATTGCGGGCGGGTCGTCCTGGCGCCAGCCACGCAACTGGATCGACAGGGTGTCGATCTCCATGCGCAACATTGGCAGGGCCCGCTGAATACCCCTCACCATGCAGGCCCCCAGCGATGCGAGCAGCAGCTCCGGCGGGCTCAGCGCATCGTCACGCCCGTCCATGTCGGTGTCCAGGGTGATCTCGGCCTGCTTGGCGCTGGCCACACTGCCGTGCGAGTCCAGTCGTTCAACGCGCAACTCGTATTCGAGCATCGAAACCTCCGCTGGAAGAATGCGCCCGGCCCGTCCGCTGCGGTCCGGGCGATCCGTTCGGTCAGTTGCTGCCGACGATCCGTTCGATCACGGCCTCCGGCTCCTGGTAGCCGGACATCTGCTGGCCGTCCTCGGTGATCAGGGCCGGGGTGCCGCGCAAATTCAGCTGCTGGCCCAGCGCCATGTGCGCGTCCTGCGGGGTGCCGCAGCTGCCGTCGATGTCGTCCAGAGTGTCACCGGCCTTGGCGCGATCCATCGCGTCCTCGCGGTCATCCGCACACCAGATCCGGTCCATGATCTCCGGGGAGTTCTGCCCCAGCACCGGGAACATCAGGTAGCGCACCTTGATACCGGCCTCCAGGTACTGCGGGATGTCCTGGTGGATCTCGCGGCAGTAGGGGCAATTCGGATCGGTAAACACGTTCAGCACGCCGCGGGTGTCGCCGTTCGGTGAATAAACGACCAGTTCGCTGTCGTCGATCTCGGCGAACATGTCGGCACGCACGCCCCGCAGCGAACCCTGGGTCAGGTTGTCACGGGTATCCAGGTCAATCAGGTTGCCCTGCAGCAGGTACTTGCCATCCCCGGACACATAGAAGATCTCGGTGCCGTAGCGCACCTCGTAGATCCCGTCCATGCCGGTTTCCTGGATGCTGTCGATCTCGGCATTGGGGATGACCTCGGCCATGCGCTCCTCGATGGCATCGGTCGCGGCGGCGGTGGTAGTGAAGGCGGCCAGCAGGACGGCCAGGGGCAGTGCGCGTTTTACAAACATGGACTCTCTCGTGGCTGTACAAAAAAGGAGGCCAGTCTAGCAGGCCCAACAATACGGCCCGCCCGGCTCTGGCACGAAACTGGGGTAATAGACGTCAGCCGCGGGGATGATGTTCCGCATGCAGGCTCTGCAGGCGGGCGCGTGCGACGTGGGTATAGATTTGCGTCGTCGACAGGCTGGAGTGGCCCAGCAGCATCTGCACCACGCGCAGATCCGCCCCGTGGTCCAGCAGATGGGTCGCGAACGCGTGGCGCAGGGTATGCGGCGACAGCGGCGCCTCGATGCCGGCCACCCGTGCATAGTGCTTGATGCGATACCAGAAGGCCTGACGCGTCAGTCCCCGGCCACGCCGCGTTACAAACACGGTATCCACCGGCGGATGACCGGCCATCAGGTCGGCCCGGGCCTCGCGCAGATAGCGTGTCAGCCAGTGCACGGCCTCCTCCCCCAGCGGCACCAGGCGTTCCTTGTCGCCCTTGCCGGTCACGCGCACCACGCCCTGGCGGGTGTTCACCTCGGACTGCTCCAGGCCGACCAGCTCGGACACGCGCAGGCCGGTCGCGTACATCAGCTCCAGCATCGCGCGGTCGCGCAGGCCGACTGCGGTATCCAGTTCCGGGGCCGCCAGCAGCGCGTCGACCTGGCTTTCGGACAGGCTGTCCGGCAGCGGGCGCCCGGCGCGCGGGGACTCGATCCCGGCACTGGGGTCATCCTCGCGCTCGCCCTGGTGCACCAGGTAGCGGTAGAAGCGCCGCTGGCTGGACAGGGCACGGGTAATCGACTTTGGCCGCGCGCCCGCCTGCATGCGGGCGCTGACGAATCCCAGCAGATCGGCACCACTGGCCGTCTCCAGCGCGACCCCGCGCCCGTGCAGCCAGCGCGCCAGGGCCTCAAGGTCGCGGCGATAGGCCGCCAGGGTGTGATCCGACAGGCCCTCGACCGCCCAGAGCTCGTCGAGGAAGCGGTCGAGGGTGTCGGACTGGACTGCCGCTGCGGTCACGGCCCGCGCGCGGCCTACGGGTTACCTCCCGGGTTGCCCGGATTGCCGGGATTGCCGAGACCACCCATCGGATTGCCCGGCGCCTCGGGGTTCTCCGCGCGGAACTTGCCGGCGAGGTTCTCGAACACCTTGGTCAGCTCCAGCGGCAGCGGGAAGAAGATCGAGTTGGCGTTGCCGTTCGTCGACATGTCGGACATCGTCTGCAGGTAACGCAGCTGCAGCGCGGCCGGGCTCGCCTCCATCTGCTGCGCGGCCTGGACCAGCTTCTCGGCCGCCTGCAGTTCGCCCTCGGCGTGGATGACCTTCGCCCGACGTTCGCGCTCGGCCTCGGCCTGGCGCGCGATCGCGCGGATCATCGAGTCGTCCAGGTCGACATGCTTGATCTCGACATTGGTGACCTTGATGCCCCAGGCATCGGTCTGTGAATCGAGGATCTCCTGGATGTCGTTGTTCAGCTTGTCGCGCTCGGAGAGCATCTCGTCCAGGTCATGCTTGCCGAGCACGGAGCGCAGCGTGGTCTGCGCGAGCTGACTGGTCGCAGCGTAGTAATCCTCGACCTGGATGACCGACTTGGCGGAATCCACCACGCGGAAGTACAGCACCGCGTTCACCCGCACCGTCACGTTGTCCTGCGAGATCACGTCCTGACTGGGCACGTCGAGTGTGATGATGCGCAGGTCGATCCGCACCATCTGCTGGATGCCCGGAATCACGATGATCAGGCCCGGGCCCTTCACCGACTGGAAACGGCCGAGGAAGAAGATGACGCCGCGCTCGTACTCGCGCAGCACCTTGATCGACATCACGATGATGGCGACCAGGATGACTAGCGGGACGACAAAGAAACCGAGATCGTTCATGTCCTGCTCCTTCTGTGTTGAGGGTGCCGCGCCGGCGGGGGAAACACTGTTTAATGTACACGCTCGCGCTCGAGTCGCTTTTGCGTGCGAACAAGGCGCGGTGACCGCCGTGCAGTCATTCTGCACAAGGGAGCCGCAACGCCGTGCGCGCGCAAAAGCGGCCGAGCCCTTTCGTTAATTAAGTCGTAGGGTTGGCACCCCAGGTTCCCCGATCCTGCGTTGCGGCCCTTGCCGGTAGAACCACTACCGGCTGCGCACCGCGCCTTGTCTCGGAAAACCTGGGGTACCAACGCGAGTGTGTACATTAATCAGTGTTTCCCTAGCCGGCCGAGGCAGTGCCCGGGGTGTCTTCTTCAGTCACGGGTTCGACCCGAAGCCTGAGTCCTTCGATTGCGGTCACCCGCACCTTCTGTCCTTCGCGGACCGGTGCCGAAGTCTCCGCGTTCCACTGTTCGCTGTGGACCCAGACTCGACCGCTTTGGTCGAAGTCCTCGCGCGCCTCGCCGATCATGCCGATCATCTCTTCGTAGCCGGTGGCGGGCTTCTTGCCACGCAGGCTGAACAGCCGGCCCAGCACCCAGACCGACAGGATGCCGATAGCGATGGCAGTGCCAATCACCAGCGGGATCGCCACATTCAGCTGCGGGTCGTCCCACAGGATGATGGAGCCAACAGTAAAGGCCACGATTCCTCCTATGCCCAGCGCCCCGAAACTGGGTACGAAGGCCTCTGCAATCATGAAAATCATGCCCAGCAGCATCAGCGCCAGGCCCGCGTAGTTCACCGGCATCACCTGCAGCGCGAAGAACGCCAGTATCAGCGCGATCGAGCCGATCACCCCGGGATAGATCGCGCCCGGATTGGCCAGCTCGAAGATGATGCCGTATATCCCGATCAGCATCAGGATGTAGGCGATATTCGGGTTGGTGATCAGCGACAGCAACTGGGTGCGCCAGTCCGGATCCATGCGCACAATCTCCAGCCCCTCGGTCGACAGCGTCCGCTCGCCGTCGTGCATACGCACGGTATGGCCGTCGATCTGCGCCAGCAGGTCGTCGAGGTTGTCCGCGACGAAATCGATCACGTTCTGTTCCAGCGCGGCAGTCGCGGTCAGGTTGGAGCCCTCGCGCACTGTCTCCTCGGCCCACTCGGCGTTGCGGTCGTAGCGCTCGGCCAGGCCGCGGATGTAGGACACCGCATCTTCCAGCACCTTGCGCTCCATCGCGTCGCCGCCCCGGCGGGGTGAGGGGGGATCGTCTTCCAGCAGTTCCTCCTCGGTGGCCGGTTCGACCTCGCCGTTGTCGCCGTTGCCGTTGCCGTTGCCGTTGCCGTTACCGTTACCGTTGTCGCCATTGCCATTGGTCTCGTCGGTGGCCTCTTCTTCCTCCTCTTCCGGCGGATCCATGCCCGGCAGGCCGCCTCCGCCCATCTGCACCGGCGTGGCAGAACCGAGGTTGGTGGCCGGGGTCATCGCGGCGACATGCGAACCGTAGAGGATGTAGGTCCCGGCACTGGCCGCGCGGGCACCCGAAGGGTGGACATAGGTGACCACCGGGACATCCGATTGCAGGATGTTGCGGATAATGCTGCGCATGCTGGAATCCAGCCCGCCCGGGGTATCCAGCATCAGGACCATGATCTCGGCGTCCTCGGCCTCCGCGCGCTCGATACCGCGGCGGATGTAATCGCCGGTGGCCGGACCAATGGCATCTTCCACGGTCAGCACCAGTGCCTGCCGCTGCCCGGTGTCCGCCAGCGTGGACATCGCCAGCCAGCCGGCCCCCAGCAGCAGGAACGCCAGCCAGATTACGGTTCGCCAGAGGCGCATGCCGCCTCGCTTCATGGGCTTCCTCTCCCGTCGGTCCTGTTTCGTCGTACACTCGGCAACGCTTCACCCGGTACGTGCCCCCACCCTAAACCATAGGCTATTGCGCCGCTGATTCCCCAATCCCGATGTCCGCATCCCCCACGAACAAGGCAATGCATCCGCCACTCGGCCTGGTCCTGGCCGGCGGACAGGGTCGACGCATGGGCGGGCGCAACAAGGGCTGGGTGGAGTACCAGGGCCGCCCACTGGTGGAACAGGTGATCGAACGTCTGCGGCCGCAAGTGGACTCCATCGTGATCAGCGCCAACACCGATATCGACCGCTATCAGGCGCTGGGGTTTCCCTGTCTGCCGGATACGCGCCCCGATTACCCGGGGCCGCTGGCCGGGATCGCCGCGACATGGGCGCACGCCCCCGGCCACACCCTGCTCTGTGTCCCGGTGGATGCCCCGCACCTGCCTCCGAATCTGGCCGCAAGACTGGGCCAGGCGCTGGGCTCCTGCGCCGCCCCGGCCGCGATCGCCCACGACGGCGAACGGCTGCAACCGCTATTCGCGCTGCTCAGACCCGAGCTGGCCGCGCGCCTGGAGACGGATCTCGCACGTGGCCCACTCGCGGTCGGCCGCTGGTTTCGCGACATTGGCGCCACGGTGGTCGACTTCTCCGACCAGCCCGGCGCCTTCGTCAACCTGAACACGCCCGAAGACCTGGTCGGCTGAGCGCCCCCTCCCGCTGCCACCGGTTATCGCTATACTCGGGCGTGCATAACGCAAGCAGGTGGCCATGAACCCAATCCCGACCAACCTCCCGCGCATCGGCTTTGCCGCCTGGAGCGGCAGCGGCAAGACCACCCTGCTCAAGGCGGTGATCCCCGCCCTGCGCGCCCGCGGCCAGCGCCCGGCCGTGATCAAGCATGCCCACCATGCCTTCGACGTGGATACCCCCGGCAAGGACAGCTACGAGCTGCGCCATGCCGGTGCGGACCAGATGCTGGTTGCCTCCTGCCGGCGCTATGCGCTGATGGTGGAGACCCCGGAGACCGACGATGGCCGCGTACCGGACCTGGACATGCTCTGCTCGCGCCTGGACCCGGAACGCGCGGACCTGATCCTGGTCGAGGGCTTCAAGCAGGCTGACCTGCCGAAGATCGAGGTCCACCGCCCCTCTGTCGGCAAGCCCCCGCTCTACCCGGAGATCCCCGGCGTGATCGCGGTCGCGACCGATGCTGCCGAGCTGGACTTCGACGGCCCCCTGCTGCCGATCAACGACCCCGATGCGGTCGCGCGTTTTATCATTGACCACTTCAACCTGAACCCCTGAACACCTGCCCCGGAGACGCCGAGCGCTATGTCCGTGCCCAGCTGCGACGAATTCGACCCCAACGCACTGACCCTGGAACAGGCGCGCGCGGCCATCCTGCAGGCCTGCGATGCACTGACCGAATCCGAGACGTTGGCACTGGAATCGGCGCTGGGCCGCACCCTGGCCGAGCCGGTCGCCGCCCGTATCGACGTCCCGCCGGCCGCCGTCTCGGCGATGGATGGCTATGCCCTGCGCGCCGACGACGCCGTCGAGGGCCGCGAGCTGATGCTGGCCGGGACTTCGGCCGCCGGGCACCCCTGGGACGGCACGGTGACACCGGGCCAGTGCGTGCGCATCCTGACCGGCGCCGTGGTCCCGGACGGGGCCGACGTCGTGATCATGCAGGAACAGGTCGAGCGCGTCGGCGAAACCGGGATTCGCCTGCACAACGGCGGCCTGGCGCCCGGGCACAACATTCGCGGCCCGGGCAGCGACACTGCCAGCGGGACCGCGCTATTCGCCAGGGGGCATGTCATCGGGGCGGCCGAGATCGGCGTGCTGGCCAGCCAGGGGATCGGCGAGCTGCAAGTACTGCGCAAGCCGCGGGTCGCATTCTTCTCCACCGGCGACGAACTGGTGCCGCTGGGACAGCCGCTGGGACCGGGCCAGATCCATGACTCCAACCGCCACACGCTGCGCGCGCTGCTGGCCTCCTACCCGGTCGAGGCGCTGGACTACGGCGTGATCCGCGATACAGAGGCGGCCGTTCGCGAGGCGCTGGAGCGCGCCGGGCAGGAAGCGGACCTGGTCATCACCACCGGCGGCGTCTCGGTCGGCGATGCCGACCACGTGACTCGTGTCCTGCAGGCCTCGGGCCAGGTCGGCTTCTGGAAGATCGCGATCAAGCCCGGCCGCCCTCTGGCCTTCGGGCGTTTCGGCAACGCCCACTTCCTGGGCCTGCCCGGCAACCCGGTCGCGGTCATGACGACCTTCGCGCTGCTGGTACGCCCTGCCCTGCAGGCCCTGGCCGGACGCGACACCACGCCGCCGCACACCATCAGCGCACGCCTGGTGGAGGACCTGCGCAAGACCCCCGGGCGCAAGGACTTCCAGCGGGCGGTGCTCGCCACCGATGAGCGTGGATGGGTCGTACGTTCGGCCGGCGGCCAGAGCTCGCACCAGCTGCGCGCGATGAGCGAGGCCAATGCCTACATCGTGCTGCCGCGCGAGTCCGACGGGGCGCGCGTGGGCGAATGGGTGGAGGTGCTCTCGTTCCGGGAAGTCTTCTGATCGCCGCAGCCTTCGGGATTGCAGGCTGGGGCCTTTGCTTTGAAGGCTGACTTATTCGCGAGTCGGGGCGGACTCGGCCATGGCGGCAAATTCCCGCTCCAGCAGGGCCTCGTCACCCAGATTGAGCTCGACCAGGCGGCGCAGGTGCGTCGCCGATTCCAGCGGCATCGCCTCGATCTCGAGTCCCAGCCACAGGCCCTCCTGCCAGCGTACGCGACCCTCGAACGCGATCCGCGCCTCGTCGGACAAAGGGATGTCCAGCGTGACCACGGCATCTGGCTCAAAAACTGGGATCTGCGCCCCCTCGACCAGGACACCGCGCAGCGATATGTCCTCGACGCGCACGGGACATTCCCCGTTCGCATGGATCAGGTTGGCCGGAAACTCCAGGGGGATACGTTGAAACCGTCGCTCCATACAGGAAGACTACGCGCTCCTTGCCCGTTCCACCAACCTGCATACCGATCCCGACCCTGCCCATGAGCCAAGACCCCAAGAATATCGAAGGCCTGCCCGCCGGCCTGCTGCGCCGCTTCGGCGCGATCATCTACGACGCCCTGCTGTTGATCGCGATCTGGATGGTGCTGGGCATGATCGTGGTGGCACTGGGCAACCTGACCGGCTGGTACTCCACCCGCGCGCATTTCATCGCCAACCTGTTCGTGGGCTGGGCATTCTTTTTCTGGTTCTGGACGCGCACCGGGCAGACCCTGGGCCTGCAGACTTGGAACATCCAGCTGCGCACCGAGCATGGCCAGCCGGTCAACGCCTGGCAGGCCACGCTGCGCTATCTGGTGGCGGCCGCCCAGTGGCTGGTGGTGCTGATGGCGATCTGGGCGGTGCGCGAACACGGCGCCGTGGCGACCGTGGCGGTTACCGCCGCAGCGATCTTCGCGCTGGGGCTGTCGCAGTTCCATCCACGGCGCTGGATGCTGCACGACTGGCTGTCCGGGACCGAGCTGGTACGCATCCCGGGCCTCGCCAAACCACGCTGGAAAAAAGACAAGGCGGCCTGAACCGACGCCGCCTGCGGCCCCGGAGCCCGCAGGGTCCTTTACATCAGGGGGCAAGCCACAGGCCTGATTCCTCCAGCCCGTCGGCGATTTGCTCCGCCATTTGCTGATAGCCGGCCGCGTTGGGGTGGATGCGATCCGCGCGCAGGTCGCCGTTCGAGAGCACCCCTGACAGCACCCCGTCGATTAGCGGGACCCCCTCCTCGCGCGCCAACTCGCCATAGATGCCGTCGTCACGCAGGCGCCCCGTGGCGGCCGCGAAGGCCGAGGCCGAGGGCACGCCAAGCAGCAGGGGCTGGGCGCCATGCTCGCGCACCTCGTGGATCAGGGCCCGCAGGTCCTCCTTGACCGCCGGCGCGGCGCGCTGGCGCAGGAAGTCATTGCCGCCGAGACCGATGATCACCAGATCGGGCTCGTGCTCGCGCAGGCTGGGGCCCAGCCGGCCACGCGCGCTGTCCGCCCGGTCGCCGGGCACGCCGTCGTTCACCACCTGCCAGCCAGTGATCTCGGCCAGACGCGCCGGGAAATCTTCCCCGCGCGAGGCGCCCGTCCCGTGGGTCACGCTGTCCCCGAACGCCAGCACCGTGGCCGCGCGCGGCAGCGGCTCCAGGTCACCGGGTCCGCTACCACCACACCCGGCGAGCAGGGCCAGCAGCCCCGCTACCCCGCCCGCCAGAAACTGCCGCCGCGAGCGAGCGATCATGCCCGCACCGCCATGCGTCGCAGTGCGAACAGCGCGATGGCCAGGAACAGCAGTACCGGCAGGCTGGCCGCCAGCAGCGGCGGCAGGTTGTACACCAGCCCCAGGTGGGTAATCGCGCGCATCACGATCACGAACGAGACCCCGATCGCGATCCCGATAAACAGGCGCTGGCCGGCGCCGCCCTCGCGCTGCGAGCCGAACAGGAACGGGATCGCCAGCAGCAGCATCACGAAGGTACTGGCCGGCAGGGTGAAGCGCTGCCAGAACGCGACCTCGTAGGGAGCCGCATCCAACTGATTCTGCTGCAGATAGTCGATGTAGCGAGAGAGATCGAGCGCGGCCATCTGGCTGGGCTCGACCACCAGCACGTCGAAATACTCGGGGGCGATCAGCCGGTCGATTGTCTCCTGCTCACGGTGTTCGGCGACCACGCGGTCATGCGACAGCTGCGAACGCTCCACGTCCTCCAGCCGCCAATCTCCATCGACAAACCGGGCCCGCGCCGCGCGGGTGATGCGGCTGGGCTCGCGATCCCCGGTGAACTCGATGATGCGCACCCCGATCAGCTGATTCCCGGCCAGCACCGACTCGGCGTGGATCATCCGCTGACCGTCGCGTGCCCAAAGCCCCATCGACCCCACGCTGATCTCCTCGTCGAAGGCCGAGGCCTTCAACGCCTGGGCACGCGTCTCCGAGGCCGGGGCAAAGAACTCGCCGATAATCAGCATCACCATTACCACGACCAGCCCCGCCTGCAGCACCCAGACGATGAACCGGCCCAGGGTCATGCCGGCGGCCCGCATCGCCGTCAGCTCGCTGTTCGCGGCGAGGTTGCCCAACCACAGGAGCCCGCCCAGCAGGGCCGCCGAGGGCAGCATTTCGTACATCCGCCGCGGCAGGGTCAGCGCCACGTAGAGCATCGCCTCGGTGACCCCGTAGGTGCCGGTGCCGGTATCGCGCAGCTCGTCGATCATCGCGAACACCGCGTCCAGCGCGACCAGCAACACTACGGCCAACGTCGTGCCGATCAGCACCTGGCGGATCACATAGCGCCCCAACACCGTGGTCATGGCGCCCCTCCGGCATCACGCAAGCGAGGAGTGGCCGATCGCAGCCGCAACAGGCCCTTGTGCCAGGCCAGCACCACCCACAACACCAGCATCAGACCATGGGTCCACCACAGCCCCAGGGCCAGTGGTGTGCGGCCGTCGGCCAGCTGTCCCTGCCCGAGGATGAGGAAGTTTGCGTACAGCACGTACACACCGATCGCGGCCGGGATGCGCGCATAGCGCCCGGTGCGGGGCGGCACCTGCGCCAGCGGCAGCGCAAGCAATGCCAGCACCAGGATCGACAGCGGCATTGCCAGACGCCATTCCAGCTCGGCGCGCGCCTCGGGATCGTCGCGCTGCGCCCACAGCGCGGAGGTCGGCAGCGCATCCAGGCTAGCGCGGCGCGTGGTTGGGTCGGGCTCGGTAATCTGGGTGCGCAGGCGCTCGAACTCCAGCATGCGGAAGCTCGCAGTGCCGGGCTCGCCGACGTAGCGATAGCCGTTCTCCAGCAGCAGGAAGCCGCTGCCCTCGGCCTCGGGATCGGGCACCGCGCGCTCGGCCACGGTGATCTGCGACTCTCCATCCACCTCGCGATAGATGAAGACTTCCAGCAAGGCCTCGCGATCCTCGCTCATGCGCTCGGCGAAGAAGACCTGATCGCCCACCCGCGAACGCAGGAAACGCCCCGGGGCAATCCCCACCAGGTCGGAGCGCTGCTCGGCCAGGTCACGCAACTGGTCGATCTGCGCCTCGGTACGGGGTACGACCATGGTCATCAGCACCAGCAGCAGGATCGCGGCCGGGGCCGCCACCCAGAACAGCGCGCGGTAGAGGGCCGCGAACGACATCCCGCTGGCCTGCAGCGCGGTCATCTCGCTGTCGCGCTGCATGCGCCCGAACACCAGCATGAACGCCAGAAACAGGGCGACCGGCCAGAGGAACACAATGCCCTTGAACGCCCCGAACGCGACCATGCCGGGGAGGAAATCGACCGGCAGGCTGCCCTCGGCGACGTCGCGCAGCACCCGCGCCAGTACGCCGCCGATAATGACCAGCAGCAACACCACGCTCACTGCGGCCTGGGTCAGCCACAGCTCGCGGGCGATGAAGCGCTCGGCGCGACGCAGGATCATGCGCCCGTCACCCCGCGCCGGACGCGACGCGTGGTCGGGCGCCGCTCGGCGCTGGTAACATGCTCGGACTCATTTTCGGGAGGCATTTGATGCAATTCTCCGTCACCACCTCGACCCTCGACAAACCCCGCGTCGGCATCCGCGCCGCCGGGATCGCCCACAAGCGCAAGCCGGCCGCGGGCGCCAGCGCCCTGGATGCCGCGCGCGACGGCGAGATCGCCGCCCTGCTGAAGGCCGGCGAGATGGATGGCGAGGCCGGCAGCCGGCTGCTGCTGCCCGGCGGTGGAACCAAGGGTAGCGCACTCCTGATCGGCCTGGGGGCGAAGAAGGACTTCGACGCCCGCGCCGCGCGCAAGGCGGCGCAGGCCCTGGCCGCCGCGCTGGTCGAGCGCCCGGCCACCAGCGCCGCGATCGCGGTCGCGGACTTCCAGCCGCGCGGCAAGGACATCGCCTGGGTGGTGCACACCCTGGTCGCGGCGATCTCGGATGCCGCCTACCGCTTCACCCCGTTCAAGGGCAAGGAGAAGACCACCCCGGTGAAGCTGGACAAGATCCAGCTGTGCGTGGAGCGCAAGGACGCCGAGGCCGCGAAGCAGGCCTGCACCGAGGCCGCGGCGATCGCCACCGGCGTGAACCGCGCGAAGGACCTGGGCAACACCCCGCCGAATGTCTGCTACCCGGAGAGCCTGGCCGACACCGCCCGCGAGATGGCGAAGCAGTACAAGCAGCTGAAGGCCACGGTGCTGGACGAGAAGGACCTGGAGAAGCTTGGCGCCGGGGCGATCCTGGCGGTGGGCAAGGGTTCCGAGCGCCCGCCGCGCCTGATCGCGATGGAGTACTCCGGCGGCAAGAAGGGCGACGCCCCGGTGGTGCTGGTCGGCAAGGGCATCACCTTCGACACCGGCGGCATCTCGCTGAAGCCCGGCGCCGAGATGGACGAGATGAAGTACGACATGTGCGGCGCGGCCAGCGTGTTCGGGGTGATCGAGGCCTGCTGCGAGCTGGGGCTGCCGGTCAACGTGGTCGGCGTGGTCACCAGTGCCGAGAACATGCCCGACGGCCGCGCAACGCGCCCCGGCGACATCGTCACCACTTTGTCCGGACAGACCGTCGAGATCCTGAATACCGACGCCGAGGGCCGCCTGGTGCTGGCCGATGCCCTGACCTGGGTGGAGCGCTACAAGCCGAAGGCGGTGATCGACATCGCCACGCTGACCGGGGCCTGCATCATCGCCCTGGGCCATCAGGGCGCGGCGATCCTGGGCAACAACGAGCGCCTGGCGAAGAGCCTGCTGGCCGCCGGCGAGGAGACCGGTGATCGCGGCTGGCAGCTCCCGCTGTGGCCGGAGTACCAGGAACAGCTGAAGAGCAATTTCGCCGACATGGCCAACATCGGCGGGCGCCCGGCCGGCACCATCACCGCCGCCTGCTTCCTGTCGCGCTATACCGAGGACTACACCTGGGCGCATGTCGACATCGCCGGCGTGGCCTGGAAGAGCGGCAAGGAGAAGGGCGCGACCGGCCGCCCAGTCCCGATGCTGATGCGCTACCTGCTCGACCAGGCCTGATCCGGGTCGGGCGCGGATGACCCACGTCAGCTTCTACCTGCTGCAGGACCCGGCCCCGGAGGCGCGCCTGCGCTTCACCTGCCGCCTGGCGAAAAAGGCCAGCGGCCAGGGCCATCGCGTGCACATCCACACCGGCTCGCCGGAGCTGACGCGCACGCTGGACGAGTGGCTGTGGACCTTCGAGGACACCGCGTTCCTGCCGCACAGCACCGATGTGCGCGATGCGGACGTCCCGGTCTCCCTGCACGAAGCCCATGCCCCGTCGGATCGCTGCGACGTGCTGATCAACCTGGCGCCGGAGGTGCCGGAGTACTGCGGGCGCTTCGAGCGCGTCGCGGATATCGTCGGCGGCGAGGAGTCGGAGCGCGAGGCGGGCCGCGCCCGCTACCGCTACTTCAAGGAACGCGGCTACCCGCTGAAGCACCACAACATCTGACGCGCACCGCGCCAGGGAAACACGGACTCTTCAAGCCTTGTGCCAGATCAGCACCTGGTTGTTGACCGGCATCTCCACCACCTCGGCCCGGCCGAGACCGTGCTGCGCGGCCAGCGCGTCCAGGTCGGCCCGGTCACGCACGCCCATGCCGGCATCCTGCTGACGCAGCATCGCATCGAAACGCGCGTTGGAGGCCGCCATATGTGCGCCGTCGTGGGCGAACGGGCCGTAGAGCGCGAACACCCCGGCCGGTGCCAGCACCCGCCCCACGCCGGCAAAAAAGGCCTCGACCGCCGGCCAGTGCATGATGTGCACGGTATTCGCGCTGTAGACGTAGTCGAACGGCCCCTCGGGCCAGGGGTCGGCCAGCACGTCCAGCGCCACCGGCGCCCGCAGGTTCGGCAGCGCCGCGTCCGCCCGCCAGGCCTCCACCCCCGGAAGATTCTCCGCGACATCGCTTGGGAGCCAGTCGAGGTGTGGCAGGGCGCCGGCGAAATACGCCGCGTGCTGCCCCGTTCCCGCCCCGACCTCCAGCACACGCCCCGGGGCGGCAAAACGCTCGCGCAACACGGACAGGATGGGGTCGCGGTTCTCCTCCGCGGCCGGGGCGTACGGCTTGTGTCGGGACATCATCTCTCCTGCATCGGATTTCGGGTCATTCTGGACGCGCCCGGGGCGGACTGCCATGATCGAGGGACATCCCGAACACAGGCCCGCCCCATGTCGCATCCCCGCTGGTTTGCCTGGCCCCGAGTCCTGATCGTCTCCCTGGTGTTCACCCTCACGCTCGCCGCCAGTGACACCCTCGCCCGCGAAGTCGATCCGGAAGCGCTGGAACGCGTGCTGCCGGTGGAGCTGGCCACCGTCGGCATGGACGCTCAGACCGGCGCCCCGATCGCCCTGCTGCGCGACCCCGACTCCGGCGAGGTGGTACCGATCGTGATCGGCCCCGACCAGGCGCAGGCCATCCTGCTGGCGATGCACGAGGTCCAGCTGTCGCGTCCGCAGACGCACGACCTGATGATCGACCTGCTGGACGAACTGAATGCGACCCTGGAGCGCGTGATCGTCGACGGCCTGGTCGACGGCACCTACCTCGGCTGGCTGGAACTGCGCGTGGAGGGCGAGGAAGAACCGCGCTACATCGACACCCGCCCCAGTGACGGCCTGGCCCTGGCCGTGCGCACCGGTGCCACGATTGCGGTCTCGCCCGACGTCCTCGAGGCCGACGTGCCGTTCGAATACAGCCCGCCCGGCGACGACGAGGTGGTGACCGCGCTCGGCATCACCGTGATCGCGGTGCGCGACGACCTGCGCGAGGCACTGGAACTGCCGGATGAACCCGGCGTGCTGGTCAGCCGCGCCCAGGGCGCTGCCGCAGCCGCCGGCCTGGCGCAGGGCGCGCTGATCCTGGAGGTAAACGGGCAAACTCCCGAGACCCCGATCGAATTCCTGGATGCGGTCTCCGAGACCCCGGATGGCGAAGAGGCGGAGATCCGCTTCTGGCTGGACGGCGAGGAACAGACCATCACTCTGCCCACCGACGTCCCGCAGATCGAAGAGTCGGACGACGCGCTGGCCGTGTAGCGGAACTGGCCAGGAAAGAAGTCAGTCGGCAGTCGGCAGCCGCGGGCGCAGCCAGTCCAGCGTCGCGGCCGTGGCCGCGTCCGGCTGCCCGCCCTCGCCGCGCAGGGCCTGGAGGGCCTCACCCGCCAGCTGCTTGCCAAGCTCCACGCCCCACTGGTCGAAGGCATTGATACCCCAGAGCGTCGCGAGCACATAGATCTTGTGCTCGTACAGCGCGATCAGCGCCCCGAGCGTGGCCGGATCGAGTTGCTCGAGCAGGATCACGGTGCTGGGCCGGTTGCCCGGGAAAGTCCGGTGCGGGGCCAGGGCATCGATCTGCTTGGGGGCGGTCCCGGCCGCGGCCATCTCCGCGCGCACCGTGCCCTCGTCCTTGCCGAGCGCCAGGGCCTGCGCCTGCGCTACCAGGTTCGCCAGCAGCAGCGGGTGCTGGGCCGGCAGGTCGTGTTCCGGCCGGGCCACGCCGATAAATTCCGCCGGGATCACCCGCGTACCCTGATGGAGCAGCTGAAAGAACGCGTGCTGGCCATCGGTGCCGACCGCCCCCCAGACGATGCTGCCGGTATCCTCCTCCACCGGGCGGCCATCCAGACGCACCCGCTTGCCGAGACTCTCCATCTCTGCCTGCTGCAGATAGGCGGGCAGCAGGGCCAGGCGCTCGTCATAGGGCAGGACCGCGCGGGCGCAGGCCCCCAGCAGGTTCTGGTTCCAGTAGTCGACCAGGGCCATGCGTACGGCGGCGTTGTCGGCGAGGGGCGTGGCGCGCACGTGCTCGTCCATCATGTGCGCCCCGCCGAGGAAGGCGCGGAAGCCATCCATGCCCAGCAGCAGCGCCACCGGCAGACCGATCACCGACCACACCGAATAGCGCCCGCCCACCCAGTCCCAGAAGCCGAACATGTTGGCCGGGTCGATCCCGAACGCCACCACCCGCTCGCGCGCGGTGGACACCGCGACGAAGTGGCGCGCGACCGCCTCCTCGGGAAAGTGGCCAAGCAGCCAGTCACGCGCGGCGCGGGCGTTGGTCAGGGTCTCCTGCGTGCCGAAGGTCTTGGAGGCGACGATGAACAGAGTCGTCTCGGGGTCGGCCTCGCGCAGCTCGGCGGACAGTGCGGCGCCATCCACGTTGGAGACAAAGCGCACGGTTAGCGGATCGCCCTCGGCGGTCGGCCGCGCGTGTGCGGCCAGTGCACGACAGACCATGCGCGGGCCCAGGTCGGAGCCGCCAATACCGATATTGACCACGCGCCGGATCGGGCGCCCGGTATGGCCCATATGCTCACCCGTGTGGACCCGCCGCACGAAGGCCTCCATGCGCTCGAGTTCCGCATGCACCACACGCGCCAGGTCCTCGCCTTCGACCTCGCAGCACGCCCCGGGCGGCAGGCGCAGCGCTGAATGCAGAGCCGCCCGCCCCTCGGTGATGTTCACGCGCTCGCCCGAGAACAGGCGCTCCAGGGCCCCGGACACACCGCAGCGGTTCGCGTGCGCCGCCAGGGCCTGCCACGCCGGACCGTCCAGCCGCTGGCGCGTCCAGTCCAGGCGCAGCCCCGCGATCTCCTGCACATCCCGCTGCACCCGGCCCGAGTCCTCTTCCAGCAGGTTTCGCAGGGGGCACTCGTTCAGCCGCTCTGCATGTGCAGCCAGATCATCACTCCGTGCCCCTTCGTTCCCTGAGATCATCCGTGTGCCCCTTGCGATGGTGACTCCAGATTGCCGCGCGCCGCCCAGCCGTTCAATGCCCCGGCGCCCCATATCGCTCCGGGCGCCTGCGTTACACTCTTGGAAACGCAACCGGGGCTCCCGGTTCCACCCGTGTTTCCCCAGGAAATTGTTATGCGCATCCTTTTCGCCAGCAGCGAGGCGTACGGCCTCACCAAGACCGGGGGCCTCGCCGACGTCAGCGCCAGTCTGCCCGTTGCCCTGCGCCGGCGGCGGCAGGACGTACGGCTGGTCGTACCCGGCTATCCGGAGGCCTGCAGCCAGCTGGCCCACGCGCAACCCTTGCCCGGCCCCCCGGATGCGCCCTGGCAGCTGATTGAAGGCCATCTGCCCGGTACCAAACTGCCGGTCTACCTGGTCGACTGGCCGGAGTATTTCCAGCGGGCCGGCAACCCCTACAGCGCCAGCAATGGCACGGACTGGCCGGACAACGCCCAGCGTTTCGCCGGATTCGCCCGGGCGATCACCGCCATCGCCCGCGACGCGGCCGGGCTCGACTGGGCACCGGAACTGGTGCACCTGAACGACTGGCAGACCGGCCTGGTGCCCGTGTTCCTGGACCCCGAGCGCAGTGGCGCCCCGCGCCCGCGCACGATCTTCACGATCCACAACCTCGCCTATCAGGGCCTGTTCCCGGCGCAGGCGATGGACGATCTTGGGCTGCCGTCCGATCTGTGGACCCCGGACGCCCTGGAGTTCCACGACCAGTTGTCGTTCATGAAGGCCGGACTGGTCTTCGCCGACGCCATCACCACCGTCTCGCCCACCTACGCCCGCGAGATCCAGGAGCCGGAATCAGGCATGGGCCTGGACGGCGTGCTGCGTGCCCGCGCCGCCGACCTCTACGGCATCCTGAACGGGGTCGACTACCGCGCCTGGGATCCGTCCCGCGATCGCCACATCGCTCAGCCTTACTCGGCGGAGGACCTGGCCGGCAAGGCCCATAGCAAGGCCGCCCTGCAAAAACGCATGGGACTGGACGTGGACCCCGACGTACCGCTGCTCGGGCATGTCGGGCGCATGGTCGAGCAAAAGGGCGTGGACCTGATCCATGCGGCCTGCACCCCGTTGCTGGAGGCCGGACGTGTGCAGCTCGCCCTGGTCGGCTCCGGACAGAAGGACCTGGAACATGCGACCGGCGCCCTGGCCCGGACCTACACCGGCCGCGTCGGGGTGCATATCGGCTACGACGAGCCGCTGGCGCACCAGATCGAGGCCGGGTCCGACCTGTTCCTGATGCCCTCGCGCTTCGAGCCCTGCGGCCTGAACCAGATGTACAGCCTGCGCTACGGCACCCCGCCGGTGGTGCATGCCACGGGCGGGCTGGCGGACACCGTGGTGCACGCAAGCCCCGAAAACCTGGCCGACGGCACAGCCACTGGCTTCAGCTTCACGCCCGACACGGTCAGCGCCCTGACGCAGGCCCTGGAACGCGCCCTCGAGCTCTACCAGCAGCGCGCCGACGGGCGCTGGGAACAGCTCCTGCGCACCGGCATGACCCAGGAATTCGACTGGACCGCGAGTGCCGAGCACTACCTCTCGCTTTATCGCCAACTGGTTCCCCGCAGGCGACAGGCTACGACCGGCTGATCTGCGCTATAATCATCCTCTTTTCGCGCTAGCAACGTTCCCCACAAGGCCGGCCCATGGGCCGGCCTTGTGCGTGCAGAAGGGCTTATGACTCAAACCGACCTAGACGACCGATTCCTGCCCAAGGACAAGGAACTGCGCGCCCGCGTGCGCCTGTTCGGCGAACTGCTGGGTAACGTAATCCGCAAGCTGGAAGGCCAGACCGTATTCGACGCAGTGGAAAAGCTCCGCCGCGGTTTCGTGAGCCTGCGCAAGGACGAAGATCCCCAGCTGCGCCAGCGTCTGATGGCGGACATCACCCACTTCGACGCGACCCTGACCGAACGCGTGATCCGCGCGTTCAGCATCTACTTCAGCCTGGTCAACATCGCCGAGGAAGACCTGTTCTACCGCTGGCGGCGCGCGCAGGTCTCCAGCGGCGAGCCGCTGTGGACCGGCTCGTTCGACCAGACGCTGCGCGAATTGCACAACGAGGGTGTGACCGCCGCCGAACTGGAACGCCTGCTCGCGGAACTGCACTACCAGCCGGTATTCACCGCGCACCCCACCGAGGCCCGTCGCCGGACCACGATGGAGAACCAGCGCCGCGTGTTCGAGACAGCCGACCGGCTCAACCAGCCCGAGCTGGGCGAGGAAGAACGCCGCCTGATCATCGAGGAGCTGGAGACCCAGATCCAGCTGCTGTGGCGCACCAACGAGGTGCGGGTGAAAAAGCCGCAGGTCCAGGACGAGATCAAGTACGGGTTGTTCTATTTCGAGGAGAGCCTGTTCGAGGCAATACCGCTGTCCTACCGCTTCCTGGAGAAGGCGATCCGGCGCATCTACGGGGTACACCCAGACGGCAGCCTGCCCGTGCGCATCCCGGCCTTTCTGCACTTCGGCTCCTGGATTGGCGGTGACCGTGACGGTAACCCGAACGTCACCCCGGAAGTCACCGAACTGGCCTGCCGCCTGGCGATGGAGCAGGTCCTGCGCGAGTACATCAAGCGGGTCAATCACCTGCGCAATGTCCTCACCCATTCGGCCTATATGTGCCAGCCGTCGCAGGAATTCCTCGACAGCCTGGACGCCGACAGCAACATCGCCAACGCCGTGTTCCACGGCGCCTCCGACCGTTTCGAGAGCGAACCGTACCGGCGCAAGCTGTACATCATGCGCTACCGCCTGCGCGAGACGCTGGAGACGGTCTGCCGGCGCATCCAGGGCGAGGCGGCCGTGCTGCCGACCAACAGCGCCTACGCCGACGCCAATGCCTTTCTGCAGGACCTGAACCTGATCCGCGACTCGCTGATCAGCCATGGCGACCGCAACATCGCCTCCGGTGCGCTGACCGACCTGATCCGTCTGGTCGAGACCTGCGGCTTCCACCTGCATCACCTGGACGTGCGCCAGGAGTCCACGGTCCACAGCGAGGCCATCGCCCAGCTGCTGCAGCAACTGGCACCGGAGGTCGACTACAACACGCTGGACGAGTCCGGCCGCCAGAAGGTCCTGAGCGACCTGATCGCGGCACCATCGCTGGCCGATCTGAATCGCGAGGCCCTCGACGAGGGCGCACTGGAGACCCTGCGCGTATTCGAGGTCATCCAGTCGATGCGCCGCGAGATCGGTCCGGATGGCATCGGCACCTACGTGATCTCGATGACCCACGCCGCCTCGCACGTGCTGGAGGTCCTGCTGCTGGGCCGCCTGACGGGGCTGGCCGGCGAGGACGAGAACGGCGAGCCGTTCTGCCACCTGCGCATCTCGCCGTTGTTCGAGACCATCGAGGACTTGCTGCATGTCGAGGACGTGCTGGAAGGCCTGCTGTCCAACCCGGTCTATGCCCGCCTGTTGTCCGCCTCCGGCAACGTCCAGGACGTAATGCTCGGCTACTCCGACTCCTGCAAGGATGGCGGCATCCTCGCCTCCAGCTGGAACCTCTACGAGGCGCAGAAGAAGATCGTCGGGATCACCGACCGCTTTGGCGTGCGCTGCCAGCTGTTCCACGGGCGCGGTGGTACCGTGGGCCGCGGCGGCGGCCCGACCCATGAATCCATCCTCGCCCAGCCCCCAGCCACCGTGCAGGGGCGGATCAAGTTCACCGAGCAGGGCGAGGTGCTGTCGTACAAGTATTCCAACGCAGAGACGGCGGTCTACGAACTGGGCATGGGGGCGACCGGTCTGATGCTCGCCTCGCGCAGCCTGATCCGCACGGCACGCCAGGACCGTGACGAATACCGCGACACGATGGGCGAGCTGGCCCGTGCTGGCGAGGATGCCTACCGCGACCTGATCGACCGCACGCCGGGGATTCTCGACTACTTCTACGAGATTACCCCGGTGCAGGAGATCGGTTTCCTGAATATCGGTTCGCGCCCCTCCCACCGGCGCAAGACGGATCGTTCCAAGAGCTCGATCCGGGCGATCCCCTGGGTGTTCGGCTGGGCACAGTCGCGCCATACCCTGCCCGCCTGGTACGGGATCGGATCGGCCCTGGAACAGTGGCGGGGCGAGGACCCGGCACGCCTGGAACAGCTGCAGCGGATGTACCAGGAGTGGCCATTCTTCCGTTCTCTGCTGTCGAACTGCCAGATGGCCCTGACCAAGGCGGACATGCGCACCGCGGCCGAGTACGCACGTCTTTGCAGCGACCCGGAGCTGGCCGAACGGCTGTACTCGCGCGTGCGCGAGGAGCACACACGCACGGTCAACGAGGTCCTGCGCGTGGCCCGGCTGGACCGACTGATGGACGAGACACCGCTGTTGGCGCGCTCGCTGCAGCGGCGCAACCCGTATCTGGACCCGCTCAACAGCATCCAGATCCACCTGCTGCGCGAGTCGCGCCAGTTCGACGCCGAAGCCGACGATGACGCGGACAACCCCTGGCTGTCGCCACTGCTGCGCTCGATCAACGCGATCGCCGCAGGGATGCGCAACACCGGCTGAGCACAGTCATCCGCCCCCGTGCTGGACCCGGGGGGCGGTGGGCACCTCCTTGCGTTAGAATCGCGGCATGCGCCTGCTGCTGCTCATCGTTGCCATCGTCGCTGTCTTTCTGGCGGTCCGCACCCTGGTGCGCTCCACCAGTGCGCGCAAGGAGTCCGTCTCGCGTGACGCCCGCCCCGACCGCCTGAAGGAAGGCGGCGCGGTGATCCGTTGCGCCTATTGTGGTGTACACGTCCCGGAGGCCGAGGCCTACCGCGATGGCGATCGCCTCTACTGCTCCCCGCAACACGCCGAGATCGACCGCAACCGGCAGAACGCCGGGCCCGGTTCCGACTCGGGCGCCGACTGATCCAGCGGGAGGTCGGCATCCATGGGGGGGCCCATCGCGCTTGATGCCGACACGCGCCGCTCGGCCTGGCTGTTCGCGCTATACCGCGTCTTTGTTGCCAGCGTCCTGCTGATCCTGGGGCTGGTACCGGAGGGTCCCGCGGGGCTGCACGCCGCGGCACCGGAGATGTATCCGGCGCTCGCCGGCGGCTATCTGGTTTTTGCGCTGTTCGTCGCGGCGATGACCTGGCGCCCGGCCCGCGACCCCAACACGACCAGTCTGGCCGCTCTCGCGCTACTGGGCGGGATTGGCGACACCATCAGCCTGGTCGCGCTGGTCCTGGTCGCAGGCGGCGTGGGCACCGGCATCGGCCTGTTGCTGATCCCCGCGGTGGTGGCCGCCACCCTGCTCTCCGGCGGACGGCTGAGCCTGTCGCTGGCCGCCGTCGCTACCCTGGGTCTGCTCACGGCCGAGGCGGCGGCGATCTTCCTGCTGGACCAGGACGGCTCGGGCCTGACCCAGGCCGGACTGCTCGGCGCCACGCTCTTCGCCGCCGGGCTACTCGCCCGGCATGTCGCGCGCCGCGCAGGGGCGACCCGCGCCCAGGTCGAGCGTCAGGAAGAAGACCTGGCCAACCTCGCCGAGCTCAACGCCCAGATCATCGCGCGCATGAGCGCCGGCGTCATCGCGGTCGACCCGGATGGCGAGATCCGTTCGATCAACGAGGCCGCGCGCCGGCTGCTCCCGCCCCGCCCCGGCCGCCAGCTGGCCGAGATCTCGCCGGCGCTGGCGCAGCGGGTCGAACAATGGCAAAGCACAGGGATGCGCACGGACACGCAGCAGCTGCCGGGGGATCGTGACCAGCCCGCCCTGCAGGTCCGCCTGACCCCTCTGGGCGATCGCGGGACGCTGCTGATCCTCGAGGATCTCGCGGAGATCCAGCGCCAGGCACAGGCCAGCAAGCTGCAGGCGCTCGGCCGCCTGACCGCGAGTATCGCCCACGAGATCCGCAACCCGCTGGGCGCGATCAGCCACAGTGCCCAGCTGCTCGCCGAGTCTCCACAGCTGACCCGACCCGACCAGCGCCTGCTGACCATCATCAACAAGCAGAGCAAGCGCGTGAACGAGCTGATCTCCAACGTGCTGAGCCTGTCGCGACGCGATACCGGACAACGCGAGCGACTGAACCTGCAGGAATTTCTCGACCGTTTCGTCGACGAGTTCTGTGGCGCCCTGCAGATCCCGCGCGTCGCGCTGCACGCCAGGATCGAACCGTATGACTCCGAAGTGCTGTTCGACCCCTCGCAGCTGAATCAGGTCCTCTGGAACCTTTGCACCAACGCCCGCATACACGGGGGCCACGACCAGCCGGGCTCACCGCCGATTGTGCTGCGTGGCGGCGCCGGCCAGGTGGCACGCGTTGTCAGTCTCGATGTCCTCGACGCAGGACCCGGCATTGCGCCGGACCAGCGCTCCGACCTGTTCGAACCGTTCGTCTCGAGCAGCGGCGGGGGCTCCGGGCTGGGCCTGTACATCTCGCGCATGTTGTGCGAGAACAACGGAGCAACCCTGGAGTACGTCAGCACACCCACCGGCGGATGCTTCCGCATCCTGTTCGCCCCGACCGAAACAGTCGCGGGCAAAAGCAGCACGGAAGCATCGTCAACGGAGACCGCGAGGGAACGCGCATGAGCATTCGCCACGTCCTGGTCGTGGACGACGAACCGGACATCTGCGAACTCCTCGAGATCACCCTCTCCCGCATGGGGATCGAGGCCACCACAACCGAACGCCTGAACGGGGCGCGCGAACTGCTCGCCCAGCAGGATTTCGACCTCTGCCTGACCGACATGCGCCTGCCGGATGGCGACGGGCTGGATCTGGTGCGCCACATCCAGGGCCAGCGCCCGGACCTGCCTGTGGCCGTGATCACCGCCCACGGGAGCGTGGACACCGCCGTCCAGGCCCTGAAGCTGGGCGCATTCGACTTTGTCAGCAAGCCGGTGGACCTGCAGCAGCTGCGCGAGCTGATCGACACCGCACTGCGAATGGAACCCGCTCCAGACCTGCCCGGGACACTGAATGCCGGCACGGTCCTGGACGCCGATACCACCCGCACCGACAGCCCCTTGCTCGGACAGGCACCACCGATGCAGACCCTGCGCGCGACGATCCAGAAACTGGCGCGCAGCCAGGCGCCGGTGTTCATCCGTGGCGAGTCCGGCTCCGGCAAGGAGCTGGTGGCACGCGAGATCCATCGCCTGGGGCCGCGCAGCGATCGCCCGTTCGTGCCGGTCAATTGCGGGGCGATCCCCGGCGAGTTGATGGAGAGCGAGTTCTTCGGCCACCGCAAGGGGGCCTTCACCGGGGCCACGCAGGATCACACCGGGCTGTTCCAGGCCGCCAGCGGCGGGACGCTGTTTCTCGACGAGGTCGCCGACCTGCCACTGCCCATGCAGGTCAAGCTGCTGCGTGCAATCCAGGAGCGCGCGATCAAGCCCGTGGGGGGCACGCGCGAGATCCCGGTGGACGTGCGCCTGCTGTCGGCCACGCACCACGACCTGGAGCGCGCGGTGGCCGAGGGGCGCTTCCGTCAGGATCTCTACTACCGCCTGAACGTGATCGAACTGAAGGTCCCCGCCCTGCGGGAACGACGCGAGGACATCCCTCTGCTCGCCCAGTGCGTGCTGGCCCGGATCAGCGAGCAGTGGGGTACCGAGCCACTGGAACTGGCGCCGGACGCGCTCGAGGCCCTGGCCCGGCATCCCTTCCCGGGGAACGTGCGCGAACTGGAGAACATCCTCGAACGCGCGGCCACCCTCAGCGAGGGCCCCACGATTCACGCCGACAGCATTGACCTACCCCGTTCCGCACATGGCGAACCCTTGCCATCGGCCGAGGCCCCAGGCTTTGTACCCCCCCCGCCCCGGCGCGAGATACCGACGGCAACGGCGGACGACGTCGCCCTGGACCAGCGCCTGGCCGAGCAGGAACGCCAGGCCATCGCCACGGCGCTGCAGCAGACCGGCGGCAACCGCACGGCGGCGGCGCGCCTGCTCGGGCTCAGCTTTCGCCAGCTGCGCTACCGGCTCAAGAAGCTCGGGATCGAGTAAAAGGGACAGATCAGGCGCGGCGCGGCGGCGGGTCTGGGATCGCCGCCAGCCACTGCTCCAGTTCGAACAGAGGAAGCCCCACCACGTTGGTGTAGGACCCGGCAATCCACTCGACAAAGGCGGCACCGCGCCCCTGGATCGCGTAGGCCCCGGCCTTGCCGAGCGGCTCGCCCGTCGCCCAGTAACGCTCGATGTCGGATGGCGTCAGCGGCCGCATGCGCACGCGGGTCGTCACGGTGCATGCCCGCATGGATTCACCGGGCCGGCAAAGGGCCATGCCGGAGACCACCCGGTGCTCACCGCCGGAGAGGCGTTGCAGCATGGACTCGGCATCGGCGAAATCCACGGGCTTTCCCAGGGCCTCGTCGCCCAGCGCGACCACGGTATCCGCAGCCAGCACCCACTGCCCCGGGATGCCGCGCTCGAGGGCCGCCTCCGCCTTGGCGATGGCGAGGCGCTCGACCAGCGCCTCCGGGGACTCGCCCGGTAGCGGGGTCTCGTCCACGTCCATCGGGGCCACCTCGAAGACGAGCTGGACCTGCTCCAGCAGTTCGCGCCGGCGCGGGGAGGCGGAAGCCAGCAGCAGCGGATGCGCCACGGGCATCACGCGCGGTGGTAGGGGTGGTTGTTCAGCAGCGACCAGGCGCGGTAGAGCTGCTCGGCGACCAGCACCCGCACCAGCATGTGCGGGAAGGTCAGCGGCGACAGCGACCAGGCCCATTCCGCACGGGCGCGCACGGCCTCATCCAGCCCCGCGGCCCCGCCGATCACCAGCGCGACATCGCGTCCGTCCTGCTGCCAGTCGGCCAGGCGCCGCGCGACGCCCTTGGTGTCCACGCCCTTGCCGCGCTCGTCCAGCAGGATCACGCGGGCGCCCTCGGGGATGGCCTTCAGCAGGATCTCGCCCTCGCGCCGCAGCAGCGTGGCCGTATCCATGGACTTGGCCCCGGAGGGGCCGGCCAGGGCCTGCAGGTTCAGGTTCAGCTCACGCGGCAGGCGACCGGCGTATTCGTCGAACCCGGCCGCCACCCAGTCGGGCATGCGCTTGCCGATCGCGATCAGGTCCAGGCGCATGGCGGCGCGCGGCGGTCAGCCGCGCAGGCGGCGGACGCGCTCCAGGCTGGGGTCTTCCGGGGCGGCCTTTTCGGTATCCGCGGCCTCCTCGGCCAGCCAGAGCTTTTCCAGATTGTAGAAGTCGCGGGTCTCCGGGAGCATCACGTGGACGATCACGTCGTTCAGGTCCACCAGCACCCACTCCTGGCTCTCCTGGCCCTCGACCCCCAGCGGCTGAATACCGGCCTCCTTGGCCGTCATCGCCACCGACTCGGCCGCCGACTGCACATGCCGCCCGGAGGTCCCAGAGGCGATCACCATGAAGTCGGCCAGTGTGGTCTTGCCGCGCACATCGATAGTGCGGATGTTCTGCGCCTTGATGTCTTCAAGCGCCGTGGTGACGAGTTCAAGCAGTTGTTCGCTGTTCATGTGTCGATCAAGTTCCGTGATGTCGTTGGGCCCCGGCCCGGTACAGGCCGTGGTCCTGAATGTAGCGGTTGACGGCCCCGGGGAGCAGAAAGCGCGGGCTGCGCCCGGCAAGCAGTTCGTCGCGGATGGCCGTGGCGGAGATATCGAGCTGCGTCACCGGCTGGAAATACACCCGGCCCGCCGGGCTGGAGCGCAACGCGGCCGGATCATGGGTGGCCGCGTTGCCCAGCCACCCGCCCAGCTCCTGCGAAGCGGGGCTGCCCGGGCGGTGCGATACCACGATATGGGCCAGATCGAACAGCTGTTCCCAGCGGTTCCACGATGGCAGGCCGGCGAAGGCGTCCATGCCCATGATCAGCACCAGCGGGGCATCCGGCCCCAGCTCCTCGCGGAAGCTGAGCAGGGTATCGACCGTGTAGGAGGGCCCTTCGCGGTCCAGCTCGCGACGGTCGGCCACGAAGCCCGGCACGCCCGCGATGGCACTCTCCACCATCGCCAGCCGATCGTCGCTGCCGGTGCCCGGGCTCGCACGATGCGGCGGGACATGGCAGGGAATGAAGTGCACCTGCTCCAGCCCCAGGTGCTGCTGGATCTCCAGGGCCGGCCGCAGGTGGCCGAAGTGGATCGGGTCGAAGGTGCCGCCGAGAACCCCGATCACGCGGGAATCGCCCCGGGGAGACGCCGGTTCAATCGCGCGCAGCAGATCATTCCCAAACCCGGCAGGCCCCTAGCTGCGCACATGGCCGTCGCCGAATACCACGTACTTGAGGGTGGTCAGGCCGTGCAGGCCCACCGGACCGCGTGCGTGCAGCTTGTCGGTGGAGATGCCGATCTCCGCGCCCAGGCCGTACTCGAAGCCATCGGCGAAGCGGGTGGAGGCATTCACCATCACCGAGCTGGAGTCCACCGCGCGCAGGAAACGCCGGGCCCGGGTGTAGTCCTCGGTCACGATGCTGTCGGTGTGGTGCGAACCGTACGTATTGATGTGGTCGATCGCTGCGTCCAGGTCGTCGACCACGCGGATCGCGAGGATCGGGCCCAGGTATTCGGCCACCCAGTCGTCCTCGGTGGCCTCGGCGATGTCCGTCCCGGTGTTCGCGAGGATGGCCCGGGTACGTGCACAGCCACGCAGGCTCACCTGGTGCTCGCCCAGGGCCGTCGCCAGGCGCGGCAGGAAGGCCTCGGCCTGATCCGCGTGCACCAGCAGCGTCTCCATGGTGTTGCAGGTGCCGTAGCGCTGGGTCTTGGCGTTCACCGCCACGGCCAGCGCCTTGTCGAGATCGGCCCCGCCATCCACGTACACGTGGCAGACACCGTCCAGGTGCTTGATCACCGGGATCTGCGACTCGTTGCTGACACGCTCGATCAGGCCCTTGCCACCGCGCGGGACGATCACGTCCACGTACTGCGGCATGCGCAGTAGCGCGCCCACCGCCGCGCGGTCGGTGGTCGGCACCACCTGCACCGCCTCGCGCGGCAGCCCGGCCTGCTCCAGCCCGGCCTGGATGATCGCGGCCAGGGCCTGATTCGAGTGCAGGGCCTCGGAGCCGCCGCGCAGGATCGCGGCGTTGCCGGACTTCAGGCACAGGGCGGCGGCGTCGATGGTCACGTTCGGGCGCGATTCGTAGATGATGCCGATCACGCCCAGTGGCACGCGCATCTGGCCCACCTGGATGCCGCTCGGCTGATAGGCCATGTCGGTGATGGTGCCCACCGGATCGGGCAGCCCGGCCACCTGGCGACAGCCCTCGATCATGGTGTCGATGCGCGCGTCGGTCAGCGCCAGGCGGTCCAGCATCGCGGCGTCCAGGCCGCGCGCGCGCCCGGCCTCCAGATCGCGGCTGTTGGCCTCCACCAGCTCGGCACGCCGCGCGGCGATACCCTCGGCGATCGCGTGCAGCGCCGCGTTCTTCGCGCCCGGCTCGGCCTCGGCCATGCGCCGCGAGGCCACGCGGGCAGCACGCCCCAGGGCTTCGACCTGGGCGATCACGTCGGCGGCAGCGGGTTCGGTCGGGTGTACGGCAGCGTTCATGCAATCAGACTCGTTCGGTGTTCAGTGCGGGCAATGGCCGGGACAACCGGCGTCCCGCCATACGGGCCACCAAGTCTAGCAACCCCTGCCGGGCGTTGCCGTTTTCCTGACCCTTGATGACCCGATCCACACGCGCGGCCTCGCCCAGCAGCCCGCGCGCCGCCGGCAGGCTCAGCCGCGACATCGCCTGGCGCAAAGCCTTCTGACCGTCCCCGAAACTGCCCTGGAAGGCCTCGCGATCCGGTGCCCCGGCCGCCTTGCGCTCCATCGCCTGCACCAGCAGGCGGCATTCGCGCGCCAGCGCCCAGAGGATCAGGGGCTCCGGCTGTCCCTCGTCCAGCAGCCCCTCCAGCATGCGCAGGGCATGTCGGGCATCGCCGCGCAGTGCGGTCGGGGCCAGGGCAAACAGCTCGAAGCGCGCGGCGTCGGTGGTGGCTTCGGCCAGCACGGCCTCGTCGATGTCGGTCACGCCCGCCAGCGCCAGCTTCTCGATCTCCTGGCGCGCGGCCAGCAGATTGCCCTCGATGCGCGAGACCAGCAGCGCCAGCGCCGGATCCGTGATCGTCAGGCCATGGCGCTGCAGGCGGGCGCGAACCCACGGACCCAGCTGGGATGGCGGGATCGGACGCGCGTGCAGCACCACCGCACGGTTCTCCAGCGCCTTGAACCAGGCTGCCCGGCGCATGTCCCGATCCGGCCGCGGGAGCTGCAACAGCAGCACGAGATCGTCCTGGGGATCGGCCGCATAGGCCTTCAGGTGATCGCCACCTACCTTGCCCGGCTTGCCAGTGGCCAGGCGCAGGTCCAGCACGCTGCGCTCGGCGAACAGGGACCGGTCGCGGATCGCGGACTCGAACGGCGCCCAGTCGGACTGCGCGGTCATGTCCAGCACGGTCCGTTCCAGATAGCCCTGGTCGCGGGCCGCCGCACGGATCGCATCGGCCGCCTCGATCGCCTGCAATGGCTCCTCGGCCAGCAGCAGGTAGATCGGCGCCACGCCGCGCGCCAGATCCTGTTCCAAGCGGGCGAGATCCTGGGCCATCAGTCGGTAGGTTCTCCAGTCATCGGCTGGTCATCCTCGAACTCGACATCCGTGCGCAACTGCCCGTCGGCTCCGATCACCGCCTGAATACGACGCTGCAGCTGGCTGACGATATCCCGGTTCATTGCCTCGCGCAGGGTCTCCTCGCGCTCGGAACGGCTGAGCACCGCCGAGCCGTCGAACAGATAGCTCCGGCTTGCGTGCAACGTGCCCAGATCCACAGCCTCGCCGTCCACCGGGCGCAGGCGCACCTCCACCGACCGGATCAGTTCGTACTCCGCGACCCGTGCCGCGTCGGTCACCGACAGCGTGCGCCGACGGTCGCGCACGGAGCGCACATCCAGGGTGGCGCCCTGCCCCTCGGGGCGCTGATCGACCACCTCGACCCCGGCCGAGCCGAAGGCCACCGCCAGCTCGCGGTACAGGGAATCACGTGGGTTCACACCGGTGATCTGCACCGGGGCCAGGGCCTCCGGCCAGTCCATGCTGCCGCGCAGCTGGAAGCCGCAGGCGGCCACGGAGACCGCCAGCCACACCACCAGCCCTGCGCGCAGCAGCGCGCTCATTGCGGCTTCACCACGAAGTTCACCAGGCGCCCGGGCACCACGATCACCTTCACCACGTTCTGTCCCTCGATGTGCCGCTGCACGTTCTCGTCACCGCGCGCGGTGGCCTCGATCGCGTCCTTGTCGGCACCGGCGGGGACCGCGATCTCGGCGCGGCGCTTGCCGTTCACCTGCACCGCCAGGGTCTCCTGCGCGGCCTGGCGCGCGGCCTCGTCGACCGTCGGCCAGGCGGTGGTCGCGACCAGCTCGTCATGGCCCAGCGCGCGCCACAGCATCTCGGTCACATGCGGGATGATCGGCGCCAGCATGCGCACGATGCCCTCCAGGGCCTCCTGGCGCACGGCCGCGGCCCGGGCCGCATCCTTCGGGAATTTTCCGAGATCGTTCAGCAGCTCCATGTTCGCGGCCACCGCCGTGTTGAAGGTCTGGCGCCGCCCGATGTCGTCAGTCACCTTGGCGATGGTGTCGTGCAGCTTGCGCCGCAACTCGCGCCCGGCGTCGTCCAGCGCGTCCACATCCAGCGCACCCGGCGCATCGCCGTTCACGTGCTCGTGCACCGCCCGCCACAGGCGCTTGATGAAGCGCTGCGCGCCCTCGACGCCGGAGTCGGACCACTCCAGCGACAGGTCCGGCGGCGCGGCGAACATGGTGAACAGCCGCGCGGTGTCGGCACCGAAGCGCTCGATCAGCGCCTGCGGGTCCACGCCGTTGTTCTTCGACTTGGACATCTTCTCCATGCCGCCCACGACCACCGGCTGGCCGTCCTCGCGGTGGCGCGCGGCCTTCACGGCGCCGTCCTCCGCGCGTTCCAGCTCGACATCGGCCGGATTGATCCAGTCCTTCCCGCCGTCACCGCGTTCGCGGTAGAAGGTCGGCGCGATCACCATCCCCTGGGTCAGCAGCCGGGTGAATGGCTCGTCGGATGCCACCAGGCCCTCGTCACGCAGCAGCTTGTGGAAGAAGCGCGCATACAGCAGATGCAGCACCGCGTGCTCGATGCCGCCGACGTACTGATCCACCGGCAGCCAGTGGTCGGCGCGCGGGTCCAGCATCGCGCTGCCATTGTCCGCGCAGGCGTAGCGGGCGAAGTACCAGCTGGATTCGAAGAAGGTGTCGAAGGTGTCGGTCTCGCGCCGCGCCGCCTTGCCGCATTCCGGGCAGGTTGCCTCGAAGAACTCGGGCATGCGCGCCAGCGGCGAGCCGGCGCCGTCCGGGATCACGTCCTCCGGCAGGCGCACCGGCAGGTCGGCTTCCGGCACCGGCACCGCCCCGCAGTCGTCGCAGTGGATCACCGGGATCGGGCAGCCCCAGTAGCGCTGGCGCGAGATGCCCCAGTCGCGCAGGCGATAGTTGCGCCGGCGCCGGCCCAGCCCGGCCTGTTCCAGGTGTTCGGCGATCGCGGCCTTGGCCGCCTCGGAGGCCTGCCCGTCGAAGTCGCCCGAGTTCACCAGCACGCCGGGGCCGGTGAAGGCCGCGGTCTGTACGTCGCACTCGGCACCGTCGGCGGGGGCAATCACCTGCCGGATCGGCAGACCGTATTGCGTGGCGAACTCGTGGTCGCGTTCGTCGTGTGCCGGCACCGCCATCACTGCGCCGGTGCCGTATTCCATCAGCACGAAGTTGGCGACCCAGACCGGGACCTCCGCTCCGGTCAGCGGGTGGCGGGCGGTAAAGCCCAGCGACCGGCCCTTCTTCTCCATGGTCGCCAGATCGGCCTCGGCCACCCCGCCCTGCGCGCAGTCGGCGACGAACGCGGCCAGTTCGGCATCGTTCTCCGCCAGCGCCTGCACCCGCGGGTGCTCGGGGGCCAGCGCCATGTAGGAGACGCCGAACAAGGTGTCCGGGCGCGTGGTGTAGACAGTAAGCGGCTCGCCGCCATCCACTGCGAATTCCAGCTCCACGCCCTCGGAACGCCCGATCCAGTTGCGCTGCATGGTGCGCACCTGGTCCGGCCAGCCGTCCAGCCCGTCCAGGGCCTCCAGCAGCTCGTCGGCGTAGTCGGTGATGCGCAGGAACCACTGCGGCATCTCACGGCGCTCGACCAGCGCGCCGGAGCGCCAGCCGCGGCCCTCGATCACCTGCTCGTTGGCGAGCACGGTCTGGTCCACCGGGTCCCAGTTCACGGTCGCCTTCTTGCGGTAGACCAGGCCCTTCTTCAGCAGGCGCACAAACAGCCACTGTTCCCAGCGGTAGTAGTCGGCATCGCAGGTCGCGAACTCGCGCGACCAGTCATAGGCGAAGCCCAGGCGCTTGAGCTGGGTGCGCATCTGCTCGATGTTCTGGCGGGTCCAGGCGGCCGGCGGGACGTGGTTCTGCATCGCCGCGTTCTCCGCCGGCAGGCCGAAAGCGTCCCAGCCCATCGGCTGCAGCACGCTCCGACCCTGCATGCGCTGGAAGCGGGCGATCACGTCACCGATGGTGTAGTTGCGCACATGCCCCATGTGCAGCTTGCCCGACGGGTAGGGGAACATGGACAGGCAGTAGAACGGCTCGCCGGGGGCGTCCTCGCGCGCGCGGAAGCAGTCGGCCTCCTCCCACTGGCGCTGTACCTGCGCCTCGATCACCTCCGGGGAATACTGCTCCTGCATGCGCCTCACCTGTGCCTTTATCGCGGGAAACAAAGAACTGCGCAGAATACCAGCCGCCCGTACCCCCTCCAAGCAAACGACGCTGACCGGGGCACCCGGGCAACCCGCCGGTTTTCGAGACGGGCTTCAAAAAATGACCGGAACCACTGCGCATCACGACAGACGGAATCAGTGAGCCCACGAAAAAGTCCCAAGGAGTTGAGGACATGAGTGAGGAAAAGGACGAAATCCCCGTTGTGAAGCGCGCCTATCCCGAAGACCTGGGCGAAGTCGAAAGAGAACACACACCCGAGACCGAGAGTCCCGCAATCCGCACAGTGGAGCCCGACCATCTCGGGACCTGGCTGGGCAAGGGCTGGCGAGACCTCTGGAAAACACCCGTGGCCCTGATACACGGCCTGGTCATCGCCATCGTCGGCCTGGTGCTGCTGGGAATGTCATGGAACCAGCCCTGGATGGCCTTTTCCTTCCTGGCCGGCTTCCTGTTCCTGGGGCCGGTGCTCGCCGTCGGCGTGAACTACCTGGCGATGGAACGCGAACAGGGCCATTCCACTGGCGCAGGCCTCGGCTGGCTTACCCATCTGGGGGGATCGGTCTGGGTATTCGCCCTGCTGCTGGCCCTGATCTTCGTTATCTGGGCGAGCTTCGTCTGGATGTGGGTCGCCGTGCTGAATATCGGCGAACTGGGTGTGACCGGGCAGTTGCATCACCTGGTGGGCACCATGCTGACCACCGGCTCCGGGATCATCTCCCTGATCGGGGTAGTCGTGGCCGCCGTGGTGTTCGGGCTCATAGTCTTCGTACTGAGCCTCGTCACCTTGCCCGCCATGATCGATCACCGCGCCCGCGAGGAGGCCCCGCAGACCACGCTGGTCGACGCGATCGGGATGAGCCTGAAGGCCTTCAACCACAACCGGGGCACGCTGATCCTGTGGGGGCTGATCATTACCACCCTGTTCGTGATCTCGGTGGCCACGGCCTTGCTGGCACTGATCGTGATCTTCCCGTGGCTCGGCTTTGCGATGTGGCACGGCTACCGGGATCTGGTCGAAACTGCGTAAAAAGGCTCTAATCCTGGGGAGGGGGGCAACCGCCCCTCCCCAACAATCGACGGAGGAATCGATGAGCGAAGAACGCAGGGACGAGGAACGCGAGAACCGACTGAGCAGCGCCTACCACCGGATGCTGCACGAGGTCACCGAAGATCTCGAAAAACTGGAAGACAAGACCAGCAAGGCGATCACCGAGACACTGGAAAACGCCCGCGACCGCGTACAGAAGGCCAGCGACCTCACGCGCGAGGAGGCCCACGAGGTCATGGACTATCTGCGCCGCGACCTGCAGGACCTGGGGGCTTACCTGGACAGCCGCAGCGAGGACTGGCGCGGCTGGCTGCGGATCGACCTCGGGCTGATCGAGGCCAGTGTTCTCAATGCGCTGGAGCGCATCGCCGACAGGACTCGCATCGAGATCACCGAGCTGACCGCCCGCGCCCAGGTGATGGGCGAATGGCACACCGGCGAGATCACTGGCCCCGGCGAGCTGTTGTGCAAGAAATGCGGCCATGCACTGCACATGACCAAGGTCGCGCGCATTCCGCCCTGCTCCAACTGCCATAACACGACCTTCCGCCGTGGCCCGGGCGCCAGCGAGACCGCAGAGGCCTAGGAGCCGATCAGTCCCAGGTCCGACAGGCTCATAGTCCAGCGGAAACGTCAGACCAACTGTGACCGGGTGCGGCGACCCACCGCCGCACCCAGCACCACCAGTACCAGCGCAGCCAGCACCGCCGGGCCCTCGCCCAGCGCGGCGGCGGGGGTCAGCCCGGTGCGCGGCTCCAGCGTCCCGCGGACCACCTCGCGGGTAAACAGACCCGAGCGTTCCAGGATACGGCCATCGGCATCGATCAGCGCCGAGATGCCCGTGTTGGTCGAACGCACCATCGGGCGCCCGGTCTCCACCGCGCGCACCCGGGCAATCTGCAGGTGCTGGGCCGGGGCCAGGCTGTCGCCGAACCAGGCGTCGTTGGAGACGTTGACCAGGAATCCGGCCTCCGGCAGTGCCGCGCGAATGTGACGGGAATAGGCGGACTCGTAGCAAATACTGACCCCGGCGGTCGTCCCGGCCATCTCCATGCGGCCATCGCCCCTGCCCGGGGAGAGGTCCGACATCGGGATCTGCAGCAGCCGGTCCAGCCAGGCCAGGCGATCGCGCAGCGGGATGTACTCGCCAAAGGGCACCAGCTGGCGCTTGTTGTAGCCCACGCCACTGCCGACATGCACCACCGAGTTGAAGACATCCCGCCCCTCGGCCTCGTAATCGAAGATACCGACCACCAGCTCGCCACCGGCCTCGGCGAGCTCGCTCGCAATGCCTTCCAGAGGACGGTGAACCTCGGTATAGAACGCCGGTATCGCGGTCTCCGGCCAGACGATCAACGCATCCCCGACGGCCTCGCGGGTCAACTCCTGATAGATATCCAGCGAATACTCGATCCCGTCCGGGGCCCATTTGCGGGCCTGGTCGATGTTGCCCTGCACCATCGCGACCGGGATCTCCTCGCCGGTGGGCTCCACCCAGCGCACGAGCCCCAGTGCCAGCGATGCGATCACCACCGTGACGGCCAGCCCTGCTCCCAGCCAGCGCTTCCCCGGCAGAAATACACTGACCACGGCCACCGCGAGCAACGCGACCATCAGCCCGGCGCCCAGCTCCCCGGCCAGGGGCAGCCAGCCCTGCAGTGGGGTGTCCAGCACCGTGTGCCCGAACAGCAGCCAGGGGAAGCCCGAGAACAGCCAGGACCGGGCCAGTTCCATCAGCACCACACCCCCGGCCAGGGCCAGCAGCCCGGCTGGTCGCGTCAGCGGCAGAAAACGGGCGGCCAGCCCCGCGAGCAGGGCCGGATAAAGGGCCATCATCAGTACGAAGAGCACGGTGATGAACGAGGCCACCACCAGGGGGGCCTGCCCGAATACCAGCAGGCTGTTGAAGATCCAGGTCACGCCGGCCCCGAAGAACCCGAGCCCGAAGGCATAGCCGGTCCAGGCGGCCTGCCGCGGCGGTGCGTCGATCAGCAGGCCAAACCAGACGGCCAGCCCCAGGGGCGCGGCCAGGAACCAGCCGACCGGGGCAAAGGCGAGGGTCGCCCCCGCCCCTGAGACCAGGGCCAGCACTGTGATGGCCCAGGCAGGCAGACGCTCGGCCAGTGGCTGCATCAGGCCCCCTTGTGCTCGCCGCTGTCGGTCGGCTGGCCCTCGAAGGTCTGGCCAGAGTCATCCGAGACCGGGATCACGTCGGGCTCCGGCAGGCGCATCTCCAGCAGATGCAGGCGGCGGTTGTCCGCGCGCAGCACACGAAAGCGCATCCCGTCGATCACAATCTGCTCACCACGTCGCGGCACATGGCCGAAGTGCGACAGCACCAGTCCGCCGATGGTGTCGAAGTCGTCCTCGCTGTAGGCGGTCTGGAAGTAGGCGTTGAACTCCTCCATCGGCGTCAGCGCCTTGATGGTGTAGCGCCCGCCGGGGTGCTGCATGATCTGGGTCAGGTAGTCCTCGACATCGTGCTCGTCCTCGATCTCGCCGACGATCTGCTCCAGCACGTCCTCGATGGTCACCAGCCCGGCCACGCCACCGTACTCGTCCACCACGATCGCCATGTGGTTGCGGCTCAGGCGGAACTCCTTCAGCAGCACGTTCAGGCGCTTGCTCTCCGGCACGAACACCGCCGGGCGCAGGATCTCCTGCATGTCGAAGGCGGCATCGTCGGGCTCGCCGAAAAAGCGCAGCAGGTCCTTGGCCAGCAGGACACCGACGACCTCGTCGCGGTGGTCCCCGACCACCGGCAGGCGCGAGTGCGCGGAGGCGACCACGTCCGGCAGGAACTCGGACAGGCGCGCGTCGCGGCGGACGACCTCCATCTGCGCACGCGGGATCATGATGTCGCGCACCTGCATGTCGGCCACGTTGAGCACGCCCTCGAGCATGGTCAGGGCCTCGGGGTCGACCAGCTCGCGACCGTGCGCATCGCGCAGCGTCTCGATCAATTCGGGGCGGGTGGCAGGATCGCGGCGCGGCCACAGGCGCGTCTTCGCGCGCTCCAGCCAGCGCCGCCAGGTAGGTTGCTCGTCGGGTACGGGTTCAGGCATTGGGGACGGTTCCGGTGGCGGGCGCGCTTGGGTCACGGGCCGGAGAGCCGGTCTGATAGGGGTCGGGATAGCCTAACCCGGCCAGGATCGAGCGCTCAACGGCCTCCATCGCCTCGGCCTCGCCGGGTTCCTGGTGATCCATGCCCTGCAGATGCAGCAGGCCATGCACCACCATGTGATTGTAATGGGCCCGCAGGGACTTGCCCTGCTCGGCCGCCTCGCGCGCCAGCACCGGCGCACAGAGCACGATATCGCCGAGATAGTGCGGCTCGCCCGCCGCCATCGCGGGCAGATCGGGGGCGGGGAAGGACAATACGTTGGTGGCGTAGGCACGCCCGCGAAAGCCCCGGTTCAGTTCCAGGCCTTCGTCGGCATCCACCACGCGCAGGGTTACGCGGGCCCGGCCGGCCCCGCGCCATGCGGCGCGCGCGGCCCGGTGCAGGGTAACGGCGGACGGGATCCCCCGACGCGGCAGGGCATACTGGACCACGACCTCAAGCGTCGCCATCGCCTCGGGGTCCGCCCTCCTGTGCCGCGTCATCCTCGTGTGCGTCGTAGGCCTCGACGATGCGCTGCACCAGCGGGTGGCGCACCACATCGCCCGCCTGGAACCGCGTAATGCTCACCCCCTCCACGCCCTGCAGAATCTGCATCGCGTGCTTCAGGCCCGAACGCTGGCCGCGCGGCAGATCCACCTGGGTGATATCGCCATTGACGACCGCCGTGGAACCAAAGCCGATCCGGGTGAGGAACATCTTCATCTGCTCGACGGTGGTGTTCTGTGCCTCGTCGAGGATGATGAAGGCCTCGTTCAGCGTGCGCCCGCGCATGTAGGCCAGCGGGGCCACCTCGATCACCTGGCGCTCCATCAGACGCGCGGTCTGGTCGAAGCCCATCAGTTCATACAGGGCGTCGTACATCGGGCGCAGGTAGGGGTCGATCTTCTGCGCGAGATCGCCAGGCAGGAAACCCAGGCGCTCGCCCGCCTCCACCGCCGGACGCACTAGCACCAGGCGCTGCACGCGGTCCTGCTCCAGCGCCGCGACAGCGGCGGCCACCGCGAGAAAGGTCTTGCCGGTCCCGGCGGGCCCAATCCCGAAGCTCAGGTCATGCTGCTGGATCGAGGCCAGGTAGCGGCTCTGGCGCGGACCACGGCCCCGGATCACCGCGCGCTTCAGACGCAAGGCGGGATCGGCGGCGGCCGGCTCGGCCTCCGCCAACCCTTCCATGTGCGCGGTCTGCAGTGCCGTATGCACCTGCTCCAGGCTGACCGGTTCCTCCTGCGCCATGCGGTGGAGGTCGTGAATCAGCGCGCCGGCGGCCTGTACCGCGGCCTTCGGCCCGGTCAGGTTGAAGCGCGGCCCGCGATTGTGCACGGCTACGCCCAGGCGCGACTCGATCAGGCGCAGATGGGCATCCAGCGGACCGGACAGACGCGCCAGCGTCTCCTGGTCCCCCGGCTCCAGGGTGAAATCCAGACGATTACTCATCAATCAGGCGCCGACGGCGGCGGGCATCGCCCGCTCGACCGCACGGCCGCGCAGGGAATGCGCCAGGGCCTCGGTGATCTCGACCGGGATCATCTGTCCGATCAGGCTGGGGTCGCCCGCGAAGTTCACGATGCGGTTGTTTGCCGTGCGCCCGGCCAGTTCGCCCGGATTGCGCTTGGCCGGGCCCTCGATGAGGACCGACTCGATGTTGCCGACCATGGCCTGGTTGCGCTCGCGCCCGTGCTGTTCGATCAGGGCCTGCAGCTCGGCCAGGCGAGCCTTCTTGGTAGCCAGCGGCACGTCGTCCGGCAGCGAGGCCGCTGGCGTACCCGGACGGGCGCTGTAGATGAAGCTGAAGGAGAAGTCGAAGTGCAGCTCCTCGATCAGCTTCATGGTCGCCGCGTGGTCGGCGTCCGTCTCGCCGGGGAAGCCGACGATGAAGTCGGAGGACAGGTCCAGGTCCGGACGCGCCTCGCGCAGGCGGCGGATCTTGGACTTGTATTCCAGAATCGTGTGGCCACGCTTCATCTGCGCCAGGATGCGGTCGGAACCGCTCTGTACCGGCAGGTGCAAGTGGCTGACCAGCTTGGGCTCGTCGGCATAGGCCTGGATCAGCGAATCGGAAAACTCCACCGGATGCGAGGTGGTAAAACGGATGCGCTCGATCCCGTCCACCGCGGCGACGTAGTGGATCAGCAGGGCGAGGTCGGCGGTGTCACCGTCTTCCATCGGCCCGCGGTAGGCATTCACGTTCTGCCCCAGCAGGTTGATCTCCTTGACCCCCTGCCCGGCCAGCGCCACGACCTCGGCGATCACGTCGTCGAACGGCCGGCTGATCTCGTCACCGCGCGTATAGGGCACCACGCAGAAGCTGCAGTACTTGGAACAGCCCTCCATCACCGAGACGAACGCGGTCGGGCCATCGGCCTTCGGCTCGGGCAGGCGGTCGAACTTCTCGATCTCGGGGAAGGAGATATCCACCACCGGCGCACGCTCGCGGCGCACCGACTGGATCATCGCCGGCAGGCGGTGCAGCGTCTGCGGGCCGAACACCAGGTCCACGTACGGGGCCCGCTCGCGCAGGGCGTCGCCCTCCTGGCTGGCCACACAGCCGCCGACCCCGATGATCACCTCCGGCCGGCGCTCCTTGATCTGGCGCCAGCGCCCCAGCAGCGAGAACACCTTCTCCTGTGCCTTCTCGCGGATGGAGCAGGTGTTCATCAGCAGGAGATCGGCCTGCTCGGGATCGTCGGTACGCTCCGCCCCGTGCAGCTCGCGCAGCGCGTCGAGCATGCGGTCGGAGTCGTACTCGTTCATCTGACACCCGTGTGTCTGGATGTAGACCTTGCGGATCATGCGTGCGTACTTGTGTTGGTGGACGTCGGGGACATCCCTTTAGAACGGGACGTCGTCGTCATCGAAGGCGCCGCCGGAGACCGGGGCGCTGCTACGGTTGCCGCCCTGCTGGCCACCGCCGCCGTAGGAACTGCCGCCGCCATAGCCCGGATCCTGGTCGAACCCGCCGCCACCGCCACCACCACGACCGCCGATCAACTGCATGTCGTTGGCGACCACCTCGGTGCTGTAGCGGTCATTGCCGGACTGGTCCTGCCACTTGCGGGTCTGGATCTTGCCCTCGATATAGACCTGCGAGCCCTTGGACAGGTACTGCGCGGCGATGTCGGCCAGACGCCCGAACATCACCACCCGGTGCCATTCGGTGTTCTCGCGCTTCTCGCCGGAGTTCTTGTCGGTCCACTGCTCCGAGGTCGCCAGCCGCAGATTGGTAACCGTAACCCCATTGGGGGTCTCGCGCTTTTCCGGATCGGCTCCGAGATTACCGAGCAGGATGACTTTGTTGACGCCGCGGGCCATGGGAACTCCTTAGTGTCTGACGCCTTGTGCAGGGCGCGGGAAACGAACCGTTAAGGAAACACTGATCAATGTACACGCTCGCGTTGGTACCCCAGGTTTTCCGAGACAAGGCGCGTCGTGCAGCGGGTAGTGGTTCTACCCGCAAGGGGCGCAACGCAGAATCGGGGAACCTGGGGTGCCAACCCCGAAGGGGCTCGGCCGCCCGTTGTAATCAAAAACTGGCATGCGCACGGCGTTGCGGCTCCCTTGTGCAGAATGACTGCACGGCAGTCGCTGCGCCTTGTTCGCACGCAAAAGCGACTCGAGCGCAAGCGCGTACATTGGTCAGTGTTTCCTTAATTGTAGCAGGGCGCCCGCGAGCCGGCAGCGCCCGTTTGCGGTATTGCCACAAACGCCGATGGCACTGCTCAACCCCCGCGCGCGGCCACCCCATCGGGGGGCTGCGCCAGCCAGGCCACCAGGGCCTCCGTATCCGGCCCGCCGGGATCGACCTTGAGGTACAGCGACCGCGCATCGGGCGACAGCGCCACCTCCACGATGCCGGGCCAGCCCGCCAGCGCGAAGCGCAGCTCGGCCTCGCGCCCCGCCCAGTGGGCGGGAATCCCCAGTACACGGTTGGATCGATAGCGTGGCTGCATGCGCCAGGCGACCACAAACCAGATCAGCAGCAGGGGGACGGAGGCAAGAAAGACACCGGCGGGCCCCGTAAGGGTCAGCACGCCACCCCCGACCACGCCCCCGGCGAAGATTCCCAGGAACTGCGCCGTGGCAAAGCCGCCCATGGCCGTCCCCTTGTGCGCGACCGGCGCCTCCCGCGCGACCAGGGACGGCAGCCCGGCCTCCAGCAGATTGAAGGCGGCGAAAAACGCCACCATCAGACCCACAAAAAGCCACATACCCATGCCATTGAAGAGGACCAGCGCCAGCAGGAGCTGGACCAGCACGAGCAGGGCAATCGCCCCGCGCATCACCGTATGCACCCGTCGGCGGCGCTCGCCCAGGATGATCCCCGGCAGCATCAGGGCAAAGCCCGCCAGCAGCACCGGGACATAAAAGCGCCAGTGCTCGGCGCCAGCCAGCCCCAGGTACTCGACCAGCAGCAGCGGGATCACGAGGAAATTGGCCGCCAGCACCAGGTGCAGCACGAAGATGCCGAGATTCAGGCGCAGCAGCTCCGGTTCGCGCAGCACCTGCGGCAGCGCGGACCACATGGGGACCATGTCCGGGTGCTGCCGCGAGCGCTCCGGGTTGGGCACCCAGAACAGCAGGATCACGATCGCCAGCACCCCGAGCAATGCGGACAGGCCGAAGACCCCGCTCAACCCGGCCGCGCGATCGACGACCGGCCCCAGCGCCATCGAGGCGGTAAAGGTCAGCCCGATGGTCAGTCCGATCACCGCGAGTGCGCGCATACGTCGCTCCTCGCCCACCAGATCGGCGGTCAGCGCGAGGATCACCGCGGCCACCGCCCCGGCGCCCTGCAGCGCCCGCCCCAGGATCACCCCGTGCACGGTCTCCGCCAGGGCCGCGACCAGACTCCCGAGCACGAAGAGCACGAGCCCGCCGAGGATCAGTGGCTTGCGGCCCAGCCGGTCGGACAACAGACCAAACGGAATCTGCAGCAGGGCCTGGGTCAGGCCGTAGATCCCCAGCGCCAGCCCCATCAGGAGCGGGGTCGCACCCGCGAGCGCGTCCAGGTGCAGCATGAACACCGGCAGCACCATGAACAGACCGGCCATGCGCACGCCATAGATGGCCGCGAGCCCGGAGGTCGCGCGCAGCTCGCGGGGCGTCATGCCGGTGGAATCCGCAGGGAAGGACGGGCTGTCATGCGTGCCGAGTTTACCGGCAACAACGCCACGGAAACCATGGCGGCGATCGCCGCAGTGTTACCATGAGCGGTTTGCGCCTCAGGGCAGTCTGCCGGGCGCATCTTGCACAACCAGGTGGAGTCGATACCGATCCATGGACAGCATCAGCATCCGCGGGGCCCGCACCCACAACCTGAAGAACATCGATCTCGACCTGCCGCGCGACCGGCTGATCGTGATCACGGGCGTGTCCGGCTCCGGCAAGTCGTCGCTGGCCTTCGACACCCTGTTTGCCGAGGGGCAACGCCGCTACGTAGAGAGCCTGTCCACCTACGCCCGCCAGTTCCTGTCGATGATGGAAAAGCCGGACGTGGACCAGATCGAGGGCCTGTCGCCGGCGATCTCCATCGAACAGAAGAGCACCTCGCACAACCCGCGCTCCACGGTCGGCACCATCACCGAGATCTACGACTACCTGCGCCTCCTGTTCGCGCGCGCCGGCGAGCCGCGCTGCCCGGAACACGGCGAGACCCTGGCCGCCCAGACCATCTCGCAGATGGTGGATCAGGTGCTGGATCTGCCCGAGGGCGAGAAGGTGATGCTGCTGGCCCCGATCGTGCGCGGACGCAAGGGCGAGCACCACAAGCTGCTGGAGTCCATGCGCGCCCAGGGCTACCTGCGCGCCCGCATCAATGGCGAGATCCACGACCTCGATGCCCTGCCCGCGCTGGATGCCAAGCGCAAGCACAACATCGAGATCGTGATCGACCGTTTCAAGGTCCGCGAGGACCTGCGCCAGCGCCTGGCCGAGTCCTTCGAGACGGCGACCGAGCTGGCCGACGGGCTGGCGCTGATCGCCTGGATGGACGAGCCCGAACGCGAGCCCATGATTTTTTCCGCGCGCTATGCCTGCCCCGTCTGCGGCTATGCGCTGCGCGAGCTGGAGCCCCGGCTGTTCTCGTTCAACAACCCGGCCGGCGCCTGCCCCACCTGTGATGGCCTCGGCGTGCGCCAGTACTTCGACCCGGAGCGGGTGGTCTCGCAACCCGAACTGAGTCTGGCTGGCGGGGCGGTGCGTGGCTGGGACCGGCGCAATGCCTGGTACTTCAGTCTGCTGAACAGCCTGGCCCGGCATTACGGCTTTGACGTCGAGAGCCCCTGGCAGGAGCTGCCGGCCGAGGTCCGCGCCGTGGTGCTGCACGGCTCCGGCAAGGACAAGGTCAAGCTGTCGACCCCGGCCGCGAATGGCCGCCTGCGCACGGACGAGCGCGTGTTCGAAGGGGTGATCCCGAACCTGGAACGGCGCTACCGCGAGACCGACTCCGCAGCCGTACGCGAGGAACTGGGGCGCTACCTGGCCGAACAGGCCTGCCCCGAGTGCCACGGCACGCGCCTGAACTCCGCGGCGCGCCACGTGTTCGTCAGCGACCTCACGCTGCCCGAGGTCACGCACATGAGCGTGGCCGATGCCCGGGCCTTCTTCGGCGAGCTGCGCCTGCCGGGACGCTTCGCCCAGATCGCAGAGAAGATCGTGCGCGAGATCGGCGCGCGCCTGGGATTCCTGAACGATGTCGGGCTCGACTATCTGACCCTGGATCGCTCCGCCGACACGCTGTCGGGCGGCGAGGCCCAGCGTATCCGGCTGGCGTCACAGATCGGGTCGGCCCTGGTGGGGGTGATGTACATCCTCGATGAGCCGTCGATCGGCCTGCACCAGCGCGACAACGAGCGCCTACTGAAGACGCTTTGTCACCTGCGGGATCTCGGCAACACGGTGGTGGTCGTCGAGCACGACGAGGATGCGATCCGTGCCGCCGATCATGTGGTCGATATCGGCCCCGGTGCGGGCCGTCATGGTGGGCAGATCGTCGCCGCCGGCACCCCCGACGAGGTGGCCCGCACACCGGATTCACTGACTGGGGCCTATCTCACCGGGACACGCGCGATCGCCGTCCCGGAGAAGCGCGTCGAACCGGACCCCGAGCGCGAGATCCGCGTGATCGGCGCGCGCGGCAACAACCTGAAGGGCGGCGACTTCGCGTTCCCGACGGGCCTGCTCACCTGTGTCACCGGCGTCTCCGGATCCGGCAAATCGACCCTGGTCAACAATACGCTCTACCCGGCCGTCGCCGTGGCCCTGCATGGCGGGCGCCACACGATCGCGCCGCACGAGCGCATCGACGGCCTCGAGCTAATCGACAAGGTCGTCGACATCGACCAGAGCCCGATCGGCCGCACCCCGCGCTCGAACCCCGCGACCTACACCGGCCTGTTCACGCCGATCCGTGAGCTGTTTGCCGCCACCGCCGAGGCCCGCTCGCGCGGCTACAAGCCCGGTCGCTTCTCGTTCAACGTGCGCGGCGGCCGCTGCGAGGCTTGCCAGGGCGACGGCGTGATCAAGGTGGAGATGCACTTCCTGCCGGATGTCTTCGTCCCCTGCGACGTCTGCAAGGGCAAGCGCTACAACCGCGAGACCCTAGAGGTCCGCTACAAGGGCAAGAGCATCCACGAGGTACTGGAGATGACGGTCGAGGAGGCCCTGGAGTTCTTCCAGCCCGTCCCAGTGATCCATCGCAAGCTCGAGATGCTGATGGAGGTCGGACTGTCCTACATCCAGCTCGGCCAGAACGCCACCACCCTGTCCGGTGGCGAGGCCCAGCGCATCAAGCTGGCGCGCGAGCTGTCCAAACGCGATACCGGCCGCACCCTGTACATCCTCGACGAGCCCACCACCGGCCTGCATTTCGAGGACATCGCCCAGCTCTTGCGAGTACTCCACCGCCTGCGCGACCACGGCAATACGATCGTCGTGATCGAACACAACCTCGATGTGATCAAGACTGCCGACTGGCTGATCGACATCGGACCAGAGGGCGGTAGCGGCGGTGGCGAGCTGTTGGTGGCCGGCACCCCCGAGGCGGTCGCCAGTACCCCGCGCAGCCACACAGGCCGCTTTCTGGCGCCCTTGCTCGATACACGCCAGAATCGAGTCGCATCCGCCTGATACTTCGCCGGGGGAGTTTGCCTTCCCCCAGACGCAAAAAAGCCGGCCCAAGAGGCCGGCTTTTTAATGCGCGAGCAGTCGCCTATCAGGCGGCTTCGCCGTTCTCCTGATCTGCACTCGGCTCCGGCCGATCGACCAGCTCGACATACGCCATCGGCGCGTTGTCGCCTGCGCGGTTCCCGCACTTCAGGATGCGCAGGTAGCCACCCGGCCGACCCTCGTAGCGCGGACCCAGCTCGGTGAACAGCTTGCCCACGATCTCCTTGTCACGAAGGCGGGCGAACGCCGTACGACGACCGTGCACGCTGTCTTCCTTCGCGAGGGTGATCAGCGGCTCGGCCACACGGCGAAGCTCTTTGGCCTTCGGCAGCGTGGTCTTGATCAGTTCGTGCCGGAACAGGGCCACGGACAGGGCCTGAAAAGTGGCCTTGCGGTGCGAGCTGTTACGGCCCAGCTGACGGCCGGAATGACGATGACGCATGAGAGATTTCCTCTGAAATACGGTTGGCGCGAAGCGCCGTGATTACTCGTTGTCGTCGCGCAGACCCGGCGGCGGCCAGTTCTCGAGACGCATCCCGAGCGACAGACCGTGAGTGGCCAGCGTGTCCTTGATCTCGGTCAGCGACTTCTTGCCCAGGTTGGGAGCACGCAGCAGCTCAACCTCGGTACGCTGGACCAGATCACCAATGTAGTACAGGTTCTCCGCCTTCAGGCAGTTCGCCGAACGCACGGTCAGTTCCAGCTCGTCCACCGGACGCAGCAGGATCGGATCGATCGCGCCAGCGGTCGTGCCCGGCACCTCGCCCGTCTCTTCCTGGAGATCGACGAACGGGGCCAGCTGACCCTGCAGGATCGTCGCCGCCTGACGCACCGCGTCATCCGGTGCGATCGCACCATTTGTTTCCAGCTCCAGCACCAGGCGATCCATGTCGGTGCGCTGCGCCAGACGGGCGCTCTCGACACGGTAGGCGACACGGCGGATCGGGCTAAAGCTGGCATCCAGCAGCAGCCGGCCAATGCCGGTCTCGTCACCTTCGGCCTGACGTCGAGTACTCACCGGCTCGTAGCCGCGCCCGGCACGGGCGGTCAGGGTCATGTCGATTTCGACATTCTTGGTGATCGTCGCGATCACATGTTCCGGGTTCACGACTTCGACATCGTGATCCACGGTGATGTCACCGGCGGTCACCACGCACGGGCCCTTTTTCTTCAGGCTCAGCGTCGACTCTTCGCGGCTGTGCATGCGCAGCGCCACACCCTTCAGGTTCAGCAGGATGTCGACCACGTCTTCCTGCACACCTTCGATCGCGGTGTACTCGTGCAGCACGCCCTCGATACGGGCCTCGACGATCGCGGCACCCGGGATCGACGACAGCAGCACGCGGCGCAGGGCGTTGCCCAGCGTATGACCGAAGCCCCGCTCGAGCGGCTCCAGCGCGACCTTGGCCTGGTTCCGATTCTCGGCCTCGACCTCGATCTGTTGTTTCTTGACCAGTTCGTTGGACTGCATGGTGTCTCCTGGCGGAAGGCCGCTATACGGTTACTTCGAGTACAGCTCGACGACGAGCGACTCGTTGATGTCGGCGGGCAGGTCGGAGCGGTCCGGGATCGCCTTGAAGGTGCCCTCGAACTTGCTCGTGTCCACTTCCACCCAGGACGGAAAACCGCTCTGCTCGGCCAGGGTCATGGAATCCTGGATACGCACCTGCTTGCGTGCCTTCTCGCGAATGCTGACGACGTCGGACGGCTGCACCTGGTAGGCGGCGATATTCACCACCTGACCATTGACCAGCACCGCGCGGTGCGAGACCAGCTGACGCGCCTCGGACCGGGTGCTGCCGAAGCCCATGCGATAAACGACGTTGTCCAGACGGCCTTCCAGCAGCTTCAGCAGGTTTTCACCCGTGGAGCCCTTGCGCTGAGCGGCCTTCTTGTAATAGTTGCGGAACTGCTTTTCCAGCACCCCGTAGATACGGCGCAGCTTCTGCTTTTCACGCAGCTGCACGGCGTAATCGGACAGGCGGGTACGGCGTTCGCCGTGCTGCCCCGGGGCTTTGTCCAGCTTGCACTTGGTCTCCAGCGCGCGCGCCCGGCTCTTCAGCCCCAGGTCCACGCCTTCGCGGCGACTCAACTTGCATTTCGGTCCAATGTAACGAGCCATTCTTGAACTCCAGCCTTAAACGCGGCGTTTCTTGGGCGGCCGGCAGCCGTTGTGAGGGATCGGGGTGACATCACTGATGTTCGTGATCTTGAACCCCGCATTGTTCAGCGCACGTACCGCCGACTCGCGACCCGGGCCCGGACCGCGAACCATCACGTCGAGGTTCTTCACGCCGTGCTCGGCTGCGGCCGAACCGGCACGTTCCGCGGCCACCTGGGCTGCGAACGGAGTCGACTTGCGCGAGCCACGGAAGCCTGAGCCACCCGAGGTGGCCCAGCTGATCGTGTTGCCCTGACGATCGGTGATGGTGATGATCGTGTTGTTGAACGTGGCGTACACGTGTGCCACGCCCTCGGCGATATTTTTGCGGACCTTTTTCTTGGTCCGGGTCTGCGCTTGTGCCATGTACCTGTGATCCCAGTCTGATTACTTACGAATCGGGCGACGCGGGCCCTTGCGGGTCCGGGCGTTCGTCTGCGTCTGCTGGCCGCGCAGCGGCAGGCCGCGACGATGACGCACCCCGCGATAGCAGCCCAGATCCATCAACCGCTTGATGTTCATGCTGATCTCGCGGCGCAGATCCCCTTCCACCGGAATGCGATCGATCTGCGCACGCAGAGCGTCGACTTCGGCATCGGTCAGATCCCGCACCTTGATTTCCGGACGCACACCGGCGGCCTCGCAGATCTGGCGGGCCCGAGTCGGGCCAATGCCATAGATCGCGGTCAGCGCAACCACGGTGTGCTTCTGGTCAGGAATATTGATTCCAGCGACGCGAGCCATCCAACATCTCCATCAGAAACCGGCAAAGCCGGCTATAGTAGCAATGAATACCAGTGACGCCAAGCCTTAGCCCTGACGTTGTTTGTGGCGCTTGTCCGAGCAGATCACGCGGACCACGCCATTACGCCGGATCACCTTGCAGTTGCGGCAGATCGGCTTTACGGATGCCCGTACCTTCATGGTCTTTCTCCTTCAACGGATTCCCAACGGGATGGTCTAGCGGATCCCGGTCCCGCCGAATCCCTTCAGATTCGCCTTTTTCATCAGTCCTTCGTACTGGTGCGACACCAGGTGCGATTGCAACTGGGCCATGAAGTCCATCACTACGATCACGATGATCAGCAGCGAGGTCCCACCAAAGTAGAAGGGCACGTTCCAGTACAGGATCAGGAACTCCGGCAGCAGACACACGGCGGTAATGTACACCGCACCCACCGCGGTCAACCGGGTCATGACCCCGTCGATAAACCGTTCCGTCTGGACGCCCGGCCGGATCCCCGGAATAAAGGCGCCCTGCTTCTTCAGGTTTTCCGCCGTATCGCGCGAGTTGAACACCAGCGCGGTATAGAAGAAACAGAAGAAAATAATCGCCGCCGCGTAAAAGCCCACGTACAGCGGCTGACCGGGCGCAAGCGTCGTCGACAGCTCGCGCAGCCAGTCCATGCCTTCGGCCTGTCCAAACCATTGCCCCAGGGTCGAGGGGAACAGAATGATACTCGACGCGAAGATCGGCGGGATCACGCCCGCCATGTTCAACTTCAGCGGCAGGTGGGAGGACTGTCCACCGACAACCTTTCTCCCGACCTGGCGTTTCGCGTAGTTGATCGTGACGCGCCTCTGTCCGCGCTCGACGAACACCACGAAGGCCGTCACCGCGAGCGCCAGCACGATCAGGATCACCACAAACGCGGCCGCCAGCTCACCGGTACGCGCCAGTTCCAGGGTGCCGCCAATCGCACCCGGCAGACCCGCCACGATCCCGGCGAAGATGATGATCGAGATACCGTTACCAATCCCGCGCTCGGTGATCTGCTCACCCAGCCACATCAGGAACAGGGTACCCGTCACCAGCGAGACGACCACCGTAAAGATGAAGATCGGTCCCGGGTTCAGCGCCATCGGCATGCCCTGAATGGTCTGCCCGTTGAGCGCGATTCCGATGCCGATACTCTGAAACAGCGCCAGCGCCACGGTCCCGTAGCGCGTGTACTGCGTAATCTTGCGTCGGCCCTGCTCGCCTTCCTTCTTCAGCTGCTGCAGCGCCGGCACGGTCGCGGCCAGCAGCTGCATGATGATCGCCGCCGAAATATACGGCATCACCCCGAGGGCGAAGATCGACAGCCGCTCAAGCGCACCCCCGGAAAACATGTTGAACATGTCCAGGATCGTGCCGCTTTGCTGTTCGAAGAACTGCGATACGGCGACTGGGTTAATCCCCGGCACCGGGATAAACGTCCCGATGCGGTAGACGACCAGAGCGCCCAGCACGAACAGCAGGCGTTGACGCAACTCGGTAAAGCCGGTGAGCCCGCCACCGGATCGTGCTGTCGCTCCACGCGCCATTATTCGGCCTCGACGCTCCCGCCGGCCGCCTCAATGGCTGCCTTGGCCCCCTTGGTCACGCCCACGCCCTTGACGACGCAGGCCTGGGTGACTTCACCGGACGCGAAGATCTTCGCGGTCTGGGTAATCTCGGGAATAACGCCAGCCTTCTTCAGGCTCTCCAGCGTGACCTCACCGTCAACCTTGGCCAGCTCGCTCAGGCGAACCTCGGCGGAATAGCGCTGCTTGCGCGACCGAAAGCCCACCTTGGGCAAACGGCGCTGCAACGGCATCTGACCGCCTTCGAAGCCGGTCTTGGTGAAGCCGCCGGAGCGGGACTTCTGGCCCTTGTGGCCACGACCGCCGGTCTTGCCCAGGCCGGAGCCGATGCCACGCCCCACGCGCTTGCCCGGCTTGCGGGCACCGGCGGGGCTCGAAATGTCGTTGAGTCGCATAGGTCAGACTTCCTCTACCTTCAGCAGGTACGACACCTTGTGGACCATACCGAGATTCTCGGGGGTGGCCTCGATCACAGAGGTGCTGTGGGTCTTGCGCAGGCCGAGGCCGCGAACACAGGCCTTGTGATTCTTCAGCCGTCCGGCGGTGCTGCGCACCAGGGTCAGTTTCAGCTTGCTCATGACTAGCTCGTCACTTCGTCGACAGTCTTGCCGCGCTTGGCAGCGACACGTTCGGGCGAGTTCACCTTGGTGAGCCCGTCGATGGTCGCCTGCACGACGTTGATCGGATTGCGCGAACCAACACACTTGGCCAGCACGTTGTGCACACCCGCCACTTCGAGCACCGCGCGCATCGCACCACCGGCGATGACACCCGTACCCTCGGAGGCCGGCTGCATGTAGACCTTCGCGGCGCCATGACGGCCGTTGACCGCATAGTGCAGCGTGCCGTCCTTCAGTGAGACATCGCGCATCTCCTGACGCGCCTGCTGCATCGCCTTCTGGATCGCCTGCGGGACCTCACGGGCTTTGCCGTAGCCAAAGCCAACGCGGCCTTCGCCATCGCCAACCACGGTCAGCGCGGCAAAGCGGAACTGACGACCGCCCTTGACCACTTTGGCCACGCGGTTCACGCCGATCAGCTTTTCTTGCAGGCCGTCGGTGGCTTCGCTTACATCATTACGTGCCATTTATCTTCTCCGGTGGGTCGCGTTGGACTAGAACTGCAGGCCGTTTTCACGGGCGGCGTCGGCCAGGGCCTTCACCCGTCCGTGATAACGAAAGCCCGCACGGTCGAACGCGACCTGTTCGATTCCGGCTTTCTTTGCGCGCTCGGCAATCGCCTGCCCCACACGGGCCGCCGCGTCGGCGTTCCCGGTGTTGCCGGCGCTTTTCAGATCCTTCTCGACGGTAGAGGCAGCAGCCACCACCGCGTCGCCCGAAGGCGCAATGATCTGGGCATACATGTGGCGCGGCGTCCGGTGAATACAGAGACGATGCACCCCCAGCTCGCGGATCTTGAACCGCGCGCGACGCGCTCTCTTAAGTCTGGCCTCTTTCTTGTCCACTGGTGCCTACCTACTTCTTCTTGGCTTCTTTACGCACAATGCGCTCGTCTTTGTACTTCACGCCCTTGCCCTTGTAGGGCTCCGGCGGGCGGAAGGCGCGAATGTTCGCGGCCACCTGGCCCACCTTCTGGCGATCCGTCCCCTTCACTACGACCTCGGTCGCGCTGGGCGTCTCGATCGTGACCCCTTCGGGCACTTCAAACTCAATCGGGTGCGAGTAGCCTAGCGTCAAATTCAGCTTGGCACCCTGCATCTGCGCGCGGTAACCGACGCCCACCAGCTCGAGTTTGCGCTCGAAACCCTCGCTCACGCCGTGCACATGGTTGCCCAGGATGGCACGGATGGTACCCGCAAGAGCGCTGTTCTTGGCGTGTTCGTTCGGCTTCACCTGAACGACACCATCTTCGACGGTGACCGTGACGGCTTCGGGGCAGCTCAGCTGCAACTCGCCCTTCGGGCCCTTGACCTTGATCTCGCCGTCCGCCTGCTCCACGGCCACGCCGTTGGGCAGCTTGATCGGCAGGTTTGCAATGCGCGACATGGCTGATTCCTCAGTAAATCTTGCAGAGGACCTCGCCGCCCTGGCCGGCGGCCCGGGCTGCGCGATCACTCATGACACCCTGCGGCGTGGAAATCACCGCGACACCGAGCCCCTGGTTAATACGCGGGAGCTCGTCCTTGCCGCGGTAGATCCGCAAGCCCGGGCGGGAGATCCGTTCAACGCTTTCGATGACCGGACGCCCCTCGAAATATTTCAGCTTCACCACCAGCTTCTTCTGCGCGACCTCGCCCTCGACCTGGACGTCGCCCACATAGCCCTCGTCGGCAAACACCTTGAGGATTCGCTCCTTGGCTTTGCTGAACGGGATCGCGACCTGCTCCTTGTTCGCGCGCTGCGCATTGCGCACGCGGGTGAGCATGTCGGAAATCGGATCGGTCATCATTGCTTCTGTCTCCTTACCAGCTCGACTTGCGCAGGCCCGGGATTTCGCCCTTCATGGCGTGCTCCCGCAGCTTGTTCCGCCCAAGGCCGAACCGACGGTAATAACCTTTCGGGCGACCGGTGACGCCACAGCGGTTTGTCTGTCGCACCGCCGCGGAATCACGCGGCAGCTTCTGCAATGCATGCATCGCGGCCAGGCGTTCCTCGGAGGACTTGGTTTCGTCCACCAGGATGGCCTTCAGTTCCGCACGCTTTGCGGCATATTTCTGGACCAGATGGGCGCGCTTCTTCTCGCGCTCGATCATCGATGTCTTCGCCATGTGCGCCTACCTCTTAGTTCCGGAACGGGAAACGGAAGGCTTCTAGCAGGGCCTTGGCTTCCTCGTCCGTCTTCGCGCTGGTTGTGATCGTGATGTCCATGCCGCGAATCTTGTCGACACGGTCATAATCAATCTCGGGAAAGATGATCTGTTCCTTGATGCCCATGGAGTAGTTCCCACGGCCATCAAACGCCTTTGCGCTGAAGCCACGGAAATCCCGCACACGCGGCAACGCCACGTTGATCAGGCGATCCAGAAACTCGTACATCTGCCGACTACGAAGGGTCACCTTGCAACCGATCGGATAGTCGTCACGGATCTTGAACCCGGCGATCGACTTGCGGGCCTTCGTCACCACGGGCTTCTGCCCGGCGATAGCCGTCATGTCGCTGACCGCATGTTCAATGATCTTCTTGTCCGCAACTGCATCACCCAGACCCATGTTCAGGGTTACCTTGGTGACACGCGGGATCTCCATCACGTTGGCATAGCTGAACTGCTTCTGCAGCGCCTGCTTCACGTTGGATTCGTATTCTTCTCTCAAGCGTTCCATAAACCGTCCGTCCGCGTTATGCGTCCACGACCTCGCCGTTCGATCGGAAGACACGGACCTTGCGGCCATCTTCCAGGGTCTTGAACGACACGCGATCACCCTTGTCGGTTGCCGGGTTAAAGAGCATCACATTGGAGACATCGATCGGCATTTCCTTCTCGATGATCCCGCCCCCGATCCCACGCTGGGGATTGGGCTTCTGATGCTTCTTCACCATGTTGATGTTCTGGACCAGGACCTTGCCATCCAGCACCTTGATGATGGTGCCTCGACGGCCCTTGTCCTTTCCTGCGATCACGACGACGTCGTCGCCTTTGCGAATCTTATTCATGACGACCTCACAGCACTTCCGGGGCGAGGGAGATGATCTTCATGTACTTCTCCCCTCGCAGTTCACGCGTCACCGGCCCGAAGATACGAGTGCCGATCGGCTGATGCTGATTGTTCAGCAGCACCGCCGCATTGCGGTCGAAACGAATGATCGAACCGTCGGGGCGCCGAACACCCGCGGCGGTGCGCACGACGACCGCATTATAGACGTCGCCTTTTTTGACCTTGCCGCGCGGGATGGCGTCCTTGACGCTCACCTTGATCACATCGCCCACGCGCGCATAGCGACGGTGCGAGCCGCCCAGCACCTTGATGCACTGGATGCGACGGGCGCCGCTGTTATCGGCGGCCTCGAGAACGGTCTGCATTTGAATCATGACTTCTCTCCCAGCGGCCGATTAAAGCGCGTCTTGCCCGACCACTTCGATCAGGGCAAAGCGCTTCTGCTTGGACATCGGCCGGCACTCACGGATACGCACACGGTCACCCATGCGCGAGACATTGTCTTCGTCATGGACGTGCAGCTTGGTGCTGCGCCGAATGAACTTGCCATACAGCGGATGACGCACGCGGCGCTCGACCAGGACGGTGCGGGTCTTGTCCATCTTGTCGCTGATCACGCGCCCAACGACGGATCGCTGGGTTTTGGAGACTTGCTCGGTCATCTTCTTAGCCTGCCTTTCGTTCGTTCATCAGCGTCTTGATCTGCGCGATCTCGCGCCGGACCTTGCCCACCCGGTCGGGGCGCGCCAGCTGGCCGACGGCCTTCTGCATACGCAGCCCGAATTGCTCCTTGTAGAGCGCCTCGAGCTCAGTGCTGAGCTCGTCGTCGGATTTCTTTCTCAGTTCGCTCGCTTTCATCACATCACCTGCCGACGGGTAAACACCGTCTTCACCGGCAATTTGGCTGCCGCCAGACGCATCGCCTCACGCGCGACGTCCTCGTGCACACCTTCCATTTCGTAGAGCATGCGACCAGGCTGCACCTTGCAAACCCAGTACTCGACGCCGCCCTTACCCTTACCCATACGGACTTCAAGCGGCTTCTTGGTCACCGGCACATCCGGGAACACCCGAATCCAGATCTTCCCGCCACGCTTGATGTGGCGGACCATCGCGCGACGCGCGGCCTCGATCTGGCGAGCCGTAATCCGGCCCCGCTCGACGGCCTGCAGGCCGTACTCGCCGAAGCTGACCTTGGCGCCGGTCGAGGCCATGCCCCGGTTACGGCCCTTGAACTGCTTGCGGAACTTGGTTCTTTTTGGCTGCAGCATGATCTTTCAGTCCTAGCTCGCGTTGGCGGCGGCACGGGTCCCTTCGGTCGGCTCCAGGCCAAAGACCTCGCCCTTGAAGATCCACACCTTCACGCCAATGATCCCGTAGGTGGTCCGCGCTTCGGCAAACCCGTAGTCAATATCAGCACGCAGGGTATGCAGCGGCACGCGGCCTTCGCGGTACCACTCGGAGCGCGCGATCTCGGCGCCGTTCAGGCGACCGGACACGTGCACCTTGATGCCCTGGGCGCCGAGGCGCATCGCGTTGCCGACGGCGCGCTTCATCGCGCGGCGGAACATGATGCGGCGCTCCAGCTGCTGCGCGATCCCTTCGGCCACCAGCTGGGCCTCGATCTCGGGCTTGCGCACCTCTTCAATATTGATCTTGACCGTGCCTTTCTCGAGACCCGTCTCGCGGGCCACGTCCTGGCGCAGCTTCTCGATGTCTTCGCCCTTCTTGCCGATCACGATGCCCGGACGCGCGGTCTGGATCGTGATATGCGCGGCCTTCGCCGGGCGGGAGATGCTGATGCGGCTCACCGACGCGTGGGCCAGTTTCTTCTGCAGAAACTCGCGCAACTTGATGTCGTTGTTCAGCGTCTCGCCAAACTCGCGGCCGTCGGCGTACCAAGTGGCCGACCACGGGCGAGAGATGCCCAGGCGGATGCCGGTCGGATGTACTTTCTGACCCATGCTTAGGCTCCCTTCTCGCTAACGCCGATGACGATATGGCTGGTGCGCTTCAGGATGCGGTTACCGCGGCCTTTGGCACGCGCGTGCATCCGCTTGAGCACCGGCCCTTCGTCGACCTGGATGCGCGAGATGCGCAGCTCGTCGATGTCGGCACCGTCGTTGTTCTCCGCGTTCGCGATGGCGGACTCCAGCACCTTTTTCACAATGGCGGCCGGCTTCTTCGCGCTGAACGTGAGTTCGTTGAGCGCCTCTTCCACCCGCAGGCCACGCACCTGGTCGGCGACCAGGCGAGCCTTTTGCGGGGAGATCCGCGCGAAACGCAGTTTTGCAATCGTTTCCATCGTTCGTCCTCAGCGCGACTTCTTGTTCGCGATATGACCCTTGAAGGTCCGCGTCAAGGCAAATTCGCCCAGCTTGTGGCCCACCATGTTCTCGTTGACGAGGACAGGCACGTGCTGCCGGCCGTTGTGGACGGCGATGGTCAACCCGACCATCTGCGGGATGATCATCGAACGCCGGGACCAGGTCTTGATCGGTCGACGATCGTTCTTCTCGACCGCATCTTCCACCTTCTTGCGCAGGTGGTGGTCGACGAACGGGCCTTTCTTCAGTGAACGCGGCATGCTGGGACTCCGTTACTTCTTACGCCGACGAACAATCATGCCGTCGGTACGCTTGTTATTGCGGGTCTTGTAACCCTTGGTCGGACGACCCCACGGGGTCACCGGATGACGGCCAAAGTTGCGGCCTTCGCCACCACCATGCGGGTGATCGACCGGGTTCATGGCGGTACCACGCACGGTCGGGCGGACACCCTTCCAGCGCTTGGCGCCGGCCTTGCCGTATTTCTTCAGGCTGTGCTCGGAGTGGCCAACTTCGCCCACCACGGCGCGGCACTCGGACAGGACGCGGCGCATCTCGCCCGAACCTAGACGCAGGGTGGCGTGCTGTCCTTCGCGGGCCACGACCTGCGCGGACGTACCGGCGGAGCGAACCATCTGCGCACCCTTGCCAGGCTTGAGCTCGACACAATGCACGGTGGTACCGACCGGGATCGAGCGTAGCGGCATGGCGTTGCCCGGACGAATCGGGGCCTGGTTACCACTCGCGACCTGATCACCCTGGTTCAGACCCTTCGGCGCGATGATGTAGCGACGCTCGCCGTCGGCGTACAGTAGCAGGGCCAGGTGGGCGCTGCGGTTCGGATCATACTCCAGCCGCTCGACCCGCGCCGGCACGTTGTCCTTGTTGCGCTTGAAGTCGACCACACGGTAGCGCTGCTTGTGACCGCCACCCACGTGCCGCGTAGTAATACGGCCCGTGTTGTTGCGACCGCCGCTACGGGTCTTCTTCTCGACCAGCGCGGCATGCGGCGCACCCTTGTACAGGTTGTCGCCACGGATCTGCACCGCGTGACGACGACCGGCCGAAGTCGGATTCGTCTTGATAATCGCCATGACTAGACCTGGTCTCCTTCACCCATGTCGATGCTCTCGCCTTCGGCCAGCGCGACATAAGCCTTCTTCCAGTGATTGCGGCGCCCAAAAAGGCGCCCAAAGCGCTTCTTCTTGCCCTGCTGGTTCAGGGTGCGGACATTCTCGACCCGCACCTGGAACAGATGCTCGACCGCCGCCTTGATTTCTTCTTTGCTCGCGTCGGGCAGCACGCGGAACACGTACTGACCGACCTCGCCGGCCATGGTGGATTTCTCGGAAACCACCGGGCCCTGAATTACCTGCATCAGACGCGCATTCATGCCAGCCACTCCTCAACCTTGCGGATCGCCGCTTCGGTCATCACGACCGTCTCCGCGCCGACCAGATTGGCCGGATTGATGCCGGCAACGTCGACGATGTCGATATGCGGCACGTTACCCAGCGCACGAGCGGTCATGTCATCCGCCTCGGCCAGCACGACCAGCCCCTTCGCGAGACCCAGCTCCTTGAGCTTGGCAACGCCGTCGCGGGTCTTGCCCGATGCCACGGCGAAGTCGGCCACCACCTTCAGCCGTTCTTGACGGACCAGCTCGGAGAGGATCGACGCCATCGCGGCGCGATACATCTTCTTGTTCAGCTTCTGCGAGAAGTCCCGGGTGCGCGCCGCAAAGACTTTGCCACCACCGGTCCACAGCGGGCTGCGGATCGTGCCGGCACGGGCGCGGCCCGTGCCTTTCTGGCGAAACGGCTTCGCACCACCGCCGCTCACGTCGGAGCGCGTCTTCTGCGCACGGGTGCCCTGGCGCTGCCCCGCGAGGAACGCGACCACGCTCTGGTGCACCAGCGACTCGTTAAAGTCGCGCTCGAAGCACACGGGCGACAACTCTACGCTGGCACCGGTATCGGCTGTCGTTACTTGCATTGTCTTCAACCCTTCGCCTTGACGGCCGGACGAATCATCACGTCAGTGCTGGGCGCACCCGGCACCGCGCCCTGGATCAGCACGAGGCTGCGATCCGCATCCACCCGAACAACCTTCAGGTTCTGGATCGTCTTGCGCTCGGCGCCCATATGGCCCGCCATCTTCTTGCCCTTGAACACACGACCCGGGCTCTGGTTCTGCCCGATCGAACCCGGGGCGCGGTGCGCCAGCGAGTTACCGTGGGTCGCGTCTTGCGTGCGGAAGTTATGACGCTTGACCGCACCCTGGAAACCCTTGCCCTTGCTCTGAGAGGTCACGTCAACGACCTGACCTTCCTCGAAGCGATCAACCGTGATGGCGTCACCCGGGGCCAGGCCCTCGAGCTCATCCGCCTCAACACGGAATTCCCAGAGACCGCGCCCAGGCTCGACCGAGGCCGCAGCATAGTGCCCCGCTTCGGGCTTGCTGACCCGGGACGCCTTGCGTGCGCCGGCCGTCACCTGGACCGCGTTGTAGCCGTCGCCTTCACTGCGCTTGATCTGGACCACGCGATTGTTGTCCACCTGCAGCACAGTCACCGGCACGGAGACGCCGTCGTCAGTGAAGACGCGGCTCATGCCTAGTTTGCGACCGATGAGTCCAATGGCCATTGCAAAACCCCTTCCGTATCGAACGGCGCTGGCAAGCGCCCTAAAGCCGTGGCCCGGCGAACAGTCCCGCCGGGCCACGGAAAGCCCAATAGTATGGCAGAAAGTTACGAGTTAGTTAAGTCGAATCTGAACATTCACGCCCGCGGCGAGGTCCAGCTTCATCAGGGCATCCACGGTCTTGTCGGTCGGATCGAGGATGTCCATCAAACGCTTGTGCGTACGCAGCTCGTACTGGTCTCGCGCGTCCTTGTTGACGTGCGGCGAGATCAGAACCGTGTACGACTCACGCTTGGTCGGGAGCGGGATGGGCCCCTTCACGCGGGCGCCCGTGCGCTTCGCGGTTTCGACGATCTCGGCCGCCGAGCGGTCGATCAGTCGATGGTCAAAGGCCTTCAGGCGAATTCGGATACGCTGGTTTGCCATCTCACTCACTCAATAATCTTGGATACGACGCCGGCGCCGACGGTGCGGCCGCCTTCGCGAATCGCAAAGCGCAGACCATCTTCCATCGCGATCGGGCTGATCAGCGACACGGTCATCTTCACGTTGTCACCCGGCATCACCATCTCGGTGCCTTCCGGCAGCTCCACCGAACCCGTCACGTCCGTCGTGCGGAAGTAGAACTGCGGGCGATAACCATTGAAGAACGGGGTATGACGACCACCCTCGTCCTTGCCCAGGATGTACACCTCGGCCTCGAAATGCGTGTGCGGGTTGATCGAACCCGGCTTGCACAGCACCTGACCACGCTGCACTTCGTCGCGCTTGGTACCACGCAGCAGAATGCCCACGTTGTCGCCCGCTTCGCCCTGGTCCAGCAGCTTGCGGAACATCTCGACACCGGTGACCGTGGTCTTCTGGGTGTCGCGGATACCGACAATCTCGATTTCCTCGCCCACCTTGACCACACCGCGCTCGATACGACCGGTCACCACCGTGCCGCGGCCGGAGATCGAGAACACGTCCTCCACCGGCATCAGGAAGTCGCCGTCCACGGCGCGTTCCGGCTCCGGAATCCAGGTGTCCATCGCTTCGACCAGCT
>NZ_KB912063.1:0-16152 GCF_000383695.1 Thioalkalivibrio sp. ALJ15
AGCTGGTCGAAGCGATGGACACCTGGATTCCGGAGCCGGAACGCGCCGTGGACGGCGACTTCCTGATGCCGGTGGAGGACGTGTTCTCGATCTCCGGCCGCGGCACGGTGGTGACCGGTCGTATCGAGCGCGGTGTGGTCAAGGTGGGCGAGGAAATCGAGATTGTCGGTATCCGCGACACCCAGAAGACCACAGTCACCGGTGTCGAGATGTTCCGCAAGCTGCTGGACCAGGGCGAAGCGGGCGACAACGTGGGCATTCTGCTGCGTGGTACCAAGCGCGACGAAGTGCAGCGTGGTCAGGTGCTGTGCAAGCCGGGTTCGATCAACCCGCACACGCATTTCGAGGCCGAGGTGTACATCCTGGGCAAGGACGAGGGTGGTCGTCATACCCCGTTCTTCAATGGTTATCGCCCGCAGTTCTACTTCCGCACGACGGACGTGACGGGTTCGGTGGAGCTGCCGGAAGGCACCGAGATGGTGATGCCGGGTGACAACGTGAAGATGACCGTGTCGCTGATCAGCCCGATCGCGATGGAAGATGGTCTGCGCTTTGCGATTCGCGAAGGCGGCCGCACCGTCGGCGCCGGCGTCGTATCCAAGATCATCGAGTGATACAGTAGATAAGTTGAACGATCGACCGCGAGAGGCGGCGCCTGGTGCGTCGTCTCTCGCGTTTGTTTCTTGTCGATTCGATTTTTAGGCCAGTAGCTCAATTGGCAGAGCAGCGGTCTCCAAAACCGCAGGTTGGGGGTTCGAGTCCCTCCTGGCCTGCCATCTTCACCGATGGCGGCGAGTACCGGGTGATACGTATTCATGAGTGAACAATCGGAACAGACCGGCGGGCTGGATACTTTCAAGCTCGCGGTAGCCGTGGCGCTGCTGATTGCTGGCGTCATGGGCTTTTATTGGTTCTCGGACGAGTCCACTCTGATTCGTGTGCTCGGGCTGCTGGCCGTGGTCGGCGTGGCCGTGGCGATTGGCATGACCACGGCGAAGGGGCATCAGCTGGCGGCCTTTATGGGCAATGCGCGCACCGAGGTGCGCAAGATGGTCTGGCCGACCCGGGTCGAGACCACCCAGACCACGCTGATCGTCATCGCCGTCGTGATCATAATCGGGATCTTCCTCTGGCTCCTGGACATGTTCCTGGGTTGGTCCATCAGTCGCTTCATCGGATAGTCACAGGATTCTCTCCATGGCATTACGCTGGTACGTCGTACAGGCATTCTCGGGCTTCGAGGCCCAGGTGAAGCGGTCGCTGGAGGAGCGCATCGAGCGTTTCGCCATGCAGGACCACTTCGGCCAGATCCTGGTGCCTACCGAAGAGGTCGTCGAGATGAAGGACGGCCAGAAGCGCAAGAGCGAGCGCAAGTTCTTCCCGGGGTATGTCCTCGTGCAGATGGACTTGAACGACGAGGCCTGGCACCTGGTCAAGGCGGTCCCGCGCGTGCTTGGTTTCATCGGTGGCACCGCAGACCGGCCGGCCCCGATCAGCGACAAGGAAGCCGATGCCATCCTGCAGCGCATGCAGGAAGGCGCCGAGAAGCCGCGCCCGAAGGTCCTGTTCGAGGTGGGCGAGATGGTTCGCGTGATCGACGGCCCGTTCAACGACTTCAATGGCGTCGTGGAAGAAGTGAACTACGAGAAGAGCCGCCTCCTGGTGGCTGTCCAGATTTTTGGTCGCTCGACACCCGTGGAACTCGAGTTCCACCAAGTCGAGAAAACCTGACGTACCGACGTCACCACTGCTAGTCGGGGAGCCGCGAGGCGCTTGTACCCGAGGGAGTCATCATGGCGAAGAAAATCGAAGCATATATCAAGCTTCAGGTGCCCGCCGGCAAGGCGAACCCGAGCCCGCCCGTCGGGCCGGCGCTGGGTCAGCGCGGTGTGAACATCATGGAGTTCTGCAAGGCGTTTAACGCCCAGACCCAGGAGATCGAGCCCGGTCTGCCGATTCCGGTGGTGATCACCGTCTATTCAGATCGCAGCTTTACCTTTGTCACCAAGACGCCGCCGGCGGCGATCCTTCTGAAGAAGGCCGCGGGTGTGCAGAAGGGTTCCGGCGAGCCGAATACCAACAAGGTCGGCACCGTGACCCGGGCACAGCTCGAGGAAATCGCGAAGACCAAGGAGCCGGATCTGACCGCTGCGGATCTGGACGCCGCGGTGCGTACCATTGCCGGCAGTGCCCGCAGCATGGGCCTCGAAGTGGAGGGTCTCTGACATGGCGAAAATGACCAAGCGAATGAAGGCCATCCGCGAGAAAGTCGAGCCAGGCCGTCTCTATCCGGTGACCGAAGCGTTTGACCTGCTGCGTGAACTGCCGAAGGCAAAGTTCCGCGAGTCGGTCGACGTGGCTGTGAACCTCGGCGTGGACCCGCGCAAGTCCGATCAGGTCGTGCGTGGCTCGACGGTGCTGCCGCATGGCAATGGCAAGAGCGTGCGCGTGGCCGTGTTCACTCAGGGCGCGAATGCCGACGCCGCGAAGGAAGCCGGTGCCGATGTGGTCGGTATGGACGACCTCGCCGAACAGGTGAAGGCCGGCCAGATGGATTTCGACGTGGTGATCGCCTCCCCGGACGCGATGCGTGTCGTCGGGCAGCTCGGCCAGATCCTCGGCCCGCGCGGCCTGATGCCGAACCCGAAGGTCGGTACCGTGACGCCGGACGTGGCGACCGCGGTGACCAACGCCAAGAGCGGCCAGGTGCGCTACCGCACCGACAAGGGCGGGATCGTGCACTGCACCATTGGCGCGGCCGATTTCGACTCCAGCTCGCTGGCCGACAACCTGAACGCCCTGCTGGCGGATCTGGTCAAGATGAAGCCGGCGACGTCCAAGGGGCAGTACGTCAAGGGGGTCACGATCTCCACGACGATGGGCCCGGGCGTGAAGGTCGACCAGGCCTCGCTGTCGCTGTAAGAAGTTTTTTGGTTTTTGGTCGGCTGTCGCGCAAGCGGCACGCCATCCAAGACCGCAGGCGCTGCCCCGTTCGCGGGACGGCTTAATCCACCAGCCTGCGCAGATGGTGTCACCCGATTCAGGAAGTACCTGCGACGGGAGCACCGAAGTGCCGGGTTCGCCCGGTTTCACGACCGCCTCCGGGTGGTCTCACTAGAGGAGAGTCAACGTGGCTTTGAATCTCGACGACAAGAAGGCGATTGTCTCGGAGCTGGCTACGGTTGCTGCCTCGGCGCATTCCGCGGTCGCCGCGGAATACCGAGGTCTCTCGGTCGCGCAGATGACCGACCTTCGTCGGCAGGCTCGCAATTCCGGGGTCTATCTGCGGGTGGTGAAGAACAACCTCGCCAAGCGTGCCATCGAGGGTACGGATTTCGCGTGCATGCAGCCCGAGCTGCATGGCCCGCTGATCCTGGCCTTCAGTGAAGAGGAGCCTGGCTCCGCCGCGCGTCTGGTGAAGTCCTTCGCCAAGGAAAACGAACAGCTGAAGGTCCGGCTGGTGTCGTTTGGTGGGCAGCTGATGGGTGCGAACGATCTCGATCGCCTCGCCAGTCTGCCGACGCGCGATGAAGCGCTCGCAACGCTTCTCGCCACCATGAAGGCGCCGCTCGACAAGTTCGCCCGTACGGTGAACGAAGTCCCGGGCAAGCTCGTGCGTACCGTTGCAGCAATTCGTGACCAGAAACAGGCAGCCTGAATCTCATCAAGCCGTTTCTGAGCAAGTACTGAATGAATACGGGTGTTCCCCGTTAGGAGAGTAAAAAATGGCCGTTTCGAAAGAAGACATCCTGGAAGCCATCGGCAACATGACGGTCCTGGAAATCGTGGACCTGATCAGCGAGATGGAAGAGAAGTTCGGCGTTTCCGCCGCTGCCGCCGTTGCGGCCGCCCCGGCTGCCGCCGGCGGTGGTGAAGCCGCTGCTGCCGAAGCCAAGGACGAGTTCGACGTCGTCATGTCCAGCTTTGGCGAGAACAAGGTCGGCGTGATCAAGGTCGTCCGTGGCCTGACCGGTCTGGGCCTGAAGGAGGCCAAGGAAATGGTCGAAGGCGTTCCGGCGACCGTCAAGGAAGGCGCGGCGAAGGAAGAAGCCGAGAAGATGAAGGCGGAGCTGGAAGAGGCTGGCGCCACCGTCGAACTGAAGTAAAAGGCGCTTGCGCCTGTTGTTTTCGTGTACATCACGAAGCCCTGAGGCTGGCGGCCTTTTGGTCGTCAGCCTCAGCCCGTGGTGGCGCGGGTTTTTTCGCGCGTTGTTCAGCTAGCCGCCGAGGTAAGCCATGGCCCTCAGTTATACCGAAAAGAAACGTATCCGCAAGGACTTCGGGAAGCGTCCCCAGATCCTGGACGTCCCGTATCTGCTGGAAACCCAATTGACCTCCTATCGGGATTTCCTGCAGGCCGAAAAAGGTCCGGAGGCGCGTCACGCGCTGGGCCTGCACGCGGCGTTTCAGTCGGTGTTCCCGATTGTTAGCTATTCCGGTCATGTCCAGCTCGAGTACGTCAGCTACCGCCTGGGCGAGCCGCTGTTCGATGTGAAGGAATGCCAGATCCGTGGCGTGACCTACGCGGCCCCGCTGCGTGTCCTGCTGCGCCTGGTGATCCACGACAAGGAGGCCCCTGCTGGCTCCACCGTGGTCAAGGAGGTCAAGGAGCAGGAGGTCTACATGGGCGAGATGCCGCTCATGACGGAGAACGGGACCTTCGTGATCAACGGCACCGAGCGCGTGATCGTCTCCCAGCTGCATCGTTCGCCCGGCGTGTTCTTTGACAGCGACCGGGGCAAGACTCAGGGCAGCGCCCAGAAGCTGCTCTACAACGCGCGCATTATTCCGTACCGCGGTTCCTGGTTGGACTTCGAGTTCGATGCCAAGGACGGGGTTTACGTGCGTATCGACCGTCGCCGCAAGCTGCCGGCGTCGATCCTGCTGCGCGCGCTGGGCATGGATACGGAAGAGATCCTGTCCACCTTCTTTGAATTCAACCAGATCACTCTCGATGAAGACGGCGGTGAACTGGACCTGATCCCCGAGCGCCTGCGCGGCGAGACCGCCGTGGTCGACATCACCGACGGCAAGAACGTGATCGTCGAGGCCGGGCGCCGGATTACGCCGCGGCATATCCGCGAGATCGAAAAAGCCGGCATCAACCGGCTGCGCGTACCGGACGAGTACCTGCTCGGCCGCGTGCTGGCCAAGGGCGTGGTGGACGAGTCGACCGGCGAACTGATGGCGGCTGGCAATGACCCGTTGACCCAGGAGCTGCTGGACAAGCTGCGCGCCGAGGGCGTGAAGTCGGTGGAGACCATCTACACCAACGACTACGACCACGGTCCGTTCATGTCGGACACCCTGCGTCTGGATCCGACCAAGACGCAGCTGGAGGCCCAGGTCGAGATCTATCGGGTGATGCGTCCCGGTGAGCCGCCGACCAAGGACGCCGCCGAGAACCTGTTCTCCAACCTGTTCTTCTCCGAGGACCGCTACGACCTGTCGGCGGTCGGCCGGATGAAGTTCAACCGCCGTGTCGGCCGCGATACCGACGAGGGCCCGGGCGTGCTGTCACCCGAGGACATCCTCGACGTGCTGAAGGTCCTGATCGACCTGCGCAACGGCAACGGCCGTACCGATGACATCGACCACCTGGGCAACCGGCGCATCCGCAGCGTGGGCGAGATGGCGGAAAACCAGTTCCGTCTGGGCCTGGTGCGCGTCGAGCGTGCGGTCAAGGAGCGTTTGACCGTCGCGGAGAGCGAAGGTCTGATGCCGCAGGAGCTGATCAACGCGAAGCCGGTGGCCGCCGCGGTCAAGGAGTTCTTCGGTTCCAGCCAGCTGTCGCAGTTCATGGACCAGAACAACCCGCTGTCCGAGGTGACCCACAAGCGCCGTATCTCCGCGCTGGGCCCGGGCGGTCTGACGCGCGAACGTGCGGGCTTCGAGGTGCGCGACGTGCACCCCACCCACTACGGTCGTGTCTGCCCGATCGAGACGCCGGAAGGCCCGAACATCGGCCTGATCAACTCGCTGGCCGTGTATGCCCGCACCAACCGCTACGGCTTCCTCGAGACCCCGTACCGCAAGGTCGAAGACGGCAAGGTCACCGACGAGATCGTGTACCTGTCTGCGATCGAGGAGAGCCAGTACGTGATCGCCCAGGCGAACGCGGCGATGGACGAGCAAGGGCGTCTGACCGACGACCTGGTCTCCTGCCGCTTCCAGGAGGAGTTCACGATCTCCTCGCCGGACAAGATCCAGTACATGGATATCTCGCCGAAGCAGATCGTGTCCGTGGCCGCCGCGCTGCTGCCGTTCCTCGAGCATGACGATGCCAACCGCGCCCTGATGGGTGCGAACATGCAGCGTCAGGCCGTGCCCTGCCTGCGCGCGGACAAGCCGCTGGTCGGTACCGGTATCGAGCGCACCGTTGCGATCGACTCCGGTTCCGCGATCGTCGCCAAGCGCGGCGGTACGGTCGATTCCGTGGATGCCGCCCGTGTAGTTGTGCGCGTGAACGACGACGAGACCGTCGCCGGCGAGCCGGGTGTGGATATCTACAACCTGACCAAGTACTCGCGTTCCAACCAGAACACCAGCATCAACCAGCGTCCGCTGGTCGCGGTAGGCGACGAGATCGCCCGCGGCGATGTGCTGGCCGATGGCTCCTCGACCGATCTCGGCGAGCTGGCCCTGGGGCAGAACATGATGGTCGCCTTCATGCCCTGGAACGGCTACAACTTCGAGGATTCCATCCTGATCTCCGAGCGCGTGGTGCAGGAGGACCGCTACACCACGATCCACATCGAGGAGCTCAACTGTGTCGCGCGCGACACCAAGCTGGGCCAGGAAGAGATCACCGCGGATATCCCGAACGTCTCCGAGTCGCTGCTGGCCAAGCTGGACGAGTCCGGTGTGGTTTATGTTGGCGCCGAGGTAAACCCGGGCGACATCCTGGTCGGCAAGGTCACGCCGAAGGGCGAGACCCAGCTGACCCCGGAAGAGAAGCTCCTGAGGGCCATCTTTGGCGAGAAGGCCTCGGACGTGAAGGACACCTCCCTGCGTGTGCCGTCCGGCATCGAGGGCACGGTGATCGACGTGCGCGTGTTCACCCGCGATGGCGTGGAGAAGGATGCGCGTGCCAAGTCGATCGAGGAAGACGACCTCGCTGCGGTCAAGAAGGACCTGAAGGACCAGCTGCGAATCTACGAGGACGATATCTACGCCCGCGTCGAGAAGCTGCTGCTCAACAAGGCGGCTGCCGGCGGTCCGGAAGGGCTGGGTGACGGCTCCAAGGTCACCAAGAAGTACCTGCAGGGCCTGTCCCGCAACCAGTGGTTCGAGGTGCGCCTGAAGGACGACGCCGTGAACTCGCAGCTGGAGGACCTCGGTCGCCAGCTGCAGGAGCAGCACGAGCTGTTCGACAAGAAGTTCGAGCACCAGAAGGCCAAGGTCGCCGCGGGCGACGACCTGCCGCCGGGCGTGCAGAAGATGGTCAAGGTCTACGTGGCCGTGAAGCGCCGTCTGCAGCCGGGCGACAAGATGGCCGGCCGCCACGGGAACAAGGGCGTGATCTCGATGATCGTGCCGGAAGAGGACATGCCGTTCCTCGACGACGGGACCCCGGTCGACGTGGTCCTGAACCCGCTGGGCGTGCCCTCGCGCATGAACGTCGGGCAGGTGCTGGAGGTTCATCTGGGCTGGGCCGCGAAGGGGCTGGGCGACAAGATCAACCGCATGCTCGAGGCGCAGGCCGAGATCGCGAAGCTGCGCGAGTTCCTGGGCAATATCTATAACCACCGCGACAAGAAGGTCGACCTCGACTCCATGTCGGACGCCGAGATCATTGCGCTTTGCCGCAACCTGCGCGGTGGCGTGCCGATGGCGACGCCGGTGTTCGATGGTGCCGAGGAGGCCGAGATCAAGGAGATGCTGCGGCTGGCCGATCTGCCCGAGACGGGGCAGGCCGAGCTGTTCGACGGCCGTACCGGTGACTCCTTCGATCGCCCGGTGACCGTCGGCTACATGCACATGCTGAAGCTGAACCATCTGGTCGACGACAAGATGCACGCGCGGTCGACCGGTCCGTATTCCCTGGTCACCCAGCAGCCGCTGGGCGGCAAGGCGCAGTTCGGTGGTCAGCGCTTCGGCGAGATGGAGGTCTGGGCGCTGGAGGCCTACGGTGCCGCCTACACCCTGCAGGAAATGCTGACGGTGAAGGCGGACGACGTGCAGGGCCGCAACAAGATGTACAAGAACATCGTCGACGGCGAGCACCACATGGAGGCCAACGTCCCCGAGTCGTTCAACGTGCTCATGAAGGAGATCAAGGCGCTCGGCATCAATATCGAGCTGGAGCAGGACTGATCTCCTCCGATCCGAATGTGATCCGAAGGGGTGCAGGGCACCCCTCGACCCAAAGCTTTGTGAGGCATAGCGAATGAAAGACCTCCTCAATCTGTTCAAGCAGCAGACCCAGCCGGAAGAGTTCGATGCGATCCGTATCGGCCTGGCCTCCGCGGACCAGATCCGTTCGTGGTCCTTTGGCGAGGTTAAGAAGCCGGAGACCATCAACTACCGGACCTTCAAGCCGGAGCGCGATGGCCTGTTCTGCGCCAAGATCTTCGGCCCGGTGAAGGACTACGAGTGCCTGTGCGGCAAGTACAAGCGCCTGAAGCACCGGGGTGTGGTCTGCGAGAAGTGCGGCGTCGAGGTGACCCAGACCAAGGTGCGCCGCGAGCGCATGGGGCACATCGACCTGGCCTCGCCGGTCGCGCACATCTGGTACCTGAAGAGCCTGCCGTCCCGCATCGGGCTGCTGCTCGACATGACCCTGAAGGACATCGAGAAGGTGCTCTACTTCGAGTCCTTCATTGTGATCGACCCGGGCTTCACCACGCTGGAGAAGGGCCAGCTCCTGACCGACGAGGAATACCTCGAGGCGATGGAGGAGCACGGCGACGACTTCACCGCGATGATGGGTGCCGAGGCCGTGCTGAGCCTGCTGAAGGAGATGGACCTGCAGGGCGAGGCCGCGAAGCTGCGCCAGGATCTGTCCGAGACCGGGTCCGAGACCAAGATCAAGCGTCTGGGCAAGCGCCTCAAGCTGATCGAGTCGTTCCTGGAATCCGGCAACAAGCCGGAGTGGATGATCATGTCCGTGCTGCCGGTGCTGCCGCCGGACCTGCGCCCGCTGGTGCCGCTGGACGGTGGTCGCTTCGCGACTTCCGACCTGAACGACCTGTATCGCCGGGTGATCAACCGCAACAACCGTCTGCGCCGCCTGCTGGAGCTGAACGCCCCGGATATCATCGTGCGCAACGAAAAGCGCATGCTGCAGGAGTCCGTGGATGCGCTGCTGGATAACGGCCGTCGCGGTCGTGCGATCACCGGCACCAACAAGCGCCCGCTGAAGTCCCTGGCTGACATGATCAAGGGCAAGCAGGGCCGCTTCCGCCAGAACCTGCTCGGCAAGCGTGTCGACTATTCCGGCCGTTCCGTGATCGTGGTCGGCCCGACCCTGCGCCTGCACCAGTGTGGCCTGCCCAAGCGAATGGCGCTGGAACTGTTCAAGCCGTTCATCTTCGGCAAGCTGCAGCGCCGTGGACTGGCGACCACCATCAAGGCCGCCAAGAAGGCCGTGGAGAAGGAAGGTCCAGAGGTCTGGGATATCCTCGAAGAGGTGATCCGCGAGCATCCGGTGATGCTGAACCGTGCCCCGACCCTGCACCGCCTGGGCATCCAGGCCTTTGAACCGGTGTTGATCGAGGGCAAGGCGATCCAGCTGCACCCGCTGGTCTGTGCCGCGTTCAACGCCGACTTCGACGGTGACCAGATGGCCGTGCACGTGCCGCTGTCGCTGGAGGCCCAGCTGGAGGCGCGCACGCTGATGCTGTCCTCCAACAACGTACTGTCGCCGGCCAACGGCGAGCCGATCATCGTGCCGTCGCAGGATATCGTGCTGGGTCTGTACTACCTCTCGCGCGAGAAGGTGAACGCCAAGGGCGAGGGCATGACCTTCGCCGATGTGGACGAGGTGCATCGCGCCTACGAACACAAGTTGGTCGACCTGCATGCGCGCGTCACCGTGCGCATCGCCGACACCATGGCGGATGTCGCGGAAGGCGAGCCGCTGCCGTCCATGCGCGTGGAGACTACCGTCGGTCGCGCGATCCTGTCGCGCATCATGCCGAAGGGGCTGCCGTTCGAGCTAATCGACCGCGAGCTCAGCAAGAAGACCATCTCCGCGCTGATCAACTCCTGCTACCGTCGCCTGGGCCTGAAGGACACCGTGGTGTTCGCGGACCAGCTGATGTATGCGGGCTTCTACTATTCGACCCGCGCCGGGGTCTCGTTCTGCTCGGATGACATGGTCATCCCGGACGAGAAGCAGCCGATCCTGCAGAACGCCGAAGAGCAGGTGAAGGAGATCGAGGAGCAGTATGCCTCGGGCCTGGTCACCAAGGGCGAGCGCTACAACAAGGTCGTGGACATCTGGTCGCACTGCAATGACCAGGTCGCGAAGGCGATGATGGAGCGGCTCGGCAAGGAGCAGGTCACCAACGCCGAGGGCGAGACGGTCGAGCAGAGCTCGTTCAACTCGATCTTCATGATGGCCGATTCCGGCGCGCGTGGTTCTGCGGCCCAGATCCGTCAGCTGGCGGGGATGCGTGGCCTGATGGCCAAGCCGGACGGCTCCATCATCGAGACGCCGATCACCGCGAACTTCCGCGAGGGTCTGAACGTCCTGCAGTACTTCATCTCGACCCACGGTGCGCGTAAAGGTCTGGCCGATACCGCGCTGAAGACCGCGAACTCCGGTTACCTGACCCGCCGTCTGGTGGATGTGTCACAGGACGTGGTGGTTACTCAGCACGACTGCGGGACCCAGCAGGGCCTGGTGATGAAGCCGATCATCGAGGGCGGGGATGTAGTCGAGCCGCTGCGCGACCGCGTACTGGGTCGTACCACGGCGGTGGACGTCCATCGCCCGGGCACCGACGAGGTTCTGGTGCCGGCGGGCACGCTGCTGGATGAGGCAATGGTCGACAAGCTGGACGAGGCCTCGGTGGACGAGGTGCTGGTGCGCTCCGCGATTACCTGCGAGACCCGCCAGGGCATCTGCGCCAAGTGCTACGGCCGCGATCTGGCCCGTGGCCACGAGGTCAACGAGGGCGAAGCGGTGGGCGTGATCGCCGCGCAGTCCATCGGCGAGCCGGGCACCCAGCTGACCATGCGTACCTTCCATATCGGGGGTGCGGCCAGCCGTGCGGTTACGGTCAGCGCGATCCAGGTGAAGAACGCCGGGTCCGTGCGTCTGCACAACCTGAAGACCGTCACCAACAAGGCGGACAACCTGGTTGCGGTCTCGCGCTCCGGGGAGCTGGGTGTAATCGACGACCAGGGGCGCGAGCGTGAGCGCTACAAGATCCCCTACGGCGCCACCATCACCGTCAAGGATGGAGATGCGGTCGAGGCCGGTCAGGAAGTCGCGACCTGGGATCCGCATACCCACCCGATCGTCACCGAGGTGGGCGGCTACATTCGTCTGGCGGACTTCGTCGAGAATGTCACCGTGACCAAGGAGACGGACGAATTCACCGGTCTGTCCCAGAATGTGGTGCTCGATCCGAAGAGCCGCTCGAGCGCCGGCAAGGACCTGCGCCCGACCGTCAAGCTTGTGGATGATGATGGCAACGAGGTGTACATCCCGGGCACCGACATGCCCGCGCAGTACATGCTGCCGGCCAATGCGATCTTCAATCTCGAGGACAATGCCCGCGTCGAGGTCGGTGACGTTATCGCCCGCCTGCCGCAGGAGTCGTCCAAGACCCGCGACATCACCGGTGGTCTGCCGCGTGTGGCCGATTTGTTCGAGGCCCGCCGTCCGAAGGAGCCGGCCGTGCTGGCGGAGATCTCCGGCACCGTCTCGTTCGGCAAGGAGACCAAGGGCAAGCAGCGCCTGGTGATCACGCCGGACAAGGGTGATCCGGTCGAGATGCTGATCCCGAAACTGCGCACCGTGAACGTGTTCGAGGGCGAGCGCGTGGAGCGCGGCGAGGTTGTGGTGGACGGTGAGCTGGACCCGCACGACATCGTGCGCCTGCGGGGTGTGACCACCCTGGCCGAATACCAGGTCCAGGAAATCCAGGACGTCTATCGCCTGCAGGGCGTGAAGATCAATGACAAGCACATCGAAGTCATTGTTCGTCAGATGATGCGCAAGGTGAACATCGTCAACCCAGGCGACACCAAGTTCCTCGCGGGGGACCAGGTGGATCGTGTGCGGGTCCTCGAGGAGAACGAGAAGCTCGGTGACGACCAGCAGCCGGCGACCTACGAGCGTGTGCTGCTCGGCATCACCAAGGCGTCGCTGGTGACGGAATCGTTCATCTCCGCGGCCTCTTTCCAGGAGACCACCCGCGTGCTGACCGAGGCGTCCACCCGTGGCGCCCGTGACGATCTGCGTGGCCTGAAGGAGAACGTGATTGTGGGTCGCCTGATCCCGGCCGGTACGGGGCTGGCATACCACAAGGAACGTCGCCGCAAGCGCGAGCTGGAAATGCCGGAGTTCGAGAGCGTCGAGGAGGCGTCAGCGGTCACCGCCGACACCGAATCCGATGCCTCGGGTCCGGAAACCACCGGGGAAGGCTCCGAATAGCCTCCCCTTCTGTTGACACTTCAGGGGGCGGCGATTAGAATTCCGCTCCCTCGACAGGCCGGTCACGGCGCCGGCCTGTCGTTATTTTTAGGCTAGGAGAAAGGGTTTCATGGCCACGATCAATCAGTTGGTACGCAAGCCCCGCAAGCGCCCCGTCGAGAAGAGCGACGTGCCGGCGCTGCAGGGCTCGCCGCAGAAGCGCGGGGTATGCACCCGTGTCTACACGACCACGCCGAAGAAGCCGAATTCCGCGCTGCGCAAGGTTGCGCGCGTGCGTCTGACCAATGGCTACGAAGTCAGTAGTTACATCGGCGGCGAAGGCCACAACCTGCAGGAGCACTCGGTGGTCCTGATTCGCGGCGGTCGTGTAAAGGATCTTCCCGGTGTGCGTTACCACACGGTGCGTGGCTCCCTGGATACCCAGGGTGTGCAGAACCGCACCCAGGGTCGTTCCAAGTACGGCACCAAGCGCCCGAAGAAATCCTAACCGTGTACAAGAGCGGGAACTGAGATATGTCGAGAAGAGCAGCTGCCCCCAAGCGTCACATCCTTCCGGATCCGAAGTTCGGAAGCGAGCGCCTGGCCAAGTTCATCAATACCGTGATGCGTGACGGCAAGAAGTCGGTCGCAGAGCAGGTCGTGTACGGCGCGCTGGACCAGATTGAGTCCAAGCAGGGTGATGGCATGGGTGCACTGGAGCGCGCGCTGGACAACATTCGTCCGCGTGTCGAGGTGAAGTCTCGTCGCGTGGGCGGCGCCACCTACCAGGTGCCGGTCGAGGTGCGTTCGGTTCGTCAGGACGCCCTGGCGATGCGCTGGGTCGTGGAAGCGGCCCGCAAGCGTGGCGAGCGGACCATGGCGCTGAAGCTGGCGGGCGAGCTGATGGATGCCGCCGATTCCAAGGGCTCCGCCGTGAAGAAGCGCGAAGACACTCACCGCATGGCGGAAGCGAACAAGGCGTTCGCCCATTTCCGCTGGTAAAACCGATTTAGAGAGGCTCAACGTGGCACGCAAGACCCCACTGAAGCGCTACCGGAACATCGGGATCAGCGCGCACATCGACGCCGGCAAGACGACGACGACCGAGCGCATCCTGTTCTACACCGGTCTGTCGCACAAGATCGGCGAGGTCCATGAAGGCGCCGCCACGATGGACTGGATGGAGCAGGAACAGGAGCGCGGGATCACCATCACTTCCGCGGCGACCACCTGCTTCTGGCAGGGCATGGCCAAACAGTTCGATGAGCACCGCGTTAACATCATCGATACCCCGGGTCATGTGGACTTCACCATCGAGGTGGAGCGTTCCATGCGAGTGCTCGACGGTGCGGTGATGGTGTACTGCGCCGTGGGTGGTGTGCAGCCGCAGTCCGAGACCGTCTGGCGTCAGGCCACGAAGTACTCGGTTCCGCGGATGGCCTTCGTCAACAAGATGGACCGCGCCGGCGCCGACTTCCTGCGTGTCTACGAGCAGATGAGAGAGCGTCTGCAGGCGAACCCGGTCCCGATCCAGCTGCCGATCGGTGCCGAGGATAACTTCCGGGGCGTGATCGATCTGGTCAAGATGCAGGCGATCTTCTGGGACGAAGATAACTTCGGCATCTCCTTCGAGTACAAGGACATCCCCGAAGAGCTCAAGGCCGAGGCGGAAAAGTGGCGCGAGAACATGCTCGAGGCCGCTGCCGAAGCCAATGAAGAGCTGATGGATAAGTACCTGAACGAGGGGGACCTCAGCGAGGAAGAGATCAAGCAGGCGATTCGCCATCGCACGATCGAACTCGAGATCGTGCCGATGTTGTGCGGCTCCGCGTTCAAGAACAAGGGCGTGCAGGCCATGCTCGACGCGGTGGTTGAGTACCTGCCGTCGCCGGAAGAGGTGAAGGCGATCAAGGGCGTGAAGGCCGGGACGGAAGAGCCGGTCGCGAAGCACGCCTCGGACGACGAGCCGTTTGCCGCGCTCGCGTTCAAGATCATGACCGACCCGTACGTGGGCTCGCTGACGTTCGTACGTGTCTACTCCGGGGTGCTGAGCGCGGGTGACACCGTGCTTAATACGCAGAACAATCGCCGCGAACGCATCGGCCGCATCCTGCAGATGCACTCCAACTCCCGCGAGGAGATCAAGGAGCTGCGCGCAGGTGACATTGGTGCGGTGGTTGGCCTGAAGGATCTGTACACGGGGAGTACCCTCTGCGATCCAAATAATCCGGTCGAGCTGGAACGCATGGAGTTCCCGGAGCCGGTGATCTCGATCGCGGTCGAGCCGAAGACCAAGTCGGACCAGGAAAAGATGGGTATCGCGCTGAACAAGCTGGCGCAGGAAGACCCGTCCTTCCGTGTGCGGACTGACGAAGAGTCCGGCCAGACGATCATCTCCGGCATGGGCGAGCTCCATCTCGAGGTCCTGGTCGACCGCATGAAGCGCGAGTTCAAGGTCGAGGCGAACGTCGGTCAGCCGCAGGTGGCGTACCGCGAGACGATCAAGAAGAGCGTTGAAACCGAAGGCAAGTTCGTGCGCCAGTCGGGTGGTCGCGGCCAGTACGGTCATGTCTGGCTGCGCATCGAACCGCAAGAGGCGGGCGACGGATACGAATTCGTCAACGCCATCGTCGGTGGTGTCGTGCCGAAGGACTACATCCCGGCCGTCAACAAGGGCGTCGAGGAGCAGATGGCCAACGGCGTGCTCGCCGGTTATCCGGTCGTGGACGTAAAGGTCACGCTGTTTGACGGCTCCTACCATGACGTTGACTCGAACGAGATGGCGTTCAAGGTGGCTGGTTCGATGGCCTTCAAGGAGGGTGCGTTGAAGGCTGGCGCCGTGCTGCTGGAGCCGATGATGAAGGTCGAGGTGGAGACGCCGGAAGAATACATGGGCGACGTGATGGGCGATCTGAACCGACGTCGTGGCCTGGTCAAGGGTATGGAGGATATCGCGGGTCAGAAGCTGCTGAAGGCCGAGGTCCCGCTGTCCGAGATGTTTGGCTATTCGACGCAGCTGCGCTCGATGAGCCAGGGTCGCGCCACGTACTCGATGGAGTTCGAAAAGTACTCCGAGGCGCCGGCGCAGGTCGCCGAGGCTGTGGCGGCGAAGGCCTCCTGAACCGAATCGCGTAATCCGAAAGAACTGTAGAAAGAGGTTTGAGCTGTGTCCAAGGAAAAGTTCGAGCGTAAGAAGCCGCATGTGAATGTGGGGACGATTGGTCATGTGGACCATGGCAAGACCACGCTGACGGCGGCGATGACGGCGGTGCTGGGCAAGAAGTACGGCAGTGAAGCCCGTGCGTTTGACCAGATCGACAATGCGCCGGAAGAGAAGGCGCGCGGGATTACGATTGCCACGGCGCACGTGGAATACGAATCCGACATTCGTCACTACGCGCATGTGGATTGCCCTGGGCACGCGGACTACGTGAAGAACATGATCACGGGTGCGGCGCAGATGGACGGCGCGATTCTGGTGGTGTCCGCGGCCGATGGCCCGATGCCGCAGACCCGCGAGCACATCCTGCTGGCGCGCCAGGTCGGTGTGCCGTACATCGTGG
>NZ_KB912064.1:0-15703 GCF_000383695.1 Thioalkalivibrio sp. ALJ15
CTTCCTCCAGCTCCCGGATCCGTCGCTGCTCCGGCGTCAAAGGCCGGCCATCGCCGGCCTCCCCGGCACGATCCGCCTTGAGTTGCTCGACCCAGCGCCGAACGGCCGTCTCGCCCACCCCGGTGTCCCGCACCACTTGCGGCACACTCTGGCCCTCATCCACCACCATCCGGGCCACCCGAAGCTTGTACTCCGGATCAAAATTCCTGCGTCCCATATCGTCTCCTCGATCAGATCCCAATCATTCCACCGATCGAGGTGTCCACGAAAATTAGACCAGCACAATGCGGACGAGGACCCCGAACGCCTGCTCTTCCTCTGGAACCTGTTCGAGGGGGTGCCGAAGTTCTACCGGGATGCCTATGAGCAGGGTGTGCTGGATGCGGATCGCGAGACGGTGCTGCGCAAGCTGTTTTTCTCCAGCTCGTCGCCGCTGCGCAATGAAGCGGACAACTGGTTCCTGCGTGAACTGCGGGGGCGCTACGACATGGTGCTGCAGTTTCTGGCATCGCATCCCGGTTGCAACAACGCGGCGATCGAGGCCCACCTGGCGGAGGTCTCCGGTCCGGGAGAGGCACGACAGGTGGGTGGGCATCTGAAGGTCCTCAGCGAGCGGTACCGGATGATCGAGCGACGACTGCCGATCTTTGCGCGACCGAAGGCGCGCAGCGGGCGCTATTACATTCGCGACAATTTCCTGCGCGCGTGGCTGTCTGCGCTGCAGAAGCCGGTTTCGGCCTCGGCCTTTCGGCCGATGGACATGCTCGTGTCCCGTGCCGACGAACGTTTGCGCGAGGTGGAAGGCTATGCCCTGGAGGATCTGGTGGCGCAGCTTTATGAGGAGCGCAGTCGCCTGGGTCTGGGGGACTTTGCGTTGTCCGAACGGATTCGGGGGTACTGGGATCGCTCGGACGTGGAGATTGATTTGGTGGCGGTGTCCGAGGATCAGAACGCGATTCGGTTCGGCTCCTGCAAACGGCAGGGCGAGAAGCTGGCCAGGTCCATTCCGACTCTGGTGGCTGCGGCGGACCGATTTCTGAGCGCCCACAAGGCCTACCAGGGCTGGAATGTCGAGTACGTGGCGATCGCGCCCCGGATAACCCAAGCGGAGGCGGCGGAGATCCGGCGCCAGGGGGCGGTTCCGCAGCGCCTTGGGGCGCTCTGTGATGGATTGTGATCCGGGCGAAGGGGGGCTTGTGACTCCTGGGGGGGGCGTGCACGCCGCGGGTTTCTGTGGGGATGCCGCTGCACAAAGCGGCGTATCGGGTTGTAGTGGTCTACTGACGAGGGGCATCCCAGTCAAGGAAACACTGATGGGCAACAGGAGGTGAATGTGAACACGCCGAGACGAGCGTGATGCCTCCAGGGGTTCAAATCCAACGCGATTGCGATGGTGGAGGCCCAGGGTTATGGCCGCACGGAGGCGCCCTGGCAGCTCGGGATCATCCGAGGCCACGATGGGGCGGCGGTTGCTGGATTCGTTGCAGGTAGATATTTCGGATACGCGGGAGACGCTGGGGTGGGAGCCTCCGGTGAGTGTGGATGAGGGGTTGCGGCGGGCGGTGGTGTCGTTGGTTGGGTAGGTTTGGTGGTTGTACGGCTTTGGCGGGGGCTTCGCGGGCGAGCCCGCTCCCATAGGGGGTGGCAGTCGGTGTAGGAGGCCAGCCCCCTGGCCGATGGGGCTTGTCCAACATCCAATCGGCCAGGGGGCTGGCCTCCTACAGGGGGGGTGTTGTTTTGCGTGGGTGATCGGCCAGGGGGGCGGCGGGGTGCTTGGTTTATGGGTTGATTCCGATATTGATTGGTTATCGGGTTGAGCGCATAATCGGGCGTTATGACATTGCTTGCGCGAACACCTAAGCAGATTGGGACGATTGTGCGCCGGGTCCGGCGAAAGCAGGGCCTTACGCAGGCCGCGCTTGGCGAGAAGTCGGGCTTGCGCCAGGAGACGATCTCCCTGATCGAGAACGGGAACCCGGCCACCCGGTTGGAGACGTTGCTTGCGGTTCTGGCGGCGCTGGATCTGGAGTTTCAGGTTTCTCCCCGTGCGCGGTCGGCTGCGTCCATTGAAGAGATCTTCTGATGCCGCGCACGCGCCGTCATCTGCCGCTGCGTGTGTTGCTGAATGGGCGCCTGGTCGGGTTTTTGGAGAAGTCGGCGGCCGGGGCGATCCGCTTTCGGTATGACGCCAGTTGGTCAGGGCAACACTGATTAGTGCACGCGCTCGCGCTCGAGTCGCTTTTGCGTGCGAACAAGGCGCGGTAACTGCCGTGCAGTCATTCTGCACAAGGGAGCCGCAACGCCGTGCGCGCGCAAAAGCGGCCGAGCCCCTTCGTTGATTAAATTGTGGGGTTGGCACCCCAGGTTCCCCGATCCTGCGTTGCGCCGCTTGCGGGTAGAACCACTACCCGCTGCACGACGCGCCTTGTCTCGGAAAACCTGGGGTGCCAACGCGAGCGCGTGCACTAATCAGTGTTGCCCTAGGCTGGGAGCATGCGCTGCCGGTCTCGCTGTCGCTTCCGTTGCGGGAAGATGCCTACCACGGTGCGGCCGTGGCCGCGGTGTTCGAGAACCTGTTGCCGGATGCGGATGCCCTGCGACGGCGCGTGGCGCAACGCGTGGGCGCGGCCGGCACCGATGCCTACAGCCTGCTGGCGGCGATCGGGCATGATTGTGTGGGGGCTTTGCAGTTTTCGCTGTCGGATGCGCAGGAGTCCGAGCCCGCTGGAGGGATTCGTGGGGAGCCGCTCGATGATAGGGGCATCGAAGAGCTGCTGGGCGGTTTGGCACAGGCGCCGCTGGGTCTGGGCAGCGACGATGCTTTCCGCATTTCGATTGCTGGTGCCCAGGAGAAGACGGCACTGCTGTGGCATGAGGGTCGCTGGCTCAAGCCCCATGGCTCGACGCCGACTACGCATATCCTGAAGCCCGCTATTGGGCAGTTACCCAACGGGCTGGATTTGTCGGACAGCGTGGAGAACGAGTTTTACTGCCTGCGATTGCTGGCGGCGTTCGGTATGCCGGTGGCGCGTGCGGAGATCGGGCGCTTTGGAGGCGCGCGGGCGCTGGTAGTGGAGCGGTTTGATCGACACTGGGCGCGCGATGGGCGGTTGCTGCGCTTGCCGCAGGAAGACTGCTGCCAGGCACTGGGCGTGCCGCCGAGCCGCAAGTATCAGAGCGAAGGTGGCCCCGGGCTGGTGGATGTGCTGGGGCTGTTGCGGGGCAGTGATACGCCGGGGGCGGACCAGGCGACGGTGCTGAAGGCGCAAGTCCTGTTCTGGCTGATCGGCGCCACGGATGGGCACGCCAAGAATTTCAGTGTGTTCCTGCAACCCGGCGGCGGGTACCGGCTGACGCCGCTGTATGACGTGTTGACGATTTTACCCAGCGTGGCTAGCCGCCAGGTTGAGCGCAAGCAGGTTCGACTGGCGCTCGCTGTGGGGCGGCGCAACCACTATCGGGTGGATGGCATCCAGGGTCGCCATTTTCTGGAGACGGGCGCTTCGGCCCGTCTGCCTGCGGCGATGGTGCACGAGGTCCTGGCATCCGTGGTTCTGCAGGCCCCATCCGCACTGGATCGAGTGGAATATGAATTGCCGGCGGGGTTCCCGGCTGGCATCCATGACGCCGTTCGGCGTTCGGTGGAAGCGGGTATTCAGTCGCTGGAGCGGGTTCTTTGAGGCCAGGCCCGCAGGGGGCGGCACTCGGTGTAGGAGGCCAGCCCTCTGGCCGATGGGGCTTGTCCAACATCCAATCGGCCAGGGGGCTGTCCTCCTGCGGGGGGACCAGGGGACGGGGGTTATTAGTTGGGATTTGGGAGGCGTTTTGATTCGGGTTCTGGATGTGGTGCTGGCGTTGGTGGGGCTGGTTGCAGTGGCGCCGGTGATGGCGGTGTTGTGGGTGCTGGGCTGGCTGGAGTCGCGTTCGCCGCTGTTTCGGCAAGAGCGGGTGGGGCGGTATCAGCGGCCGTTTGTGCTGGTGAAGTTTCGGACGATGCGGCCGGATACGGCGTCGGTGGCGACGCATCTGGCGCAGGCCTCGTCGATTACGCGCTTGGGGCGCTTTCTGCGCAAAACGAAGCTGGATGAGTTGCCGCAGCTTTGGAATGTGCTGAAGGGGGAGATGAGCCTGGTAGGGCCGCGACCCTGTCTGGTGGGTCAGGTGGAGTTGATCGCGGCGCGGGAGGCTCGCGGGGTGTTTGCGGTGCGCCCGGGCATCACCGGGCTGGCGCAGGTGAACGGGATCGATATGTCGGACCCCGAGAGGCTGGCCGAGGTGGATGCGCAGATGATTGAGTCGCTGACGCTTGTGGGTTATTTCCGGTATCTGGTTTTGACTGTTACGGGGAAGGGTTCGGGGGATCGGGTTCGCGGTTAAGTTTCTTGGCGACATTGGTGGTTTTCGGGATTTGGCGGGGGCTTCGCGGCCGAATTTGGTGTAGAAGGCCAGCCTCTGGCCGGTTGGGGCTGGGCTGGCGATTGGTGTTGTGTGTTGGGGTTAGCGGGCGGCGAGTTCGTTGAAGAAGCTGGGGTTGTCGCGGATGGTGGCCAGGACCTTGGCGGCAAGTCCGGTGGGGTTTCGCCGTTTGGCTTCCCAGCTTTTGATGGTGTCGACGCTGGTTCCCATGGCCTTGGCGAATTCGGCTTGCGAAACGTGCAAGTGGGCGCGAATCGCCTTCACGTCCGCCACTTCGTGTCGGGTGATACGGCTGGCCGCTTTCCTGCCCTGTTTGATGTCGACCGCTTCTTGCAGTGATGTCTGGAGCTCGTCGTAGATGTTCATTCGAGAACTTCCTCTTTTAGCTGAGCGCTCATTGCCTTGAGTGCAGTCTTTTCGGTGGCGGTGAGGTTGTCTTTCACATTCTTGGGGTAGGCCAGGATCAGGTAGATCGTCTCTGTGCTCGCGAGAAAGTAGATCACACGGCCGCCACCACGCTTTCCTTGTCGGCCCAGCCCAATGCGAATCTTGCGTAACCCTCCCGTTCCCTGGATCAGGTCGGGTTTGGCGATCAGGATGCGCTGTAGTTCCTTCAGCTCATCATCGCTGGCGATCGCCTGAAATTGCCGGGTAAATGTTGGCGTTTCAATAAATTGAATGGCATGGGGCACGTGATGACATGTCCTTATGTCTGCAGTCCATGGGGTACAGTGTACACCTGTTGGGGCGTGTGTCGAATTCGGTCGCGTTGGGGGGTGGTCTGATGTGGGTGATCGGCCAGAGGGCTGGCCTCCTACAGTTACGGGGATGGTGGGGTGGGTGGTTTTGTGATGGAGTTTGGATTAGCGTGCGGGGAATTGTGAACTGGGGAGGTTGTGATGGACGAGTGGGCCGAGCGACTGGCGGGATTGGGGACCGCGAGTATTGGGCGCGTGGTTGAAGGCTTGTTGCGCGGGATGGGGTATGTGCTGGTGGATGCGCCGGCGGATGGTCGCGATGTGTGGCAGGAGTATGTGGTGGCCCCGGCACGCGGCGGTGACGATGCGCCGCGCTTGATTGTGGGAGTGGCGCGCGATCGCGACAGCGAGGTGGAGCCGCCGGAGCTGGAGGCCTTTGTCTCGGGGCGCATGGGTAGTGATCGCGGGATGTATGTGAGCCTGGCCGGCTTTGCGCCGGAGGCGCGCGAGCAGGCGGCGGAGCTGGCGATGCCGGTGATTCTGCTGGAGCCGGCTGATCTGGCGGAGCGGTTGCGCAGCCACTGGGGTGCGCTGGATGGCGAGACGCAGGCGCTGGTTGAGGGGCGTGGTTAGCGGTTTGTGTTTTCTTGGTCGAGTGTGAGGAGGGCCTGTTCTGTTGGGATGGGCCCTTTTTTGTTGGGCGGGTTTGGTGCGGTATTCGGGCGTGGGTATCGCCGAGGGGGCTCGGCTCCTACAGGGGCGGGTGTGGTTGGTGTAGGAGGCCAGCCCTCTGGCCGATTGGGGCTTGTCTGGTAGTAGTGCGCCGTCAGCTGGCAGGCTCCAGGAGGAGCGCGGTCAGCGGGGGCAGGTGGAGGTAGAGCGTGGCGGGGTGGCCGTTGCGCTCGATGGGTTCGGCGTGGGCGTGGGCGGGGCCGCGGGAGTCGCCGCCGTAGGCCTGGGCGTCGGTGTTGAGGACGACGCGCCAGGGGCCGGGGTGCGGTGCGGGGACCGGGTGCGCACCGCGTTCGATGGGGGTGAGGTTGAGCACGACGATGCGTTCCTGGCCGTGGATGTCGCGGCGCAGGAAGCTGAGGGTGGAGTGCGAGGCGTCGTCGCAGTCCAGCCAGGAGAAGCCGTCGGGCTCGAATTCGCGGCCGTGCAGGGCGGTGTGGTCGCGGTAGGCGCGGTTGAGGTCGCTCACGAGCTGCTGCAGGCCCTGGTGCAGCGGGTATTGCAGGACGTACCAGTCCAGTTCGCCGTCCTCTGACCATTCCGGGCCCTGGCCGAATTCCTGGCCCATGAACAGGAGCTTCTTGCCGGGGTAGAGCCACTGCCAGGCATAAAGCAGGCGCAGGTTGGCGAACTGTTCCCATTCGTTGCCGGGCATGCGGCCGCGCAGGCTGCGTTTGCCGTGCACGACTTCGTCGTGGGAGAAGGGCAGGACGAAGTTCTCGCTGTAGGCGTAGATCTGGCCGAAGGTGAGCTGGTTGTGGTGGTAGTGGCGGTAGATCGGGTCCATGCCGAAGTAGGTCAGGGTGTCGTGCATCCAGCCCATGTTCCATTTCATGGTGAAGCCGAGTCCTCCCATGGACGGTGGGCGGCTGACGCCCGGCCAGGCGGTGGATTCCTCGGCGATCATCACCACGCCGGGGTGCGCGGTCTGCACGGTCTCGTTCAGGTGGCGCAGGAAGTCGATCGCCTCCAGGTTTTCGTTGCCGCCGTGGATGTTGGGCAGCCAGTCGTGCGGTTCGCGGTCGTAGTCGCGATAGAGCATGGAGGCGACGGCGTCCACGCGCAGGCCGTCGAGGTGGAAGTCCTCGACCCAGCACAGGGCGCTGGAGAGCAGGAAGTTGCGCACCTCGGGGCGGGAGTAGTTGAAGATCAAGGTGCCCCAGCCGCGGTGTTCGCCGATGCGCGGGTCTTCGTGTTCGTACAGTGCGGTGCCGTCGAAGCGGGCGAGCGCGAACTCGTCGCGCGGGAAGTGGCCGGGCACCCAGTCGAGCAACACGCCAAGCCCGGCCTGGTGGGCCTGGTCGACGAAGTAGCGAAAGTCATCCGGGTCGCCAAAGCGCGAGGTGGGGGCGAAAAAGCCGGTGCTCTGGTAGCCCCAGGAGCCGTCGAACGGGTGTTCGGTGATCGGCAGCAGCTCGAGATGGGTAAAGCCCATGTCGCGGGCATAGGGCACGAGGCGCTCGGCCAGCTCGCGGTAGTTGGGCCACTGGCCCTCGGGGCTGCGCTGCCAGGAGCCGAGATGCACTTCGTAGATGCTCATCGGGCGGTGCTTCCAGCTCTCGGGGTCGCGGTTCTGGAGCCATTCGTCATCGCCCCAGGTGTAGTCGCTCTGCGGCTGGATGCGCGCGGCCGTCTCCGGGCGCAGCTGGTAGGCGCGGGCGTAGGGGTCGGTGCGGACGTGGATGGTGCCGAGGTCGCGGTTGCGGATCTCGAATTTGTACAGGGTGTCGCGGTCCAGCCCCGGGATGAACAGTTCCCAGATGCCGCTGCCCGGGTGCACGGTCATCGGGTGGCAACGGCCATCCCAGCGGTTGAAGTCGCCGACGACGGAGGTGCGCTCGGCGTTCGGGGCCCATACGGCGAAGCGCACGCCGTCGATCTCGTCGCGGGTCTCCGGGTGGGCGCCGAGCATGCGGTGGGCGTGCCAGTGCCGGCCTTCGGCGAACAGGTGGCGGTCGAACCCGGGGATGTCCGGAGAGAAGCTCCACGGGTCAACGGTTTGTAATGTCTGCGTGCCACCCTCGGGCTTCCAGCGGAGTTCGGGGTGCGCGGGGAGGGCATTGCCCTTGCCCTGCCAGGTGAAGAGCCCCGGGATTTTGGTACTGGGTGTGAGCGGTTCGTCGGATCCGCCCGAAAGTGTGATCGAGGCCTCGCTGGCGTGCGGCAGCCAGGCACGGTAGCAGGCAGTCTCTTGATCCAGCGCATGAAGGCCCAGGACGCTGTGTGGATCATGGAGGCGCGCCTCCGGCAAACGCGCGAGGGTTTCGGCAACGGGTGTGATGCATTTGCTGGAGGCTGTTGTCATACTCGAATCACGCTCGGTGTTTGATCGGGGTCACAGCCCCGGAGAGGTTTAATGGCAAGGATGGGTGCATGAATCCGCAACCGCAACGTTTTGTTAGTCGTCTGACCCGCGAGACCCTGGCTCTGATCCTCGCCGGTGGGCGCGGATCGCGGCTGAAGCAGCTGACGCTCTGGCGGGCCAAGCCGGCCGTACCGTTCGGCGGCAAGTTCCGCATCATCGACTTTCCACTGTCCAACTGTATCAACTCGGGCATCCGTCAGGTGGCGGTGCTGACGCAGTACAAGGCGCATTCGCTGATCCAGCATATCCAGCGCGGCTGGAGCTTCCTGCGCGGGGAGTTCGGCGAGTTTATCGAGCTGTTGCCGGCGCAGCAGCGCATCGAGACGTCCTGGTACCAGGGTACGGCGGACGCGGTGTACCAGAACATCGACATTATCCGTCAGCACGCGCCAAGTTACGTGCTGATCCTGGCCGGGGACCACATCTACAAGATGGACTACGGCCAGATGATCGCCTTCCACGTGGAGAGCGGGGCGGACATGACGGTGGGCTGCCTGGAGGTGGAGCGTGAACGCGCCAAGGCCTTCGGGGTGATGGGCGTCGATGCCGCGAGCCGCATTACCTCGTTTGCGGAGAAGCCGGATGACCCGGCGAGCATCCCGGGCAAGAGCACCCATTCGCTGGCCTCGATGGGGATCTACGTGATCAACACGCAGTTCCTGTTCGAGCAGCTGATCAAGGACGCGGATGACACCTTCTCCACGCACGATTTCGGCAAGGACATCATCCCCGGCATCATCGATCGCTATCAGGTGATGGCCTACCCGTTCCGCGACGAGCAGGGCGTGCGCCAGGGCTACTGGCGTGATGTCGGCACGATCGACTCCTACTGGCAGGCGAACCTGGAACTGATCGGCGTGACCCCCGAACTGAATCTGTACGACTCCGACTGGCCGATCTGGACGTATCAGGAGCAGCTGCCGCCGGCGAAGTTCGTGTTTGACGACGACGATCGCCGCGGCATGGCGATCGACTCCATGGTGTCGGGGGGTTGCATCATCTCGGGCAGCACGATCCGCCACTCGCTGCTGTTCTCCAACGTGCAGGTGAACGCCGGTTCGACGGTGGAAGACTCGGTGATCCTGCCCAGCGTGAAGGTGGGCGAGGACTGCGTAATCCAGAAGGCGGTGATCGACAAGGGCTGCAGGGTGCCCGACGGGACCCAGATCGGTGTGGACGACGAGGCGGATGCCCGCGACTACTACATATCGCCCGAAGGTGTACGGGTGGTAACCCCCGAGATGCTCGGACAGGCCACGCATCATGTGCGCTAGTACCGCGCTGGTGCCGATCCCACCCAAACTCGATGTGGTGCTGTGCTGGCACATGCACCAGCCACAGTACTTCGAGAGCGGCGCGGGTGAATACGCGTTGCCCTGGACGTACCTCCATGCGCTGAAGGACTACACGGACATGGCCGCCCACCTGGAGGCCTGCCCAAAGGCGCGCGCGGTGGTCAATTTTGCGCCAATCCTGCTGGAGCAACTGGCGGACTATGGCGAGCGCCTGGACGCCTGCGTGCGCGAGCGCCAGCTTGTTGGCGACCCGGTGCTCGACCTGTTGCACATGGATGCGGTGCCGACGGACTCTGCGCAGCGCGAGGAGATCCTGCGGGTATGCCTGCGGGCGCATGCCCCGCGCATGATCGAGCCGTTCCCGCTGTTCCAGCGCCTCGCCGATATCGCGCGCAAGGCGATGGAGGAGCCGCTGCTGCTGGGGCATCTGGATGACCGCTTTTTCCAGGATCTGGCTACCTGTTACCACCTGGCCTGGCTGGGCGAGACCATTCGCTGGGCCTATCCCGAGGTGCGCGGCTGGCTGAAGGCGGATACGAACTTCGACCCTGCCATGCGTCAGCGTCTGCTGACGCTGATCCGCGACGAGGTCAAGGGCATCCTGCCGCGCTATCGGGAATTGGCGGAGAGTGGTCGGGTCGAGTTGTCGTTTACCCCGTATGCCCACCCGATCATGCCGCTGATGATTGACCTGGCCTCTGCCCGCGAGGCGATGCCGGAGGTGGAACTGCCTAAGGCCCCCGCCTATCCGGATGGGGAGGCCCGGGTGCGCTGGCACATCGATCGGGGGATCGAGGTCTTCGAGAAGCATTTTGGCTTCCGCCCGCGCGGGTGCTGGCCCTCCGAGGGCAGCCTGAGCGAGGCGACCATACGCCTGCTGGACGAATACAAGCTGTGCTGGACGGCCAGCGGCCAGACGGTGCTCGCCAACAGCCTGGCGGCGGCGGGCGAGACGGCCGAGTCCAACACCGGCTCCGCCGAAGAGGAAGGCTGGCTGCACCGCCCCTATCAACTGCAGGGCAGTGACATCGAACTGTTTTTCCGTGACGACGGGCTGTCCGATGCGATCGGGTTTCGCTATGCCGACTGGCATGCGGACGATGCGGTGGGGGACTTCATCCACCACCTGGAGAACATCGCCGCCGTTTCGCCCCAGGGTGGGGTGGTCTCGGTGATCCTGGATGGCGAGAACGCCTGGGAGTACTACCCCGAGAACGGTTATCACTTCCTCAATGCGCTGTACGAGCGCCTGGCGCAGCACGCCACACTGAATCTTTGCACCTTTGCCGACGTCTGCCGGCGCAGCGGCAAGGATCGCGATCGCGGCGAGCTGCCGGGGCTGGTCGCGGGCAGCTGGGTATACGGGACGTTCTCCACCTGGATCGGCGACCCCGACAAGAACCGGGGCTGGGACAGCCTGATCGCGGCCCGCAAGGCGGTAGACCAGGCCGTGGCCGAGGATCCCTCGCTGGATACACCGGAACTGCGCGAGCAACTGGCCATCTGCGAAGGGTCGGACTGGTGCTGGTGGTTCGGGGCGTACAACCCGGCCGGTTCGGTCAGTGACTTCGAGCAGCTTTATCGTCGACATCTGGCGCGGCTTTATCAGCTTGCCAACCTCACGGTCCCCGAATCGCTGGGCGAGGTGCTCTCGGTCGGCGGGGGTGATCCGTCCGCGGGCGGCACGATGCGCAAGGGGCAGGGCGACTGATGGTCGGCGAGGGCCATGCCAACCCGCTGATGCAGCGCCGGCGGGCGGGCGTGCTGCTTCATCCCACCTCCCTGCCCGGCAGCGAGCCGGTCGGGACGCTCGGCGGCGAGGCCTACGCCTTTCTCGACTGGGCTCGTCGGGCAGGCTTCACGCTGTGGCAGATCCTGCCGCTACACCCCCCGCATGAGGATGGCTCGCCCTACGCGTGCATCTCCGCCTTTGCGGGTGATGCGCGCCTGATCGATCCCCGGTTGCTGGCCGAGCGGGTTGGGCTGTCGGCGGACAGCGGCACCGGGGAGGCCATGCTGGCCCGGGCGCATGCCCGATTGAATGACACCCCGGCCGTCTGGCGAGAGGCCTATCAGCGGTTCTGTCAGGAGCAGGGGCCGGTCTGGCTGGACGACTACGCCCGCTTCGTGGTGATCCGCGCACGCGAGCAGGATCGGCCCTGGTGGGAGTGGGACCCGGTGCTGCGCGACCGCGACCCGGACGCGATGGAGCGGATCGAGGACGAGGCGCGCGACGAGCTGGAGCGGGTGCGCTTCGCCCAGTTCGTGTTCTTTGACCAGTGGCAGGACCTGCGTCGTCAGGCGAAGGATCTGGATATCCTCATCCTGGGCGATATGCCGATCTTCGTGGCGCACGACTCGGCCGATGTCTGGGCTCATCGCGACCTGTTCGACCTGGACGAGACGGGCCATCCGGTCACCGTCGCCGGTGTTCCTCCGGACTACTTCTCCGAGACCGGGCAGCGCTGGGGCAACCCCCAGTACCACTGGGACCGGCTGGAGGCCACCGGCTACCGCTGGTGGGTCGATCGCATGCGGTGGGCATTGGAAACCCTGGATGCCGTCCGCATCGACCATTTCCGTGGCTTCGAGGCGAGCTGGGGCATCCCGGCCGAGGAACCGGACGCGACCAATGGCCGCTGGGTGCCAGGCCCGGGCGAGCCGTTCTTTCGCCGCCTGGAAGACGAGCTGGGCACGCTGCCACTGCTGGCCGAGGATCTCGGGGTGATCACGCCTGAAGTCACCGCGCTGCGCGAACACTTCGACCTGCCGGGTATGCGTATCCTGCAGTTCGCCTTCGAGGGTGGCGAGGACAACCCGTACCTGCCGAACAACCACAACGAGGCCAGCGCCGTCTACACCGGCACGCACGACAACGACACCACGCTGGGCTGGTTTCAATCGCTCGCCCCCGAGATGCAGGAGCACGTGATCAACACCCTGAACGAGGGCGGGGCCGAGGAGATCCCGTGGCCGTTGATCCGCGCCGCCTACCGCTCCGTGGCACAGCTGGCCATCCTGCCGATGCAGGACGCACTCGGCCTGGACAACCGGGCCCGCATGAACCGACCCGGCACCATGGATGACGGCAACTGGCGCTGGCGCTTCTCCTGGAAGCAGGTGCCCGAGGACCGCGCCGCCGAACTGCAGGCCCTGGCGCGCGAAACGGACCGCCAGTAGCGACTTCCCGCCCGCCATTGCCAGCCCGCCCCACATCCCGGAGAATGCCGACCACCGGAGGGGTGGCAGAGCGGTTGAATGCACCGGTCTTGAAAACCGGCAGGGATTCACGTCCCTCGTGGGTTCAAATCCCACCCCCTCCGCCATTTCTCTAGCTCTTCGTGTCTGTGAGCACGTACTCTCAGGTCCCAGGGGATTTGAACCCACGAGATCGACAAGATGGTTCGACCGGTGGCGCATCGCGACACCGGAACGTCGCCGCAGGCGACGGCCCGAAGGGCGAGGCACATCGTGCCGAGTAATCCCACCCCCTCCGCCATTTCCTTGGTTATTCTCGCACGCGCCAGCGCGTCGCGGGATCGAGTGCGACACTCGTAGGGTGCGGTTGAGCACCGCGAAACGCACCATCCCCTGCGCCGAGCGAAACCCCGATGCGATTCGCTATGCTCATCGCATCCTACGGTGCTGCGGCGGGTTTACTCTCTTGGTAACTGTTCTCCCTTGACGCGGAACCCCGCTGGACGTAATCTTGCCGCCGTTCTGGGCGGTTAGCTCAGCGGTAGAGCACTGCCTTCACACGGCAGGGGTCACTAGTTCGAACCTAGTACCGCCCACCAGAAAATCCAGAAAAAAGGGCGACTTACGGATCTTCCGGGTCGCCTTTTTTGTGCCCTCTAGGCGCTCGCACGCTTTTGGTCACCAAATGGTGACCCTGCCAACTAGAGGGGAAAGACCATGTACAGCTTCCACGAATGGGCCGATCACTACGGCCACAGCGACACCCCCGCAGCCCGAAACGAATACCAGGTGTATCTCGACAACCTGGCTCTGCTCCAAGGCATCACCCGCCGCCAGCCCCAGTTCGACCGCTTCTACGTGGTCCAGGACCGCACGCTGCCGGACGGCCGCCGCCTGCTAGGGGATATCGTCGCCGGGCCGTTCGACAGCCGTGACGAAGCCCAGGCAGCACTCAAGGATCGCCGCGAGTCCGGGGCCTATATCGGGCGCTGGACGGATGAAAGGGCCCCGCTCTCGATTGAGGAACGCCGCAGCCTGCGGTGATCGCCCGATTCATAGGACACAGGAGACAGACAATGACCGAAGGCACCGAAATGACCGCCCAGGAGCTCAGCGAACTGGCGGACGATACCATCCGCCGGATCGACTCCATGCGCTCGCTTTGCACGAAGATCATCTGCGAGGGCGAACAGGACAACCCCGACATCCCGCTGTGGGATCTGGTGTCCGAGAGTTTCGACATGACCAAGAAGACGGTGGCCGCGCTGCAGAACGGCATCGGGACGTAAACGGAACCGTCATCGACACCACGCCCGGCCATGCGCCGGGCTTTCTTTTGCTAGGCTCTAGGTTTGCGCCTACGCACAAGGAAGTGCCGCCATGCCCTCATTTGTCCGCAGGCTGAACGAATCCCTACGGGTCGGAAACGAGGTGCGCGTCGTGATCCTCGAGACGAACGGGAAACAGGTCCGCATCGGAATCGAAGCGCCCCGGGATACGCAGATCCTGCGCGCCGAACTGGCTCCACCTGCCGACCATGTAGCGCCGGAAAGCTCTGCTACCCTCGAACCTGTATCACCACGGACGCCAGGAGGGCGCGAGTGACACCCAAGCACCTCAAGATACAAACGCTGCTCGCTTTCCTGCTCACGCTCTACGGCATCCTGCATCTGTGGTCCGTCGAACCCGATCCGGTGATGGGCGGTTACTCGCTGTTCGACGTGTGGCCGGTTCTGGTTGGCGGGGTGTGGCTCATTGGGGCACTGTTCGCGGTGTGGTGGAAAGCCGGTAGGTAGGCGGTCCCAGCGCGGTACAATGCCCGCATGGTCGAGGGAAACGTCAAAGACACGCGCATCGTCCTGGATCAGTGGGGGCACTGGTGGCGTGCCCGCGAGGCCCGCGAGTCGAATACGCACCCATCACGCCAGTCGATCGCAGCCGAAGCCATGCAGATCGCCCGGGTAGGCGCTCGCGTTCACGCGACACGCGGGAAAGACGCTGACAGCATCCAACCCCCGTTCTGGATCGCAGAAATCGACCAGGCCGTCGACCAGCTCCCCCAGGCCCAACGGGCCGCCTTGGTCGCCTTCTATCTCCGACGCACCATGCGCAGACGAAATCCGGCCCTCCTACGGGCTGAAATGGCCCTCAGCACGTAAAACGCCCCCGCAGATCGTCTGCAGGGGCGCACCGACCACGCCAGCGCTCGTTCTGGCCGCCGGGTCTGGGTTTGGGCAGGAAGCCCGGCCCCAGCACCACGGGTGGTGGATTACTCGCCGAACGAACCCTTCACCAGAGCGGAAGGCCGCACCACGGTGACCGTGGATCGCATTTCCGCGCGGACCGTGACCAGGTTGCGTTGCACGTTGTCTTCGTCCTGCTCGAACATCTCGACAGCCGGAGACATGCGGTCCCACAGAATCGCGGCGGCGGTAAAGTCGCCCACCAGGAACTCGCCAGACGGCATGCTGTTGGTCGGGACCACCGGCACCCCCCAAAGCTGCGGCGGGGTCGCGGCGCGCGGGCTGGTGAACAGGTAGCGGCTCTCGTCATCCTTCAGCCGCACGATCTCGGACCAGTCCCCCGGGTTCATCAGGATCGCGGTAGCCGACCAGTCGGCCAGCTCGAGCTGTTCTATCGCCCGGCGGATCACATCCGTTTTCGGGGCGCCCGTTACGTCCAGGTTGAAGCTGGTGGCGTTCTCCAGGAGACCGCTCATGTTCGAGCCCGAGCCGTTGCCGGTCACGATCTGCGATTCCTCGGCCAGCTGGACGCCGTAGCGCAGGCGCCGGTCCAGGAACAGGGTCAACGCCGGCGCGTCGTCCAGCACCTGCCGGGAAACCTTCTGCCAGTGCGCCACCGTCACCACGCTGGCCTCGACCAGATCGAAGGTCAGATCGGTTTCCGCCTTCTCGGCACCTTCACCGGCCTGCGGGGCCGCGTTGTTGGTGAACGCGAGCTCGCGCGTGACTTCGATGCGGTTCGAGGTCGTGCCCACG
>NZ_KB912065.1:0-4373 GCF_000383695.1 Thioalkalivibrio sp. ALJ15
GCGGACGCCGCCGAGACCGGGCGCGTGACCGGGCTGATCGAGGCCCTGATCGCGGGGGAGGTGGATGCGATCGCCTTCACCAGCCAGGCCCAGGTGCGGCGGCTGCTGGCGGTCGCCCGCGCCGGTGATCGTCACGACATGTTGGGGGTAGCGCTGGAGCGAACCGTCGTCGCCGCGATCGGTCCGGTGGTGGCCGAGGAACTGCGCGCCCACGGTATTTCCCCCGCGGTGGTCCCCGAGGGCCGCTACTTCATGAAGCCGCTGGTCTCGGCGCTCACCCGGCATCTGCGGGGTACCGCGTAAGGAAGTCTGGCCGCAAATTCTGCTCTATCTTATCGTTTCGCACCCGGACGTGACCTGCACGCTCCCGGCGAAACTTGTCGACTTCCCCGGATTAGGTCCACGCATACCTGGAGGTTTCGGGCTGGTGTAGCTGCCGGTATTCGACCGGCGCCAGGTCCCCCAGGCAATAGGCCGCGATCAGACCCAGTGTTGCCCCTCAATTTCCTTCGCAACTAGTGGCTTGGCAGTGATGAAGCCCTGGTACTGGTCGCATTGAAGCTGATGCAGAAGGTCGAGTTCCTCACGCTCTTCGATGCCTTCGGCAATCACTGTCATGTTCATTGTGTGGCCTAGTTGAACCATGGCCTGCAAGAGGCGCGAATCCCCGGTGTGTGACCAATGCTGCAGGAAACTGCGATCGATCTTGAGTTTTCCCGCCTGTATGCGGTGTAGGTAACTGAGCGAACTGTAGCCGGTGCCAAAATCATCCAGAGCCAGGCAAACGCCGAGATTTCTAAGTGCCTTAATGACCACGCTGGCTTGCTCCCAGTCAGACAGAAGCAGTGACTCGGTGATTTCGATTACCACTGACTCGGGAGGCAATTTATGCTCTGCGAGCAATGCCTCAAGGTGCGCTAGAAATGTCGGCTGCTGGATGTCTATGGCGGACAGGTTCACTGACATATACAGCCCAGGTTGACGACTCTGCCAGCAAGCCAGTTGTGCCAGAGCTTGTGCGAGCATTTGGTGGGTCAGCTCCTTTATTAGGTCCTGTTCTTCCATAAGAGAGATGAATGTGCCCGGCCCAAGTACACCCTCGTCCGGATGCTGCCAGCGGGCAAGGGCTTCAAAACCGACAACGGTTGTGTCATCGATGCTCAGTATGGGCTGGTAGGCCGGAGTGAATTGTCCGTCACTCAACGCCTGCCTGATACACTGCGCCCGATTGAATCGACGTTTTTCGTCATCAAGCATGGACTCATCAAAAAAACAAACACTTGCGCCAGCGGATTTCTTGGCCCGAAACAGGGCCGTGTCAGCATGATCAAGCAGCTGGGCAGCGCTTTTAATGTTCGTTGAGGCGATGGCAATGCCCATATCCACGGAAACTGCAATGATGCTTCGAGCGGCGTCTACCTTGATGGTTTCCAGTGTCTGGATCATCTGCTTGGCGAAACGGCTGACAGAGTCCCGGCTGTCGTGTCCGTGGCTGAGAACTAAAAATTCATCGCCATTTTCCCGGCTCAGCACATCCGTGCTATTCAGACACCGGGATAGTTCCCAGGCCAGCTGTTGCAGGACCCGATCGCCAAAGAAATTCCCATGCACGTTGTTGATGGTGTGAAAGTCTCTGACGTCGAGTTTCATGACGGCAGAAAAGTGATCCTGAGTGGTATGTTGCAGGGCTTTTTCGGCGGCAATCCGGAATCTTGACAAAGTAGGTAAGCTAGTCAGGGGATCGTGATGAATTGCGGCCTCAGGGGCTGTCAAAGTACCTCCCTGGGCGCGAAGCAGTCGGCCTCTCGAGACTCTGGATTTGACCACCATTCGCAACCTCCAGGGCTCAATGGGCTTGGAGACGAACTCATCGTCCGCCAGCCGGGCACAGGCCAATTGCACATCGGTGTCGGCTGCGGCAGACATAAACAGCAGCGGAATGGTTGCGTGATCCTCGTGCTGGCGAATAATTTTGCCGAGATCGAGACCACTGCAGTCCGGCATGTAGACGTCGATGATGATCAGTTCTGGCTGCTTGTATTCAAGCATCGATAACGCCTGTTTCGCACTGGTGGCGGTGGAGACGTTGTAGCCCGCCTGGGAAAGGACCGAACCGTACAGATTGAGTAGATCATCGTCATCATCTACCAGCATGATGCGGTATGGTTCACTGGGTGCCAGATCAAGCTCAGAATGGAGCAGGGATATCAGATTGGGTATGTCCAGTGGCTTGCTTAGGAAATGGTTGCCGCCAGCCCGTGCTGCCGCGAGGCGCAGTTCGAAGGAGTCGAACGCGGATACAAAGAAGACCGGCAAGGGTGTGCCGTCAGTTCGGCGCCAGGAAAATACATGGGCTGACCCGGCAAATTGGTCGCCGTAAAAATCCATGTCCACGATCAGTGCTAGCGGTTGATGCCGCGCAATGGCCTGCTCAAGGCCTGTGATATCTTCCAGGCAATGCACCTGATAGCCACGCTCATTCAAAACTTGGCTGACTTGTGCCGAGAAGTCCGGGTCATCATCTACCAACAGGAGGTTGATGCTTTCCGCGGAGGGAGCGAGTGAATTGATGCTGGCAGGCTCGTTGGTGTCGTCGACATCCTCATCCATGCCTGTGCTGCGTTCAATGCAGCTTAGAAGATCTTGCAGTCGTTCGAATATGGTCGCGTTATATTCAGGCGGGGCGCTTTCTATTGCTTGCTCGCAGGCCCATTCTAGCTGGCTCGCCCTTTGTGATAGCTCGGCAAAACCAAAAACTGCGCCCGAGCCACTGAGACGGTGGGCAATATTTCTGATGAGGTGCAGCGACTCTGGGATGTTCTGTGTTTCTGCCCACGCCTCCTGAAGCTGTGTTTTGTAACCCAGCAGGTTTTTTTTGTAATGGGCAGTGAGGCTGTCCATCTTTTTTTGGTTCTCTGGCTTTTCCATGCGCTAAACTCAGCCCCTTCTCTGAGATCAGGCAAACACTGATCAATGGCTCTGCATCCGCCTCAATGCCCCCAGTGCGTTATTTGGGGGGCGGTTGGGCCATCAAGGGTCTCTTGGGGCCCTCTGTAACCGTTTGGGGCGGTCACAGGCGCGTTTTACGGCCGTAAGGACACACTACCTGAATCGTACCGCCTTTTCCTGAGGCTCTGATCCTTGGGAGGATAAATGTCTGGTAATTGTTGGGTAAAGGATGATTCTATACTGCACAAGAAGGTACTCCCGTTTCGTTGCCGGGAGTGGCTGAGTATGGTGTAGGGCGGGCCCACGCAGGATCGAGAGTATGGTGAGTACGATCCATTCGGACGCGTGCACCGCACCCCAGATCCGACGAGCGCTGCGGGAAGCGCCGCCCAGCGTGATCGATCCCGAGCTGGCCCGGGGCTACGGCATTACGCGCATGACCGTGCGCGAGTGGCGCTATGGCCGGGACGTGGAAGTCCGGGCCCAGCGCCCTAAGCGGCCGCATACCACGCGGATACCGGAGCAGGAAGCGCATCGTGGTCCAGGTCCAAGTCCGAGAATGGGCTCTGCGGTCGCTGGCTGACCTGCTGACCTTTCGCGCGTTGCGCCTGCTGCAGCAGGCGGATGTGGTCGTCTACGACCGGCTGGTGTCCTCCGAGGTGGTGAACCTGGCGCGGCGCGAGGCCGAACGCTTCTATGTCGGCAAGGAGCGAGATCGTCACTGTGTGCCACAGGGGGAGATCAGCGCGCTGCTCTCCCGGCTGGCGCGCGAGGGCAAGCGCGTGGCGCGACTGAAGGGCGGCGACCCGTTCGTGTTCGGCCGGGGCGGCGAGGAGCTCGACGTGCTGGCGCGCGACGGCGTGGCCTACCAGGTCGTCCCCGGCATTACCGCGGCCAGCGGCTGCGCCGCCTATGCCGGCATACCGCTGACCCACCGCGACCATGCCCAGTCGGTGCGGTTCATCACCGGTCATACCCGTGAAGGGCGTCTGGATGTGGACTGGTCGCAGCTGACCAGTACCCGCGAGACCCTGGTGTTCTACATGGGCCGCAAGGGGGTGGGCGAGATCTGCCGGGGGCTTAAGGGTGTCGGCCGCGCCGGGCAGACCCCGGCGGCGATCATCGAGAACGGCACCACCGCCCGCCAGCGCGTGGTCAGCGGCACGCTGGATACGCTGGCCGCGCGTGCCGAGCGCGAGCAGGTGGGCTCGCCCAGCCTGATCGTGATCGGCGAGGTGGCGGCCTGCCACGCACGTCTGGCCTGGTTCCGGCCGGATGCCGGGGCCACGACGGTGTTCCCGCAGCCGATGCCGATGTCGGGGGCAGGGTCGCGGGCCGCGGCGGCGAGCGCGGCGTGACGGCCGCATCCGTCCTGCCGGAGGCGGCGGCCAGTGGCCTCGCGGGTCGCCGCGTCGCCTTGCCGG
>NZ_KB912066.1:0-1590 GCF_000383695.1 Thioalkalivibrio sp. ALJ15
GCTGTTGCCCGTGAGATGGGAATGAGCGTACAAGCGGTCGAGCGGCTCGAGCGCAGTGCGCTGCAAAAGCTGCGCCGGATGCTCAAGCGACAAGGCCGGGCAAAGGATCTGCGCGAGCAGTTGGATGACATGGGGACAGGCCCCTAGGGGAGCCCGAAGTACCGCGAAAGACGCTCCGGGACCGTTGAGGGTAGCCGTTTTCTTGTTCCCCCAATTCAGATTTTGGTCGGTAGGGGGGAGAGAAAGTCCCGGGATCAACCGCCGGGGACCGGAGGGGGGAGACGCTTTCTGCTTTGTTGCACGAATTTTTCTGAGGGCAAGCCATGAAAAAGCACAAGACATTACCGGACTGGAACGACATCGCGGACCCGAACGACCGCCGGCCCGAGCTGGCAGCGGAGCGGTTCGAGGCGAGCGTCAAGACACTACCCGAGGCGATGCGCGAGCTGCGTCATTCGCTGCGGGATGCGCTGGAGAGTAAGGGGGCCCGCGATGATGACGCCTGAGAAGATCCTGGCGGCGCTGGGTGCGCCCGCGCCTGACACCCTGCCCGAGCAATGGCGCCCGCTGGTCTACGAGCTTGCGGCCACCGTCGCGGCGCAGGGGAAAGCCCTGGGGGTGGCAGAGGCCGCCATGGTCGCGGCCAGCGAGGCGGAGACGCTGGACGATGCCCTGCGGACCCTGGGATGGGCGCACGACAGCATCGCGAAGAGCCTTGACCGGCCACGGGGGCACTGATAATATGCACAGTAGTTATCCATACAGTCCTGCCGTGGACGGGTGCGATGCCCAGAACCGGCCCCCCAGGACAACGGGCGCGAAGCTCGCGGATGCAACAACAGGCCCTGATGCGGCCTGCGGTTTTGCGTTTGACGAGAGGTTGCCCGTGACCAGAGCAGTACACCACAAAGCCCTTTCCCTATCGGCCTCCGAGCTGAAGTTCGACGATGCTTCGCGTTCGTTCGCGGGCTATGCGTCTGTTTTCAATGGCGTGGATGCCTACGGCGACACGATCCTGCCCGGGGCCTACGCCCACACCCTCGAGAACCGCTCCCGGCCTATCCGCATGCGGTGGAACCATACCGGGCCCGTCATTGGGCGCTGGACGGTGCTGCGTGAGGATGAAAAGGGCCTATGGGTCGAGGGACAGCTCACACCCGGCCACAGCGTTGCCGAAGACGCCTACGCGAGCCTCAAGCACGGGGCCGTCGACGGTCTGTCCATTGGCTACCTGATCCCGCCCGGTGGGGCCGAAGAGAAAGACGGCACCCGCTACCTCAAGAGTATTGAGCTGGTCGAGATCAGCGTGGTCGAGGAACCCGCCGACGCGGGCGCCCTGGTCGCGAACGTGAAACAGGTGGACCCGACAAGCCCGCGCGAGCTGGAACGCGGCCTGCGCGACCTGGGGCTCTCCAAACGCGAGGCGAAACGCCTGATGGCGGGCGGCTTTTCCGCCCTTTCCGACGAAGACGAAGAGGCCGCCGAGATCGCGGCGGCCCTGCGCGAACTGAACAACGAACTGAGGGTATGACGATGGAAGTGAAAGAGCTGATTCAGAAGAACACCGAGGCCGTGCGCGGCTTCAAGGGC
>NZ_KB912067.1:0-1561 GCF_000383695.1 Thioalkalivibrio sp. ALJ15
CAAGCGGTCGAGCGGCTCGAGCGCAGTGCGCTGCAAAAGCTGCGCCGGATGCTCAAGCGACAAGGTCGGGCAAAGGATCTGCGAGAACAGTTAGACGACATGGGGACAGGCCCCTAGGGGAGCCCGAAGTACAGCGAAGGACGCTCCGGGACCGTTGAGGGTAGTCGTTTCCCCGCCTCTCCAAATCAGATTTTGGCCGGTAGGGGGGATGAGAAAGTCCCGCGATCGACCGTCTGGGACCGGAGGGGGAAGACGCTTTCTGCTTTGTTGCACGAATTTTTCTGAGGGCAAGCCATGAAAAAGCACAAGACATTACCGGACTGGAACGCGATCGCGGACCCGGACGAACGCCGGCCCGAGCTGGCCGCCGAGCGGTTCGAGGCGAGCGTCAAGACACTACCCGAGGCGATGCGCGAACTGCGCGAGTCGCTGCGGGATGCGCTGCAGAACGAGGGGGCCCGCGATGATGACGCCTGAGAAGATCCTGGCGGCGCTGGGGGCGCCCGCGCCTGACACCCTGCCCGAGCAATGGCGCCCGTTGGTCTACGAGCTGGCGGCTACTGTCGCGGCGCAGGGGAAAGCCCTGGGGGTGGCAGAGGCCGCCATCGTCGCGGCGAGCCAAGCGGAAACCCTCGACGATGCCCTGCGGACCCTGGGATGGGCGCACGACAGCATCGCGAAGAGCCTTGACCGGCCGCGGGGGCACTGATATGGTGACTACTGTATATCCATACAGTCCTGCCGCAGACGGGTGCGATGCCCGGAACCGGAACTCCAGGACAACGGGCGCGAAGCTCGCGGATGCAACAACAGGCCCTGATGCGGCCTGCGGTTTTGCGTTTGACGAGAGGTGGCCCGTGACCAAAGCAGTACACCACAAAGCCCTATCCCTATCGGCTTCCGAGCTGAAGTTCGACGATGCTTCGCGTTCGTTCGCGGGCTATGCGTCCGTGTTCAACGGCGTGGACGCCTACAACGACACGATCCTGCCCGGGGCCTACGCCCACACCCTCGAGAACCGTTCCCGGCCCATCCGCATGCGCTGGAACCACACCGGCCCGGTAATCGGGCGCTGGACGGTTCTGCGTGAGGACGACAAGGGGCTATGGGTCGAGGGCCAGCTCACACCCGGGCACAGCGTTGCCGAGGACGCCTACGCGAGCCTCAAGCACGGGGCCGTCGACGGTCTGTCGATCGGCTACCTGATCCCGCCCGGTGGGGCCGAAGAGAAAGACGGAACCCGCTACCTGAAAACCATTGAGCTGGTGGAGATCAGCGTGGTCGAGGAACCCGCCGACGCGGGCGCCCTGGTCGCGAACGTGAAACAGGTGGACCCGGCCAGCCCGCGCGAGCTCGAACGCGGCCTGCGTGATCTGGGGCTCTCCAAACGCGAGGCGAAACGCCTGATGGCGGGCGGTTTCTCCGCCCTTTCCGACGAAGACGAAGAGGCCGCCGAGATCGCGGCAGCCCTGCGCGAACTGAACAACGAACTGAGGGTATGACGATGGAAGTGAAAGAGCTGATTCAGAAGAACACCGAGGCCGTGCGCGGCTTCAAGGGC
>NZ_KB912068.1:0-1444 GCF_000383695.1 Thioalkalivibrio sp. ALJ15
CCCCCCCCCAATGACACAACATACGGATCACAAACCCTCATAGGAGCCAAACGCCACTACATATCGGTACAGTGCAACCAAACTAAAAAGAGATAAGGTCGTAACCATATAGAAACGGAACTACTTCACATGGACGGACCACCGAACCACTCCGCACTTCCGCAAAATACCCGGGCACCGAACACCACGTCAGACACTCGCTAGCCGACTGATTTCATTGCCCCCCCCACTCGGCTGAATATCGAACTGAATACGCGCGCACGTTAATCCAATCTCCATCCGAGCCACCCAATCACCGTTGAGAGGAATACCCACATGCCCGCAATGTTCGATACCCTAGATGAGCTAATTAGTGAAGGCGAAAAGTTCACGTACGAGAACTTTCGCGCCACCACTTCCCGTCACGGATACCCAGCTGCGTACTCCGAGGAGTGGGTCGTATGGCAGTCTCGCGCAAGGACCTTCTTGGAGGCTAAATTTGGCCAAGACTCAGTCCCGGCTCAAACCTTGCAAAAGGGCCTTGTTATTCGCGTTCTCGGATTTGGCGAAGAAAAGTTCACCAATGCGAAAACCATGATACTGAGTTCGCTAAAGTCGGCACGGGCTAGCGTGGCTGATGAGGTACTGCCCGAAGTGGGAGCATTGGACGTAAGTCCGGATGGGAAACCACGTTCTAGCAAGGTTTTCATTGTTCATGGACATGATGAGAGCGCAAAGCAGGAGATGGAAATATTCCTTACAGAACTGGGCTTGGAGCCGGTGGTACTGCACCGCAAGGCGGACGAAGGGCGGACGGTAATAGAGAAATTCGAAGCCCACAGCGATGTCGGGTACGTCTTCGTGCTCTTGACGCCAGATGAGTTTGCGTATCTAGCATCTGAAGCCGAGGTTCCAGAAAGTGACCGACAGATCGAAATCCGATCAAGGCCGAACGTTATATTCGAGTTCGGCTACTTCGTTGGGAAGCTGGGGCGAAACAGAGTCTGCTGTCTTCACACTGGTTCCGTCGTGCTACCTAGCGACTTGGGCGGCTTGGTGTACAAACAATATACGACCAGCATTGAAGAAAGTGGATACTCGATAATTAAGGAGCTGAAAGCGGGTGGATACAATGTAAAAGTATGATATTAAAATCGACACCCATCCGACCCTCTTACTTCGCGCGGCTGATGGCATACGTTACGGCTCATCCGTGGGTATATGACTCTAAGCGAATATATAACGGGGTTGGACCACGGCAACCCTCTGTAGGAACGAGACTTTCGGTCCCTCAAAGGCGGTTCCTGAGGCTTAAACGGGGCATTTCACCCGCCAAATGGGCGCCTCGGGGGTGAGAGCCCGAGGCGCTCGTGTGCTGGTCTAATTTTCGTGGACACCTCGATCGGTGGAATGATTGGGATCTGATCGAGGAGACGATATGGGACGCAGGAATTTTGATCCGGAG